>NZ_JBIRNE010000030.1:0-76618 GCF_044331465.1 Streptomyces sp. NPDC017225 | reverse complement strand
GCGCCGGCCCCGGCTCCGGAACGAGCCCCGGAGGACCGTCCGGAGAGCTGACCCAGCCACTCCCGGCGGCCCCACCAGGCCCGGAATGTATGCCGACCGCAGGACAGGACAGGAACGAGGCACCAGATGACCGACCCCGTGACGCTGGACGGCGAGGGCCAGATCGGCGAGTTCGACGAGAAGCGGGCCGAGAACGCCGTACGCGAGCTGCTCATCGCGGTCGGCGAGGACCCGGACCGCGAGGGTCTGAGGGAGACGCCCGGGCGGGTGGCGCGGGCGTACAAGGAGATATTCGCGGGTCTGTGGCAGGAGCCCGGGGATGTGCTGACGACGACGTTCGACCTCGGGCACGACGAGATGGTCCTGGTGAAGGACATCGAGGTGTTCTCGACCTGTGAGCATCACCTGGTGCCGTTCCGCGGCGTGGCGCACGTCGGCTACATCCCGTCCACCAACGGCAAGATCACCGGCCTGTCCAAGCTGGCCCGGCTCGTGGACGTCTACGCCCGCCGCCCGCAGGTGCAGGAACGTCTCACCACGCAGGTCGCGGACTCCCTGATGGAGATCCTCGAGCCGCGCGGCGTGATCGTCGTCGTGGAGTGCGAGCACATGTGCATGTCGATGCGCGGCATCCGCAAGCCCGGCGCGAAGACCATCACCTCGGCGGTGCGCGGCCAGCTGCGCGACGTCGCCACGCGCAACGAGGCGATGAGCCTGATCATGGCGCGCTGACGCCGGACGAAGCCCGACGGGCCGGCGCCGACGGGCGTGACTCTGCCGGCGGGCGTCATTTCGCCGATGAGTGTGCCTCTGCCGTCGGGCGTTACGTTGCCGACGGACGTGACTCCGCCGACGAGCGTCCCTTTTGCGGATGGGTGGCGCCCCGGGCCGGTGTCGCGGTGGGGGCAGGGGGGCGACGGGTCAGGCTGCCGAGGCAGCGCCCGGGGTGTCCTCGTCGTCGTCCTCAGGGAGCTTGCAGACGCGCTCCAGGAAGATCGCGGCCGCTATGACGCCGATGCCCGCCACGACCGAGAAGCCGGCGTAGAACGCCTGGTCGCGGCGGGCCGGGACGTCGAGGTACTCCAGAAGGAAGACGCCCATGCCGCCGTACATCCCGGCGACGAGGGCCGCCACCAGCGCGCTGGCCTGGCCGAAGACGACCGCGCGTGCCGCCATCATCGGGTCGACGCCCTTGGCGCCCTGGACCCGGTCCCGCTGGGCCTTCAGGCGGGTACGGAGCGAGAGCGCCGTGGCCAGCAGGATCACGGCGATCAGGGCGAGCACGACGGGGGCGGCCAGAGGGACGCTCGGGAGGCTCCCGATCGAGTTCCACAGGCGGGCGCCCGCCCAGGACAGGATCCCCGCGACGACGAACACGCCGGCCAGCACCCTGATGCGCAACTCTTTCACGGTGTCCCGGTGTCCCTTCGGTTCCCCTGCGTGGTCGTCCTGACCTTGTCGACCTTAACGACTACTCGGGCAGCCGGAGTTCCAGGTCGGCGCGGGGCGCGACGCCCTCCCGGGTGACGGAGGCCAGGAGGTCGGCCACCGGACCGTGTCCCGGCAGCTGGGCCCCGGGGTCCACGTCGTGCCAGGGGGCGAGCACGAAGGCGCGTTCGTGGGCGCGCGGGTGGGGGAGCGTGAGCTGCGGGTCGTCGGAGACGACCTCGGCGTAGGCGACGATGTCGACGTCGAGTGTGCGCGGGCCCCAGCGCTCGTCGCGGACGCGGTGGAAGGCCTCCTCGACGGCGTGCGCCCGCTCCAGCAGGGAGGACGGGGGCAGGGTGGTCTTGAGGATCACGACCGCGTTGAAGTACGAGGGCTGGCTGTCGGGGTCGACGCCCCACGGCTCCGTCTCGTACACCGGCGAGACCCCTTTGACGCGCACGCCCGGGGTGTCCTCCAGGGCGTCGATGGCGCCCTGGAGGGTCTCCAGGCGGTTGCCGAGGTTGGCGCCGAGGGCGATCACCGCGCGCTTGGGGTTGGACAGCGTGGTGTCGGCGGCGTCGACCTGCTCGATGACGGAGGCGGGCACCGGCTGTACGGTCGGGTCGCTCGGACCTTTGGTGAAGGGGGCGCTCATACACGGCTCCGGATGATGGTGACGGTCACGTCGTCGAAGGGGACGGTGATCGGCGCGTCCGGCTTGTGGACGCAGACCTCGACCTCCTCGACCCCTTCGTGTTTCAGACAGACCTGGGCGATGCGCTCGGCGAGCGTCTCGACCAGGTTGACGGGCTCGCCCTCGACCACGGCCACGACCTCCTCGGCCACGATGCCGTAGTGCACGGTCTTCGCCAGGTCGTCGTCGGCCGCGGCCGGTCGGGTGTCCAGGCCCAGGACGATGTCCACGAGGAAGGTCTGGCCGTCCTCGCGTTCCTTGGGGAACACACCGTGGTGCCCGCGGGCCTTCAGGCCGCGCAGCGCGACACGATCCACGCGAATCACTCCTGCAGTCGTCGGTCTCGGCCGGTCCGTACCGCGTGCGGGCGGTACACCGGCTTCAGTCGAATCTACCCGCGAGCACCGGCAGTGCCGGGCCACGGGGGGTGTGGGGGCGGGCGCACGCCAGGAGGATTCACCCGGTGTTCGCCCTGGCGGCCCCGGTGGATCACGGGTTGGTAGCCGCCTATACCCGCCGGTCCGTGATTCCAACCACTTCATGGTCCCGCGGGTCAGGGAGGTGTGTCCTCGCCGTCCTCGTCATCGGTCTCGGCGAGCACGGGGGAGGCGTGGTGCGACCAGAGTTTCCAGCCGGAGGGCGTGCGCCGGAACGCGTTGGTGGCGACCACGAGCTGGCCGACGAGCGGGCCCAGCTCGTCGCCGCCCTCGGGGGCGGGGCCGCCGCTGAGGATGTTCTCGGTGCAGGTCACCAGGGCGGTGTCGCCGGTCACGGAGACGTGCACGTCGGTGAGGAAGAACTGGATGTAGTCGGTGTTCGCCATGATCAGCGCGTAGGAGCGGAGGACCTCGCCGCGGCCGGTCAGCACCGGCCAGCCGGGATGCACGCAGGAGACCACGCCGGCGTCCGCCGGGTCGTGGTACGACTCGTCGACGCCCAGGTCGGACGGGGTGAGCCAGGACTCGGACACCTTCTCGAAGTCGCCCTGCTCCAGTGCCTCGTAGAAGGCGGTGTTGGCGGCCTCGACCTGTTCGACGTCGATGTGGGGGGCGTTCACCGGGGGCCTTCCGTGCCGGTGTCCTGGCGGGTGCCTGTGCCTGCGCCTGTATCTGTGCCTGTATCTGTGCCTGGGGATCGGCCTGTGTCCCGGCGTGTGCTCTGGTCCGTTGTGCGTGCTCCTTCGACGGCGCGCGCGACCCGTACGGCGTCGGCTGTGGCGCGCACCTCGTGCACGCGTACGGCCCACGCGCCGGCGTGCGCCGCGAGCGCGGAGACGGCGGCGGTGGCCGCGTCGCGCTCGCGCGCGGGAGGCGGGGCGGCGCCCGGTCCGGCGAGTACCCGGCCGAGGAACCGCTTGCGGGAGGCGGCGACGAGCAGCGGATGGCCGAGGCCGAGCAGACGGTCCAGGTGGGCCAGGAGTACGAGGTCGTGCTCGGCGTCCTTCGAGAAGCCGAGGCCGGGATCGACGACGACGCGGTCGGGGGCGACACCGCCCGCGACAACCGCCTCCACGCGCGCGCGGAGCTCGTCCATGACCTCGGTGACCACGTCGTCGTAGGTGCCCCTGACGTTGCCGCCCTCCAGGAGGCCGCGCCAGTGCATGACGACGAAGGGCGCGTCGGCGTCGGCGACGACCGGGATCATCCGGGGGTCGGCGAGACCGCCGCTGACGTCGTTGACCAGGGCGGCACCGGCCGCGAGAGCCTGCTCGGCGACCGAGGCGCGCATCGTGTCGACGGAGATCGTGACGCCTTCGGAGGCCAGACCGCGCACGACCGGGACCACCCGCCTGAGCTCCTCGTCCTCGTCGACGCGGGACGCGCCGGGACGGGTGGACTCGCCACCGACGTCCACCAGGTCGGCGCCCTGGGCGACCAGGTCGAGGCCGTGCTTGATGGCGGCCGTGGTGTCGAAGAAGCGGCCGCCGTCGGAGAAGGAGTCGGGGGTGACGTTGACGACCCCCATGACCGCGCAGCGGTCCCATACGGTCAGTCCCGCGAGGTGGCGGCGGCCGGTCTGCTTGCTCATGTGTTCAGCGTAGGCGCAGTTGGCGGGGCGCCTGCGGCGGGCCGGGGGCATCCGTGGAGGCCCGGGGGCGTCCGTGGCGGCCTGGAGGCGTCCGGGGCGGTCTGGAGGCGTCCGGGGCGCCGGGCGGTGCCGCCCGCCCCCGCTGCCACGCACCCCGGGGCTCGTCGAGCGGTGTCCGCGAACGCCTGGGGCTCTCGACACCGTGCAGGCGCGGCACCGGCGGTCACGCCGCCCGCGCCCCCGGCTCGGTCACCCGGTGCGGGCACGGTCGTTGCGAGGGCGCCCGGCGGCGCAGGAACCGCGGCAGCGGCAGCGCGAGCGTGACGAAGCCCTCGGCCTGCATGGCGGCGAAGCCGATGCGGGGCAGGTCGGCGGAGGCGCGGTAGACGACGAAGCGCGGTTCCCAGCGGGGGCGGAACTTGGCGTTGAACTTGTACAGGGACTCGATCTGGAACCACCGGGACAGGAAGACCAGCAGTCCGCGCCAGGCCCGCAGCACCGGGCCCGCACCGATCTTCTCGCCGCGCGCGAGCGCCGCGCGGAACATGGCGAAGTTCAGCGAGAGGCGCGCGATGCCCAGCTTCGGCGCGGCCTGGAGCGCTGCCACGATCAGCAGCTCGTTCATGCCGGGGTCGGCCGAGCGGTCGCGGCGCATCAGGTCCAGGGACACGCCGTCGGTGCCCCACGGGACGAAGTGCAGGATCGCCCTCAGGTCGCCGTACTCACCCGGTCGCTCGTCCGCCCGGTGCGCGGTGGCGATCAGGCAGTCCCCGTCGGCGGGATCACCGACGCGGCCCAGCGCCATGGAGAAGCCGCGCTCGTTGTCGGTGCCGCGCCAGGCGTCGGCGGCGCGGCGGACGCGGTCCAGTTCGGCGTCGCCGAGGTCAGCCACGCGCCGTACGCGGGTCTCGTAACCGGCGCGCTCGATGCGCTTGACCATCTGGCGCACGTTGCGCATCGAGCGGCCGGCCAGGGAGAAATCCGCGACGTCCACCACCGCCTCGTCGCCCAGTTCGAGGGCGTCGAGCCCGGTCTCGCGGGTCCACACCTCGCCACCGGTCTCGGAGCAGCCCATGACGGCGGGTGTCCAGGAGTGGGCGCGGGCCTCGTCCATGAAGCGCTCGATGGCGCCCGGCCAGGCCTCGACGTCGCCGATCGGGTCGCCGCTGGCGAGCATGACGCCGGAGACGACGCGGTAGGTGACCGCGGCCTTGCCGCTGGGGGAGAAGACCACGGCCTTGTCGCGGCGCAGCGCGAAGTGTCCGAGGGAGTCCCGGCCGCCCTGCTTGGCCAGCAGGGCGCGCAGCCGGGCCTCGTCGTCCTCGGTGAGACGCGCGGCGGGATGTTCGGGGCGGAAGGCCAGGTAGACGGTGGTGACGGCGGTGAGCAGGCCGAGGGCGCCGAGGGAGAAGGCCACCGTCCAGGAGGTGGTGCCCCGGTAGTCGACCGGGCCCTCGACTCCGAACAGGCCGTACAGGACATGGGTGAGGCGGTCGGCCAGGCTCGGCTCGCCGACGATGTGGCGGGGGTGGGCGTTGACGACGCCCAGCCCGAGGACGAGGGAACCGGCACCCATCAGTACGAGGTTGGCGAGTGCTCGCCACCGGCTGCGCGGGTCGGGCAGGGCCGCGAACTGGTCCCGGTGCCGCAGCAGGAGCCAGAGCAGCGCGACCGGGATCAGCACCCCGGTGAGCGAGTGCCGGTAGGTGAACTGCGCGACGGCGCCGAGCGGCAGCAGGGCCACGGCCGCCCGCCACGCACGGCGTTTGCGGCGCTTCAGTCCGTGGGCGAGCAGCAGCAACAGCACCCCGGCGCCGAGCGAGAGCGCCGCCGCGAACGGTCCGAACGCGCCGGGCAGTACCTCGGCGAGGGCGTGCATACGGCTGTGCCGGAACCGGGGGAAGACACCGGCTGCGATGTCCAGCAGGCCGACGAGCGCGCAGGCGCGGCCGACGAGGAGGGGCACGGCCTCCGGACGAGGGCCGCGCGGCACTCGATGTCCGCTGGTGGGCTTCGTCGGAACCCGGCCCGACATTTCCTCATCTGTCCTGACAGACATCGCACCTGTAGTTCTGCGAGAGACCGTGGATCCGGGCCCGTTTCGGGCATCCGGCGACATTGCGCCCTCTAGGACGGTGTGTTGGCGGCAGAGGTTCACTCCCCCGGTCGGACAGCCCGAACGGACACACGGAAAGCGCAGGCGGGTAGCGACGCATGGGTCTCACGAGCAACAAGGTGCTGGCGCTGGCGGTCCTGTCCGGTGTGCTGCTGTTCGCCGGCACGGTGTGGTTGTGGCCACGGCTGGCCCGGCGGACCTGGCGGGCCGTCATCGGACGGGTGGGCCTGCTGCTCGCCACCCAGTTGGCGGTCTTCGCCGCGGTGGGACTGGTCGCCAACCGGTCCTTCGGCTTCTACGGCAGCTGGGCCGACCTGTTCGGCCGGGAGAACGGCCAGGGCGTGGTCGTCGACCACTCGGCCGGCCACCCGGCCGACGGCGCCGGCGGTGCCCTCCGGGTCGTCGGTGACCGGCGGGTCACCCAGGCGGGCGGGACGCGACCGGAGGCCGCCGGCCGGATCCAGGAGATACGGGTCGTCGGCCGTACGACGCGCATCGCGACGCCCGCGTACGTCTACCTGCCGCCGGAGTACTTCCAGGAGCGGCACCGTGGCCGTACGTTCCCCGCGGCCGTCGTCCTGACCGGTTACCCGGGGACGGCCGAGGCGCTGGTGGACAAGCTCCGCTATCCGCGCACGGCGCTCGACCTGGCCAGGGCCGGCCGGATGCGGCCGATGATCCTGGTGATGCTGAGGCCCACGGTGGCACCACCGCGCGACACGGAGTGCGTGGACGTGCCGGGTGGCCCGCGGACGGAGACGTTCTTCGCGAAGGATCTCCCGCAGGCCGTGAGCGCCCACTACCGCGTGCACCGGGGGCCGGGAAGCTGGGGCGTCGTGGGCAACTCGACCGGCGGTTACTGCGCCCTGAAACTCGCCCTGCACCACCCCGACGTGTACGCCGCCGGAGCCGGCCTCTCCGCGTACTACGACGCGCCCAGCGACCCCACCACGGGCGACCTCTTCCAGGGCGACGAGGGACGGAGGAAGAGGGCCGACCTGTGGTGGTATCTCAAGAACATGCCCGCGCCCCGCACTTCACTGCTCGTCACCAGCAGCAAGTCCGGCGAGACGAACTACAAGGACACGCTGAAGTTCATCGAGCGCGTGAAGGACAGGAAGCCGACGCGTATCTCGTCGATCATTCTGGAAAGCGGCGGGCACAACTTCAATACCTGGCGCCGCGAGATTCCCGCGACGCTCCAGTGGCTCGGCGGCCGGCTCGACGGCCCGGGGAGCGACCGGGCGGGAGGCCAGGCGGACAGCCCCACAGGCGGTTCGGCAGGCGATCCGGCAGGCGATCCGGTGGGTGGTCCGGTGGGTGGTCCGGCGGACGGAGTGACGGACGGATCGGCGGGAGATGGCGGGGAGCCGTTGAAATGATCTTGAAGTAATTCCCCCGTCGATGGGTATGTGGATTTGTGATGTCGTGTGAACACATCTGAGACGGGAGTGTTTTTACGGGGCGGGGCGCCAAGATTCGCCTACGCGCGGTAAGTTTCTGGCCATGCCACGTGGACGTCACCGCCATTCCCCGCCCCTGCACAGGCTGCTTCCTCCGTCGGCGATCGCAGGCGTCTCCGTCGTCTGCGCGCTCGGCCCCTGGGTGTTCAGCGAAGCGCTGATCCTGCGTGTCCTGGCCGCGGCCGCCGCGGTGACGGCCGTCGTCGGCGCGGTCGTCATGCGTCACTGGGACACTCAGGCCGGCAGGCGCGTCGCCGACCTCACGCGCGCGCGTGCGAGCGACGAGTGGCGTTACGAGGAACGGGTCGCCGAACTGGAGTCCGACCTCGAGGAGTCGCGCGAGCTGCGCGTGAAACTGGAGCACCGGCTGCGGGCGAAGCGCACGGAGCTGGCGGGACTGCGCAACGAGCACGCCGCCCTGTTGCGGCGCTACGCCACGGCGGAGACCGAGCGCGCCAGCGCGCTGGAGGGCCGCCGCCTGCTGGAGATCGAGGCCGTGCCGCAGGCGCCCGCGCTGCCGGCGGCGCGACCGGCCCCGGCGGAGGAGACCCGGGCAGAAGGCCCTTCGACCGCCACCGATGAGATCGCCGAGGGGACCACCGAGAGCGCGGAGAAGGCGGAGAGCGCGGAGAAGGCGGAGAGCGGGGAGCACACGGAGAGTGCCGAGGAGATTCCCGCCGTCTTCTCTCCCGCGGGCTCCCGGCTGTTCCTGCGGGCGAACGCGGCACTGGCGCGGCTCGACGAGGGCGCGCCCGCGGGCCCGGACGGCAGCGACTCGGACGGCACCGACGGCTCCGGCGACTCCGGTGACTCCGACGGGGGCGACGACGGGAACGGCGACGACGGGAACGGCGACGACGGAGACGGTGGTGGCGACGGCGGCGGTGAGAGCGCGGGGGCGCCCGAGGCCGCGCGGGAGGACGAGGCCCAGGGGCAGGGCGAGGGGAAGGGGCAGGGGAAGCCCGAGGCGGCCGACGGGCACGAGCGCACCGCCGCCGCCTCTCCGACGACCCAGTCCGAGCAGTCCGGAGAGCGCCCCGCGCAGCCGTACCAGGCCGACCAGGCCGACCGTCCCGACCAGGCCGACCGTCCCGACCAGCCCACCCGGCAGACCACCGGCCACTTCACGGTGCCGACCGCGGTGGCCGTCGTACCGACGGCTTCGGCGCGGCGTCCGGTGGTCGAGGGCGACTTCGACTTCTTCGGCACGAAGAACGCGGAGGACGGGGCGTCGTCGCCCGACACCCTGGAGACCGTTCAGAACGAGGACCTCGCCGACGTGGTCGGCCAGGAGGCCCTCGCGGTGCACAAGGCCGAGGCGGAGGCCGCCTTCAAGCCGGCCGGCGAGGAGTCCCGGGGGGTGGGCCAGGTGATCGACCTGACGGCCCACGACGAGACGGAGCAGATCGACGTGCAGGGCCTGCGCAGCGCGGTGTCCTGACGCCTGCCGGTGCGTACCGGCAGGCGTCGGCGGCAGGCGGCGGCCGGCGGGATCAGGCCATCCACCGGTCCGGCAGTGCGTCCCGCCGTCCGGTCCGGGACCGTTCCGCCTGCGCCCGCAGCAGCTCCGCCGCCTCGTCGGCGTCGCGCAGCCGCGCGGTCACGGTCTTGTTCGCCCCCGTGTCCACCCGTACGTCGGCCAGCCGCAGCGCCCGCTGCCAGGGACCCTGCGTGCGGCGGACGCTCTGCACCTTGGCGTGCGGCACCAGCGCCAGGCTGCGGCGCAGCAGCCCGTACCGTGCGGCGAACACCGTGTCGGTGACGGCGAGACCGTAGCCGCGCCACCACAGCGGCCGGCAGCGCGCGGCCCGCCGCGGCGGGCGGGACAGCTCCGCGGCCGTCGGCACCCTCACCCCGGGCAGTACGCGGGCGACGACCGACTCGGCGATCTCACGCGGGGCGACCGGCAGGAGCACGGAGTTCGACGAACCGGCCACGTCCAGCTCCACCCGCACCCAGCCGCGCCGCCGCCACAGCAACGGCTCCACGATCCGCACCGTCTGCACCCGGCCCGGCGGCACCGTCTCGTGCGCGCGGTCCAGCAGTCCGTGGTCGAGGCGCAGCCCGTCCGGGGACTCGGCCACCGTCCAGTCGTACTCCCCGACGAACCTGCCCGCGCCGCTCGCGCCCGCGGCGCCCAGCAGGGGCAGCGCGGTCGCCAGCACCGTCCACAGGTTGTGGGTGGCCAGCCACAGCAGCGTCGGTACGACGAGGGCGGCGATCAGCGTGCCCCAGGTCGCGCCGGTCAGCAGCAGCGAGACGGCGAGTACGCCGGGCGGCACGCGCAGCAGCTGCCGGGACGGCGCCTCGCCGACCTCGGCCGCCGTCTCGGGCGCGAGGCCGGCCGCGCGCGCGAGCAGCTCGGCCCGCAGCGCACGTGCCTCGTCAGCGCCCAGGAAGGCCAGTTCGTCCTTCTTGCCGGTTCCTATGACGTCGAGTTTGAGCTTGGCGACCCCCACGACGCGGGCGAGCAGCGGCTGGGTGACGTCGACGGCCTGGACCCGTTCGAGCCGGATGTGCGCGGTGCGCCGGAACAGCAGTCCGGTACGGATGCGCAGCTCGGTGTCGGTCACCGCGAAGTGAGTGAACCACCAGGTCAGGAAGCCGTACAGGGCGGCGGCCGGTATCAGTACGGCGACTCCGACCAGCAGCGTGGTCGTGGTCAGACGCGACAGCTGGCGCTGTGCCTGGTCGGGGTCGTGCACGGCCCAACCGACCAGTACGGCGACCGGGGCCCAGGCGCGCCGCAACGGCGTTATGGGGTGCAATCGCCGCTCGATGACACCGGGCCCGGGCCGGGCAGCGCCGTCTCCGGACCGAGCCACGCCGCTCCCCGTCCCAGCCACACCGTCCTTGGCCACGGCTCCGGTCGCGCCGTCCCCGGCTGCGGTCGTGCCGCCCCCGGCTGCGGGCACGCCGTCACCGGACTTCCGAGGGCCGTGTGCCGGCGCGCCGTGTCCCGGCGGCCCGTTCTCCGGCGGCCCGTTCTCCGCCCCGGGCGTCGTCACAGCCCCGCCGATCGGGCTTCGCCCAGCTCGGTGAGCCGGTCGCGGAGGCGTTCCGCCTCGGCCGGGTCGAGGCCCGGGATGGTCGCGTCGGTCGCGGCGGCGGCCGTGTGCAGTTGCACGCTGGCCAGGCCGAAGTGGCGCTCGACCGGCCCGGAGGTCACCTCTACCAGTTGCATCCGCCCGTACGGGACGACGGTCGCCTCCCGCCACAGCACGCCCCGGCTGATCAGCAGGTCGTCGGCGCGCTCGGCGTACCGCCAGGAGCGCCAGTTGCGCTCCAGCATCACCCAGCCCCACGCCATGAGAGCCAGCGGCAACAGGGCCAGGGCGGCCCAGAAGGGCCCCAGGAACAGCCAGGGCAGCACGCCCGCGGCGAGCGTGAGCAGGCCCACCCACACCACCAGCAACAGCCGTCGCATCCGCAGCAGACCGGGCGGCAGCCCCGTCCACGCCGGTTCGTCCCGCGATGCCTGAGCCGCCTTCGCCGCGCCCGCCGTGCCCGTGTCGTCAGGGCTCCCCGTCTCCATGAGATCAGCGTACGTAGGGGAGACTGTGCGCATGACTCCTACGACGGAGACCACGGTCGGCATCGGCGGCGCCGCGGAGAGCACCGACATGGTGCTCAACATCGGGCCCCAGCATCCGTCCACGCACGGCGTGCTGCGGCTGCGGATCGTCCTGGACGGCGAGCGCGTCGTGAGCGCGGAGCCGGTGATCGGCTACATGCACCGCGGCGCGGAGAAGCTGTTCGAGGCCCGGGACTACCGTCAGATCATCGTGCTCGCCAACCGCCACGACTGGCTGTCGGCGTTCTCCAACGAGCTGGGCGTGGTCCTCGCCGTGGAGCGGATGCTCGGCATGGAGGTCCCCACGCGCGCGGTGTGGACGCGGACGCTGCTCGCGGAGCTGAACCGGGTGCTGAACCACCTGATGTTCCTGGGGTCGTACCCACTGGAGCTGGGCGGCATCACCCCGGTCTTCTACGCCTTCCGGGAACGGGAGGTCCTCCAGAACGTCATGGAGGAGGTCTCCGGCGGGCGTATGCACTACATGTTCAACCGCGTCGGCGGTCTCAAGGAGGACGTGCCGGCCGGCTGGGCCACCCGCGCGCGCGGTGCCGTCGAGGCCGTGCGCTCGCGCATGGACGTCTTCGACGACCTGGTGCTCGGCAACGAGATCTTCCGCGGGCGCACGCGCGGGGTGGGCGTTCTGAGCCCCGAGGCCGTGCACGCCTACGGGGTCAGCGGCCCGATCGCCCGCGCCTCCGGCGTCGACTTCGACCTGCGCCGCGACGAGCCGTACCTCGCCTACGGCGAACTCCAGGACACCCTGAAGGTCGTCACCCGCACCGACGGCGACTGCCTCGCCCGCTTCGAGTGCCTCCTGGCGCAGACGCACAACGCCCTCGACCTCGCCGACGCCTGTCTGGACCGCCTGGCCGAGCTGCCGCCCGGGCCGATCAACCAGCGGCTCCCGAAGGTGCTGAAGGCACCCGAGGGCCACACGTACGCGTGGACCGAGAACCCGCTCGGCATCAACGGCTACTACCTGGTCAGCAAGGGCGAGAAGACCCCGTACCGGCTGAAGCTGCGCTCGGCGTCGTACAACAACATCCAGGCGCTGGCGGAGCTGCTGCCCGGGACGCTGGTCTCGGACATGGTGGCGATCCTGGGGTCACTGTTCTTCGTGGTCGGGGACATCGACAAGTAGCGCGGCGGCGTCGACGGCGCCCACCGGCTGGAGCAGCCACACGAAGTCGCCCAGCCCACCGAGCCCGCCCGGCGCGATCAGCTCGGCGGCCTCCGAGGCGCCCGCCAGGGCGCGTACGTACGCCGCCGGGTCGGTGGAGGCCAGCGCGAGCGGAGGGCGTGCGCCGGTCACCCCGAGGGCGCGCAGAGCCTCCCGCTGGGGGCGCATCAGCGCATCAGGGGGCGTGCACTCCGGAGCGCACCTCGCGCTGTGGTCCGCCGCACTCGTCCTGTCGGCCGTCGCGCGCCTCGCGCTGTGGGCCGCCGCGCACGCGTCCAGCGCGACATGCGCGGTGATGTCGCACGACCCGTCCGGCACCGGTGACGTCTCCCGCCCCTCCCGGAAGCCGGTGAGCGTCCCGAACGGCGGGCGGGCGTCCACGGTGTGCGCGTAGTCGGCGGCCACGGCGAGACCCCTGTCCAGGGCCGCCACGGCGGACGCCCAGGCGGCGTCCCGCGGGAGCCCGATCTCGGCCCGCAGCCCCTCCTCGCCGGGCAGCGGCCACCATCGCGCCAGCCACTCGGCCTCCGCTCCGGTCACCGGCTCCCCGAGCCGCTCGGTCCCGTCGTCCCGGACGAGCACCCGCCGCGCCACGCCCGTGGCGTCCACCTCCGCCACCTCCAGCGGCACGTTGTCCAGCCACTCGTTGGCGAACAGCAGCCCCGTCACCCCGTGCGGCGGCTCGGCGAGCCACTCGATCCGGTGGTCCAGCCCCTCGGGGCGGCCCGCGACCTCGACGGCGTACACGCGCGTGCGGGCGGCCACGACGGCGGGCAGCGCGGCCAGCACCCCGGCGGCCAGTTCGCCCCGCCCGGCCGCCATGTCAACGAAGTCCAGTGCCGCGGGCCGCCCCAGCGCCTCGTCGACCCGGCACAACAGCCGTGCCACGGCCCCGGCGAACAGCGGCGACGCGTGCACGGACGTTCGGAAGTGCGCGGCCGGCCCCGCACCGGACCCGCGATAGAACCCGGCCGGTCCGTAGAGCGCTTCCTGGCAGGCTTCCCTCCAGCCCCGCCAGACCTCATCCACCTCTGAAGGCCCTCTGGTCCCTGCTGTCCCTCGTGTCACAGGCCCAGGCTAGGCGCACAGGAGAACCAAGCCTCCACCTTGCGGAGTACGCGCGGGCGATACGGATCGGCCCTCCGGTTGACCCCTGCACCTATCCCACTTCCCTACGCTGGGTTACGTGCAGCGCCTCTACGATTTCCTCCGCAGACACCCGGCCGGGGTCGACTGTTTCTGGGCCCTTGTCCTGCTCGGAATCTCCGTCATGTCCGTGGCCCCGCAGCAGGAGGCCCGGGGGACGGACACGACGGCGTTGATCGTTCCCTTCGTCCTGCTGCTGTGCGTGGTGATCGCGCTGCGCCGGCGGATGCCGGAGAAGATGCTGCTGCTGGCCGCCGCCCTGGGCCTGGGACAGCTGGTGCTGGATGTGCAGACCATGCCGGCCGACTTCGCCCTTCTGGTGATCGTCTACACCGTGGCCGCGACCGGCGCCCGCTGGGCCTCCCGGACCGCGCTGGCCATGGGGCTGTGCGCCGCGCCCGTCGCCCAGCTGCGCTGGCCCATGGAAGGCACCGGGATGGCGAACAACATCGCCATAATGGTCTTCCAGGCGGTGCCCTTCGCCCTCGCCTGGGTGCTCGGCGACTCCATCCGCACCCGCCGCGCCTACTTCGCGCAGCTGGAGGAGCGGGCCGCTCGGCTGGAGAAGGAGCGCGAGGCACAGGCCAAGGTCGCCGTCGCCGCCGAGCGGGCCCGTATCGCGCGCGAACTGCACGACGTCGTCGCGCACAACGTCTCCGTGATGGTGGTGCAGGCCGACGGCGCCGCCTACGTCCTGGACGCCGCCCCCGACCAGGCGAAGAACGCCCTGGAGACCATTTCCTCCACCGGCCGCCAGGCGCTCGCGGAGATGCGCCGGCTGCTCGGCGTGCTGCGCACCGGAGAGCACCAGGAGGCCGGCGAGTACGTCCCGCAGCCCGACGTCCAGCAGATCGAGGACCTCGTCGAGGAGTGCCGCGGCTCCGGGCTGCCCGTCGACTTCAAGGTCGAGGGCACCCCGCGTCAGCTGCCCAGCGGCGTCGAGCTCACCGCGTACCGCATCGTGCAGGAGGCACTGACCAACACCCGCAAGCACGGAGGGCCGAACACGGGTGCGAGCGTGCGGCTGGTCTACTTCGACGACGGGCTCGGGCTGCTCGTCGAGGACGACGGCAAGGGCGCCCCGCACGAGCTGTACGAGGAGGGCGGCCTCGACGGTCAGGGCCACGGCCTGATCGGCATGCGCGAGCGGGTCGGCATGGTCGGCGGCACCCTGGACGCGGGGCCGCGGCAGGGCGGAGGATTCCGCATCAGCGTGCTGCTGCCGCTGAAGCCCGCACACTGACACCCGTGCCCTAGGCACGTACCGCGTTGACACCTGTAAGGAAGAGGCCCGATGGCGATCCGCGTAATGCTCGTCGACGACCAGGCGCTGCTGCGCACCGGGTTCCGGATGGTGCTCGCGGCCCAGCCGGACATGGAGGTCGTCGCGGAGGCGGGCGACGGCGTCGAGGCGCTCCGGGTCCTGCGCTCGACCGCCGTGGACGTCGTCCTGATGGACGTCCGCATGCCCAAGCTCGACGGCGTCGAGACCACCGGCCGGATCTGTGTCGACCCGAACGCGCCGAAGGTGCTGATCCTGACCACCTTCGACCTCGACGAGTACGCCTTCTCGGCGCTGAAGGCGGGTGCCTCCGGTTTCATGCTCAAGGACGTGCCGCCCGGCGAGCTGCTCGCCGCGATCCGCTCCGTGCACAGCGGTGACGCGGTGGTCGCCCCCTCGACCACCCGCAGGCTCCTGGACCGGTTCGCGCCGATGCTGCCGGCCACCGGCCAGGAGCCCCGGCACAAGGAGCTCCAGCGGCTCACCGAGCGCGAGCGCGAGGTGATGGTGCTGGTCGCGCAGGGCCTGTCCAACAGGGAGATCGCGGCTCGGCTCGTGCTCTCCGAGGCGACCGTGAAGACACACGTGGGCCGCATCCTGACCAAGCTCGGGCTGCGGGACCGGGTGCAGGTGGTGGTCCTGGCCTACGAGACCGGGCTGGTGCGGGCCGGCGGCGGACAGGGCTGACGGATCGGACAGGGGCCCGCGACAGTGCCCCGACGGGTCCCGGACAGGGCACCGCATCGGGTCCCGCGACGGGTGCCGTGTCGGGTGCCGTCTCGGTAGGGTCACGTGCATGCTCCTGTGGATCAACGGCCCCTTCGGGGGCGGCAAGACACAGACCGCACACGAGATACGGCGTCGGCTCCCGGGCAGCGTCGTCTGCGACCCCGAGCACGTCGGCTTCGGCCTGCGCCGCACGCTGCCGCCCGAGCTGCGGGCGGACTTCCGGGACCTGGCGGCCTGGCGGCAGGGCGTGGTGGAGGTCCTCGACCTCGCCCTCGCCAAGCACGACGGTGTGGTGATCGCCCCCATGACGGTCACCGATCCCGGTCACTTCGCCGAGACCGTCGGACGGCTGCGCGAACGTGGTCACGACGTCCGCCACTTCACCCTCCTCGCCGAACGCGAGACCGTCCTGCGGCGGCTGCACGCGCGCGGCTTCGGGCACGTCCTGCGGTACGTCGCCGGGAAGGACGCCGGACTGCGCCGCGAGAGCTGGGCGGTGGGGCAGCTCGACCACTGTCTGGAGCGGCTCGGCCGACCGGAGTTCGCCGAGCACCTGTGGACGGACCACGCGACCGTCCCGAAGACCGCGGACCGGATCGCCGTACTCGCGGGCCTCACCCTCATGCCCAACAACGAGGGCACACTGCGGACACGGCTGCGGCAGGCGGGCGTGGGGCTGCGTCACATCCGGTTCGACTGAGGGTGCTCCCACGGTGGTCGAGCGATCGGCCGGCGCTGGTCCGCGGTCGGCCGAGGTCGGCCCGCGGTGGTCCGGCGGCCGGTGACCTGGCCGGTCGGTGACCGATGACCGGCAGGTGACCGATGACCGGTCGGTGACCGATGGCGGTCGGTGGTCGGTTCAACGCAGTATCCCCTCCAGGAAGTCGCTGCCCAGCCTGGCCACCACCGTCACGTCCAGCTGGTGCAGGACGTACCGCCCCCGGCGGCGGGTGGTGATCAGGCCCGCCTTCTTCAGCACCCCCAGGTGCCGGGATATCTCCGGGGCCGTCATGCCGTGCGCCTGCGCCAGCTCGCTCGTGGTGTACGCGCTGCGGGCCAGATGACGGCAGATCCGCATCCGGACCGGGTGGGACAGCGCGGTCATCCGCAGGGTGAGCTGCTCGACCGAAGGCGGCGAGGCCAGCTCGGGGGAGGCGACCGGGTAGTGCAGCACCGGCTGCCAGCCGTGCCGGTGCAGGACCATCAGATGCGGCCAGCCCAGGCTCGTCGGCACCAGCAGAAGGCCGCCGTCCGCCGTCGCCGAACGGCCGTCGCCCAGCTTGTCGACGGTGATCCGCGCGGCGCTCTCGTCCAGCGACACCGCCGGTGACACGGCGGCCAGCGCCTCGGCGAGACCTTTGCGATGCAGCAGGTCCGTCTTGTGGCGGGCGTCCGCCGCGAGCTGGTGGCGCAGCCGCGACCAGGCCTCCGCGAAGAACGCCTCGTCGCAGTCGCGCGCGAACTGCCGCAGCCAGCCCCGGATCCGCGGCGGATCGGCCAGCAGCCGCTCGCTGAAACGCAGCTGCTGCGGTCCGCGCGCGGCGGCCAGGTCCAGCGCGCGGCGGCGCACCTCGGTGTCCGCGAGCGCGGAGGCCCCGCCGGTGCTGTAGGGCAGGGCGCAGGTGAACTCCAGCGCCGCGTCCACGAACTGCTCGTCGGACAGCTTGTCGAGCAGGTCCAGATCCTCGGCGAGGGTGGCGCCGGGCAGGGTGCTGCGGCCCGGGACACCGGCGAACGGCATGAACAGGTCCGAGAACGTGGTCCGCCACAGGAAGTCGGCCTCGCACATCCGGTCGGCCAGATGCGAGTCGAGCCGGGCGGTCACGCCCGTCGCCCAGCCCCGCAGTCCCGGGTGGTGCCCCGGCTCGGACAGGGCGTGCAGTGCCATGCCCAGCTCGGCCAGGGGCGAGGGCACGACGACGACCCTCTCCGGCCGCAGCCCCGCGATGTCGATGCGCACGCTCATGACCTCATGGTGCACCCCGCCACTGACAACGCCGCCGCCGATTGACGCCCGCCGTCAATCGGCGCGACGGCAGGGCCGTACCGGAGCAGTCTGGAGGCACCGGGGCAGCCGCGGAGCCCGGTCCACCACCCTCCACCCCCGCTCATCGAAAAGGCTGAGAAGGCGACCCGCCATGAGCATCACCCAGCAGTACCTCCTCGACACCTACCGCGCCCGGCAGCTCGGCGAGCCCGCACCGCCCGCGCCCGGCACCCACGACCGGCGGGCCGTACGCGAGTGGCACGAGCGGCGCCGGTTCGGGGCCGTACTCGCAGGCCGTCCGGCGCACGGCCGGGTACGGCGGGTCCTGCGCCGGTGGTGGTCCCTGTGGCCCCGCGCCCTCGGCCGACCGGGCGGCTGACCGGGCGGACGACCGGAGAGCCGGCCCGAGAGCCGACCGGAGGGCCGACCGCGCGGCCGGTCAGTCCTCCAGCCTGGCGACGAAGTCGGCGACCGCCGTCTTCACGTCGTCCGCCGTCAACCGAAGGCCCGCCTCCTCCACCCCGACCTCGGTGACGGCGAGCCCGGGTCCCGGTGTGTCCCACCCCCGGGAGAAGAGCATGGTCCCCGTCTCCTCGCTCTGCCGGACGGCGGCCTCTCTGACGACATCGGCGTCGTACGGCAGCCAGACCTGGAACTCGTGGGTGTGCGGCACCTCGGGGTGTACCCGCGCCCACGGCAGTCCGGCCGCCGCGAAGCCCTCCCGCAGCGCGGCGGC
Source organism: Streptomyces sp. NPDC017225 (assembly GCF_044331465.1). Classification (NCBI taxonomy): domain Bacteria; kingdom Bacillati; phylum Actinomycetota; class Actinomycetes; order Kitasatosporales; family Streptomycetaceae; genus Streptomyces; species Streptomyces sp. NPDC017225. Next base: position 58,252 of record NZ_JBIRNE010000030.1, on the reverse strand, counting down.
CACCACGCGCGCGTGGGTCACGTACTCCGGCAGCCGGGGCAGCTCGCGCTCCAGGCCGGCCAGTGCCGACAGCACCGTCGGGAACTGCTGGAACACCGCGCCGCCGTACCGGTGCCGCCAGGCCTTCGCCTCCTCGATCAGCGTCCGGGGGCCCGCCAGAGCCGCACCGCCGTATCCCTTGAGGGACTTGTAGAACGAGAGGTACACGCTGTCCGCGAGGCCCGCGATCTCGGCCAGGGGACGGCCGAAGTGGACGGTGGTCTCCCACAGGCGGGCCCCGTCGAAGTGGACCACCGCGTCGCGCTCCCGGGCGGCCTCGACGACCTCGGTGAGCTCCTCCCAGGTGGGCAGGACGAAACCGGCCTCCCTGAGCGGCAGCTCCAGCATCAGTGCCCCGAACGGCTCCTCGAAGTCGCGCACCTCGGCGGCGGTCGGCAGCCGGGGCTCGCTGGTCACCCGTACCGGGCGCAAGCCGCTGACCAGGCTGAAGGCGTCGCGCTCGTGCATCTCCGGATGGCTGAGCCCGTGCAGCGCGACGACCGGGCCGCCGGTACGGCCCGCCCAGCAGCGCAGCGCCACCTGCTGGGCCATGGTGCCGGTCGGGAAGAAGGCCGCGGCCTCGGTGCCGACCAGGGCGGCGACCTTCTCCTCCAGGGCCTCCACCACGCCGTTGCCGTACATGTCGGACGGCTCGTCGAGGTCGTACAGCTCGTCGGCCCCGTCCAGCAGGGCGAGCCGCTCGCGCAGCGTCGTACTGAACCCGGGCCTGGCGAGTACGCGCCGGGCGTCGCGGTGGGCGGCCACGCGCCGTTCCCGAAGCCGCCGGCTCCGCTCCTCCGGCGGATCCGCCTGCCCCGGCCGGTCCGCCTGCTCGGGCTGGTCCGCCTTCTCCGCCGTATCGCTCATGCCTGGATCATGCCTTGCGGATGTCGGAGCGGGCACGTGGGTTTCCCCGCACCGTGCACCACGCGCGTGCGGGTGTGCCGCGCCGTCTCGCGGAGACCCACAGCCTGTGGACAACCGGACGTGCCCCGAACCAATCGCGTTAACATGACGAGAAATCGTCCGGTACCCCGAGCGGACTGGAACGGGAAGGCCGCCGTCGCGTGAACACAACCCCACAGCCAGACCCCAAGGACCGCCCCGCGCGGCTCACCGTAGGCGTCGTCGGCGCCGGACGCGTGGGCCCCGCGCTGGCCGCGTCACTCCAGCTCGCCGGACACCGCCCGGTGGCCGTCTCCGGGGTCTCCGACGCCTCCAGACGGCGTGCCGCGGAGCTGCTCCCGGACGTGCCGCTCGTGTCGCCCGCCGAGGTCCTCCAGCGCGCCGAGCTGGTCCTGCTGACGGTCCCCGACGACGCCCTGCCCGGCCTGGTGACGGGGCTCGCCGAGACCGGGTCGGTGCGGCCTGGCCAACTGCTCGTGCACACCTCCGGGCGGTACGGCGCGAGGGTCCTGGACCCGGCGCTGCGGGCCGGCGCCCTGCCGCTGGCCCTGCACCCGGCGATGACCTTCACCGGCGCCCCCGTGGACGTCCAGCGCCTGGCCGGCTGCTCCTTCGGCGTCACCGCGCCCGAGGAACTGCGGCTGGCCGCCGAGGCACTGGTCATCGAGATGGGCGGCGAGCCGGAGTGGATCGCGGAGGACAAGCGCCCGCTGTACCACGCGGCGCTGGCCCTCGGCGCCAACCACCTGGTCACCCTGGTCGCACAGTCCATGGAGCTGCTGCGCACGGCGGGTGTCGAGGCTCCCGACCGGATGCTGGGCCCGCTGCTGGGCGCCTCCCTGGACAACGCCCTGCGCTCCGGCGACGCGGCCCTCACCGGCCCCGTCGCGCGCGGGGACGCGGGCACGGTCGCCGCGCACATCGTGGAGCTGCGCGCGCACGCCCCGCAGGCCGTCGCCGGCTATCTCGCGATGGCCCGCGCGACCGCCGACCGGGCGCTGGACCACGGGCTGCTGAAAGCCGAACTCGCCGAGGACCTGCTCGTGGTACTCGCCGACGGGACGGGCGGGACGAGCGGGACGGCCGGCCCCGAAGGCACCACCCGCGCCACCGATACCGACAGTACCGACCGCACTGACAGCACCACCGGCACCGATGACCCTGACGGCACCGATGACCCCGACGGCACCGACGGCACCGACGGCACCGAGGGAGACGCCCGATGACCACCACCCAGCCCGACCTGCTGCGCACCGCCGCCGAGCTGCACGCGCGCGTGCGGCACGGCCGCCGGGCCGTCGTGATGACCATGGGCGCCCTGCACACCGGCCACGCCACCCTGATCCGCACGGCCCGCGACCTCGTGGGCCCGGACGGCGAGGTCGTCGTCACCGTCTTCGTCAACCCGCTGCAGTTCGGCGCCGGCGAGGACCTCGACCGCTACCCGCGCACCCTGGACGCCGACCTGGAGATCGCCGGACGGGCGGGCGCGGACGCCGTCTTCGCCCCTGCCGTCGACGAGGTCTACCCGGGCGGCGAACCCCAGGTACGCGTCACAGCCGGCCCCATGGGCGAACGCCTGGAGGGCGCCTCCCGTCCCGGCCACTTCGACGGCATGCTCACCGTCGTCGCCAAGCTGCTCCACCTCACCCGCCCCGACCTGGCCCTCTACGGCCAGAAGGACGCCCAGCAGCTCGCCCTGATCCGCCGCATGGTCCGCGACCTGAACTTCGGCGTGGAGATCGTCGGCGTCCCCACCGTGCGCGAGGAGGACGGCCTGGCGCTGTCCAGCCGCAACCGCTACCTCTCGACCCGGGAGCGGCGCACCGCCCTCGCGCTCTCCCAGGCGCTGTTCGCCGGCCTGGACCGGCACGCGGCCCAGGAGGCGCTGTGCGCGAGGGCCCGCGAAGTGCCCGCCACCCAGGCGCGTGCCGAGGCGCTGAGCGCCCTGGGCGAGTCCCGCGCGGCGGCCGACGCCCACGCCGTCGCCACGTCCGCCCCGGGCAGTGCCACGGCCGTCCGGGCCGCCGCCCGCCTCGTACTGGACGACGCGGCCCGCGCCGACCCTCCGCTGGAGCTGGACTACCTCGCCCTGGTCGACCCCTCCGACTTCACCGAGATCGGTGACGACCACACCGGCGAGGCCGTTCTCGCCGTCGCCGCCCGGGTCGGCGCGACCCGGCTGATCGACAACGTCCCCCTCACCTTCGGAACGTTCGGAGCCGCCTCGTGACCAGCACAGGCATACGACTGCACGCCCCCGCGCCCGGCTGGGCCATCGCCGCGGACGTGGTCGTCGTCGGCTCCGGCGTCGCCGGCCTCACCACCGCCCTGCGCTGCGAGGCGGCCGGCCTGCGGACGGTCGTGGTCACCAAGGCCCGACTCGACGACGGCTCCACCCGCTGGGCGCAGGGCGGCATCGCGGCGGCCCTGGGCGAGGGCGACACCCCCGAGCAGCACCTGGACGACACCCTGGTCGCCGGCGCGGGCCTGTGCGACGAGGAGGCGGTCCGCACCCTGGTCACCGAGGGCCCCGACGCCGTACGCCGCCTCATCGCCACCGGCGCGCGGTTCGACGAGTCCGCCGAGGGCGGCCTGGAACTGACCCGCGAGGGCGGCCACCACCGCCGCCGCATCGCCCACGCCGGCGGCGACGCCACGGGTGCGGAGATCTCCCGGGCCCTGGTCGAGGCGGTCGACGACGTGATGCCGTCGGACACCCGCGCGCGCGGGATCCGCACGATCGAGAACGCCCTCGTCCTGGACCTCCTCACGGACGCCGACGGCCGCACCGCCGGCGTCACCCTGCACGTCATGGGCGAGGGCCAGCACGACGGCGTGGGAGCGGTCCACGCCCCCGCCGTCGTCCTCGCCACCGGCGGCATGGGCCAGGTCTTCTCGGCGACGACGAACCCGTCCGTCTCCACGGGCGACGGCGTCGCGCTCGCCCTGCGCGCGGGCGCGGAGGTGAGCGACCTCGAATTCGTCCAGTTCCACCCGACCGTCCTCTTCCTCGGCCCGGACGCCGAGGGCCAGCAGCCCCTCGTCTCGGAGGCGGTACGCGGCGAGGGCGCCCACCTGGTCGACGCGGACGGCGTGCGCTTCATGGTGGGACAGCACGAGCTGGCGGAACTGGCCCCCCGCGACATCGTCGCCAAGGGCATCACGCGCCGCATGCAGGAGCAGGGCGCCGAGCACATGTACCTGGACGCCCGGCACTTCGGCGCCGACATGTGGGAGCACCGCTTCCCGACGATCCTCGCCGCCTGCCGCGCGCACGGCATCGACCCGGTCACCGAGCCGGTCCCGGTCGCCCCGGCCGCCCACTACGCCTCCGGCGGCGTCCGCACCGACGCCCGCGGCCGTACGACGGTCGCCGGCCTGTACGCGTGCGGAGAGGTCGCCTGCACCGGCGTGCACGGAGCCAACCGCCTGGCCTCCAACTCACTCCTCGAAGGCCTGGTCTACGCCGAGCGCATCGCCGCGGACATAGCGGCCGGCCACGCGGACGGCACCCTCCACGCGCGGGTGCCGGCGCCCATCCAGCACCCCGACCACCCGGCCCACCCCCTCCTGCCGCCCGAGGCCCGCCTCACGATCCAGCGGACCATGACCGAGGGCGCCGGAGTCCTGCGCTCGGCCGGCTCCCTCACCCGGGCCGCCGACCAGCTGCGCCACCTGCACGACGAGGCCCGCGAAGCCCTGCACGAGAACGGCAAGACGTCCGAGCCGGGCGTCGACACCTGGGAGGCCACCAACCTCCTGTGCGTGGCCCGCGTCCTGGTCGCCGCGGCGGAGCGGCGCGAGGAGACCCGCGGCTGTCACTGGCGCGAGGACCACGCGGACCGCGACGACACGACGTGGCGCCGCCACATCGTCGTACGCCTGAACCCGGACCGATCCCTCGCCGTGCACACCACGGACACGCCAGAATTCCCCCCGACCACCCATGGCCCCCAGCCGGCGCACCGTCCCCAGGAGCAGTGACAGCAGTGAACACCCCCGATCTTCCCCTCGCCTCCACCGGAGGCTGCGGCGACGGCTGCGCCTGCGGCGCGGACACCGACGAAGAGACCTTCATGGAGTGCGGCCTCGACCCCGCGCTCGCGGCACTCATGCTGGACTCCGGACTCGACCCCGTGGAGGTCGAGGACCTCGCGAACCTCGCCATCCAGGAGGACCTGGCGGGCGGCGTGGACGTGACGACGGTCGCGACCATCCCCGAGGAGGCCGTGGCCACCGCCGACTTCACCGCGCGCGAGGCGGGCGTGGTGGCGGGCCTCAGGATCGCCGAGGCCGTGATGTCGGTGGTCTGCACGGACGAGTTCGAGGTGGAACGCCACGTCGAGGACGGCGACCGCGTCGAAGCGGGCCAGAAGCTCCTCTCCGTCACCACCCGCACCCGCGACATCCTCACCGCCGAGCGCAGCGCGCTGAACCTCCTGTGCCGCATGTCGGGCATCGCGACGGCCACGCGCGCGTGGGCGGACGTCCTGGACGGCACGAAGGCCAAGGTCCGCGACACCCGCAAGACGACCCCGGGCCTGCGCTCACTCGAGAAGTTCGCCGTCCGCTGCGGCGGCGGCGTCAACCACCGCATGTCCCTCTCGGACGCGGCCCTGGTCAAGGACAACCACGTGGTGGCCGCGGGCGGCGTGGCGGCGGCCTTCCAGGCCGTGCGCGAACGCTTCCCGGACGTCCCCATCGAGGTCGAGGTCGACACCCTGCACCAGCTCCGCGAGGTCGTGGACGCGGGCGCCGACCTGATCCTCCTGGACAACTTCACCCCGGACGAGTGCGAGGAGGCGGTCGCCCTGGTCGCCGGCCGAGCCGCCCTGGAGGCGTCCGGCCGCCTCGCCCTGGACAACGCCAAGGCGTACGCGGCCACGGGCGTCGACTACCTGGCCGTGGGCGCCCTCACCCACAGCTCCCCGATCCTGGACATCGGCCTGGACCTGCGAGCGGCGGAGTAGATCCCATGCTGCTGACGATCGACGTAGGCAACACACACACCGTCCTGGGCCTCTTCGACGGCGAGGACATCGTCGAACACTGGCGCATCTCCACGGACTCGCGCCGCACGGCCGACGAGCTGGCGGTGCTCCTCCAGGGCCTGATGGGCATGCACCCCCTCCTCGGCGACGAGCTGGGCGACGGCATCGACGGCATCGCCATCTGCGCGACCGTCCCCTCGGTCCTGCACGAACTGCGCGAGGTCACGCGCCGCTACTACGGGGACGTCCCCGCGGTCCTCGTCGAACCGGGCGTGAAGACGGGCGTGCCGATCCTCACCGACCACCCCAAGGAGGTCGGCGCCGACCGCATCATCAACGCGGTCGCCGCGGTGGAGCTCTACGGCGGCCCGGCGATCGTCGTGGACTTCGGTACGGCGACGACGTTCGACGCGGTCAGCGCGCGCGGGGAGTACATCGGCGGGGTCATCGCCCCCGGCATCGAGATCTCGGTCGAGGCGCTCGGCGTCAAGGGCGCCCAGCTCCGCAAGATCGAGGTGGCCCGGCCGCGCAGCGTGATCGGCAAGAACACGGTCGAGGCGATGCAGTCCGGCATCGTCTACGGCTTCGCCGGCCAGGTCGACGGGGTCGTCAACCGCATGGCCCGCGAGCTGGCCGACGACCCGGACGACGTCACGGTCATCGCGACGGGCGGACTGGCGCCGATGGTGCTGGGGGAGTCCTCGGTCATCGACGAACACGAGCCGTGGCTGACGCTGATGGGGCTGCGCCTGGTGTACGAGCGGAACGTGTCCCGCATGTAGGTGTACGGACGCGGACGGGCACGGGTGGACGCGGGGCGGGGCGGTTCGGGAGCGGGGACGAAGCGGCCCGCCTCCGGCCCGCCTCCGACCCGGCCCGCCGACGCGCCCACCCGCACCACCGCCGGACGCCCACGCCGGACGCCCACGCCGGATGCCCGGGCCGGATGCTCACGCCTCAGGCCCGGGCATCCGAGTGGCCCCCACGCCACACCCGCCCCCTATGCCAGGTTTGTCTGATTAGCGCGTATCGTCGCCGCATGCCCACGCCCTACGGATCCCGCGGCGGCATGGCGTTCGGTGCTCAGGAGCTGCGTGTGCTCCGGCGCGCCCTCGCCCTCGCCCTGAACCCCAGCCCCGTCTCGGCGGAGGAGGCCCAGGACTGTCTCCGCCTCGCCCGGTCGCTCGACGAGGCGATGCGGGAGAGCGCCCGGCTACGCGCCTTCCTGGTGGCCGACCTCGCCAGGTACCGCGCCGCCCTCCCCGGCACCGTCACCGGCTATCTCACGCTGCTGGACGAGGCGCTGGGTGCCGGACACCGGCCGGGCGCGGACGACCTCGCCGCCCTCGGAGCCCTGCGCGGCAACCCCGCGGCGGCCGCCCTCCTCGCCCGCTGCGGGCCCACGGCGGCCACGGCGGCCGCCGCGACCGGAGCGGCCACGGCGGCCACGGCGTCCACCGCGGTCACCATCACTCTGCCCGCCGCGCGCACCCACCTCCACGCTCTCCCCGGCGGTCAGCAGCCCGACAAGAAACCCGCGCAGAAGCCCGCCCAGAAACCGGCCCCCCAGCCCGTCCCCGCCGCCCCCAGGCGCCCCGTCCCCACCCCGGGCGAGGTCTTCCCCCGCCGCAGGCCGGCCCCGCCCGTCCCCGGCTCCCGGCACCACCTCGTCGCCGGCTGAGGCGGGCTGGCTACCCTGGTTCCATGGACTACGTCTCCGCGCTCCTGCCCCCGGCCGTCATGGCCGTGTTCTTCATCGGCGTGATCAGGGTGATCGTGAAGACCCAGGGTGGCGCCAACAAGGCCAAGGAGGACGCGGCCGTCGACGCCGCCCTCGCGCGAGCGGAGGGTGCCCGACAGGCGCCCGCGCACCCCGAGGCCTGACCGGGCCGCCCCGCGACGGGCATCGGCCCCCACCGCGTACGACTCCCCGCCCACCGAGGAGTCGTACGCCCTTTTTGTGACCGTTTGCCCGCAAAAGTGCACGTCCGGCACGCGGTCGCCGGGATCTCCCACTATCGTTCGGAGCGTGCCTCGCCCATTGGGAGAACTCGAAGACGCGGTCATGACGAGGGTGTGGAAGTGGAACCGCCTCGTGACCGTTCGAGAAGTCCTGGAAGACCTGCAACGGGAACGGTCCATCGCGTACACCACCGTGATGACCGTTTTGGACAATCTCCATCAGAAGGGCTGGGTGCGCCGCGAGGCGGAAGGCCGGGCCTATCGATATGAGGCGGTCTCCACCCGCGCTGCCTACGCCGCCGCGCTGATGAACGACGCGTGGTCCCAGAGCGACAACCCCACCGCCGCCCTCATCGCCTTCTTCGGCATGATGAGCGAGGAACAACGCGAGGCGCTCAGAGACGCCATCCGCATCGTGCAGGGACCGGAAACGTCCGCGCCCAACCCCGGCTCGGTGCCGGACGCGGGCGAGCGATAGCGTCCCCACATGTCAAAAGCCATCACCGTCCGGCGGGCCCGCACCAGCGATGTCCCCGACGTGCGCCGGCTCCTCGACGCGTACGTCCGTGACCGCATCCTGCTCGACAAAGCGATGGTGACGCTTTACGAGAGCATCCAGGAGTTCTGGATCGCCGAACGGGACGACAACGCCGAGGTGGTCGGCTGCGGTGCCCTGCACGTGATGTGGGAAGACCTCGCGGAAGTGCGGACTCTCGCGGTGAAGCCCGGCCTGAAGGGCGTCGGTGTCGGCCATCAGTTGCTGGAGAAGTTGCTGGAGACCGCGCGCTGGCTCGGTGTTCGACGCGTTTTCTGTCTGACCTTCGAAGTGGACTTCTTCGTCAAGCACGGCTTCGTGGAGATCGGGGAGACGCCGGTCGACACCGATGTCTACGCGGAGCTGCTGCGTTCCTATGACGAGGGCGTAGCGGAGTTCCTGGGTCTCGAACGAGTGAAACCGAACACCCTGGGCAACAGCCGGATGCTTCTGCATCTGTGATCGTCGGGCATCGGCAGGCATCCGCCGCTCTTCCCGGCCGTTCGTAGTCCTTGACGGACCATCGCAGCCCTTCGCATCCCTTCGCCAGGTTTATTCCACTGACGGAGCGTTCGCGGGTTCCCTATGTCCGAAACGCGTATCTTTCCGGCCCCGAGCCGGACTGCCGGTCTCCACCGGGGGTTTGTGTTTTTCCGGCAAAAGCGGTTTGCTTTCCGACGTACTGCAGTACTGCATATAACAAGGGACGGCGATACGGCGGACGCCGGCGGATCTCCGTCCCTCACGTTATCGATGAAAGGAAATCCAGTGGCACAGAAGGTTCAGGTCCTTCTTGTCGACGACCTCGACGGCGGCGAGGCAGACGAGACCGTGACGTTCGCGCTGGACGGCAAGACCTACGAGATCGATCTCACCACCGCCAATGCGGACAAGCTCCGTGGGCTTCTCGATCCCTACCTGAAGGGCGGTCGTCGTACCGGGGGCCGTGCTTCGGGCGGACGCGGCAAGGCGCGCGCTTCTTCCGGTGGCAGCCAGGACACCGCGGCGATCCGCGCCTGGGCCAAGGAGAACGGCTGGGACGTGAACGACCGCGGCCGTGTTCCCGCGAAGGTTCGCGAGGCGTACGAGCAGGCCAACGGCTGATCACCCGCACCCGACCCGCGCCCCGAAGAAGCGGGAGGGCGGGGAGAGCCGGACCCGGTGGCACTGGGTCGCCAGTGTGTGGACCAGGCGCGCGAGATCGGGGGCGGTTTCGGCGCCCCCCGTGGCCGACAGTGCCGGCAGCGAGGCCTCGACCCCGCACCCCGGCTCCGGGGGTCGCAGCCAGACGGCGGCCCCCTGTGGGCCGTCGCGACCCGGGGGACGCGGCGGCAGCCCGGCCGGGCCGGGCCGGGGAGTCATGGGCGCCTCCATGAGGCCGCCCGCACCGATCGCCGTCAGGTCGAGCGGCAGCGAGCCCCACTCCAGCCACTCCAGCAGCCCGGGCAGTTCGTCCGCGCCTCCCGTCGCCACGAGCAGCAGCATCCGCTCACCCCGGACGGCCACCGGGAAACCGGGCCGCAGCGGGGCCGCACGGGACCGCTCCAGCCGCTCCAGCCGTTCCAGTGCCGCGTGGCCGGCCTCGGCCGGGACGTCCAGCACGTCGAACCGGAGACCCACGCGCAGCCGCATCGGTACCCCGGGCACCGTCGGCCAGCCGAGCACGTCCTCGTACCACCACCGCACCCGCTCCCACGAGCACGAGCCGCCCGCTTCGAGCGGCCGGCGGGGGAACGGGACCGAGGGCGGGGCGCCAGCCATGCCAAGCGCAACAGTGGCGAGAGCGCCCGGGTTACGCTGGGTGTTGGTTCGAATGCGCAGAGTGCCGGTCGTGGAGGCGCGCGGGGGCGCGGGGAGGCGCAAGGTTGTTCGCCCGTAGCGGAGGGAACCGGTGTGCGCGGCATGGAGTGTCAGTCCCAGCGGGTAAGACATCCCTAGTGGGAGGGGGCGACACGCAGATCGGGCCGCTTCGCGTTCGCCATCGGCGTACTGGCGACTGGGGTAAGTGCTTGGCCTGCGGGAACATCGTCTCGCACCATCGGGTTGTGGCAGATGTCGGCGTCAGGGGTCAGGAGGCCATCGACGGTGTCGGCAGTTGGAATGAGCGGTCCCCGCTTGCGGGACTAAGCTGCGGAAGGACAGGGAGGGGAAGTTCCCCTTACTGCCTGACCGCTCTGAGGAGCGATTAACGATGTTCGAGAGGTTCACCGACCGCGCGCGGCGGGTTGTCGTCCTGGCTCAGGAAGAAGCCCGGATGCTCAACCACAACTACATCGGCACCGAGCACATCCTCCTGGGCCTGATCCACGAGGGTGAGGGTGTCGCCGCCAAGGCCCTTGAGAGCCTCGGGATTTCGCTCGAGGCGGTCCGCCAGCAGGTGGAGGAGATCATCGGGCAGGGCCAGCAGGCCCCGTCGGGTCACATCCCCTTCACTCCCCGTGCCAAGAAGGTCCTGGAGCTTTCGCTCCGCGAGGCCCTCCAGCTGGGTCACAACTACATCGGCACGGAGCACATCCTGCTCGGCCTGATCCGCGAGGGCGAGGGCGTCGCCGCCCAGGTCCTGGTCAAGCTGGGCGCAGATCTGAACCGGGTGCGGCAGCAGGTCATCCAGCTGCTCTCCGGTTACCAGGGCAAGGAGACCGCCACCGCCGGCGGTCCTGCGGAGGGCACGCCTTCCACGTCCCTGGTTCTCGACCAGTTCGGCCGGAACCTCACCCAGGCCGCTCGTGAGTCCAAGCTCGACCCGGTCATCGGGCGCGAGAAGGAGATCGAGCGGGTCATGCAGGTGCTGTCCCGCCGTACGAAGAACAACCCGGTCCTCATCGGTGAGCCCGGCGTCGGCAAGACCGCCGTCGTCGAGGGCCTCGCGCAGGCCATCGTCAAGGGCGAGGTGCCCGAGACCCTCAAGGACAAGCACCTCTACACCCTGGACCTCGGCGCGCTGGTCGCGGGCTCCCGTTACCGCGGTGACTTCGAGGAGCGCCTGAAGAAGGTCCTCAAGGAGATCCGCACCCGCGGCGACATCATCCTGTTCATCGACGAGCTGCACACGCTGGTCGGTGCGGGTGCCGCCGAGGGCGCCATCGACGCCGCGAGCATCCTCAAGCCGATGCTGGCCCGCGGTGAGCTGCAGACCATCGGTGCGACCACGCTGGACGAGTACCGCAAGCACCTGGAGAAGGACGCGGCCCTCGAGCGCCGCTTCCAGCCGATCCAGGTCGCGGAGCCGTCGCTGCCGCACACGATCGAGATCCTCAAGGGTCTCCGTGACCGGTACGAGGCCCACCACCGCGTCTCCATCACGGACGAGGCCCTGGTCCAGGCGGCGACGCTGGCCGACCGCTACATCTCGGACCGCTTCCTGCCGGACAAGGCGATCGACCTGATCGACGAGGCCGGTTCCCGGATGCGCATCCGCCGGATGACCGCGCCGCCGGACCTGCGCGAGTTCGACGAGAAGATCGCCGGCGTCCGCCGCGACAAGGAGTCCGCGATCGACTCGCAGGACTTCGAGAAGGCCGCCTCCCTGCGCGACAAGGAGAAGCAGCTCCTCGCCGCCAAGGCCAAGCGGGAGAAGGAGTGGAAGGCCGGCGACATGGACGTCGTCGCCGAGGTCGACGGCGAGCTGATCGCCGAGGTCCTCGCCACGGCGACCGGCATCCCGGTCTTCAAGCTCACGGAGGAGGAGTCGTCCCGCCTGCTGCGCATGGAGGACGAGCTCCACAAGCGGGTCATCGGCCAGGTCGACGCCGTCAAGGCGCTGTCCAAGGCGATCCGCCGTACCCGTGCCGGCCTGAAGGACCCGAAGCGTCCCGGTGGCTCGTTCATCTTCGCCGGTCCGTCCGGTGTCGGTAAGACCGAGCTGTCCAAGGCGCTCGCGGAGTTCCTCTTCGGTGACGAGGACGCGCTGATCTCCCTCGACATGTCGGAGTTCAGCGAGAAGCACACGGTCTCCCGTCTCTTCGGTTCGCCCCCCGGTTACGTGGGCTACGAGGAGGGCGGCCAGCTGACGGAGAAGGTGCGCCGCAAGCCGTTCTCGGTCGTCCTCTTCGACGAGGTCGAGAAGGCCCACCCGGACATCTTCAACTCGCTGCTGCAGATCCTGGAGGACGGTCGCCTGACCGACTCCCAGGGCCGGGTCGTGGACTTCAAGAACACGGTCATCATCATGACGACCAACCTCGGTACCCGGGACATCTCCAAGGGCTTCAACCTGGGCTTCGCGGCCTCGGGTGACAAGAAGACCAACTACGAGCGCATGAAGAACAAGGTCCAGGACGAGCTCAAGCAGCACTTCCGGCCCGAGTTCCTCAACCGTGTCGACGACGTGGTCGTCTTCCCGCAGCTCAGCCAGGAGGACATCCTGCGGATCGTCGACCTGATGATCGACAAGGTCGACGAGCGCCTCAAGGACCGGGACATGGGCATCGAGCTCTCCCCGTCCGCCAAGGAGCTGCTGTCCAAGAAGGGCTACGACCCGGTGCTGGGCGCGCGTCCGCTGCGTCGCACGATCCAGCGCGAGGTCGAGGACACGCTGTCGGAGAAGATCCTCTTCGGCGAGCTGCGTCCCGGTCACATCGTGGTCGTGGACACGGAGGGCGAGGGCGACGCCAAGACCTTCACCTTCCGGGGTGAGGAGAAGTCGGCGCTCCCCGACGTCCCGCCGATCGAGCAGGCGGCCGGCGGCGCCGGCCCGAACCTGAGCAAGGAGGCGTAGCCCTCCGGGGGTGCGCCGGAAAGGGGCTGCCCGGGACTTCGGTCCCGGGCAGCCCCTTTCGCTGCCTCAGCGGAACTCCAGGGTCACCTGCGCGCCGGGGAAGACAGCCTGGAAGTCGGACGCGGGGAAGAAGTGTCCGTACCTGTTCCCAAGAACCACGGAATGCACTCCGGGCAGTCGGGGCGCCAGGGGGGCGAGGTGCTCGGTGCCCTCCATCGCGGGGACATGCAGCACCTCAACGCCGGGCAGCTCGGGCATGCGGCCGATGGAGGCCGGCAGGTCCCGGATGATCGCCGCGTTCAGATACAGGTGATTGAGTCCGGGCAGTGCGGCGACCTCCCCCCAGTCGGATGCCGTCAGCTCCGTGGTCAGTGGTCCGAGGCTGAGCGTGTGCAGCGTTCGCCAGTGACCCAGCCCCCGCAGCCCGGTGGTGTCCGTGCTGCCGCCGCCCAGGAAGAGGAAGCCCAGCGGGGCCTCGGTCGGCAGCGCCTCGGTGAGGTCGGCGCCAGGCAGTTCCTGTACCAGGGAGAGAAGGCTCAGTGACGGCAAGGACCGCAGTCCCGTCAGGTCGGCGACGGGGGAGAGGACGAGTTCGGTAAGGGGCAACGGCGACAGTCGGTCCAGACCCGTCGCGTCCGGGCACCCCGAGAGTGTCAAGCGGTTCAGCGAGGTGAAGCGCCGAAGGGCATCAAGTTCGGTCAGCAGCGGATTGACGATGAGCTGGAGCGCGGTCACCGCCCTTGGTTCCGGTACGGCGGCCACGAGGTCTGCGGCTCGACGAGGGCCCGAGACGCGCAACCCGGTCCAGGGGCGCATCCTGGCGAGGGCCGCGAGCTGGGCGGGCGACTCGCAGTCGAGGAAGAGGTCCGTGCGGTCGAGGTGGTCGAGGACCTCGGCCGCGTACTCCTCAGTGCCGAACCGGTGCCAGGTGCCCGTGAGCTGCCGTCGGACGTCGAGGCCCGGGTGATCCCGGAATCGGCGCAGTACCGTGAGTGCCCCGTCGGGTTCCTCCCCGCCCAGGACCGAGGCGGTGACGGTGACGCCCAGGGCCTCCTCGTCCGTCAGTTCCGCTGGCCCCGGCAGGAGTTCCAGCACCAGCGGACCGGCTCCCGCCAGCTGCCTCGCCGCCTCGGTCGTGCGCGGTGGGACGAGTTCGGCGGCCCAGTTCTCCACCTCCTCCCGTACCGCCGGATCCAGCGGTGCCGCGTGCTCGAGAGAGGCCAGGGCAAGCAGCGTGAGCCGCGGTGAGTTCTTCGCCAGCAGCCTCTTCAGCACCGAGACGCGTTCGCGGGGCCGGGCATGCGCCACGGCCATGCGGATGACGTCCTCCCACTGGGTGTCGTCGGCACGGCTGACGAGTACGTCGAGGTGGCCCTCCTCCACGGCACATCGGGCTGCCAGGTAGTCCTGGAAGGTGCGGTGGACGAAATCAACGGAACCCTCGGCAGGGCGGCGCAGTACCCCGCTGCGCAGCAGCAGTGAGCGCAGCACCGTCGACGCGTCCACCTGCCCGACGGCGGACGCCAGGGTGGGCAGCGCTCGCTCCACGATTCTCTCGGCCGTCTCCACGGCCATCTCGCTGCCACCGCTCAACACCAGCGCGTAGGCGATCCGTTGCAGCAGGTCGAGCTGGGCCTCCTCGCCCATTTCCGGAAGTTCGACCGTGCCCATGCCCCGCTCCCGGTCCCGCCGGGAGAGAAGCATGGTGAAGGCCGCTTCGTACAACTCCTTGCGCCCGGTGGGCAGGTAGCCGCGACGCTCGCGGTGGAGGGCGCAGACCAGTCCGCACATGAGGGGGTTGGTGACGAGGCGCGACAGATCGCGCTTGGTGCGCAGAGAGTCCAGCAGCCTTCGCTCGTACTCCGGGGCGCGCGCTGCCTGGTGCCAGCGGTGGACGAAGGTGACGACCTCCGCCCGGCTCATCGGTGCCAGGGACAGTTCCCGGAAACCCTCCTGCGACAGCCAGTCGGAGCGTACGGCGGTGGGACGGGTGGTCACCAGCCAGCGGTTGCGGGGGTAGGCGTGGACGAGGGAGCGCAGCCAGTCCCGGGTGCCGTGGCGGTCGGCGTCCGGGATTTCGTCCAGTCCGTCGATCAGGACCAGGGCCCGCCCATCGGCCAGCACGCGTTCCGCCCAGCCGTCGGGTGGGGACAGCGGGCAGCCGACCGCTCTCAGGAAGGCTTCCGGTGCGGGCGGCGGGCCGGTGCGGATCAGGGTGCGCAGCGGGAGCACGTACGGAATACGTGTGCCTTCTCGAGCCGAGGTCACCGAGAGCCACTGCACCAGTGTCGTCTTCCCGGAGCCCGCGTCGCCCCGCAGCAGCACCCTGGATTCCTTGTCCAGGGTCTCGTCGGCGGGCATCCGACGAGTTCGGGCCGGTGGAGTCTCGCCGGGTATGGCGTCCTGGTCCGTTTCCTGGTCGGCGGTCGCCTCCAGCGTCAGGTACGCGACCTCCAGCGGCCACCGGTCCGGAGAGTCACGCAGGTCGATGCCGTAGATGGTGAGGTGGTTGTGCCGGTCGACCACGTAGGACAGGTACCGGCGTTCGAACGCGGTGTCCCGGGCGTCCGGACGGGGGACACGGGTGATCAGCTCGTCGACCTTCGCGATCAGCTCGGCCTGGGCCCGGGTCTGTTCCACCAGGGTTCGGGCGACGAAGGTGGAGCGCCGGGTGAAGAACTCCAGGATGTGCAGGCAGGCCCACTCGGTCGCCGTGTCGAGGAAGTAGCCGGCGTCGGCGGACAGGCCGGCAGCCGCCCCGGACCCGGAAGTCCGCTGCCGCAGCCGGACGGCCAGTTCCTCGTGCCCCAGCCGCACCGCCTGCACGTCGTCCATGTCCAGGTCGCCCAGGGCGAGCAGCCGCGCGGCCAGGGCGTCGGCGACGGCGGTCTCCTCGTCGCGTGGGAAGGGCGGCTCGCCCGGGGAGTCGAGGGAGTCCGCGACCAGTCGGCCCGCGAGCCTGCGGACCTCCTTCTCGCCGAGGGTGCGCTGCTCGCCCCTGAAGGAGACCAGGCGGGTCAGCCGGACCGGCCTGTCCACCAGCCCGGCGCCGGGCGCGCCCGCCACGAACAGCTTCTTCACCAGCGGGGCGACCAGACTGGACGCCAGCTTCCCGCCGAGTACCGCCGGTTCCATGTGCCACCCCCGTGGTTGATCGACGGGGAGGAGCTTATCGAGGGCCAGGACAACCGGCCGTCGCAGTCCGGCAGCTCGAAGGTCCTCGGTGTGGCCGCCCGACAGGTCGGTGGCGCTGTTGCCGATGTTCGCGGTGATCGTGCAGCCCTTCGACTCGATCTCCGCGCGCTGCTCGGTCTTGTACTCGGCGACGTCGCGGAACAGGTCGGGGAAGCCGCGGACGTACAGGCCGGCGGACTTCCGCTTCTTCAGGCAGGGCAGGGCCTTGTCCATCACGGCCCGGCAGTCCTGGCGCCGACGGGGTTACTGGGCAGTGGCCGGCCGTCCGGCCCGCAGTCACGCCGTGATGTCCACCCCGTCCGGCACGTTCCGCACCCGGGGCAGGCGCGGGTTGACCCGCAGTACCCGCAGCCGGGGGAAGCCGGACAGCCACGCGAGGTCCGTGTCGGGAAGCTCCGCGTTGAGCCAGAGGTGGGTCAGCTGACCGGGGGCCAGGCCCGCCAGCAGTTCCTCGGCGCGCATCACACCGGCCACCTGGATGCGCGGGCGCCCGCCCAGCTGGCGCAGGGCCGCCAGCTCGGCGGTGTCGGCGACGGGGAAGTAGAGGCCGTCCGGGTCGAGATGGGCGATGATCTCCTCGGCGTACCGCTCGGTGTCGAAGTGGCGCCAGCCACGGGCGAGTTCGGCGCGCACCGACAGGGCGGAGCGGGACCGCAGACGGGCCAGGTAGTCGATGGCGGCGTCGTCCTGGACGCGGGTCGCGGTGATGGCGAGCAGCAGCGCCTGCCGGTCGTCGGGGACGTGGCCGGGGTCAGGCAGCAGCTCCAGGACGATGGGGCCGACCCAGCCCAGTCCCCGGGCGGCCGGCTCGGTCGTCGGGCGCACCAGGTTCTTCGTGCGCTCGTGGACGAGCCGCTGGACGGCCGGGTCGAGTTCGGTGACGTGGTCCAGGCAGGCCGCGGCCATCAGCCGGCGGTGGTTGATCTGTGGGCGGCGCAGTCCGGGCGCCGCCGCGAGCAGCCGCTCCAGGAACTCGGCGCATTCCTCGGGGCGGGCGTGGGCGGCGGCCATGCGGATGACCTCCTCCCACTCGGACTGGTGGGCGTGGTCCACCAGCGTGGGGAACCGGCCGCGCGCCACGATCTCCTTGGCGGCCAGGTAGTCCTGGAAGGTGCGGTGGACGAAGTCGACCGACTCTCCCGACCGTTCGCGCAGCAGGCCGGTGCGGTGCAGCAGATGGCGGAAGATCTTCGCGCCGTCCCCCTGCGCACGGGCGGCGGGCATGGCCGGCAGCGCGGCGTCCAGGATGCCGACCGCACGCTCGCCGGTCAGCTCGGAGGCGTCCTCCTCCAGCATGGCGTGGGCCAGCTTCTGCAGCAGCCGTTCCCGGGTGCTCTGCTGGAGCCGCACGTCATCGGCGTACAGCACGTCCCGCTCGGGGTCGCGGCGCTGGAGCAGCATCTCCAGGGCGGCGTCGTAGAGCTCCTTGCGGCCGCTGGGCAGGGAGCCGGCGCGGTCCCGGTTCAGCGCGCATATCAGGCCGCACATCAGCGGGTTGGTGGCGAGCTGGCGCAGCTCGCGGTAGATCCGTACGGAGTGCAGCAGCCGCTGTTCGTACTCGTCCAGCGTGCCCCGTTCCCGCGGCCCGGCCGAGCGGCTCCGCTCGTCCAGCCGGGCCGCCGAGTGCCAGTCCCGGATGAACCGTGTCACCTGGTCCCGCGACATCGGCGCGAGGGACAGCTCGACGAAGTCCTCCTCGGCCAGCCCGCCCCCCGAGAGCCAGCCGTCCGACACGGCGGAGGGCCGGGAGGTGACCAGGCAGCCGTTGCCGGAGAAGACGCGCAGCAGCCGGCGGAGCCGGTCGCGCAGTTCGCCGCGGGTCTTCTCGGGCGCCTCGTCGATGCCGTCGACCAGCAGCAGGGCACGGCCGGAGAGCAGGGTGCGCACGACCCAGCCCTCCGGCGCCCGGCCGGCGAGCGGGTGCCGGACCGCGTGCAGGAAGTCGTCCGGGGCCGGGAAGCCCTCCCGGGCGAAGCGGCGTACGGGCAGGATGAAGGGGACCCGGGAACCCTGGCGGGCGGCGGCCACGGCCAGCCACTGGACCAGGGTCGTCTTGCCGGAGCCCGCGCCCCCGCGCAGCAGCACCCGTTCGTGGTCCTCCAGGGCGCGGTCCGCGAGCAGGACGGTGCGCTGATCGTCCTCCGCGCCGGCCACGCCGCCGCTGCGCTCCTCGGCCTCCAGGCTCAGGTAGGTCTCCTCCAGCGGCCAACGGTCGGGCGCGTTGGGGAAGTCCACGCCGACGATGGTCAGCCAGCCGTGCCGCCGGGCCACCCACTGGGCGTACTCGGCCTCGAACGCCGCGTCCGCCTCCGAGCGTTGCGGCTGCCGGGTCGCCGCCTCGGCGTCGCCCAGGTCGACCAGCTGGGCGATCCGGCCGGCCCGCCCGGCCAGGTGGCGCTGGAGGTAGGGCGAGCGCCGCACCAGATGGTGCAGGACGTGCAGGCACACGGAGACCAGCAGCGCGTCGTGGAACCAGGCGGCGTCCGGCGACAGTTCCCGGTCCGCGCCCTGCACCGCGCCCCGCAGGCGCCGCGCGTAGTCCTGCGGCCCGAGCCGCACGGCGTCGGCGTCGGTGACGTCGACCTCGGCGACGGCGAGCAGGGTGCGGGCCAGGACGTCGACGACCGGGGCCAGTTCGGCGGTGGGCGCGGCGTGCCGCTCGGCGGCGAGGTGGACCAGCTCGGCGGCGGTGCGGTGGACGTCGTCCGGGGTGGCCGGGGCGTCCGGACCGCGCCAGGTGACGAGGCCGGGGACCGGTTCGCGGAACACGGGCGGCCGGACGGGGACCCGGAAGAGTCTGCGGACGAGGGGGGCGGCGAGGTGGGAGGGGGTGCGGACGACGGCATCCATGTATGTGGGTTACCCCTGTGGTCGGGAGGGCGAGCCGGCTGGGACGATCTGGACCTTCACTCCGTCCGGCACCTGCCGGGTCACGGCCGCGTCCGTGTCGGTCAGCACGGCGACGGAGCGCAGGCCGGGGAAGGCCGAGAGCCAGGCCAGCCCCTCCACCGGATGTGCCGCCTCCAGCGTCAGGTGGACGAGGCGCTCGGCGACGATCAGTCCGGTCAGGTCGTCGACCCGGTACGCGCCGCGGACGAGGATGTGCTCCCAGCCGCCGAGCGAGCGGAGCGTACGCAGGTCGTCGGCCGTGGACACGTCGACGGACCACTGCCGGGGCAGGTGTGCGAGGATCTCGCGGGCGTACTGCTCCCGGTCGAACAGGTGCCAGGCGGCGGCGAGCGACTGCTGCACCCCGGAGCCGGGGTGCTCGCGGAAACGGCACAGGAACCGCAGCGCCGCCTCGCTTCCCACACCGGCGGCCGTGAACACCACCCGGGCCGCCGTGCGGTGATCGATCTCCTCCGGCCCCGGCAGCAGACCCAGCACCAGGTCGCCCCCGGCACGCGCCAGCTCCCGCGCCGCCTCGAAGTCCACCGGTGGTACGTGCGTCCGCAGACCGTCCTCCACCCGCTCGCGCACCTCGGGGTCGACCTCCGCCACGTAGCGGAGACCGGCGGCCGCCAGCAGGGTGCCGCGCGCGTGGCCCGAGTCCGCCAGCCGGCGCAGTATGTACTCCGCCTCCCTGGGCCGGGCGTGCGCGAGGGCGAGCAGGATCACGTCCTCCCAGTCGTCCCTCTCGGCGTGGTCGACCAGCAGGTCGAAGTCCATCTCCTGCACGGCCAGCCGGGCACCGAGATAGTCCTGGAAGGTGCGGTGGAGGAAGTCCACCCGCCCCTCGGCGGGCTCGCGCAGCAGTCCCGAGCGCAGCAGCAGGGCGCGGTAGACCTCCTCGTCGCCGCTGCCCGCCAGGTTCAGCGCGGGCAGCGCGCGGCCGATGATCTGGAGGGCCTCGGCCCGGTCCATCTCCTGGCGGCCGTTGCGGATCAGCCACCAGGCCAGCTTCTGGAGCAGCTGCACCTGGACCGCGTACGGCAGCCGCGCCCCGGCGGGGTCGTGCAGCTCCCGCTCCCGGTCACGGCGCTCCAGGAGCATGGCGAGCGCGGCCTCGTACAGGGATCTGCGGTCCTGCGGCAGGAAGCCGCGCCGGTCGCGGTGCAGGGCGCAGAGCATGCCGCACATCAGCGGATTGGTGGCCAGCCGGTTCAGCTCGGACGTGGTCCGCACGGACCGCAGCAGTGCCTCGCCGACCGGCTCCGGCGCGCCGGCCGCGCGGTGCCAGCGGCGTACGAAGGTGGTGACGTCGTCCTGGGACATCCGGGCCAGGACGCGCTCGCCGAAGCCCTCGGCGCCCAGCCAGTCCTCCGGTACGGCCGACGGGCGCGAGGTGACCAGCCACAGGTTGCCGGGGAAGGCCCGCACCAGCTCGCGCAGCCAGCGCCGGGCGGCGGCGCGGCGGTCGCCGGCGATCTCGTCGATGCCGTCGACCAGCAGCACCCCGCGCCGGGCCCGCAGCACCCGCTCCACCCACCCCGGCGGCTGCTCCCCGGCGACCGGGCAGCCGACCGCCCGCAGGAAGTCGCCGGGAAAGGGCAGCTCGGCCCCGGGCCGGACGATCCGGCGCATCGGCAGCACGAAGGGCACCCGCCCGATGAGGTGGGTCAGCCCGTGGTCGTAGGCGCGGCCGGCCGTGGTGACCGCCAGCCACTGGACGAGGGTGGTCTTGCCGGAACCGGCGACGCCGCGCAGGAACACCTGGTCCTGGCCGGCGAGCACCTGCTCGGCGGCCACGGCCAGGTACTCCGCCTCCTGGCGGCCGCCCTCCCGGCCGCCCTCCCGCCCGGCCAGGGGCCGGGCCGCCTCCAGGCTCAGATAGGCCGTGTCCAGCGGCCACTCGCGGGTCCCGGCGTCCAGACCGTAGATGGTGAGCGTGCCGTACCGGGCCGCGATGTGGTCCGCGTAACGCTCCTCGAACCCGGCGTCCTCGGCCGACCGGGACGGCAGCCGTTCCAGCAGTACGTCGACGGCCTGGACGAGCCGGGCCAGCTGCTGGGTCTGGACGGTCTGCTGGCGGGCGACGTAGGTGGAGCGCTGGGTGAGGAAGTTCAGGATGTGCAGGGAGGCGGTGTGCAGCAGCCGCTCGTACAGCAGCAGGCCGTCCGCGCCGAGCCCGTACGGGGCCAGCGGCACGTTCGCGCGCAGCTCGCGGGCGAAGCGCTCCGGCCCGAGCCCGACGGCCTCGTAGTCCTCGACGGTGATCTCGCCGAGCCGGGCGAGGGTGCGGGCCAGGGCGTCCTTGACGGCCGTCGCCTCGGCGGGGTCCACGGGCCCCTCTCCCGGGCCCGCCGCCTTCATCGCCCTGCGGACCAGTTCCCCGGCGACCTTGTCGACGTCCTCGGGCGTGACGCTCCGCTTCTCACCGCGGAAGGACACCAGCGCCGATATCCGCACCGGCCGGTCCACGAGGGCGGCCCCCGGCCCGTCCCGGACGAAGAGCCTGCGGACGAGCGGTGCGACCGCGCTGGACGCGACACGGGCCCCGAGTGCTGTGACGTCGACCATGCTCCGAGCCTAGGTGAACGCCCTTGTGGGAGTGGCGGGTTAACCGGGACGGGAGTAGCCCCCGTCACAATCCGGGCCCCTTCGATCATGGCCGCCGGTGACGTGCCGCACAGGTCATCTGCCCTGTACTACGAGGAATAGTGGAAGCCGCAAGAACTACGAAAACGGACATAGTGGTGTACGTCGATGGCCGTTTCGCGGGCCTCTGAGCTGGTTTTGTCCAGAATGAGGGCTCTGTCTGAGGTCGAGAAGTATCGTGCTGAAGTACTAAATAGCGTCGTAGGTCACACCTTTGTGCGGTTCGGGGGCCCCGGGTTACCAATGTGGAGCCGGCCCGGTGAGCGCATCAGCGTCACGCCGGAAAGGCATCCCTCTGTTCCCGTCCCCATGAGGTTCGAATGTTCCCGCGTGTCACGTCCCGTTCTTCCCGTACGACCATCCGCACCCGCGCCGCGGTGATGGCCGCAGGCCTCGGAGCCTCGGTCGCACTGGGAGCCGGGGTCGCGGCCGCCACCGGCACCCCGGCGGCCAGTAACTCCACCGCCGCGAGCGCCGTCGAGGCCCAGGCCGCGGCGCAGGCCAAGGCGGCGAAGGCCGGCGCGAGCACCGTCGACGCCAAGAAGACGGCCACCAAGAAGAAGGCCGCCTCCTGGGTGGACCCGGTGAAGAACTACAAGCTCACCGCCAGCTTCGCCCAGAACGGCGGCATGTGGGCGAGCAAGCACAGCGGCCAGGACTTCGCCGTGCCGATCGGCACCAACGTCGTCGCCGCCCACGGCGGCACCGTCGTCAAGGCCGGCGGCAACGGCGCCGGTGACGGCCCCGCCTACGGCAACGCGATCGTGGTCAAGCACGGCAACGGCACGTACTCCCAGTACGCGCACCTGTCCAAGATCAACGTGAAGGCCGGCCAGGTCGTGAAGACCGGCCAGTCCATCGCCAAGTCCGGCAACACCGGTAACTCCAGCGGCCCGCACCTGCACTTCGAGATCCGTACGACCGCGAACTACGGTTCGGCCGTCGACCCGGTCTCCTTCCTCCGGGACAAGGGCGTGACCGTCTAAGGATCGTCCAGGGCGGTCCTGGCCTGATCCGGCCAGGACCGGTCCCAGGCCAGGGCCAGGGCCAGGGTCAGTGCCAGGGCCGGGGCGGGGGGGGGCTACACGCCCCCCGCGCCCCGGTGTGCCTGCGTCACCAGATCGGTGGCGACCTCGAGAACGGCCGCGCGCCTCTTCTCGGGGTCGTCCTCCAGGTCCTGGAGGACGAACATCCCGGCGTGCAGCGTGAACAGCGCACTGACGCAGCGGACCTGGTCGACCAGGTCCGCTTCCGGGTCGATGAGGATGTCGCGCAGCCCGAGCATGCGGTTCTTGAACATCTCGCCGATGCGCAGGTCCCGCACCGTCGCCTGGTTCTCCTGCATGAAGCGGAACAGCGGTGCCGCGCCGGCCAGCACCTCGCCGTACCGGCGGAGGGCCTCCCGCTTCGTCTCCAGGGTGTGCGGCTGCTCCCGCCCCCACGCGATCAGGTCCTGGATCGGCCGCGTGAGGTCCTCGAAGATGCTGACGAGGATCTCTTCCTTGGTCTTGAAGTGGTAGTAGAGCGCGGCCTTGGTGACGTCCAGGCTCTCGGCGATCTCGCGCAGGGAGGTCTTCTCGTACCCCTGCTCGGCGAAGAGCTCGAGTGCCACGTCCTGGATGCGCTGGCGGGTGTCCCCGCGGCGTCGCTGCTGCTTGGTGCCGTCCATCGTGCCGCCCATCCTCCTATGCACCCCCTGCTCCGCGCACTTTCCGAAAAACTTACTTGACGCCCGGCTAGTTACGAGTCTACTTTCCCCAGTGTAGTGAACTTGCCGGTCGGCAAGTAAGCAGGCGAGTGCGCAGCGGCAGCTGGGGGAGTGGGAGCGATGGCGGACACACCGGAGACAGGGGCCGGCGACGGCGGGACCGGCGGAGCCGGCGCGGTGAAGCAGCCGAGGAGCGTGCGGGTGGTCCTGCTCGCGCTCATGATCGCGATGATGCTCGCGATGCTCGACAACATGATCGTCGGCACCGCGATGCCGACGATCGTGGGCGAGCTGGGCGGCCTGGAGCACCTCTCCTGGGTGGTCACCTCCTACACCCTCGCGACCGCGGCCTCCACCCCGCTGTGGGGCAAGCTCGGCGACATGTACGGGCGCAAGGGCGTCTTCATGACGTCGATCGTGATCTTCCTGATCGGCTCGGCGCTCAGCGGCATGGCCCAGGACATGGGCCAGCTCATCGGCTTCCGCGCCGTGCAGGGCCTGGGCGCCGGCGGCCTGATGGTCGGCGTCATGGCCATCATCGGCGACCTGATACCGCCCCGGGAGCGCGGCAAGTACCAGGGCATGATGGCCGGCGTCATGGCGCTGGCGATGATCGGCGGACCGCTGGTCGGCGGCACCATCACCGACCACTGGGGCTGGCGCTGGTCCTTCTACATCAACCTGCCGCTCGGCGCGGTCGCGCTGGTCGCCGTCAGCGCCGTACTGCACCTGCCGAAGAAGCGCAGTCAGGCGCGGATCGACTACCTGGGCGCCGTGCTGCTGACCGTCGGCATCACCGCCGTCGTGCTCGTGACCACCTGGGGCGGCACCGAGTACGCCTGGACCTCCGCGCGGATCATGGAGCTGATCGGCATCGGCGTCGCCGCGCTGGTCGGGTTCGGCTTCTGGCAGACCCGGGCCGCCGAGCCGATCATGCCGCTGCACATCTTCCGCAGCCGCAACTTCACGCTGATGTCCCTGATCGGCTTCATCGTCGGCTTCGTGATGTTCGGCGCCACCCTCTTCCTGCCGCTGTACCAGCAGTCGGTGCAGGGCGCGTCCGCCACCAACTCCGGGCTGCTGCTCCTGCCGATGCTGGGCGCGATGCTCGTCACGTCGATGGTGGCGGGGCGGGTCACCACCAACACCGGCCGCTACAAGATCTTCCCGGTGGCCGGCGGCGCGCTGATGACCGTCGGGCTCTACCTGCTGTCGACCATGGACACCGACACCAGCCGCTTCACCTCCGGGGTGTACATGGCCGTCGTCGGCCTCGGCATGGGCTGCCTGATGCAGATCACCATGCTGGTGGCGCAGAACAGCGTGGAGATGAAGGACATGGGCGTCGCCTCCTCCTCCACCACCCTCTTCCGCACCCTCGGCTCCTCCTTCGGCGTCGCGATCATGGGCGCCCTGTTCAACCACCGTGTCCAGGAGGTCATGTCGGAGAAGGCGGGCGCGCTGGGTACCGAGGTGACGGAGCAGTCGGCCCAGCTGGACGCGGCGAGCCTGGCCGAACTGCCGGAGGCGGCACGCGTGGCCTACCAGGACGCGGTGTCCTCCGGCACGCACGGAGCGTTCCTGCTGGGCGCCGTGGTGGCGGTGGCCGCCCTGGTCGCGGCGGTCTTCGTGAAGGAGGTACCGCTGAAGGGAGCGGGACCGAAGGACACGGAGGGCCCGGCCGACGGGGACGGCGACACGGCGGCGGCCAAGGCACCGGTGACCGAGGCGGTGTGAGTCCCCCTTCCACCCGCGCCAGGGCCTCCGGATGGTTCCCGCCACCCGGAGGCCTTCGCCGTGGGCCGGTCAGTCACGGCCGCACTCGAACCACACCGTCCTGCCCCGCCCGTCGGCGCACGGCGTGACGCCCCACCGGTCGGCCACCGCCCCGACGACCACGAGCCCGCGCCCGCCCTCGCCCAGCGCGTCGGCTGCCGCCGGCGCCGTCCCCGTACGCGACACCGAGAACCCGTCCGGCCCGGTCGTCACCGTCGGGGCCGGCGCCTGGCCGGCGTTCGTCGGCGGCCTGCGCTGCACCGTGATGTCCTCCCCGACACCAGACAGCGGTGTCGGGGAGGGACTTACGGTCACAAAGCGTGTCCGCCGGCCACCTGGAGTACCTGTCCGGTGATCCAGCGGGACTGGTGAGAAGCGAGGAAGACCACGGCGTCCGCGATGTCCTCCGGTTCACCCACCCGGCCCATGGGCACGACCGTCGCCGCTTGGGCCAGGAGGTCCTCTCCCATCCACCCGGTCTGTACCGGGCCCGGTGCGACGGCATTCACCCGAATGCCCCGACCGGCCAGGTCGAGCGCGGTGGCCCGGGTGAGTCCCTCCAGCGCCGCCTTGGACGTGCCGTAGCCGATCTGCCCGGGGAACGCCCTGGCGGCGTCGGTGGAGATGTTGACAATGGACAGCGACTGATCGCCGGTGCGTAGACGTGCCGCCTCCGTTGTGAGGACAGCCGGCGCGATGGCATTCACCCGGTAGTGCCGTTCCAGCGACTCGGCTGTCAGGCCGTCCACGGTGTCCGGCGTCTCGCAGTGGGCCGCGTTGTTGACCAACACGTCGATCGAGCCGAGGCGTTCGGTGGCAGCCACCGCCAGTCGGCGTGCCCCGTCGGGCTGGGAGAGATCCGCGCTGACGGCGAAGGAACCGTTGCCCAGTTCCCGGGCCGGCTTCTCGGCTTCTCGGGTGCCCGGTGTGATGTGGCCCCACTCCGCGCCCTCCGGAGTGGGAAGGTCCTGCGCGAGGTAGTGGATCGCCACCCGTGCGCCCTGCGCCGCGAAGGCTCGGCTGATCGCCGCACCGATGTTTCCGGCGCCGCCGGTGACCAGGACGTTCTTGCCTTCGAGTTGCGTATCGATCATGTGCGTCTTCCTGGAGGTTCGCTGCCGTTGGTCGCGTTGACGAGCGGGGCCCGTCGGGGCCTGGGCCACGCCGACGGGAAGGCAGGGCGGACCTCGGGCGCGAGCACACGGCTCGTCATGGGACGCGGACGGAAGGTGCGCACAGGAAGCGGCACTGTGCGGAGACGGGGGCACCGGAGACCTGATCTGCTGGACACTCGCCGACGCGAACGGCGCGGCGCCCTCGCGATCCGCGCCGTCGCAGACCTGGGCATGCTCCAACAGCCCCGCCCAGGCCCCGGCGAAACACTCGTAACCCGTCTGCCACGGACCATACCGCTCGGGAAGGTCCCGCCAGGGCCGCTCACGGCCGTCAGTACTCGGCAGCAACGGAGCGATCCGCTTCCACGCACCACGGCCAACCACAAACCAACTATCAGACAGGACCTGGCGCCGCCGCCGCGCCCGTCACTCCTCCAGGGCCGCCTGCCGGGCGAGGAATTCCTCGAACGCCGCCTTCTGCTTCGGGTCCATGAAGCCCTGGCGGACATTGCGGGCCGTCTCCTCCAGCCAGTGCGCCTCGCCCGGGTCCAGCAGCTCGGCGACCACCACTCCGTCGCGGGCGACCGCCGTGCGCCCTCCCACGCGACGGCGGTAGAGCGTGAAGGCGCCGTACTCCGCCGGATGAGCCGGCTCCGGCCCCTCCTTCTCCTCCGCCTCGGCCCGGTCGGCGGCGAGCCTCGGCGGGTAGGCGGCGGGAGCCCAGTGCTCCCACAGTGCCAGCGTCGCCGCGGGCACCAGCACCGCGTGTTCCGAAGGGCGTCCCCCCTCCCACACGAACGTGACCGTGACCGGCTCACCGACCGCCTCGGCCAGACCGAGCACCCGCTCCACCTCGTCGTCGACCGGGTGGCTCGCCTCTGCG
The DNA here is from genome assembly GCF_044331465.1 of Streptomyces sp. NPDC017225. Taxonomy (NCBI): domain Bacteria; kingdom Bacillati; phylum Actinomycetota; class Actinomycetes; order Kitasatosporales; family Streptomycetaceae; genus Streptomyces; species Streptomyces sp. NPDC017225. Next base: position 30,884 of record NZ_JBIRNE010000030.1, on the reverse strand, counting down.
TCGATCCGTATCCCCATGGCGCCCAAGGCTAGGGGTGGCCTCTGACATCGCCCGCAGACCAGACTTCGCCCGCTGGGTCTAGGACCGGCCCGGAGACGCTCCGGGCCGGTCCGGCAGCATCGGATGGCTCCCGGTGTTCGTCGGCGCGTGCTCCGGCAGCCACAGCACGGCGACCGCGCCCTCGGCCGGTACGTGTTCCGGCGCTCCCGCCGGCCGTACGTTGCGGAAGGTGAGCCGGGCGCCCAGTACCCGGGCCTGGCCGGCCGCGATGGTCAGGCCCAGCCCGTGCCCGCGCCCCGCCCGGTCCGTGCTGCCGGTGCGGAAGCGGCTCGGGCCCTCGGCGAGGAGCTTCTCGGGGAAGCCCGGCCCGTGGTCGCGGACCCGGATCACCCGGCCCTCGACACTGACCTCGACGGGCGCCCGGCCGTGCCGGGCGGCGTTGGCGAGCAGGTTGAACAGCACCCGCTCCAGGCGGCGCGGGTCGGTGGTCACCTCTGACTCGTGCACCACCCGCACCTCGACGTCCGGGTCCTTGGCCGTCACCCGTCGGGTCACGAAGGCGCCCAGCATGATGTCCTGCAGCTCGGCCCGCTCCGAGGCACCGTCGAGCCGGGCCACCTCCAGGACGTCCTCGACGAGCGTGCGCATCGCCCGCGCCCGGTCCAGCACCAGCTCGGTCGGCCTGCCCGGCGGCAGCAGCTCGGCGGCCGTCAGCAGTCCGGTGACCGGGGTGCGCAGTTCGTGCGCGATGTCCGCGGTGACCCGGCGCTCGGCCTCCAGCCGCCGCTGCAACGCGTCCGCCATCGCGTCCACGGCACTCGCGAGATCGTCGGTCTCGTCCCGCACGACACCGCCGATGGCGTCCCGGACGCGGATGTCCGGCTCGCCGTTGGCGACCTGGTGCGCGGCGGCGGCGGCCTTGCGCAGCCGGCGCGACAGCTGACCGCCGATGAGCACACCGAGCGCGCTGCCGCCCAGGACGACCGCGATGGAGCCGATGACCAGTGCCTGGTCGAGGTCCTCGAGGATGTCCGCGCTGCGGTCGGTGAACCCGGTGTGCAGGGACATCACGTGCCCGTCCTTGAGCGGCACCGCCGCCCAGATGTCCGTGACGCCGCTCGGCCGGTCGGAGACGTACGTCGCGCGCCGCCCGTTCTCGACCTTGCGGCGCAGCTCCGCGGGCAGGGCCGGGTCGTCGATCCGGGCGTTGGGGAAGTTCTGCCGCCCGGACAGCTCGTAGTTGCGCTGGGCGACCAGGATGCGCTCGTCCGCGAGGTCGCGGGCGTTGTCCAGCATCGACACCCGGGCCGCGTTGTGCACGACCAGGCTCAGTACGACCGCCACCAGCGCGCCGACCAGCGCGATGGCCGCGCTGAGCTTCCAGCGCAGTCCGGTACGGATGCTCAGTCCCCGGCGGATCCTCAGTGCCGCCCGCGTCCTCAGCCCAGCCCGCGTCCTCAGCCCAGCGCGGGTCCTCAGTCCGGCGCGGGTCCTCAGCCCAGCGCGGGTCCTCAGTCCGGCGCGGGTCCTCGGTCCCGTACGGATGTCCAGTCCCGTGGGCGTACTCGTCCCCGTACGGGCGCCCGGTACCGCCGGGGCGCCCGCGTGGTCGTCCGGGCGCCCCGGCGGCGAGGCGGTCCGGCGTCGGTAGAACGACCGCATATCCCTGTGTCCCCGCTCAGGCCTTCAACTTGTAGCCGAAGCCACGGACCGTCTCGATCCGGTCCTGGCCGATCTTGGTGCGCAGCCGCTGCACATGGACGTCGACGACGCGGGTGTCACCGCCCCAGCCGTAGTCCCACACGCGCTCCAGGAGCTTGTCGCGCGAGAGCACCGTGCCCGGCGCGGAGGAGAACTCCAGCAGCAGCCGCATCTCGGTCGGGGTGAGCGCCACCGGCCGCCCGGCCCGGCGCACCTCCATGCCGTCGGTGTCGACCTCCAGCTCGCCGAAGGTGAGCACGCCTCCGGTGTCCGCGGCGGTTCCCGCCTCCGCCCGGTCGACGCCGCCGGCGTGGCCGAAGCGGCGCAGGACCGCGCGGATCCGGGCGACCAGCACGGCCCCGTCGAACGGCTTGGTCACGTAGTCGTCGGCGCCCGCCTCCAGGCCGAGCACCACGTCGATGGAGTCCGCCCGCGCCGACAGCATGATCACCGGCACGGTGGACTCGTCCCGGATCCGGCGGCACAGGCTGACGCCGTCGAGGCCGGGGACCATGACGTCGAGGAGCGCGATGTCGGGGCGGTCGGCCCGGAACGCCTCCAGGCCGGAGAGCCCGTCGGGCATCGCGGTGACCGCGAAGCCGTCCCGCTCCAGGGCGAGCTGGGTGGCCTCGCGGATGACGTCGTCGTCCTCGACGAACAGGACGTGGGTCTGGTCTGCCATCCCGGTGCTCTCAGTCCTCGTTGTGATGGTCGGGTGCGGTCGCCGGAAGCGGTGCGGTCACCCGCGCCACGTGCGGTCACTCGGGCAGACGCCGGAAGCGCGCACCGCGTTCACTCGGTCATCGGTCCGAGCGGCCCGATCGGTTCACGTGCCGTGCGCGTCAGCTGTCCGGCTCCGGTTCCGGCTCCGGTTCCTGCACCGCCTCCGGAACCTCACTCGGTGCGGTCCCCACGGCGTTGCTGTAGTCGTTGTGGGTGCGGTACTCCTCGGTGAACCGGCCCGAGGTCCAGCGGTACGTGATCACGTTGGTGTTGGACGGACTCGACACCGGATCGCCCTTCTCGTACACCTGCTTGGTCACCACCAGGTCGCCGCGGTCGATCTCCGCGTAGACCGGAGGCTCCTCGGCCTTGAACACGTTCTGGTACGCGCCGTCCTGTTCGCGGTACACGTAACTGCCCACACCCACCGCGTCACCGCACGTCAGCACGTTGACGACGACGTCCTCCGCGGAGCCTTCGGTCATCTCCCCGTACGACACGTCGACGGGGTACTGGTCGCCGGCGCAGGGCTTCAGCTCGCGCTTGACCTCCGTGGCGACCTCGGGGTCGGCCTTGACGAGCCGCACCGCGTCCACGCGGTCGGGGACCTTGGAGGCGGAGGCCGCGGGTGAGGGGGAGGAGGAGGCGGCGCCGCCCACCGCCTCCGCGTGCGCCGGGCCCTCGTCACGGGCGCCGGTGCCGCCGGCGGCGCAGCCGGAGAGGGAAACGCCGAGGGCGACGAACACGGCCACCGCCGTACTCGCCGCCCGCACACTCCTCCGGCCCTCCGGGGGCCTCCGGCCGACGGTCAGGCAGCGCAACGCTCCCGCTCCTCACGCTCCAGCGCCCGTGCGTCCAGATCGCGGGCGACCAGCTCCTCGCGGAGCCGGGCGAGCGCCCGGTGCAGCGTGCTCTTGACGGTGCCGGCCGACATGCCGAGGGCGGCGGCCGTCTCCTCCGTTGACATCTGCTCCCAGTGTCGCAGCACCACGACGCTGCGCTGCTTCGGGGCGAGCACCTTCATGACGTCCATCAGCAGGGCGCGGTCCGCGTGCTGCGCGGTGGAGTCGTCCACGCAGGCCTCCGGGAGCTGCTCGGTCGGCACCTCCTCCAGCTTCCGCGCCCGCCACCACTCGGTCCGCGTGTTGATCATCACCCGGCGCAGGTAGGCGTCCGCCAGCCGCTTGTCCTCGATCGTCTCCCAGCGGCGGTACGTCCGCGCCAGCGCGGTCTGCAGCAGGTCCTGGGCGTCGACGGGGTCCGGTACCAGCCGGCGTGCGCTGCGCAGCAGCGCGTCCTGCCGGGTACGGACGTACTCCTCGAACTCGAGCACCTCGCCCTGCGCCATGGTCAACCGCCTTCCGATCCCCGTTTTCCGGCGGTTGGTCATCCGCCGGCCCACTGCCTGTGGTCCGTAGTCGTCCTGTGCCCGCGGGGCACATGAACGAAGGTAGGGAAGCGTTGTCACGGCGCTGTGCGAAGCAGCCTGCGGCAAACCCTCGGCTGTCCGTCGGTTGTGTAACAGAAGCGGGGACGGGTCGAAGCGGTAGGTTGCTTGGGGCGGGTAAAGGGTGATTCGCCTGGCGGCGCCGCTGTCACAGAAGCCACAGCGGCGTCATCCACCACTGGTCCACCACTGGGGACCTCCACTGTGCTCCACCGCTGTGCTCCAGCTCTGTGATCCACCCCGTGATCCACCGCTGGGCTCCGGCTTCAGCTCAGCGGCAGTCGGTACATCCCGTCCGCCAGGGGTTCCACCAGGCCGTCGGCGACGAGGCCGTCCAGGGCGCGGGCGCGCTGGACCGGTTCGTGCCACACCTGGCCGAGGGCGGCCTGCGGCACCGCTCCGTGCGCGTCACGCAGCACGGCGAGCAGCCGGCCGCGTACCTGCCGGTCGGTTCCCGCGTACGTCTGGCCGCGCCGCGGCGGCCCGTCGTGCGCGGGCTTGCCGGCCAGCCGCCAGGCGCACTGGGCGGCGATCGGGCAGCGGTGGCACGACTCGTTCTTCGCCGTGCAGACGAGTGCGCCCAGCTCCATCGAGGCGGCGGCCCAGCGCGCGGCCCTCGCCTCGTCGTCCGGGAGCAGCGCGCGCGCCAGTTTCCGCTCGGCGGCGGTGGTGGCGTTCGGCGGGTACTGCGCACCGGTGACCGCGCGGGCGAACACCCGGCGGACGTTGGTGTCCAGTACGGCGTGCCGCTGGCCGTAGGCGAAGGAGGCGACCGCGGCGGCCGTGTACTCGCCGATGCCGGGCAGCGCCAGCAGCTGGGCGTGGTCCGCCGGTACGTCGCCGCCGTGCCGTTCCGTTATGGCCGCGGCGGCGCCGTGCAGGCGCAGGGCGCGGCGCGGGTAGCCGAGCCGGCCCCAGGCGCGGACGGCCTCGCCGGGCGCCTCCGCGGCGAGGTCGGCGGGGCGTGGCCAGCGGGCCAGCCACTGCTCGTAGACGGGCAGGACGCGGCTCACCGGCGTCTGCTGGAGCATGAACTCACTGACCATCACACCCCACGCGCCGGCCTCCGGACGCCGCCACGGCAGATCGCGGGCGTGCTCGTCGAACCAGCCGATGACGGGGGCGTGCAACGGCACACCGGACGCGGAGACGTCGGCGGTGGCCGGGGTGCCGGAGACGGCGGGGTGTCCCGGGTACGCGGAGACGGCGGCGGAGGCCGGGGCCGCGGTGGGGTCGGAGGGGCCGTTGTTCGAGGGTTTCGTGGGCGCAGTCATGACCCTTCGATCCTGCCACGGGAGGGCCACCGCGCGGGTGCACCGCCACCCGGTGGCGGGCGTGACACCTGACGATCGGCAGGGGCGCCACCCTGCTCGCCGCTTGTAGCGTCCGTCCCATGGAAGGTACCCGTCCGGCCTACGACGCCGGGACCGGCGACGCGGGGCCCGGCAGCGGCGCGGGGTCCGGCAGTGGCGCGGGGTCCGGCAGCGGCGCGTGGCACGGTCGCGGCGACGGCTTGGGGCCCGGTCGCGGCGGCGACGTGGGGCCCGGTCGCGCCCCCGCCCGCCTCACCCCTCTCGGCAGCGGTGCCCTCCTCTGGGGCACCCTCGCTCTCCCCGCCGTCACCGCCGACCGACTGGGGCTGAACGAGCCGCGTCCCCTCTGGCAGCAGCTGGCCGGCCTGGGGATCCTCGCCGTGGCCGTCGCGCTCTCCCGGCGCCAGCCGCTCACCGCCTTCGCGCTGGCGGCGGGCCTGGGCCTGGCCGCGGCCCCCGCTCTCTTCAGCGTGTCCTACGGTCCCGCCCTCGGCGTCTTCGCCCTGCTGCTGGGCCTGCGCGCCCAGCGGGCGCGTCGCGCGGTGGCCTGCTTCGTCGGTGCCGGCGTCGTCGGCACGGTGCGGATCGTGCTGGTCGGCGTCGACCCGGTGCCCGAGTGGCTGGTGCTGACGGGGACGTTGCTCTTCGGCTGCGTCTTCCCCTGGCTCGGCGGACGCTACTGGCGGCAGAGCCGGGCCCTCGCGGAGGCCGGCTGGCTCAGGGCGGCCCGTCTGGAGGACGAACAGCGGCACGCCGAGGAACGGGCCAGGCTGCGCGAACGCGCCCGGATCGCCCAGGACATGCACGACTCCCTCGGCCACGAACTGAGCCTGCTCGCCCTGCGCGCCGCCGCCCTCCAGGTCGCCCCCGGGCTCGCGGCCGGCCACCGTGCCGCCGCGGCCGACCTGCGCGTCGCCGCCGCCGACGCCACCGACCACCTGCACCGCATCATCGGCGTACTGCGCGAGGTGTCCGTCCACGACGAACCCGCCCCGCTGACCCCGGCCGGTGAGAGCGTCGAGGAGCTCGTCGCCCGGGCCGCCGAGTCGGGGCTCCCCGTCCGCTGGGAACCGCAGGACGCCACCACCCCGGCCCCCGGCGGCGTCGCCGAACGCCTGCATCACCGTGTGGTGCGCGAGGCGCTGACCAACGCGGCCCGGCACGCGCCGGGCGCACCCGTCGTCGTGGCGGTCACCGGCCAGGCCCACGGTACGACGGTCACCGTCACCAACGGGCGGGCCACCGAGGCCGGGGCCCCCTCGTCGGGCGGTTCGGGGCTGCTCGGACTGCGTGCCGCCGTCGCCTCGGTCGGCGGCGACTTCCGGGCCGGCCCGGACGGCGAGGGGTTCCGCGTCCGGGCGTACGTCCCCGCACAACAGACATCCGCGCCGGCCCTCGTCGCCACCCCCTCGGCCCCCTTCACCCTCGCCCGCCGCCGGGTCGCCCTCGGTCTGGGTGCCGCCGCCGGTGCGGGCGTCGTGCTGGTCGGCTCGGCCTTCGGCTGGTACGCGTACACCGAGACGCACTCGGTGCTCGGCCCCGCCGAGTACGCGCAACTGCGCCTGGGCACGCCGTACGAGGAGGTCGCCCCCGTACTGCCGGACCGCGCGGTCCACGACCCACCCTCCGAACGCGCGCCCGAGCCCCCGAAGGGCGCCGACTGCCGCTACTTCCGGTCGAGCGGGGAGCTCCTGGTATCCGTCGACCACTTCCGGCTCTGCTTCGACGACGACGGGCACCTGGTCGCCAAGGACGTCGTCCCCCGTGCCGGACCGTCCGGCGAGGGACTCCGGCAAGACGAGCAAGACGAGCAGCACAAGCAGGGCGAACAGGGCGAGCAAGACGAGCGGTACAAGCAGCGCGAGCAACACGAGGAGTCCGTACGGTGATCCGGGTACTGCTGGCCGATGACGAGGCGATGGTGCGTGCCGGGGTGCGCGCCATCCTGGCGAGCGGTGGCGAGAGCGAGGTCGTCGCCGAGGCGGGTGACGGCCGCCAGGCGGTCGAACTGGCCCGCGCCCACCGCCCCGACGTGGCCCTGCTGGACATCCGCATGCCCCGCCTGGACGGACTCGCCGCCGCGCGGGAGATCGTACGGTCCGTCCCCGGCACGGCCGTCGCCATGCTGACGACCTTCTCCGAACAGTCCTACGTGGCGCGCGCGTTGGCCGGTGGTGCTACCGGCTTCCTGCTCAAGTCCGGAGACCCCTACGAACTGATGGCGGGCGTACGGGCCGTTGCCGAGGGTGCCGCCTTCCTGTCCCCGAAGGTCGCCCGCTACGTCATCGAGGACCTCGGCAGGGGCGGTGGCGGCGGCCGGCTCGCCCGTGAGGAACACGCACGTGCGCGTGTGGCGCGGCTCAGCCCCCGTGAACGCGAGGTCCTCGGCCTCGTCGGCGCCGGCCTGTCCAACCCGGAGATCGCCGCCCGGCTGCACCTCGTCGAGGGCACGGTGAAGGCGTACGTGAGCGCGGTGCTGGACCGGCTGGAGGTACGCAACCGGGTGCAGGCGGCGATCGTGGCGTACGAGGCGGGCCTGGTCGAGACGGATACCTGACGCCTCTCAACGGCGCCGGTGCGAGGGGGCGTACGCGGTGGCGGAAGCGGCGGGCGCTCCGGGGCCGGTCAGCCACCGCACCGCGGGCGCCGACGACGCGCGCATCGCCTCGGCCAGTCGTATCACCGGGTGTCTGCCCAGGCGTACGGCCGTGGCGGCGACGACGGCGCCGAGCAGCAGCCCGGTGGCGACGTCGTGCGGATAGTGGACGCCGACGAAGACCCGGGAGAAGGCCATCAGCAGGGCGAGCGGGGCGGTCAGCCAGATGACCGTCCGCCGGATCAGGGCCAGGCCGACGGCCGAGGCCCCCGCTATCGTCGCGTGGTTGCTCGGAAAGGACCAGTCGCCGGTCGGCGGGCACTCGGCCAGGGACGGCACCGCCGCAGTGACCGCCCGGCACGGACGTTCCTCGCTGAAAACGGACTTGAGCAGCTCACTGCACACATACGCCATAGCCGTGGCCACAGGTGCAAGGACCGCGATCGCGAACGCATGGGTGCTGCCGTGGCGCGACCGCCACCAGGCGACCACGAACAGCGCGCCGAACAACAGGATTCCCGCCTCTGTCCACACCTCCACCGTGTGCTGTACCCACGTCGGGGTGTCGTCGGCGAAGCCGGTGATGTCGCGGTAGAGCTCGTCGTCCTCGAAGGTCATGCTCACTGACGGTAGGCGGCGGCGCGTTACGGTCACACCCTGCGATCGACACATGGCCAACCTGACGATCGGCAGGGGGTCGTGACCGGTTTCCGGAATGATGATCCGTAAAAGTTGCCGCTCTGAACGGCGGGTGGGACAGGGGAACGCGCCGATCTCTCGTACAGTTTGCGCCGTGGGATCTCTGCGCAATCCGGTCGGGCCGCTTCCCTCCACCATCTACTGGCGACGGAGGGCCGTACTGCTGTCCCTGTTCGCCCTGTTGGCGCTACTGATCACGTGGGTCGTGGTCGCCGGCGGCGGGGGTGACGGCAAGGACCGCGAGGACGGCGCCAACGGCAAGAACCCGGCTCCTTCGATCACTCCCGGCCCGTCGGGTTCCGGGCCGGTGACCAGTCAGGCGCCGGGCGGGCGCGACGAGTCGGGGAGCGGGGACTCCAACGGGTCGGGTCCGGGCTCAGGGAGCGGTGGCTCCGGCGACGGGTCCGGTTCCGGTTCTGATTCCGGTTCCGGTTCCGGCGGTGGTGAGTCGGGGGGCGGCGCCGGGTCCGGTGGATCGGGCAGTGCCGGCGGAGGCGGCTCGGCGGGCGGTGCGGTGACCGGCGTCGGTGCGGGCGACGCCCTGCCGGGTGGGTCGAGCCTTCCCAACTGCTCTCCGGGGGCGGTGAAGCTGAGCCTGCGCAGCGTCCGCAACGACTACACGCCCGGTCAGACACCCACCTTCGAACTGACCGCGCGGAACACCTCCGGCAGCGACTGCAAGGTCGATCTCGGCCCGAAGCACACGGTGTTGACGATCACGCCGGCCGACGCCGACGACGCCTACTGGTCCTCCGACGACTGCGTCAAGGGCGCGGGCAGCCTGCAGTACCGGGTGGGCGCGGGCAGCGGCATCACCTACACCGCGAAGTGGGACCGCAAGCCGAGCGCCCCCGAGTGCGGGACGCCTCCGGCGGGTTCGGCCAAGGCCGGGACGTACCTGGTGGAGGCCAAGGCCGCGGGGTTCGAGAAGGTACGGGCGTCGTTCGTGCTGAAGAGCGACTGACGCCGGCACGACCCTCCCGGCCGCACCGGCAGCCGTACGGCCGGCCGCACCGACAGCTTCCGTTACGTCCAGCCGTGACGACAGCTGCGCATGCGGCCGCACCGACAGCTGTACATGCAGCCGTGACGACCAGCCGTACCGCTCCACGTACCGCCAGTGCCGCTAGACGTACCGCTCAAGGATCGACGACTCCGCCAGCCGTGACAGACCCTCCCGCACGCTGCGCGCACGCGCCTCGCCGACGCCGTCCACCGTCTGGAGGTCGTCCACGCTGGCGGCGAGCAGCTTCTGCAGGCCGCCGAAGTGCTCCACCAGCCGGTCGATGATCGCGCCCGGCAGCCGCGGAACCTTCGCCAGCAGCCGGAAACCGCGTGGCGACACCGCCGAGTCCAGGGCCTCCGGGGAACCCGTGTAGCCCAAGGCGCGGGCGACCGTGGACAGTTCGAGCAGCTCGGCGTGGCTGAGTTTGTCCAGCTCGGCGAGCGCCTCGTCGACCGTGCGGGAGCGCTTGGCGGTGGGCTCGGGCACGTAGTCCCGCACGACCAGCTCGCGCTCGGGTTCCACGCCGGCGATCAACTCGTCCAGCTGGAGCGCCAGGAGCCGGCCGTCCGTGCCCAGCTCCACCACGTACTCGGCGATCTCGGTGGCGATGAGGCGCACCATCTCCAGGCGCTGGGCGACCGCCGACACGTCCCGGACGGTGACCAGGTCCTCGATCTCCAGCGCCGACAGCGTGCCCGCGACCTCGTCGAGGCGGAGCTTGTAACGCTCCAGGGTCGCCAGGGCCTGGTTGGCGCGGGACAGGATCGCCGCGGAGTCCTCCAGCACGCGGCGCTGGCCGTCGACGTAGAGGGCGATGAGCCGCATGGACTGGGAGACGGAGACGACGGGGTAGCCGACCTGCTTGCTGACCCGGTCCGCCGTACGGTGCCGGGTACCGGTCTCCTCGGTGGGGATCGTCGGGTCGGGGAGCAGCTGCACGCCCGCCCGCAGGATCTTGGACAGGTCCGAGGAGAGCACGATGCCGCCGTCGAGCTTGCACAGCTCGCGCAGCCGGGTCGCGGTGAACTCGACGTCCAGCACGAAGCCGCCCGTGCACATCGACTCGACGGTCTTGTCCCAGCCCAGCACCATCAGACCGCCGGTGTTGCCGCGCAGGACGCGCTCCAGGCCGTCCCTCATGAGCGTGCCGGGCGCCACCGCGCTCAGCGAGGCGCGCATCAGGCCATCGGCACCGGCGCTCCCACCGGACCTTCCGGGAGCTGCTGCCCGGTCGTTGGCTGCCACTGCACTCCTCCGGTCGCAGGTTCTCAGGTGCTGCCCTGTCGCACACTCGGTCGTACGGACGGGCGAGACCAGGGCAAAGTCTACCGGCGGTCCTCCTCCTCCCGTGGGGCCTCTCGCCGACGCGAACGCGGAAGTACGCGCAGGGCGTCCCCCATGTCCGCGACTTCCAGGACCTTCATGCCGTCAGGGACCCTGCCGGGGTCGGTCGGTACCAGGGCGTGCGTGAAGCCCAGACGGTGCGCCTCGGAGAGCCGGCGCTGCACGCCCGTGACCCGTCTCACCTCACCGGCGAGGCCGACCTCGCCGATCGCGACGAGGTTCTTGGGCAACGGGCTGTCGCTGGCGGCCGACGCGAGGGCGAGCGCGATGGCCAGGTCGGCGGCCGGCTCGGAGAGCTTCACACCGCCGACCGTGGCGGAGTAGATGTCCCTTTTGCCCAGGGCGCTGATGCGGCCGCGCTGCTCCAGGACGGCCAGCATCATGGACACGCGGGACGTCTCCAGGCCGGAGGTCGTCCGCCGCGGGGACGGGATCTGGGAGTCGACGGTGAGCGCCTGCACCTCGGCCACCAGCGGGCGGCGGCCCTCCAGGGTGACGGTCAGGCAGGTGCCGGGCACGGGCTCCGCGCGGCGGGTGAGGAACAGCCCGCTGGGGTCGGTCAGGCCGGTGATGCCCTCGTCGTGCAGCTCGAAGCAGCCGACCTCGTCGGTGGTGCCGTAGCGGTTCTTGACGCCCCGGACCAGCCTGAGGCGCGCGTGGCGGTCGCCCTCGAAGTGCAGGACGACGTCCACCAGGTGCTCGAGGAGGCGGGGGCCGGCGATGGCTCCGTCCTTGGTGACGTGGCCCACGAGGAGAGTGGACATGCCGCGGTCCTTGGAGGCGCGGATCAGGGCGCCCGCCACCTCCCGCACCTGCGCCATGCCGCCGGGGGCGCCGTCGATCTCGGGGGAGGCCACCGTCTGCACGGAGTCGAGGATCAGCAGGGACGGCTTGACCGCGTCCAGGTGTCCGAGGACCGCCGCGAGGTCGGTCTCGGCGGCGAGGTACAGATGGTCGTCGATGGCCTTGATGCGGTCGGCGCGCAGCCGCACCTGGCTCGCCGACTCCTCACCCGTGACGTAGAGGGTCTTGTGCTGCTCGCTCGCCGACTTGGCCGCCACGTCCAGCAGCAGCGTGGACTTGCCGACGCCGGGCTCGCCTGCGACGAGCACCACGGCGCCGGGCACCAGGCCGCCGCCGAGCACCCGGTCCAGCTCGGGCACGCCGGTGGAGCGGGCGGTCGCCTGCCGGACGTCCACCTGGCCGATGGGCAGCGCCGAGGTGGTGACGCGCCCCGGCGTCGTCGTACGCACCGCGGGCGCGCCGTACTCCTCGACCGTGCCCCAGGCCTGGCATTCGGGGCAGCGGCCGAGCCACTTGGCCGTCTGCCAGCCGCACTCGGTGCAGCGGTAGGACGGCCGTTCCTTGGTGGACTTCGTACGGGCAGCCATGCACGAACCGTAACCGCCCGCACTGACAACACACGCCACGAGAACCAAGCCCCCACGAGACCGGCCGCCCCACCCCGTCGCCGATGAGCCGTTCCCGCCGCCCCGGCGCCCCGCCGCCGGTTCAGCCCCGCGGCCGGGTCGCCGCCGCCCCGTCCCCGCCCCGTCGTCCGCCGCCTCCGACCGGCCTCCAACCGGTCTCCGACCGGCCCCATCCACCCCGAACGGGCCACCGCTCACCCTGGTCCAGCCGCGGAACGACAGCTTCCTGTCCCCTTATGAGGGATCGTTTCACCCGTACGGATTAAAAGCGGCCAATGCGCCAGTCCGCGCCACCCATAGCCCCCTACGGTCGCCGGGTGATGAGGAGCAGTCCGGAGACCACGACCCGCACGACCGGCGCCCACCGGACGCGCCGGGAGGCGCGCGACCGCATCGCGGCGCGCACGCTGGCGCAGCGCCCGCCCGCGCGCTACGACGCGTACGACGCGTATCTGGACGGCCTGTTCACGTACTGCCTGTCCGTGCTCTGCGACCACGACGCCGCGACCGCCGCCCTGGGCGATGTCCTCGTGCTCGCCGACCGCCGCGGCCACCGAGGCCCGGAGTCCGCCGGGGACCGCAGGGCCTGGCTGTACGCGCTGGCCCGCTGGGCCTGCCTGCGCAAGCTGGCCGAGGCCAAGCGGCAACGTCCGAGCAGTCACGCGGCGGGCCGCCCCGGCGTCGGCCGACAGCGCCCCGCGCCCTCGGCCGCCGCGTACGGCGAGCGGGACGGACACGACGGACACGACGGGCATGACTGGTGTGACGGGCATGACGGGCAGAAGGCGGCCGACGAGGAGCAGCGGCGGTCCCACCGCGACCGCGACCTCGCCCTCCTCGCCTGGCCGGAGGCCGCCGGCACCACCCCGGAGCAGCGCGAGGCCCTCGAACTCGCCGTGCGCCACCACCTCGCCGCCCATGAGGTCGCCGCCGTCCTGGGCATGGACCTGGCCGTCGCCCGGGAGCTGCTCGCCTCCGCCGCCTGCGAGGTCGAGCGCACCCGCGCGGCCCTCGCCGTCGTGGAGACCGGCACCTGCCCGGGCGTCGCCCGCCTGACCGGCGACGACCAGTACGTGTTGAGCGCGGCCCTGCGCCGCGAGCTGGTCCGGCACGTCGACGACTGCCCGCGCTGCCGCCGTACCGCCGAACGCGCGATCCCCGGCCGCTGGCCCGGCACGAGCGTGACGCCCGCCGAGCTGCCCGTCCTGGTGGCCCCCCGCGCGGCACTGCATGTCGCCATGGAGCATCCCCCCCGCGCGCGGGGCTCGGCCCCCCGCTTCGACCGGCGCGGCTTCCCGATGGCCCCCAAGGACCGCGCGGCCCGGCGGGACCGCCTCCGCGCGCGTGCCGTCACCACGACCGTCGTCGCCACCGTCATCGCCGCCCCCGTCCTCGCGCTGTGGGCCGCCTACCGCGGCACCCCGGTGGGCGAGGGCGAGGACGGCCGCTCGGCCACCGCCAGCGAGGCCCAGCACCCCGACGGCCCGGACGGCGAGTCCGCGGACGGCGGCCACGGCTACGAGAACACCGGCAACGCGACCACCACCCCCGGCACCCGCTTCGGCAGTAACGGCAAGGCCGACGTCTCCGTCGAGGTCGTCAGCGTCCCCGGTGCCGCCGAGAAGGGCGCCGGCCACCTGGAGGTGACGGCCGGCCACTACGGCGACACCACGCTGGTCGCCCTCACCGCGACCGGCGACGCACCGGTGCGCTGGGCGGCGTCCACCAGCGCCCCCTGGCTCTACCTGAGCCAGTCGTCGGGCACCCTGCGCCCCGGCGAGACCCTGACGGTCAAGGTGTACGTCGACCACCTGCGCGAGCCGTCCGGCCACTGGAGGGCCCGGGTGGCCGTCTCGCCCACCGGTGCCGTCGTCTCCATCGAGGGCTACGGCACCGCGCCCAGCCCGTCGCACCCGGGCCCGCGCCCCGGTGCCCCCGGCGACTCCACGTCCCAGCCCTCCCCGTCCGACCCCGGCCCGGAGCCGTCGTCGTCCCCCTCGGCACCCACCGACCCGACGCCCACCACCGACCCGTCACCCACCGACGACCCGTCGCCCACGTCGCCCGATCCGGACCCGACACCCACCGGACCGTCCCCGACCGGCGGCACGGGCGGTTCGTCACCGCTGCCGGGCGACAGCGGCACCCCGGGCCCGACCGGCTCGTAGAACGCCCTGAGACCGTCCCCGGCTGCCCGGCACCTACGATCCCGAGCCTCCCGCGGCCGAGCCTCAGCGGCTCCTGGCCTTGTGGCGTCGGCTTCGTGCCCCCGCCTCAGCGGCTCTCGGCCCAAGTGGCGTCCGGCCTGAGTGGTTCCCGGCCTTGTGACGCCCCGCCTCAGCGGGCAGGGTCCGCCGGATGCGGTGCCAGCAACGGCAGCTGCGAGGCCAGCCGCTCCTCGCAGAGCTCGGCCAGCCGGTCGTAACCCGCCTTGCCCATCAGCTCGACCAGTTCCGGCCGGTAGGAGACGTACACCGGGTCACCCGCGCCGTGCGCCGAGGTCGCCGAGGTGCACCACCAGTGCAGGTCGTGCCCGCCCGGGCCCCAGCCGCGCCGGTCGTACTCACCGATCGACACCTGCAGAACGCGCGTGTCGTCGGGCCGGTCGATCCACTCGTACGTCCGCCGGACCGGGAGCTGCCAGCACACGTCCGGCTTGGTCTCCAGCGGCTCCCGGCCCTCCTTCAGAGCCAGGATGTGCAACGAGCAGCCCGCGCCTCCGGCGAAGCCGGGCCGGTTCTGGAAGATGCACGAGCCCTGGAAGGGCCGGGTCTGTCGGGAGCCCTCGTCGTCCTCGGAGACCCAGCCGTGCTCGGTGCCCTCGGCGTGGTGCTGCCAGACGTCCGGCGTGAGCCTGGCCACGTGCCCGGCGACCCGCTTCTCGTCGTCCTCGTCGGAGAAGTGGGCGCCCAGCGAGCAGCACCCGTCGTCCGCGCGGCCCGCCTGGATGCCGTGGCAGCCGCTGCCGAAGATGCAGTTCCAGCGGGAGGTCAGCCATGTCAGATCGCACCGGAAGACCTGTTCGTCGTCCGCCGGATCCGGAAACTCCACCCACGCGCGCGCGAAGTCGAGGCCCTTCTCGTCAGCGAAGCCCTTCTCGTCGCCCTGGCCGCCCATTGTGTTCTTCTTGTCCTTCTTGGCCGACTTTTCGTCCTTCGCCTTTTTCGTCTTTGGCACGGCTCCAGGGTAAGACGCCCGAGCCGGATGACGGCACCGCCGCCCGGCCCGCTGGCAGTAGCGTTCCGTACATGAGACTCGGTGTCCTCGACGTGGGTTCGAACACGGTGCATCTGCTGGTGGTGGACGCGCACCCGGGCGCGCGTCCGCTGCCCGCCCACTCGCACAAGGCGGAACTGCGCCTCGCCCAGCTCCTCGACAAGGACGGGGCGATCGGCCCCGACGGCGTCGACCGGCTGGTCGCGGTCGTCCGGGAGGCGCTCCAGGCCGCCGAGGACAAGGGTGTCGAGGATCTCCTGCCGTTCGCCACCTCCGCCGTGCGCGAGGCGACCAACGCGGACGACGTCCTCGCGCGCGTGCGCGACGAGACCGGCGTCGAGCTGGCGGTCCTCAGCGGTGCCGAGGAGGCCCGGCTCACCTTCCTGGCCGTCCGCCGCTGGTTCGGCTGGTCCGCGGGCAAGCTGCTGGTCCTCGACATCGGCGGCGGCTCCCTGGAGATCGCGTACGGCATCGACGAGGAACCCGACACCGCCGTGTCGCTGCCGCTCGGCGCGGGCCGGCTGACCGCCGCCCGGCTGCCCGGCGACCCGCCCCACGCGGACGACGTCAGGGCGCTGCGCCGCCACGTCCGTACCGAGATCGCCCGTACGGTCGGCGACTTCAGCCGCTTCGGCGCCCCCGACCACGTGGTCGCCACCTCCAAGACCTTCCGGCAGCTGGCCCGCATCGCAGGCGCCGCCCGCTCCGCCGAGGGTCTCTACGTCCAGCGCGAGCTGAAGCGGGCCTCCCTGGAGGCCTGGGTGCCCCGCCTGGCGGCCATGACCAGCGCCGAACGCGCCGAACTCCCCGGTGTCTCCGAGGGCCGCGCGGGCCAGCTCCTGGCCGGCGCCCTGGTGGCCGAGGCCGCGATGGACCTCCTCCACGTGGAGAGCCTGGAAATCTGCCCGTGGGCGCTGCGGGAGGGCGTGATCCTGCGTCGGCTGGATCACATGGGCCAGGGATGACGCGCCCCGCAAACGGCACGGGGCCGTGTCGGCGCGCGGCTCCGCGGGGTGGGGTGCGGGTGGTGTCGGTGTGCGGCTCCGCGGGGTGGGGTGCGGGTGGTGTCGGTGTGCGGCTCCGTCGGGTGGGGTGCGGGTCGTGTCGGCGCGCGGTCCCGCCGGGTGGTCGCGGGCCGTGTCCCCGCGCGGGCGCGACAGGCCACCACCCACCCCGCGCTCGCCCTATGGCACTCACCACAACGGCGAAAGGGCCCCCCGCGCCCACCCGGCCCCACCCCGTAACCTGACCCTCGTGGCAGAACCAAGGGACGTCGTCCGAACCCCGGACGTGAAGGTCGCCCTGTCGACGGCTTCCGTCTACCCGGAGTCGACGGCGACGGCCTTCGAGATCGCCGCACGCCTCGGATACGACGGGGTCGAGGTCATGGTGTGGACCGATCCGGTCAGCCAGGACATCGACGCGCTGCGCAGACTCAGCGACTACCACCGGATGCCGATACTCGCCGTGCACGCGCCCTGCCTGCTCATCACCCAGCGCGTCTGGTCCACCGACCCCTGGGTCAAGCTCCAGCGCGCCCGCGCCGCCGCCGAGAAGCTCGGCGCGTCCGCCGTCGTCGTCCACCCGCCGTTCCGCTGGCAGCGGCAGTACGCCCGGGACTTCGTCAGCGGCATCTGGCGGATGGCGGACGAGACGGACGTGCGGTTCGCCGTCGAGAACATGTACCCCTGGCGCTACCGCGACCGCGAGATGCAGGCGTACGCCCCCGACTGGGACGTCACGAAGGACGACTACCGCCACTTCACCATCGACCTCAGCCACGCCTCCACGTCCCGCACCGACGCCCTCGACATGCTCGACCGCATGAGCGACCGCCTCGGCCACGTCCACCTCGCCGACGGCAAGGGCTCCGCCAAGGACGAGCACCTCGTCCCCGGCCGCGGCGACCAGCCCTGCGCCGAGGTGCTGGAGCGCCTCGCGCACACCGGCTTCGACGGCCACGTCGTCATCGAGGTCAACACCCGCCGCGCGATGTCCAGCGCCGAACGTGAGGCCGATCTCGCGGAGGCACTGGCCTTCACCCGCCTCCACCTGGCGTCGCCGGCGTCGGCGGGTCCCTCGGGCCCGGCGACGAAGACGGACCGCAGGTGAGCGACGCCGCCGACGGGACCCGCCGACGCGGCCGCCCCCCGCGCACGGAGTCCGCCGGCACCCGCGACCGCATCCTCTCCACGGCCCGCGAGGAGTTCTCCGAGCGCGGCTACGAGAAGACGTCCGTACGCGGTATCGCCAAGGCGGCGGGCGTGGACCCGGCGCTGGTGCACCACTACTTCGGCACCAAGGAACAGGTCTTCGAGGCGGCCGTCGAGGTCGCCTTCGCACCGGTGCTCGGGGCCCCCGAGGCGATCGGCGACGGCCCCCTGGACGGGGTCGGCGAGCGCCTCACCCGCTTCTTCTTCGGCCTCTGGGAGAACCCGGCCACCCGTACTCCGCTGCTGGCCATCGTCCGCTCCGCCCTGAACAACGAGACCGCCGCCGCGGTCTTCCGCCGCCTGATCGCCACCCAGCTGCTGCGCCGCATCGCCGCCCGGCTGGACCTGCCGGACGCGGAGCTGCGCGCCGAGCTGGCGGCCGCGCAGCTGGTGGGGTGCGCGGTGCTCCGGTACGTGATCAGGGCGGAGCCGCTGGCCTCGGCGGACCCGGAGCGGATCATCGCCCGCCTGGCCCCGGTCGTACAGGGCCACCTCACCGGCCCCTGAAGCCCCCTTCACACGGCGTCGCCGGCGAGACGGGCATCCCGTAATCCCGTAATACGGACACCCTGTCCCGGCCCCTGGATGACCGGCGTACGCTCGACGACAGTCATTACCCTCCGAAGGAGCGAGCGACGATGCCCGAACTGAGGTCCCGCACAGTCACCCACGGCCGCAACATGGCGGGCGCCCGCGCCCTTATGCGTGCCTCCGGTGTACCCGGCGCGGACATCGGGCGGAAGCCGATCATCGCGGTCGCCAACAGCTTCACGGAGTTCGTGCCGGGCCACACCCACCTCGCCCCGGTCGGCCGGATCGTCGGCGAGGCGGTCGTCGCGGCCGGCGGCATCCCGCGCGAGTTCAACACGATCGCGGTCGACGACGGCATCGCGATGGGCCACGGCGGCATGCTCTACTCCCTGCCCTCCCGCGACCTGATCGCGGACAGCGTGGAGTACATGGTCGAGGCCCACTGCGCCGACGCCCTGATCTGCATCTCCAACTGCGACAAGATCACCCCGGGCATGCTCAACGCGGCGCTCCGCCTGAACATCCCCACGGTCTTCGTCTCCGGCGGCCCGATGGAGTCCGGCCGCGCCACCCTGGTCGACGGCACGGTCCGCACCCTGGACCTGGTCGACGCGATGTCGGAGGCGGTCAACGACAAGATCTCCGACGCGGACATCCTCCGTATCGAGGAGAACGCCTGCCCGACCTGCGGCTCCTGCTCCGGCATGTTCACCGCCAACTCGATGAACTGCCTGACCGAGGCCATCGGCCTCTCCCTCCCCGGCAACGGCTCGGTCCTGGCCACCCACACCGCCCGCAAGGCGCTCTACGAGAACGCCGCGCACACGGTGCTGGACCTGACCCGCCGCTACTACGAGCAGGACGACGACTCGGTCCTGCCCCGCAACATCGCCACCTCGGCGGCCTTCGAGAACGCCATGGCGCTGGACATCGCGATGGGCGGCTCCACCAACACGATCCTGCACCTGCTGGCCGCCGCCCAGGAGGCGGAGGTCCCCTTCGGCCTCACCGAGATGGACGCCCTCTCGCGCCGCGTCCCCTGCCTGGCCAAGGTCGCGCCCAACGTCGCCAAGGACCGCACGTACTACATGGAGGACGTGCACCGCGCCGGCGGCATCCCCGCCCTCCTCGGCGAACTGCACCGCGGGGGCCTGCTCAACGAGGACGTGCACTCCGTCCACAGCCCGTCCCTGGCCGACTGGCTGAAGACCTGGGACGTCCGCGGCGGCTCCCCGTCCCCGGAGGCCCTGGAACTGTGGCACGCGGCTCCCGGCTGCGTCCGCTCCGCCGAGGCCTTCTCCCAGTCCGAGCGCTGGGACACCCTGGACGAAGACGCCGAGGGCGGCTGCATCCGCTCCGCCGAGCACGCGTACTCCAAGGACGGCGGCCTCGCGGTCCTGCGCGGCAACCTGGCGGTCGACGGCTGCGTCGTGAAGACGGCCGGCGTCGACGAGTCGATCTGGACCTTCGAGGGCCCGGCGGTCGTCTGCGAGTCGCAGGAGCAGGCCGTCGAGAAGATCCTCACCCAGCAGGTCAAGGAGGGCGACGTCGTCGTCATCCGCTACGAGGGCCCCAAGGGCGGCCCCGGCATGCAGGAGATGCTCTACCCGACCTCGTACCTGAAGGGCCGAGGCCTCGGCAAGGCCTGCGCCCTGGTCACCGACGGCCGCTTCTCCGGCGGCACCTCGGGCCTGTCCATCGGCCACGCCTCGCCCGAAGCGGCGGCCGGCGGCACCATCGCCCTCGTCGAGGACGGGGACCGGATCCGCATCGACATCCCGAACCGCTCCATCGAGCTGCTGGTCGACGACGCCGAGCTGACCCGCCGCGAGCAGGCCCTGAACGGCGTGTACGCCCCCAAGAAGCGCGACCGCAAGGTCTCCGCGGCCCTGAAGGCGTACGCCGCGATGGCGACGAGCGCGGACAAGGGCGCGGTGCGCGACGTCAGCAAGCTGGGCTGACCGCCAGCCCCGCCAGCCCCGCCAGCCCCGCCAGTCCCGTCTGCCCCGCCAGTCCGGCGGGGCCGCCGGGCGGGGTCACCAGGCGGCCGGGTCCCGTCCCTCCACGCCGAAGACGGTCCCGTCGGGCGCACCGGCGTAGACGTGACCGCCGGCGAGTACGGGCGCCGGCAGCGCGGCGGGGACGCGGTCGGAGCCGGCGCCGAGCCGCGGCCGGGTCTGCCCGAGCAGCCTGCCCTCGCGCGCGTCGACACCGAGCAGTCGCCCGTCGGGAGCGGTGACGTACACGTGCCGTCCGTCACAGACGGGCACCGAGCCCCGGCTCACGCCCGTCTCCAGCCGCCACTCCTGCTTTCCCGCGGCCATGTCGACGGCCACCAGCGAGCCACCCGCACCCATGAGGTAGACGGTGTCACCGCGCACACCGGCCTCCGCCTGTGCGACCGGCACGGGCAGCTCCACCCGGCGGGTGGTCCCGGTGCCGGGTGTGTACCGGACCACCCCCTTGGCGTCCCCGTAGACGGCCCCGTCGGCGAGGAGGTACACGGACCCGTCGGCCGCCGTCCCCACGGGCGTCAGCGACCCCTCCAGCCGCGCGTCCCACCGCACGTCGCCCGTCGCCGGATCCACCGCGGTGACCCTGGTCCCGGCCCCGTCCGCGGACGGACTCGCCGCGTACGCCGCCGCTTCCCCCGGCTCCCCGACGACCGACGAGAAGTACGGCACCGCCTGCCCCGGAATCCGGCGGGACCACTTGGTCTCGCCCGAGGAACTGTCCACGCCGGTGACCGTGCCGTCGGAGCGGGTGAGCAGGAGCATGTCGCCGACCGCCCGCAGCCCGTCGTACTCGGGCACGTCTTCCTGCCACACCGGCTCGCCCGTGGCGGGGTCCAGCGCCTCCAGGTCACCGATCCGGCCGAGGGAGGGCTGGACGAGGCCGCCCGACACGACCGGCGGTTCGCTCCGGGTCGCCCCCGCCACGTCGTGCCGCCACAGCGTGCCGCCGTCGGCCGGATCGACGGCGAGGACCAGCCCCGGTCGCGCGCACAGCAGCCTGTCCGCCGCATACGAGCACTGCGGCATGCCGGAGCCGGCCGCCGAGGCGGGCACCGCCTCCCATTCGCCGAAGCCGCCCGGCGCGCTCTGTGCGGCGGCGGTCTTCCGCGTCTGCTCCGTGCCGTCGAGCACCTGGACCGAGGCCAGCCCGCCGATCACGGCGAGGCAGAGCGCCCCGGCCACCAGAACCGTCCGCCGGCCCAGGCGCCGCGCGGACCGCTCCCGGGGCACGTCGGCCCGGGCCCCGGGCTCACCCGCCCCTGCCTCCGGCGTGTCCTGGGGATTCGGCGCGTCCTGCCTCCGTGTCCCCGGTGTGTCCTGCGCCCGTGTCCCCGGCGCCGGTACGAACACCTGCGTGTCGTACGCCGCCGCCGCCGACCGCAGTTCCCGCATCAGCTCGTCCGGCGTGGGGCGGTCCTCGGGCTCCTTGGCCAGACACCGCAGCACCAGTGGCGCGAGCGTCTCCGGCACGCCGGTCAGGTCGGGCTCGTCGTGCACGACCTGGTAGGCGACGACGTACGGGCTGTCGGAGTCGAAGGGCCCGCGCCCGGTCGCCGCGTGCACGATGAGCGACCCGAGCGCGAAGACGTCGGCCGCGGGGCCCACCTCCCGGGGCCGCCGGAACTGCTCGGGCGCCATGAACGGCGGCGTACCGATCAGCTTCCCGGTCTCCGTGCGCAGTTCGCTGTCCTTCGGCCGGGAAATGCCGAAGTCGATGACCTTCGGCCCGTCCTCGGCCAGCAGTACGTTGCTCGGTTTCAGGTCACGGTGCACGACCCCGACCCGGTGGATGTCGCGCAGCGCCTCCGCGAGCCCGGCCATCAGCCGGCGCGACTGGTCCGGGTCCATGGGGCCGTTCCGCTTCACCTGCTCGGAGAGCGTCGGGCCGGGGATGTACAGGGTGGCCATCCAGGGGCGCCCGGCATCCGGATCGGCGTCGACGACGGGCGCCGTGAAGGCCCCGCTCACCCGCCGCGCGGCGGCCACCTCCTGCCGGAACCGCCCTCTGAACTCGGGGTCCATGGCGTACCGGGCGTGTACGACCTTCACCGCGACCCGCATCCCGGAGGTGCTCCGGGCCAGATGAACGACGCCCATGCCACCCGAGCCCAGACAGGACTCCAGACGGTAGTGACCGGCGTACTCCGGAAGTTCCGCTTCCGCGCCCGCTCCGGCGTTCCGCTGCGGCGCCATGGAACCACCCCCGTGCTGTTCGTCCCCGCGCGCGACGTTTCGGAGCCTAGTCGATGGGTCGTACGGGACCGAGGCGGCTTGCTAGCCTCCGTGTGCGAGTCGCGAACTGATGTTTCGTGGCTGGTTTTTACGCGTGTTCCATGGAGATCAACGTGACCCCACGAGACTCGCGGGGCGCGACGGGGGAGGCTTTTCATGTCTGTCGACCAGATCACGGACGTCGAGGGCGGGGACGAGACGGCGACCGCGGTGGCAGCCGCGGCGGCAGCCGCGGGGACGACCGCGGAAGCCACCGCGGCACCGACCGCGGAGGCCGTCACCACGGCGGCGTCGGCTGCCATGGCCGCGGGCTCCTACCCGGTCGCTCCGGGCTACCGGCTGAACGTCCGCAGCGGCCCCGGCACCAACTACTCCGTCGTCCGGGCCCTGCCCGAGGGCGCCAGCGTCCGGATCAACTGCCAGTCACCCGGCACCCGCGTGTCGGGCCCGTACGGCACCTCGAACATCTGGGACAACATCGGCAGCGGCCAGTACGTCTCCGACGCCTACATCCGCACCGGCAGCGACGGGTACGTGGCCCCCCGCTGCTAGAACGCGCCCGTCCCGCCCCGTCTCCCATCCCACCCGGAGCCCGCGGCACCCCCGGCGCCATAATCGACCCGTGAGCGCAGAGAACGGTACGAACGGCATCCCGGACACCCCCGCGGGCTCCACGCCCCCCGCCGGTCCCCGCCCCGAACCCATCCGGTTCTACGGCACGACCTGGGTGAACCACGACAACGGCTACGCCGCGCGCCGGGCCGGCCTGGCCGTCGGCTCCCTCGCCGCGGCGGCCGCCGCCTGTTTCGTGCTCCGCATCGCCTACCAGGGCCTCCAGATCGCCGACATCGGCAGCTTCGTCTCGCTGCTGGTGATCGTGATGTTCGCGATCTGCAGCGCCCTGGCCTTCCGCCACACCTGGTCCGCCTTCACCAGCCGACCCGACCCGGACCGTCAGGCCTCCCTCCGCGGGCTGCTGGCCATCGGCTTCGTCGGCTCGCTCCTCGCCTACTTCTTCCGCACCTTCGCCGAGGCCCCGGGCGAGAAGCTCCACCGTGCCGAGTACGACAAGGCCCGCGAGGACTACGAGAAGCGCACCACCCGCCGCTCGGGCAACCCGTCCAAGAAGCGCCGCCGCCGCTAGGACCCGCCCGAGCCCCCGCCGACCGCCCGTCTCCTTCCCGAAAAACCCGCTGCGCGCCAGAACCCCCCGGCCACCATGGCCGTATGACGACACCCGTGCCGCCCGGGCCCTCCGTGGCCCCCGGACCCGCCACCCACACCGCCCGAGCCCGCTCCTTCAACGCCGCCGCGGCCCAGTACGCCGCCAACCGGCCCTCCTACCCGCCCGCCCTCTTCGACACGATCGAGGAGCTGACCGGCCGCCCCCTGGCAGGCTCCCGCGTCGTCGACGTCGGCGCCGGTACGGGCATCGCCACCGCCCGCCTGCACGCGCGGGGTGCCGACGTGATCGCCGTCGAACCCGGCGCGGGCATGGCCACCGAGTTCCGCCGCACACTGCCCGGCGTGCCGATGGTGCGGGGCGACGGCAACGCCCTCCCCCTCGCCGGCCACTGCGCCGACCTCCTCACCTACGCCCAGGCCTGGCACTGGACCGACCCCGCCCTGGCCGTCCCGGAGGCGCTGCGTGTGCTGCGTCCGGGCGGCGCGCTCGCGCTGTGGTGGAACACCAGCGCTCTCGACGTGCCGTGGATCGCGGCTGCCGCGGAGCGCGCCGACCGGCACTTCGGGCTGGACATCTCCGCCGAGCAGCGAAACCTCGACGCCCACGTCGCCGACCCCGCCGGCCGTCTCGACCTCACCCACCGCGACGTCCGCTGGAGCCGCCGCGTCCCCCTCGCCACCCACCTGGCCAACCTCGGCAGCCACTCGGTCTTCCTGACCGACACGGAGGAACGCCGCACGGCCTTTCTGGCCGAGGAGCGCCGGCACCTCCTGACCCTCTTCCCGGACGGAATCGTCGAGGAGACGTACGACGCCCGCCTCCTGCTCGCGACGACCCCGACGGCTTGACGCGACCCACACCCGGGAGGAGTATTCATCGCATGATGAATTACTCCTCCCCACCCCCCGAAGGACCACCCCCCGAAGAAGAGGGCGGCGGCGTCCCCGCCCCACCGGCCGTCCGCGCCGAGAACCTCACCGTCGTACGCGGCTCCCGCACCGTCCTGCGCGCCCTCGACTTCACCGTCCCGCGCGGCCGGATCACCGGCCTCCTCGGCCCCTCCGGCTGCGGCAAGTCCACCCTCATGCGCGCGATCGCCGGCACCCAGGCCAAGGTCACCGGCACCCTGGACGTCCTCGGTCACCCCGCCGGCCACCCCGCCCTGCGCACCCGCATCGGCTACGTCACCCAGGCGCCGTCCGTCTTCGACGACCTGACCGTCCGCCAGAACCTCGACCACTTCGCAGCGATCCTCGCCCCCGGCCGCGCGGCCGCCGACCACCGCCACGACGACGTCACCCGCGCCATCACCGACGTCGACCTCACCACCCACGCCGACGCCCTGGCCGGGAAGCTCTCCGGTGGCCAGCGCAGCCGGGTCTCCCTCGCGGTGGCCCTCCTCGGCGCCCCCGACCTCCTGGTCCTCGACGAACCGACGGTCGGTCTCGACCCCGTCCTGCGCCGCGACCTCTGGAACCTCTTCCACTCCATCGCCGCGGACCGCGGTGCCACCCTCCTCGTCTCCTCCCACGTCATGGACGAGGCCGAGCGCTGCCACCGCCTCCTCCTGATGCGCGAGGGCGAGATCCTCGCCGGGGACACCCCAGGCGCCCTGCGCACCCGCACCGGCTCCGAGACGGTCGAGGAGGCCTTCCTGCACCTGGTCGACGAGGCGACGGCGACGGCCCGCACGAAGGAGCCCACCCCATGACCACTCCCACGACCCGCACAACCACCCCCACGCCCCCGGCCGCCACCCGCCCCCGCCCTCGCCCCCTCACCCTCTCCCGCACCACCGCCACCGCGACCCGGGTCCTGCGCCAGCTGAGCCACGACCCCCGCACCATCGCGCTCCTGATGCTGATCCCCTGCGTGATGCTGTTCCTGCTCCGCTACGTCTTCGACGGCAGCCCGCGCACCTTCGACAACATCGGCGCCTCGCTCCTCGGGATCTTCCCGCTGATCACGATGTTCCTGGTCACCTCCATCGCGACCCTGCGGGAGCGCACCTCGGGCACCCTCGAACGCCTCCTCGCCATGCCGCTGGGCAAGGGCGACCTCATCGCCGGCTACGCCCTCGCCTTCGGAGCCCTCGCCGTCGTCCAGTCGGCCCTCGCCACCGGACTGGCGGTCTGGTTCCTGGGCCTCGACGTGACGGGCAGCCCCTGGCTCCTCCTCCTGGTCGCCCTGCTCGACGCCCTCCTCGGCACGGCACTGGGCCTCTTCGTCTCGGCCTTCGCGGCCTCCGAGTTCCAGGCGGTCCAGTTCATGCCGGCCGTGATCTTCCCCCAGCTCCTCCTCTGCGGCCTCTTCACGCCGCGCGACCGGATGCACCCCGCCCTGGAGGCCGTCTCCGCCGTCCTCCCCATGTCCTACGCGGTCGACGGCATGAACGAGGTCCTGCGCCATCCCGGCATGACCACCGCCTTCGTACGGGACGCCCTGATCGTCGCGGGCTGCGCACTCCTGGTCCTGGCCCTGGGCGCGGCCACCCTCAAACGCCGGACGGCATAACCGCCCCACCGGCACACCCGCCTCCACCGGCATCCCGCCCACCGGACGCCCCACCCCCACCCACCCCCGGGATGCGAGGATGACGCCGACGGACGACGCACCCCAGACAGGGCACCGGAGGGCACCGAAAGCCATGACCCACAAAGTCGCAGTCCTCGGCACCGGCAAGATCGGCGAAGCCCTGCTCAGCGGAATGATCGGAGCCGGCTGGGCCCCCGCCGACCTCCTGGTCACCGCCCGCCGCGAGGAACGGGCCGAAGAGCTCCGCACCCGCCACGGAGTCACCCCGGTCACCAACGCCGAGGCCGCCAAGTCCGCCGACACCCTGATCCTCACGGTCAAGCCGCAGGACATGGGCGCCCTCCTCGACGAACTCGCCCCGCACGTCCCAGCCGACCGCCTGGTCATCAGCGGCGCGGCCGGCATCCCGACCGCCTTCTTCGAGGAACGCCTCGCCCCCGGCACCCCGGTGGTCCGCGTCATGACGAACACCCCGGCCCTCGTCGACGAGGCCATGTCCGTCATCTCCGCCGGCACCCACGCCACCGCCGCCCACCTGACCCACACCGAGGAGATCTTCGGCGCCGTCGGAAAGACCCTCCGCGTCCCCGAGTCCCAGCAGGACGCCTGCACCGCCCTCTCCGGCTCCGGCCCTGCGTACTTCTTCTACCTGGTCGAAGCCATGACCGATGCCGGCATCCTCCTCGGCCTGCCCCGCGACAAGGCCCACGACCTGATCGTCCAGTCCGCGATCGGCGCCGCGACCATGCTCCGCGACAGCGGCGAACACCCGGTCAGGCTCCGCGAGAACGTCACGTCCCCCGCCGGCACCACCATCAACGCCATCCGCGAACTGGAGAACCACGGCGTCCGCGCCGCCCTCATCGCCGCCCTGGAAGCCGCCCGCGACCGCAGCCGCGAACTCGCCTCCGGCACCAAGGACTGACCTCCCGGCGGACCGGTCGACCAGGCCGCTCGCCCAGGCACGTCGCCCCAGTCGCGGCCGCCCCCCAAATGCCTTGACGCCGTATGAGCAGGGAGATTGAATCCGTGCTCATGCCAAGATCGTGAAGGAAGAGAGGGCATTCCGTGTCACTGGGGTGGGGACGAACAGGCGGGAACGGACATGACCGAAGACGGCGCAGGGGATACGGGGTCACGGCCGCCACGCTCGCCGTGGCGGCAGCCGCTCTGACGCTGCCCACGACGACGGCCCACGCCGCGTCCGCAGGGCCGGACGTCCCGCCGTCGCAGCACGCGAGCGAGCGGGCCCGAGCGGCGGTCACCCAGGCAGCCCAGCGCCAACAGGGCTCGGAGGAGGCCGATACCACGGCACCGCTGCCTCCTCGTATCACCCTGGCCGCTCCGTACACGGAGTGTTCGTCCAACGACTGCCGCAAGGGCGGCGGGCCAGGAGTGGCCGCGAAGATCTCGTTCGCCCCGAACGAGGCCGACACCGGCATCGTCTCCTACCAGTACATAATCTCCTCGCAGGACACTTGGTCGTCGGTGACAGGCGCGACCGCCACGGTCACCCACACCCCGCAGCAGTCGGGGTTGTACCGGCTCCAGGTCAAGGCAGTGGACGAGACCGGCTGGCCCGGGTCACCCGCCTACCTGGACTTCATGGTCGCGGCCGGCCAGAAGGACATCGGCCGCTGGCACTTCGACGAGGTGAGCGGCGCCGCACTCGACTCCGGCGCGGAGGAGGGGACGGCGCGGCACGACGCGACGCTCACCGGCGGCGCGACCCGCGACGACCGGGGACGGCGCGGGGTCCGGACTCACGACTCCCTGGGGACGGATCTGCCGTCCCCGGTCACGGACCGCGGCCTGGCCCTGGACGGCAACAGCGGATACGCGGCGACGAGCGGCCCCGTGGTGGACACCCGCGAGTCCTACACCCTGTAGGCCTGGGTACGCCCCGACACGCTGGGTGGCACCGACCGGACCGTGCTGGCACAGGACGGCGGCTTCCGCCTGTCCTATGACGCGGCCCGGGGCGCCTGGGCGCTGCGGCCGTCCCTGCCCGCCGGCGCCGGCCACAGCACCCTGGTGGCCGAACAACCGGCGACCTCGGAGGTATGGACCCATCTCACCGCGGTGTACGACGCACCGGCCGATGAGACACGGCTGTATGTGAACGGCCGCCTCCAGGCCACCGGCACCGCGCCCGTTGAGGGTGCGGCGGACGGACCGCTGCAGTTCGGCCGCGCGCTGTCGGACGGGTCGCCCACTGAGTACACCGACTACTTCGACGGCTCCATCGACGAGGTCGCCGTCTGGCAGCGGACCCTGACCGACACCGAGATCGCCGACGAGGCACGGCTCACGCTCAACGGCGGCCGCAACGCCGTCGAACTGGTGGCCGGCTGGTCGGCCGGTGGAGCGACCGGCACCGCACTCACCGACACGGTCTCCGGATACGGCCCCGAGCTGGCGCTGTCCGGCGGCGCGACCCTGGACGGCGAGACGCTCGTACTGGACGGCGTGGACGGAGCGGCGGCAGCGGGCGGCCCACTGGTGGACGGCACCGGTTCGTTCACGGTGAGCACGGAGGTCACGCTGGACGGAGCCGCCGTTTCCACGTGGGACGTCGGCCGCGTCGGCCAGGTCGTGGGCAGGCGCGCGGCAGACGGCTCCACCTGGGGACTGTGGTACCGAGCCAGTAAGGAGACGGTCTTGGACGAGGACACCTTTGAGGAGAAACAGGTCCCCGTCGGCTACTGGTGCTTCGGCCGCCTGAACGCCGACGGCACCCACGACGCGATCACCTCCGTAGACGCCGCCCAGCCGGACGAACCCGTCCGGCTGACCGGGGTATACGACGCGCAGGACGGAACGATCGAGCTCTACGTCGGACACAACCAGAACTACGACGCGATGCCCTTCACGAACACCTCCGGCCTGGGTGAGTTCACCGTCGGCGGCACGACGGACGGCGACACCTGGACGCGTCACCTGCCCGTGCGCATCAAGGACATCGGGGTCTGGGCCGGCGCGATGGCCTCGGCCCAGCAGATCACGGAGGTGACAGGCGTCTGACCGAGGCCGCCCGGCCGGTGCGGGTTCACCGCACCGACTGGGCGTCGGCCACGCCCGCCCCGCGTCAACCGGCGAATCCGGGAACGCGGGGTTCATGTCGCCTCGGTCAGGACCTCGCGCCTACCGGGCCGCGTTCACGGGAGGCAGCAGCCCGATAGCCCGGTAGGCGGCGTCCACGGTCGGCCGCGCCATCGCCCGGGCCTTCCGAGCACCCTCCCGGAGCACGCCCTCCACATACCCGGGGTCCGCGCACAGCTCCTGGTGCCGCTCCCGGACGGGCCGCAGCACCTCGACGACGGCCTCCGCGGTGTCCTTCTTCAACGCGCCGTACGAGTCGTAGGCACCGGCCAGCTCCGCCGGCTCCCCGCCCGTGCAGGCGGCGAGGATCTCCAGCAGGTTCGCGAGCCCCGGCCGCTCCTTCCGGTCGTACACGACCTCGCGCCCGCTGTCGGTCACGGCCCGCATGACCTTCTTCCGCACCACGTCCGGCTCGTCCAGCAGATAGACGATCCCCGGCCCGACGTCGTCGCTCTTCCCCATCTTCGACGCCGGCTCCTGCAGGTTCATCACCCGTGCCGCCACCGCCGGACTCGTGGCCCGCGGCACCACGAACGTGTGCCCGTACCGCTGGTTGAACCGCACCGCCAGATCCCGCGCCAGCTCCACGTGCTGCGTCTGGTCGTCCCCCACCGGCACGTCGTCCGTCCCGTACGCCAGGATGTCGGCCGCCATCAGCACGGGATACGTCAGCAGCGACAGCCGCACACTGCCGCCCCGCTCCCTTTCCCGCGCGGCCTTCTCCTTGTACTGGATCATCCGCCGCATCTCCCCGTCGGTGGCGACGCACTCCAGTACGTACGACAGCCGGGCGTGCTCGTCCACGTGGCTCTGCACGAACACGGTGCACAGATCCGGATCCAGTCCCGCCGCCAGCAACAGGGACGCCGCCTGCCGGCTCAGTCTGCGCACCCGTGCCGGATCGTGGTCCACGGTCAGTGCGTGCAGGTCCACGACGCAGAACAGCGCGTCCGACCGGTGCTGGTCCTCCCCGGCCCACCGCCGCACGGCTCCCAGATAGTTGCCCAGCGTCAGGTGCCCGGTCGGCTTGATCCCACTGAAGACCCGTGTCATCTCTCCACCTCCTGGTCAGGGCCGCCGCCACCCGCCGGCCGCCCCTCCTGGAGGGAGATACGAGAACGGCCGCCGAAGCGGCGGCCGTTGAGTGCATACGTGCGTACGGCCGCCGTCAGGCGGCCCACCAGAGCTGGGTGCACGTACGCGTCGTCACGCCTCCCACGGTACGCCCGCGCAGGCCGTATGGCCCGAGGTTTGACACGCCCGTCCCACACTCGTAGTGTTCTCCGAGTTGTCCGACGTGAGCGCCGACCCCGGTCGGTCCCCGGACAGCGATTCCGCAAGTACCAACCACGTCTCGACGAACAGTCGCGCTGTCGGCGTCGTCGTCCTGTCGGTGCGTGCAATTGCGGAATGAGGAATCCGAGTCCGAAAGGACACGGTCCCCGATTAGCTCGGGAGCCGGGAATCCGCTAGAGTCTCACCTCGTCGGAACGGCCCAAAAGCCGCGAAGACAAACCCCGCTGACTGGGAATCAGGCCCGAAAGGATCTGATAGAGTCGGAACCGCCGGAAAGGGAAACGCGAAAGCGAGAACCT
>NZ_JBIRNE010000029.1:0-79434 GCF_044331465.1 Streptomyces sp. NPDC017225 | reverse complement strand
GCCCATTCCGTCAGATTCACGCTCTGACAACGACACTCACTCATACATGGTTACGCCTACTTACTCGACTTCGACGCCCAGCAGGTGAAGACCCCACCTCTTCCAACACAGTCGGACACGTCCTACCGTGAGCGCTCTGCGCCGACGTGAGCATGGCCTTTCCGCCCTGTCCGTCGCGTTTCGCCTGTCGTTCCACCTGTTCGGGGATTCGGAGGAACGTAGTGACACGTCCCCTTGCCACCCGCGCGTCCCGCAGGCGCACGACCGGGTCGCTCCTCACCGCCCTGCTGTGCGCGGCGGGACTGGCCGCGCCCGCCACCGCCGGCCCGGCCGTCCGGGAGCACGCCGCACCCGCCGAGAAGCACACCTCACCCGCCCCGGACGACGGACTCGCCCTCACCCCGCCCATGGGCTTCAACAACTGGAACTCCACACACTGCCGAGCCGAGTTCGACGAGGCGATGGTCAAGGGCGTCGCGGACCTCCTCGTCGAGAAGGGACTGAAGGACGCCGGCTACCAGTACGTCAACCTCGACGACTGCTGGGCGCTGCCGGAGCGGGACGCCGAGGGCAGACTCGTACCGGACCCTGCGCGCTTCCCGAACGGCATCGAGGCCGTGGCCGACTACGTGCACGCCAGGGGCCTCAAGTTCGGCATCTACACCAGCGCCGGCACGAAGACGTGCAGCGACATCGGCTTCCCCGGTGCGCTGGGCCACGAGTACGGCGACGCCCGGCAGTTCGCCGACTGGGGCGTGGACTACCTCAAGTACGACAACTGCAACAACCGGGGCGCGGACGCCGTGCGGCGGTACACCACCATGCGGGACGCGCTGAGGGCCACCGGCCGGCCGATCGTGTACAGCGTCTGCGAGTGGGGGGAGAACAGGCCCTGGCGCTGGGCGGGCGGCCTCGGGCACCTGTGGCGGACCACCGGCGACATCAAGGACACCTGGGGCTCGATGCTGTCGATCCTGAAGAAGAACCTCCCACTCGCCGAGCACGCCGGACCCGGCCGCTGGAACGACCCCGACATGCTGGAGGTCGGCAACGGCGGCATGACCGGCACCGAGTACCGCACCCACTTCTCGATGTGGTCGGTCATGGCGGCCCCGCTTCTCATCGGCACCGACCTGCGCGACGCGTCCGAGGAGACCTTCGAGATCCTCGGCAACCGGGAGGTCATCGCGGTCGACCAGGACCCGCTGGGCAAGCAGGGGACCGTCGTCTCCTCCGAGGGCGGTCGCTGGGTCGTCGCCAAGGAGATGCGGGACGGCAGCCGCGCGGTGGCGCTGTTCAACGAGTCCGGCAGCCCGCTGCGGATCACCACCAGCGCCGAGGCCGTCGGCCTGCCGGACGCGCCCGTCTACACCCTGCGCGACCTGTGGCGGCACGAGAGCTCCCACACCGCGGGCACCGTGTCGGCCACCGTCCCCGCGCACGGCACGGTCCTCCTACGGGTCCGGGCCGGTTCCGGCCCGCCCCACCACCCGCCCGCCGTCGCACCCGGCCTGGACGGCACCACCCTGTTCGAAGAAGGAGCCCGGCGTCGCTGATCAGATGGCCCGACGAGCAGCCCGCAGGGGCACCACGTGCGGCGGCCGGGTACGCCCCGCGCGCTCAGACCCGTGCCGGAGCCGCCCCCGCCGTCCTCGTCAGCGCCGCCGCGGCCGCTCCCACCAGCCCCGCGTCGGTCCCCATCTGGGCGGGGACGACCGCGAGGCGCCGCACGAAGGACAGGGTCGCGTATGCGGTCAGCGCCTTGCGCAGGGGGGCGAAGAGCACGTCGCCCGCCTTGCCGACGCCGCCGCCGACCACGGCGATGTCGATCTCGACGAGGGTCGCGGTGGCGGCGATACCGGCCGCCAGCGCCTGCGCGGCCCGTTCGAACGACGCCACGGCGACGGGATCGCCCAGCCGGGCGGCGGCGGCGACCGCCGCGGCTGAGGTGTCCTTGTCGGGGCCGGGGCGCCATCCGGCGTCGAGGGCGCGCCGCGCGATGTTGGGGCCGCTCGCTATGCGCTCCACGCAGCCGCGCGCGCCGCACGGGCACGGATCGCCGTCCAGGTCCACGCTGATGTGGCCGATGTGGCCCGCGTTGCCGGTCGGTCCGGGATGCAGCCTGCCGCCCAGCACCAGACCACCACCGACGCCCGTCGAGACCACCATGCACAGCGCGTTGTCGTGCCCTCGGGCCGCGCCCTGCCAGTGCTCGGCCGCCGTGATGGCCACGCCGTCGCCGATCAGCTCGACGGGCAGGCCACCGGCGGCTTCGCGGACCCGACGGACGAGCGGGTAGTCGCGCCAGCCGGGCACGTTCACCGGGCTGACCGTACCGGCGGAGGCGTCCACCGGGCCGGCGCTGCCGATGCCGACGGCCGTGGCCCGCCCCCACAGCGGCGACGCGGTCAGCTCCGTGAGCACGGCCTCGACGGCCCGCATCACGGTGTCACCGTCTTTCTGGGCGGGCGTCGCACGCTGAGCGCGCGCCTGGATGCGGCCGTGGCCGTCCACCAGCGCACCGGCGATCTTGGTGCCGCCGATGTCCAGCGCTGCCACGAGGTCGGTGTGCATCAGAGTCGGATCTCCCCGTCGGACCGAATGAAGAATGACGAACACAAGAACGCGCAGTGGACCGGTCCCGCGGTGGGGACGAGGACCGGAGAGTACGACGAACAGTGTCTCCCGCATTTGACAACGTTGTCCAGGCTCTATGCTCGACGCCACATCCTCATACAAACCCATGACCGACACATCCCCCGTGGACAACAGGAGCCGACGCACTCCCGTGGACGACAGGACAGGACACCGCATCGTGCCCGACACGACCCGCCGCGCAGCCCGCCTTCCCGGGAACCGATACGGCAACCGCCCGACCATGAAGGACGTCGCCGCCCGGGCGGGGGTCGGCCTCAAGACCGTCTCGCGGGTGGTCAACGGGGAGCCGGGCGTCACCCCCGAGACCGAACGCCGCGTCCAGGAGGCCATCGACGCGCTCGGTTTCCGCCGCAACGACAGCGCGCGAGTACTCCGCAAGGGCCGTACCGCCAGCATCGGCCTGGTCCTGGAGGACCTGGCCGACCCCTTCTACGGGCCGCTCAGCCGTGCCGTGGAGGAGGTGGCCCGCGCCCACGGCGCCCTGCTGATCAACGGGTCCAGCGCGGAGGACCCGGACCGCGAGCAGGAGCTGGTACTGGCGCTGTGCGCGCGACGCGTGGACGGGCTGGTGGTGATCCCGGCCGGGGACGACCACCGGTATCTGGAACCCGAGCTGAAGGCGGGCGTCGCCACGGTGTTCGTGGACCGTCCGGCGGGTCGGATCGACGCCGACGTGGTGGTGTCCGACAACTTCGGCGGCGCCCGCGACGGCGTGGCCCACCTCATCGCGCACGGACACCGCAGGATCGGCTTCATCGGTGACATGCCCCGTATCCACACCGCCGCCGAGCGACTGCGCGGCTACCGGGCCGCCATGGAGGACGCGGGCATACCGGTGAAGGACTCCTGGATGTCCCTGGGCGTCACCGACCCCGTGCGGGTGCGCCGGGCCGCCGAGGAGATGCTCGCCGACCGGCACCCGGTCACCGCGATCTTCACCGGCAACAACCGGGTGACGGTCACCGTGATCCGCGTCCTGGCCGAACACGCCCGCAGGGTCGCCCTCGTCGGCTTCGACGACATCGAACTGGCCGACCTGCTCCAGCCGGGCGTCACCGTGGTCGCCCAGGACGCGGCGGCCCTCGGCCGGACCGCCGCCGAGCGGCTCTTCCGCCAGCTGGACGGCACGCTGCTCGCGCCCGACCGCATCGAACTGCCGACCAGGCTGGTCACCCGCGGCTCCGGCGAGCTGCCACCGGCACCGTGAGCGGCACCTGACGGACGGCCGCGCGGGTCAGCGAGGCGGACCGGCGGCTGTGCGAGCGGGGGACGCGGCTGTTCGCCGAGGAGAGGCGGGTGACGGCGTCCGGCCCGGAGCGGTACGGACGCTCCGGGCCGGACGCTCCGGGCCGGACGGACGAACCCCTCGCCGGGACCCGGCCGCCGCCTACTGCGCCGATGCGGTGAGGTCACCGCGCCGCGGGGACGAGAAGCCTTCCAGGTCGGCGCGGGTCAGGCCGGTCAGCCGGGCGACCTCGCCGATGTCGAGGGCGCCGCAGTCCAGTCCGCGCAGCAGATAGCCGCTCAGGGCCTTGGCGGTGGCGGGCTCGTCCATGACGTCGCCGCCGGTGCGGTTGGCGTAGCGGGCGAGGCGGGCGGCGGCCTGCTCGAAGCCCTCGCGGTAGAAGGCGAAGACGGCCGCGTACCGGGTGGGGATGTGACCAGGGTGCATGTCCCAGCCCTGGTAGTAGGCGCGGGCCAGCGCGCGGCGGGTGAGGCCGAAGTGCAGGCGCCAGGCGTCGTGGACCTTCTCGGTGGGGCCGACGGGCAGGACGTTGGTGGAGCCGTCCGAGACGCGTACGCCGGTACCGGCGGCGGCGACCTGCATGACCGCCTTGGCGTGATCGGCGGCCGGATGGTCGCTGGCCTGGTGGGCGGCGGAGACGCCGAGGCAGGCGCTGTAGTCGAAGGTGCCGTAGTGCAGGCCGGTGGCGCGGCCCTCGGCGGCCTGGATCATGCGGGCGACGGCGGCGGTGCCGTCGGCGGCCAGGATGGACTGGCTGGTCTCGATCTGGATCTCGAAGCCGATACGGCCGGGCTCCAGGCCGCGGGCCTTCTCGAAGGCCTCCAGGAGCCGCACCATGGCGGTGACCTGTTCGGGGTAGGTCACCTTCGGCAGGGTCAGGACCAGCCCGTCCGGCAGGCCGCCGGCCTCCATCAGGCCGCTGAGGAAGACGTCGAGCGTGCGGATGCCCCGGGCGCGCACCGGGGCCTCCATGCACTTCATGCGGATGCCCATGTACGGGGCCGCCGTGCCCTGGTCGTACGCCTCGGCGATCAGCCGGGCCGCGCGGGCGGCGGCCTCGTCCTCCTCGGCGTCCGTGCGGTTGCCGTAGCCGTCCTCGAAGTCGACGCGGAGGTCTTCGATCGGCTCGCGCTCCAGTTTGGCGCGTACGCGGCTGTACACCGGCTCGGCGAGGTCGTCGGTGAGGCCGAGGACGGCGGCGAAGGACGCGGCGTCGGGGGCGTGTTCGTCGAGGGCGGCCAGCGCCCGGTCGCCCCAGGAGCGGATCGTGTCGGCGGCGAAGACGTCGCCGGGGACGTAGACGGTGTGGACGGGCTGGCGGGTA
Organism: Streptomyces sp. NPDC017225; assembly: GCF_044331465.1. Lineage (NCBI taxonomy): Bacteria > Bacillati > Actinomycetota > Actinomycetes > Kitasatosporales > Streptomycetaceae > Streptomyces > Streptomyces sp. NPDC017225. The sequence goes on along the minus strand of NZ_JBIRNE010000029.1, from coordinate 74,206 downwards.
CCCGGGTCTCCGGGGTAGCAACGCTCCAGCTCCGCGTCGACCGGTGCGAGGGAGGCACTGATCTCCTCGCCGACGGCGCCCGCGAGACTCGTCGCCACCTTCTCCTGCTGACCCATCCCACACCCTCCTGTTTTCCGCTGAACGGAATCAATAATCCGTAGAGCGAAGTTATCTGTCGGTCCCGCGCGGGTCAACACCATCCTGCGCAGACGCCGAGGCCCCCGCGACCAGGAAGGACGGTCGCGGGGGCCTCGGCAGGCGCTACGAGTGGAGGTCAGCCCTTGCGGGTCTTGACTTCCTCGGTCAGCTGCGGGACGACGTCGAAGAGATCGCCGACGACGCCGTAGTCGACCAGCTCGAAGATCGGGGCCTCGGCGTCCTTGTTGACCGCCACGATCGTCTTCGAGGTCTGCATACCGGCGCGGTGCTGGATCGCACCCGAGATGCCGGAGGCGATGTACAGCTGCGGCGAGACCGACTTGCCGGTCTGGCCGACCTGGTTGGTGTGCGGGTACCAGCCGGCGTCCACCGCGGCACGCGAGGCACCGACGGCCGCGCCGAGCGAGTCGGCCAGCGCCTCGATGATCGCGAAGTTCTCCGCGCCGTTGACGCCACGGCCGCCGGAGACGACGATCGCGGCCTCGGTCAGCTCCGGACGGCCGGTCGACTCACGCGGCGTGCGCGCGGTGACCTTGGTGCCGGTCGCCTGGGCGGAGAAGGACACCGACAGGGCCTCGACCACGCCGGTGGCCGGGGCCGGCTCGACGGCGGCCGAGTTCGGCTTGACCGTGATGACCGGGGTGCCCTTGGAGACGCGGGACTTGGAGGTGAAGGCGGCGGCGAACACCGACTGGGTGGCCACCGGGCCCTCGTCGCCGGCCTCCAGGTCGACGGCGTCGGTGATGATGCCCGAGCCCAGGCGCAGCGCCAGACGGGCGGCGATCTCCTTGCCCTCCGCGGAGGACGGCACCAGCACGGCGGCCGGGGAGACGGCCTCGTGGGCGGCCTGGAGGGCGTCCACCTTCGGCACGACCAGGTAGTCGGCGTACTCGGCGGCCTCGTGGGTGAGGACCTTGACCGCGCCGTGCTCGGCGAGGGTGGCGGCGGTGTCGGCGGCACCGTTGCCGAGGGCCACGGCGACCGGGTCGCCGATGCGGCGGGCGAGGGTCAGCAGCTCCAGGGTGGGCTTGCGGACGGCACCGTCCACGTGGTCGACGTAGACGAGAACTTCAGCCATGGGACTTCTTCTCTCCTGCTTGCGAGATGTGAGGGGCGGTCGGCGAATCCGGGGCTCAGATGAACTTCTGGCCCGCGAGGAACTCAGCGAGCTGCTTGCCGCCCTCGCCCTCGTCCTTGACGATCGTGCCCGCGGTGCGCGCGGGGCGCTCGGTCGCCGAGTCGACCTTGGTGTAGGCGTTCCCGAGACCGACCTCGTCCTCGTCGATGTCGAGGTCGGACAGGTCCCAGGCCTGAACCGGCTTCTTCTTGGCCGCCATGATGCCCTTGAAGGAGGGGTAACGCGCCTCACCCGACTGGTCGGTGACCGACACGACGGCCGGCAGCGACGCCTGAAGCTGCTCCGTGGCGGAGTCGCCGTCACGGCGCCCCTTCACGGTGCCGTCCTCGACGGAGACCTCGGACAGCAGCGTCACCTGCGGCACGCCGAGGCGCTCCGCGAGCAGCGCCGGTACGACGCCCATGGTGCCGTCGGTGGAGGCCATGCCGGAGATGACCAGGTCGTAACCGGCCTTCTCGACGGCCTTGGCCAGCACCAGGGAGGTGCCGATGGCGTCGGTGCCGTGCAGGTCGTCGTCCTCGACGTGGATCGCCTTGTCCGCGCCCATGGACAGCGCCTTGCGCAGCGCGTCCTTGGCGTCCTCCGGACCCACCGTCAGGACGGTGATCTCCACGTCGTCGTCGGAGTTCTCCGAGATCTGCAGCGCCTGCTCGACCGCGTACTCGTCCAGTTCGGAGAGCAGGCCGTCCACGTCGTCCCGGTCGACGGTCAGGTCATCGGCGAAGTGCCGGTCGCCAGTGGCGTCGGGCACGTACTTCACAGTGACAACGATCCTCAAGCTCACGCCGGCTCTCCTACTGCATCGACATTTCAGTGCTGCCTGCTTGCAGGCAGCATAGGCGCCCCAAGCGGCCGATCCCGGCCGGGGCGACCTGCGCTCCCACCGGAATATTACTCGTCAGTACACCCAGTTCTTTCCCGCTAAGCAAGCGCTTTGAACTGTGACCTTCGCAACGCAGCGTAACCGGAACCCGACGGCTTCGCAGCGGTGTCCCGGTGACCGGTCAGTCACGCAGCCCGCTGTAACGCCCCTGGTGGTAGAGCAGAGGGCTGCCGGTGCCCGCGGAGTCGCCGAGGAGCACCTCCGCCAGCACGATGCGGTGGTCCCCCGCGGGCACGCGGCCGACGACGCGGCACACGACCCAGGCGAGGACGTCGTCCAGCACGGGCACGCCCTCGGGGCCCTCGCGCCAGGCGGTGGGCGGGGCGAAACGGTCGGCGCCGCTACGGGCGAACGTGGCCGCGAGGTCCCGCTGGTGCTCACCGAGCAGGTGGACGCCGACGTACTCGGCCTCGGACACCGCGGGCCAGCTGGAGGAGCCGGTGCCGATGCCGAAGGAGAGCAGCGGCGGCTCGGCGGACACGGAGGCGAGGGACGTGGCCGTGAATCCCACCGGGCCGGCGTCACCGCGCGCGGTGATCACGGAAACCCCCGCCGCGTGCCGCCGGAAGACGGACCGCAGCAGGTCGGAGTCGGCGAGCCGCGGCGCGGCGAGGTCGGGTGTGGCCGTCATTCGGAATGTCCTTCTGCGTTGCGCCTCGGCCCGAGGGGAGGGAGCGAAGGCAAACGGGCCGGCTGACGACGGGTGGCACACACAGTCAAATACGTCCTGGGAGGGGAAAGCTGTGGAGAACGCCTCACCGACGGCGTGGCGGTAATCACACCGCCACGCCCAGCGCTGCGATCACGTCCGCCTTGCGCGGCTGCCCCACGGCGCGCCGCACAACGCGGCCGTCGGCGTCGAGGACCAGCACGGTCGGGGTCTTGAGTACGCCGAGGGCGCGGACGAGTTCGAGGCGGTCCTCGGCGTCGATCTCGACATGGGCGACGCCGGGGACCATACCGGCCACCTCGGCGAGGACCCGCCGGGTGGCTCGACAGGGGGCGCAGAACGCGCTGGAGAACTGGACGAGCGTGGCGCGGGCGCCGAGTTCCGCGCCGACGTCGGCCGCCTCGAGCCGTGGGCCGGACGTGTCGTACCGCGTGTCGTCGCCCTGCCCGCGCACCCGCGCGCCTCCGTTCCGCCGCCACCGCGGCACTCATGAGCGCGCGTCACCCGCGCGCGCCGCCAGCCGGTCCTGGTCCGGTCCGGTCGTCCGCACGTACAGCGTTCACGGGCCGGTGAAGATTCCCGGCTCACCGTTGTTTTTCGGCCACGAAACGGCGGATGACGTGATGAGGATCTCGCCGCGAGCGGGCACCAAGGCTGGTACACCGGCCGTTCTTGGGGCACGATCTGCGACAAGCCGCAAACCTACGGCTGCGTAACTTTCGACTGGGAGTCCCCTTCCCAGGCTGACAAGGAAGGGTCCGACCCGCCCATGGCAGAACTCGCCTACCGCCCGGCCATCGGTCTCGCCCGCACCCTGTTCAAGGTGTGGGACCTCAAGATCGACTGCCAGGGTTCGGAGAACATCCCGCGCTCGGGCGGCGCCGTGCTGGTGAGCAATCACATCAGCTACCTGGACTTCATCTTCGACGGCCTGGCGGCGCTGCCCCAGAAGCGGCTGGTGCGCTTCATGGCGAAGGAGTCGGTCTTCCGGCACCGGGTCTCCGGTCCGCTGATGCGCAACATGAAGCACATCCCGGTGGACCGCAAGCAGGGAGAGGCGGCGTACGCGCACGCCCTGGACTCGCTGCGGTCCGGCGAGATCGTCGGAGTCTTCCCGGAGGCCACGATCTCCGAGTCGTTCACGCTGAAGAGCTTCAAGTCGGGCGCCGCGCGCCTGGCGCAGGAGGCAGGCGTCCCGCTGATCCCGATGGCCGTGTGGGGCACGCAACGGCTGTGGACCAAGGGGCACCCGCGCAACTTCAAGCGCAGTCACACCCCGATCACGATCCGGGTCGGCGAGGCGATGGAGGCCTCCCGCGAGCAGTACGCGGGCGCCATCACCCGGCGGCTGCGCGAGCGGGTGCAGGAGCTGCTGGAGGCCGCACAGCGCGCCTACCCGGTGCGCCCCAAGGGAGCGGACGACACCTGGTGGATGCCGGCCCATCTCGGCGGCACCGCCCCGACGCAGGAGCAGCTGCGCACGGCCGAGGCGCGCTGAGCCGAGCGTGTCACAGGGTGGGCGGCAGCGTCGCCCACAGGTGGGGCCGGTCGGTGGCCGCCTTCAGCACGTCCACCACGGCCGGATGCGGCGCGGCGTACAGGTCCGGGTAGTCGGCCTCGCCGGCCGCGGTGTCCGGCGTGAAGGCCAGTTGCTCCCGCCCCAGGGAGAACCGCGCGTTCACGCCGGGTTTGTTGCCGCGCGGGTCCTGCCGGTGCCAGGCACCGTCGAACCGCACGGCGACCAGCCCGTGCACCACGTCGAACCGTTGGTAACACAGGGCGGTCGGGATGTCCTCGGCCCGTAGCAGCGCGGTCAGCGCGTGGGCCTTGGCGTAGCAGATGCCGGTGCGCCGCTCCAGGACGTCGGAGGCGCGCCAGGTGACGCGGGGGTCGCCGGAGTCCTGTGAGTGCGGGATGGTGTCGCGCACGAACTCGAAGGCCAGCCGCGCATAGGCATACGAGTCCTCCGCCTCCTTGGCGAGCCGCCCGGCCACCTCCCGTACACGTGGATGGCCGTGGTCGATGACCTCGTCGGCGGCCAGGTAGGCGGACAGGTCAGGGGTTCTCTGGATCAGCTCCATGCCCGCAGAGCATAGGAAAGCGATCACCCATCAGTCAATGACTTTTCAGATGACCGCATACCTATGCATGATTGCCTTATGCATGGCCCGGGTGGGCCGTCAGCGCGCCATCTCCTCCTTGAGGGCGGCCACGAACGCGTCGACGTCGTCCTCGGTGGTGTCGAAGGCGCACATCCAGCGCACGTCGCCCGCCGCCTCGTCCCAGAAGTAGAAGCGGAACCGCTTCTGCAGACGCTCGCTCACCTCGTGCGGCAGCCGGGCGAAGACCGCGTTGGCCTGTACGGGGTAGAGGATCTCCACCCCGTGCACGGCGCGCACACCCTCGGCCAGGCGCTGGGCCATCTCGTTGCCGTGCCGGGCGTTGCGCAGCCACAGGTCCTTGGCGAGCAGCGCCTCCAGCTGTACCGACACGAAGCGCATCTTGGAGGCGAGCTGCATCGACAGCTTGCGCAGATGCCTCATGTGCCGCACGGCGTCCTGGTTGAGCACCACGACCGCCTCGCCGAACAGGGCGCCGTTCTTCGTGCCGCCGAGCGAGAGCAGGTCGACGCCGACCGCGTTGGTGAACGTCCGCATGGGCACGTCCAGCGACGCGGCGGCGTTGGCTATCCGGGAGCCGTCCAGGTGCACCCTCATGCCGTGCGTGTGGGCGTGCTCGCAGATGGCGCGGATCTCGTCCGGCGTGTACAGCGTGCCGAGCTCGGTGCTCTGGGTGATCGAGACGACCTGCGGCATCGCGCGGTGCTCGTCGTCCCAGCCGTACGCCTGCCGGTCGATCAGGTCGGGCGTGAGCTTGCCGTCGGGGGTGGGGACGGTGAGCAGCTTCAGGCCGCCCACGCGCTCGGGGGCGCCGCCCTCGTCGACGTTGATGTGCGCGCTCTCGGCGCAGATCACCGCGCCCCAGCGGTCGGTGACCGCCTGGAGCGCGACGACGTTGGCGCCGGTGCCGTTGAAGACCGGGAACGCCTCGGCGCCGGAGCCGAAGTGGCTGCGGATCACGCGCTGGAGGTTCTCGGTGTACTCGTCCCCGCCGTACGCGACCTGGTGCCCGCCGTTGGCCAGAGCCAGGGCGGCGAGCACCTCCGGGTGGGCCCCGGCGTAGTTGTCACTGGCGAAACCGCGGACCTCGGGGTCGTGATGGCGACGCGCGTCGGTCTTCGGTGGGTTCACGGCTTCTCGGTCAGCCACAGACGGTTTCCGTTCACTTCCGCGGCGGACTTCTCCCAGACTCCGGCGACGGCCTCGGCGAGGTCCCGTACGTCCGTGAAGCCCGCGAACTTCGCGTTGGGGCGCTCGGCGCGCATCGCGTCGTGCACCAACGCCTTGACCACCAGGATCGCAGCCGCGGACGTCGGTCCCCGCTCGCCCCCCGCCTTGCGGAAGTAGTCCGCCATGGCCAGCGTCCACGCCTCGGCGGCGGCCTTGGCGGCCGAGTAGGCGGCGTTGCCCGCGGTGGGGTTGCCCGCGCCGGCGGCGCTGATGAGGACGTAGCGGCCGCGGTCGCTGCGCTGCAACGCCTCGTGGAAGGCGAGGGAGGTGTGCTGGACGGTGCGGATCAGCAGCTTCTCCAGGAGGTCCCAGTCGCCGAGGTCGGTCTTGGTGAAGGTCTGGCTGCCGCGCCAGCCGCCGACGAGGTGGACCACGCCGTCGACCCGGCCGAAGTCCTTCTCGATCCGGTCGGCCCACGCACGGGTGGAGTCCAGGTCGAGCAGGTCGACGGTCTCACCGGTGACCGTGGCGCCGCCGTGCGCGTAGCGTGCCGCGTCCACCGCCTCCGCCAGTCGCTCCGGATCGTTGTCCGAGCCGACGACCGTCGCACCCGCCTCGGCGAGCCGCAGCAGCGCGGCCCGTCCGGCGGGTCCGCCCGCTCCGGCGACCGCGATCACCGCGCCGTCGAGCGCCCCGTTCCCCATGGTCCTCGCCTCCTGTGCCTGTGCCTGTGCCTGTGCCTGCTGGGCGTGTTCCCGCGCGCCGCCGCCCTCGCTCACGCGGCGGCCCGCTCGGCGCCGTCCGTCGCGGCCGTGATGCCCCGGGTCGAGGCGATCACGTTCTTCAGCTTCTTGGACAGTGCCTCGTAGAACATGCTCAGCGGAAACTCGTCCGGAAGCACGTCATCGACGAGTTTGCGCGGCGGCAGGGTCAGGTCCAGGGCGTCGGGGCCCTTGGCCCACTTCGAGCCCGGGTGCGGGGCGAGGTAGGCGGAGACCAGTTCGTACCCGGCGAACCAGTGCACGATCTTGGGGCGGTCGATGCCGTCCCGGTACAGGGTCTCGATCTCGGTGCACAGCTGGTTGGTGACCTGCGGGGCGCGCTGCCAGTCGATGAAGAGCTTGTTGTCGGTCCAGCGCACGACGTCGTGCTGGTGCAGGTAGGCGAAGAGGAGCTGGCCGCCGAGACCGTCGTAGTTGCGCACGCGCTCGCCCGTGACCGGGAAACGGAACATGCGGTCGAAGAGGACCGCGTACTGCACGTCACGGGCCTGCGGGATGCCGTCGTCCGCCAGTTTCACGGCCTCCTTGAAGGCGGTGAGGTCGCAGCGCAGCTCCTCCAGGCCGTACATCCAGAACGGCTGGCGCTGCTTGATCATGAACGGGTCGAAGGGCAGGTCGCCGTGGCTGTGGGTGCGGTCGTGGACCATGTCCCACAGGACGAAGGCCTCCTCGCAGCGCTTCTGGTCGTCGACCATCGCGGCGACGTCCTCGGGCAGCTCCAGGCCCAGGATCCCGACGGCGGCCTCGGTGACACGGCGGAAGCGGGCGGCCTCGCGGTCGCAGAAGATGCCGCCCCAGGAGAAGCGCTCGGGCGCCTCGCGCACGGCGATGGTCTCCGGGAAGAGGACGGCCGAGTTGGTGTCGTAGCCGGCCGTGAAGTCCTCGAAGGTGATGCCGCAGAAGAGCGGGTTGTCGTAGCGGGTGCGCTCCAGTTCGGCCAGCCAGTCGGGCCAGACCATGCGCAGCACGACCGCTTCGAGGTTGCGGTCGGGGTTGCCGTTCTGCGTGTACATCGGGAAGACGACCAGGTGCTGGAGGCCGTCGGCGCGGCCCGCGGCCGGCTGGAAGGCCAGCAGGGAATCGAGGAAGTCGGGCACCTGGAAACCGCCGTCGGCCCAGCGGCCGAGGTCCGTCACCAGGGCCTCGTGGTAGGCGCGGTCGTGCGGAAGGAGCGGGGACAGCTCCTCGACCGCGCCGGCGACACGGCGTACGGCTTCCTCGGCGGCGGCCCGGTCGGGGGCACCCTCGGCGTCGAAGTCGATCGCCCCGTCCTTGGACTGCCATGGCCGGATCCGCTCCACGGCATCCTTGAGCACGGGCCATGCCGGGTGCTCCACCACCCTGCTCACCGGAGGAATGTTCTCCTCCACACCCACCTGCACAAGAATTTCCGTCATGTCCCATCCTCCACGGGAGAAGCTCACGTCAGGACACCGTAGGCATACGAGGTTTCTCCCAGCAAGGGGAGTCTCCGTAAATTATCCTGCCCGACCCTAGGCTTCACCGCATTTTTTCCTGCGGGATGCCGGACTCCGTATACCAGGCGCGGCAGGGGGGAAACGGTCCCGCAGGGCCGTTAGGCTGCGCCCTGCCATCGCCGCCGTCGACGGAAGCGAGTCGAGCCTTGAACTTCCTCACCATCGGTCACCGCGGAGTGATGGGTGTCGAACCCGAGAACACCCTGCGTTCCTTCGTCGCCGCCGAGCAGGCCGGCCTCGACGTCGTCGAACTGGACCTGCACCTGAGCAAGGACGGCGCGCTCGTCGTCATGCACGACGCGGACGTGGACCGCACCACCGACGGCACGGGCGCGATCGCCGAGCAGACCCTCGAGGAGCTGCGCGCGCTGGACGCGGGCCGCGGGGAGCGGGTCCCTGTCTTCGAGGAGGTGCTGGACGCCGTGTCGGTGCCGTTGCAGGCCGAGATCAAGGACGCGGCGGCGGCACGGACGCTCGCCGAGGTGATGCGCCGGCGGGACCTGGTGGACCGGGTGGAGGTGATCTCGTTCCACGACGAGGCCGTGGCGGAGATCGCCCGGCTGGTACCCGGGGTGCGGACCGCCCTGGTCGCGCAGTACTACGGCCCCGAGGTCGTGGACCGTGCCGTCAAGGCCGGTGCGGGCACGCTGTGCCTGGACATCAACCGGATCACGCTGGAGATCGTGGAGCGGGCCCGCAAGGCCGGTCTGCGGGTCTTCTGCTGGACGGTGAACACCCAGGACCACCTGCGGCTGGTGCGCGCCCTGGGCCTGGACGGTGCCACCACCGACTACCCGGAGATCAAACGCACCGGCCGCTTCACCGCGTGAACGTCACACCAGCGGCTTGACCAGCAGCTCGAAGCGCAGGTCGTCCCGCTGCGGGATGCCGAAACGCTCGTCGCCGTACGGGAAGGGGGTCATCTCTCCCGTACGGCGGTAGCCGCGGCGTTCGTACCAGGCGATGAGGTCCTCGCGGACGGAGATCACGGTCATGTGCATCTCCGTCACGTCCCACGCCTCGCGGGCCTGCCGCTCCGCCTCCGCGATGATCGCCTTGCCCAGGCCCTCGCCCTGGAGCACCGGGCTGACGGCGAACATCCCGAAGTAGGCGTGCGCCCCGCGGTGCTCCAGCTGGCAGCAGGCCACGATGGCGCCGTCCCTCTCGACCGTCAGCAGGCGGCTTTCCGGTGCCTTGACGACCTCCAGTACGCCCTGCGGGTCCGTGCGCCGGCCCTGGAGGATGTCCGCCTCGGTGGTCCACCCGGCACGGCTGGATTCCCCTCGGTACGCGGACTCTATGAGCGCGACGATCTCGTCCACGTCCGCGTCGGTGGCGTCGCGGTAGGTGAGCGGGCTGGCGGTGGTGTCCATGGAAGGGGTCTCCGGTTGTCTCGGGCGCGGCGCGGGCACCGATGAGAGTAACGCTGCCAGTAGGCTCGGGGCGCATGGTGCATGTACTCAGCAGCCGGATCCTGCTCCGCCCCACCGACCCCGACCGCTCCCGAGCCTTCTACGGCGAGCGGCTCGGCCTCGCCGTCCACCGGGAGTTCGGCACCGGTCCCGAGCGGGGCACCGTCTACTTTCTCGGCGGTGGCTTCCTGGAGGTCTCCGGCCGGTCCGAGGAGCCCCTCTCCCCCGCGCTGAAGCTGTGGCTCCAGGTGGAGGACGCGACAGCGGCCCACGAGGAACTGCGAGCGAAGGGGGTCGAGATCGTCCGGCCTCCGGTCCAGGAGCCGTGGGGTCTGGTGGAGATGTGGATCGAGGACCCGGACGGCACGCGGATCGTGCTGGTGGAGGTGCCCGCGGACCATCCGCTGCGCTACCGCCCCGGCATCTGAGCCACCGGGGCGGTACGTGCCGGATGGCCGCGGCCCGGGCCCGGCCTTAGCGTGCTGGAGGGGGACGGACGGTCTCCGGCTCTGCGGAAGGACGCCCCACGCGATGAAGCTCCACGAACCGGTGCCCGGCGGGCCCTGCTGGGCCGAGCTGGGGACCAGCGATCTCGCGGTGGCCAAGCGGTTCTACACCAAGCTGTTCGGCTGGCGCCCCGAGACGGACTCCCGGCAGCAGGCGGGCGGCTACACGATCGCCCGCCTCGGCGACGCGGCGGTCGCCGCCCTGGCGCCGCTGTACCAGCAGGCCCAGCCGGTCGCGTGGAACGTGTCGTTCGCCGTGCGGGACGCGGACGCCGCCGTACGGCAGGTGACGGCGGCCGGCGGGGCCGTGCCGCAGGGGCCCACGGACGTGTTCGACTCGGGCCGGTTCGTGGTGGCCGCCGATCCGACCGGAGCGGTGTTCCAGCTGTGGCAGGGCCGCTCGTTCCCGGGAGCCGGACTGTTCAACGCCCCCGGCTCCCTGGGCTGGGTGGAGCTGCTGACCCGGGAGCCCGACCGGGCCGCCGACTTCTACACCACGGTGTTCGGCTGGACCGTCACCGCCTCGGACCGCTATCCGCAGTGGGGGATCGACGGGGCGGACTTCGGTGGCATGGTGACGATGGACGAGAAGTTCCCGCACGAGGTGCCGGCGCACTGGCTGCCGTACTTCGCGGTGGCGGACGTGGACACCGCCGCGGTCGACACGACCGACGGGGGCGGCACCGTACTCATGGAGCCCACCTCGCCTCCCGACGGACCACGTATCGCGGTGCTGCGGGACCCGCAGGGGGCGATGTTCGGGGTGTACCGGGCGGGTGACGAGCGCTGAGCCGGGGAAGGCCCCGCGCGGTACACACTGCCGCGCGGGGCCTGTGTCGCGCGACGCGCTGCCGCGCGGGGCCTGTGTCGCAGGACGGGTCTGCGCGTGAACGGGCTGGATCTCGCCGGCCGCCGCACGGTCCGCCGTTCGCCCGGTCCACGACGTGCTGTGGGCACTGGACCGCGCCGGGCCGTGGCCCCGACCACGCCGGACTGCCGTCGTGCCGCCGGGCCGTCAGACCCGCAGCGCGTCCAGGCGGCCCTCCAGCCGGCCCAGCAGCGCCCCGAGGAGCGCGGCCAGCTCTCCCTGCTCGGTGCCGTCGACACCGGACAGCACGGCGGACTCGTAGGCGAGCTGTTCCGGCAGGATGCCGTCGACGAGGTCGCGTCCGGCGTCCGTGAGGCGGACGTGGGCGACCCGGCGGTCGCGGGTGTCGCCGCGCCGCTCCACGAGCCCGCGCTCGGTGAGCTGCTTGAGGCGCTTGGTGACGGCGGCGCCGGAGGAGAAGGTCTCACGGGCCAGGTCGCCGGGGGTCAGCTCGTGTCCGGTGCGGCGCAGCGCCCCGAGCAGGTCGAACTCGGCGCGGCTGAGGCCGGCCCGGCGCAGCGGTGCGTCCTCGGCCTGCTGGAGGAGGGCGGCGCAGCGGTTGATGCGGCCGATGATCTCCATCGGGCCGGTGTCCAGGTCGGGGTGGACGGCCCGCCACTGCCGCACGACCGCGGCGACGGTGTCACCGCCCGGTCCGCGTCTCGCGTCACCCTCGGTCGCCGAGCCCCCGTCGGTTGCGCTCATGGCCGTACGTCCTCCGTTCTCGTACCCGTGTCCCGGTCCGGACGCGTTGCCCGGCGTCGCACCGTTGCGGCGAGCGTACGGTGTCCGGACTGCTCTGCGAGCACGACCCTCTCCTGGGGAAGGGCGCGACCCCACCATTCGCCGGCCGCCGCGTCCACGGTGGCCCGCAGGTCGGTCAGCGCGGCGGCCAGTCCCCGGCGGGCCGCCTCCAGGGCACCGGGGGCGGGGGCGGGCTCCGCGAGGAGCCGGGCGGCGCGTTCGCGGGCGCGGTCGGCCGCGGTCACCGCCTGTTCGACGCGGTTCCCGGCGCGCCGGTTGGTGACGGCGACGGCTGCCAGGAAGCCGACCAGGGCGCCGACGAGGGTGTCCACCACCCGCTCGGTGATCAGCTCGCCGGGTGCCTGGTAGCCGGCGAACTCGGTGATGAGCAGGGCCATCGGGGTCACACAGACGCTGCCGAGCCAGTAGTTGCGGGTGATGAGCGCCTCGGCGCCGAAGTTGAGGGCGAGGCAGAGCAGGACGAGGAGGGCCTGCCCGAGGTGGGCGAGCGGGGCGATGGCGGCGAACAGCAGCACCCCGGCGATGTTGCCCACGACGCGCTGGACGGCACGGCTCCAGGTCAGGGCCATGTTGGCCTGGTAGAGCGCGGCGGCGGTGACCAGCGCCCAGTAGGGGCGGCCGATGCCGAGGGCGAGGGAGGCGTAGCCGGCCAGGGCACAGCCGAGGGCGGTGCGGGCGGCGATCGGGGTCAGCGGGCCGAGCCGCTGCCACAGGGGTGCGGGGCGGGCGGCGAGTTCGGCGTCCACGCCGAGGAGTTCTTCGGCGGCCCCGGCAGTGGCTCCGGTGCGGGGGATCCGGCCGGTACCGCGCAGGGCCCGGGCCCAGCCGCGCAGCAGCTCCGGGTCGGTGTCGGCGGGCGCGGCGAGGGCGACCTCGGCGCGGACGACGAGGTGTTCCAGGGCGTGCCGGGTGGTGGCGCGGGTACCCGTCGCCGGGAGGGACAGCAGCGTCTGCCAGGCGGCCTGCACGGCGGCGTACCCGGCGGCGCGGGCGAGGATGTGGCCGTCGCCGGTGCCGCGGGTGTCGGCGTACGCGGCGGCGGCGTTCAGGGCCTGGGCGGTGGCGCGGCGTTCCGGACCGTGCGGGCGGACCAGGGCGGGGGCCATGCCGACGAGCCAGGCCCAGGCGCCCGCGGCGGCGGCCAGTGCCAGGTGTCCGGGAACCTGGCCGAGGGTCTGCGGGACGAAGAGGGCGGCGGAGCTGATGAAGGTCAGGACCACGTTGCCCGGCGGGCCGACGCGGGTGGCGTCGCAAAGGGCCTTCTGTACGGCGGCCAGCAGGGCGCCGACGGCGACGAGGACGACGGCGCTCTGTGTGAGCGAGGCGGTGACCAGGGCGACGGCGACGCCGCCGAGCATGCCGAGCACCACCCAGGCCAGGGTGCGGGCCCGGGCGGCGTAGGGGCGGTTGTGCGCGTAGAGCGCGCACAGGGATCCGGCCATCGTGTACATCGCCAGGTCGAGCCGGCCGAGCGACAGCAGGATCAGGTTGGGCGGGGCGACGGCGGCGACCGAACTCAGGGCGGGTTTGAACCAGATCTCGGAGGGGCGGCGCAGGCGCAGCACGCCCGCCAGGGACAGGCGTCGGCGGAGTGAGATGCCGGAGGTGGGGGTCGCACTGCTCATGAGCATAAGCTTAACGGGTGTTTTACCAGTAAAGGAATTCGTTCGGTGTGACATCACTCGCGCCGCCCACCAGCCACGATGCGCCGCGCTCCCCCGAATACCCCCCGTGTACACCCTTGCGCTCGCGTGCGCGCCGCACGGCCCGGGCAGTCCTTGACCGACCGTCGAGCGTCGAGCGGGGAGGCACCTGTGCACGGACCGGCGTCGTCCGGCTGGCTGCTGGTCGCGCTCTGCGCGGCGACCGGCGCCTACTGCCTGCTGCGGATGCGCAGCAGCGTCGAGGAGCAGCGCCGTGCCGCGGGCGGCGAGGCCCTCATGGGGTTCGCCATGGCCGCCATGGCCGTGCCCGCGGCGGTGTTCACCCCGCCCACGTGGGCCTGGCCCGTCTACGCGGTGGTGTTCGGCGCCGCGGGGCTGAGCGCCCTGTGGGCGGCCCGGTCCGGACGTCACCATCTGCACCACCTCGTCGGGAACGGGGCCATGGTCTACATGGCCGTGGTGATGGCCGGCCCACCCGCCCACGGGCACGGGCACGGCACCTCCGGGATTCCCGTGCTGACCGGGGCTCTGCTGCTCTACTTCACCGGATACGTGCTGCTGACCGGCGTACGCCTGATACCCGTGGTCGCCGTGGCGGGGGGCGGCCCGGCGACCGGCGGTGGACCGGCGACCCGAGGCGGTCGTGCGGTCGGAGGCGATCCTGCGGCCGGGTGGGGCGACCGGCCGGAGCTGGCGCGCGCCTGCCGGCTCTCCATGGGGATCGCGATGCTGGCCATGCTCGTGACCATGTGACATCCGGCAGCCGCCACGCGATGCGGGCCAGGCGACACCCGGCGACCGCACCGCACCGCACCGCACCGCACCGCATAAGCGGCATACCCCGTACTCAGCCGTTGCCTGCGTCACTTTGCGCGGTGGGCCGTACTGCCGGGAGCGCCACGCTCATAGGCTGCCCTCATGACTCTCCCCGCGGCACTGCTGCTGCTCGGTGCCCTGACCGCCGTGCTCGCCCCCAGGCTGCTCGCCCGGGCCGACTGGCCGGACCGGGAACCGGTGGTCGCCCTGTGGGTATGGCAGTGCGCGGTGGCGACCGTGCTCGTGTGCTGCACGCTGTCGATGACGTTCAGCGCGGCGGCGGCCTGGCACGCGGTGGGCGGGCCCGTCTTCGCGACGGCACCCGGCCCGGTGGTCGAGGCCTACACGCTCGGCACGTCCGGCCTCTGGGCGGACACGACCGCCGTCGCGCTGGCCTGCGGCGGCTTGTGGAGCGTCGCGATGCTCGCCCGGGAGATCGTGCGGGCCCGCGCCCGACGCCGGCGACGCCGGGCCGAACTCCTCCTGCGCGCCCCGGTGTTGCCCGGCGAGGTGCCCGGATCGGCGCCGCTCGTCGTCCTGGAGGGTGAGCGGCCCGACGCCTGGTGGCTGCCCGGCAATCCCCCGCAACTGGTCGTGACCACCGCCGCGTTGCGCCGCCTCAAGGGCCGGCAGCTCGACTCTGTGCTCGCCCACGAGAAGGGGCACGCGCGGGCGCGGCACGACTGGCTGCTGCACTGCTCGGCCGCGCTGGCGGACGGATTTCCGCAGGTTCCGGTGTTCGCCGCCTTCCGCGACGAGATGCACCGCCTGGTCGAACTCGCCGCCGACGACGTGGCCTCCCGCCGCTTCGGCCGACTGACGACCGCCCTGGCACTGGTCGAACTCAACGAGGACCGGGGCGTGTTCGGCCCCTGCCCGGCCACCCGGGCGCACGTCCCGCAGCGGGTGCACCGGCTGCTGACCCCGCCGAACCGGCTGACGGCGGCGCGGCGGCTGCGATTGACGGCGGCGGCCGCGCTGGTCCCGGTGGTGCCGGTACTGGTGGCTTTCGTGCCGGGGATACGGGCGCTGGGATAGTCCCTCGCCGCTCTTCCGCCCCCGGGGCCACCCCGTGAATTGGCCCCGGACCCCCCGGGTCGGCGAGTATCGCAGCATGCAGACGCCGCGCATCGACTCCCCACCCGGTCCACCGCAGCCCCGCACAGCCCTCCGCGTCACTTGGGTGCTGGTCGTGTGCTCCGCGCTGCTGCTCACCCTGGTCGCCATCGAGTGGCACCCGTTGATCAGCCTGGACGACGACATCGCCGGCACGACGCACCGCTGGGCGGTCGACGAGCCGGGCATCACGCACGCCATGCGGATCCTCACCGACTGGGTGTGGGACACGTGGACGATGCGACTGCTGTGCGCGGCAGTGGTGCTGTGGCTGTGGTTCCGGCACGGGGACCGGTGGACGGCCGTGTGGCTGGGGACGACCTGTCTGCTGGGCAGTCTGGCGCAGCAGGCTCTGAAAGCGGCGGTGAACCGCGCCCGCCCGGTCTGGCCCGACCCCGTGGACTCCGCGCACTACGCGGCCTTCCCCTCGGGCCACGCCATGACCGCCACGTTCGTGTGCGGCCTCCTGGTCTGGCTCCTCCACTACTACGGCGTCGCCCGCTCCCTGCGCCTGACCGCCCTGGCCGTGGCGGTGGTCTCCGTGGCCGGCGTCGGCGTGACGCGGGTGTGGCTCGGCGTGCACTGGGCCACGGACGTCGTCGGCGGCTGGCTCCAGGGCGCCGTGGTCGTGGCCCTGGCGGTGCTGGTCCACCGGCGCCGGCACCCGTGACGGCCCCGGTGGGCGCCACCGGTATGCCCACCGGCACCCGGGGCCGCCCGAACCGCGGGCTGCCGAACACCGTCTCGTAGGATCCGCCTTCATGTCCGGCGTGCTGTTCGGCTTCTCCGGGACCCTCTTCCGCGTCGAATCCACCGAGGCCTGGCTGCGCGCGGCGCTCGCCGGCGCCGGACTGACCCTGTCCGGTCCCGAGTCGGCCGAGACGGCTCGCGCGCTTCAGGCGGCGGGGGCACTGCCCGGCGGCGCGGACCCGCTGCGGATGCCGGAGGAACTGGCCGGCGTGTGGGAGGTCCGGGACGAGAGCTCCGCGGCACACCGGGCCGCGTACACCGGCCTCTCCCGGCAGGTGCCGCTGCCGGACCCCGGGTCGCACGACGTGCTTGCTGTACGACCGGCACATGACGCCGGGCGCGTGGACCCCCTGCCCCGACGCGGCCGAGGTGCTGAGCGCCCTGCGCGGGCACGGCGTCGCCGTGGGCGTGGTCAGCAGCATCGGCCGGGACCCGCGTCCGGTCTTCCGTGCGCACGGTCTCGACCGGTACGTGGACACGTACGTCCTGTCGTACGAGCACGGCATGCGCAAACCCGACCCGTGGCTGTTCGGGACCGCTTGCGCGGCACTCGGGAGCGAGCCGGGGCAGACGCTGATGGTCGGGGACGACCGGCGGGCCGACGGTGGTGCGGCGGCGCTCGGGTGCGGGGTGCGCTTCGTGGACCACCTGCCGGTGGCCGAGCGTCCAGCCGGGCTGCGGCCGGTGCTGGACCTGGTGTGCCGACCGGAGGCCGACGTCGCACCCACTGCCCGCGGGAACCGGGAACCGGGAACACAGTCACCGAAGACACACGCTCCGGGGCAACCAGCTGAACGTTTCCCGGGGCAACCATCCGGACGTCCGTCCGCCTCGGACGATCCCCCGTGTCGCCCGAGGCAGACGGTAGCCGGACCGGGCCCGTCGAGGGCCCGTCCGCCTGCGCCGAGTATAGTTGGCTGTCAGCCAGTCAACGCAGGAGTACAGGATGTCCCCGCGTAGCGCCTCGGTCAATGAAGAGTTGCGGCGGCGTTCGAAGGAGCGGCTCCTGCGGGCCGCGCTGGAGCTCGTCGGCGAGCGCGGGTACGACGCGACCACGCTGGGCGACATCGCCGACCGGGCGGGCTCGGCGCGCGGTCTGGTCTCGTACTACTTCCCCGGCAAGCGACAGCTGGTGCAGTCCGCCGTGCACCGGCTGATGCACCGCACGCTGGAGGAGGCGCTGGAGCGCCCCCCGCGCAGCGCCGAGGGGCCGGAGCGGATGGCGCGGGCCATCGACGCGATCCTGGGTCTGGCCCGCGACCGGCCGGTGCTCATGCGCCAGCACATGGCGGGCCTGCTCCAGGCCGAGGTGGGTTTCGTGCCGTGCCCGGAGCAGCGGCGGCTGGCGGAGTTGCTGCGGGACACCGTGGCCCGGCACGGCTCACGGGACGTCGACCGCGACTACCCGATGCTGCGCGCGCTGCTGATGGGCGCCGTGTTCGCCGCCCTGGTGCCGGGGGTGCCGATGCCCGTGCCGGTGCTGCGCGCCGAGTTGTTCGAGCGCTATCGGCTGGAGTGGGAGCTGGGTGCCCCGCCGGACGCCGAGGCGCCCGACGGGACGGCGTGCGACACGGACCTGTCGCGGTTCTTCACGACCGGCGGGCCGGCCCGGCCGGGTCCGGCCGGACCGGCCCGTGAGTCCGATCAGCCCGATCAGCCCGGTCGGACCGACCGGACCGCCCGGACCGCTCAGTCGAAGTAGTCCGGCTGCGTCTGCGTGTTGAGCTCCCGCAGGTGGACCCTCTTGGCCGGGTCGGTGCGCCGGTCGCTGAGCTTGAGGACGTCGAAGCCCTTGGCGATGTCGTTCGAGTAGATGTAGCCGTTGTAGTAGTACGCGGACCAGGAACCGCCGGTGGTGACGTTGTCCGTGGTCAGCGGGCCACGCTCGAAGTAGGCGATCTCCTTCGGGCGCTTGGAGTCGGTGAACTCCCAGACGGAGACGCCGCCCTGGTACCAGGCCTGGACCATGATGTCGCGGCCCTTGACCGGGATCAGCGAGCCGTTGTGGGCCACGCAGTTCTCGGTGTCCGCCTGGTGTCGGGGGATCTTGAAGTAGCTGCGGAAGACCAGCTCGCGGTGGTCGCCCCTGCCGACGATGTCGTAGATGCCGTCGGCGCCGCGGTTCGGGCCGATCTCCGCGTTGCAGGTGGCGGCGCCGCCGCCGCCCAGCTCGTCGGTGAAGACGACCTTGTTCGCCTTCTGGTTGAAGGTCGCCGAGTGCCAGAAGGCGAAGTTGACGTTGTCCTGGACCCGGTCGATGACCTTCGGGCGCTCGGGGTCCTCGATGGAGAACAGGATGCCGTCGCCCATGCAGGCGCCCGCCGCCAGGTCCTTCGAGGGCAGGACGGTGATGTCGTGGCAGCCGGTGGTCTTGGAGACACCCGGGTTGGTGGGCCCGCCCGGGTTGCCGCCGCCGTCGGGGCCCTCACCGGGGAACAGCACCGGGAAGTCCACCACGGCCGCCCGCTCGGGAGCCTTGCGCGGCACCTTGATGACGGAGATGCCGTCGTGCGGCGGCCGGCAGTCGGGGTAGGCGGCGTTCGGCGAGTACGAGGAGACGTAGACGTAGACGTTCCTGCGCTCGGGCACCAGCGTGTGGGTGTGCGAGCCGCAGGCGGTCTCGACGGCGGCGACGTACTTCGGGTTCCGCTTGTCGCTGATGTCGAAGACCTTCATGCCCTCCCAGGAGGACTTCTCGGTCGCGGGCTGCGTGGTGCTGTCGCAACTGCTGTCGCTGCGCGAGGAGTCGGTCGACAGGAACAGCAGGTCGCCGGAGACGGAGATGTCGTTCTGCGAGCCGGGACACAGCACCTGGGCCACGGTCTTCGGCTTCTTCGGGTTCTTGATGTCGAAGATGCGGAAGCCGTCGTAGTTGCCGGCGAAGGCGTACCGGCCCTGGAAGGCCAGGTCCGAATTGGTGCCCGACAGCGCGTCCTTGGGGATGTTGGCCAGGTGCTCGATGTTGTCCGAGTGGACTATCTCGTCCTGGCCGGGTATCTCGCCGCTCTCGATGGCGTCGCGCACCTCGGCGCGCGCGCTCTTGGACACCTCCTTCGACGCGTCCGGGCTGTCCCCGGGGTCGGGGGTCGCCACGGCCGGGCCGGCGGTGAGCAGCGCGGACAGGAGCCCGGCGGCGGCAGCCGCGACTCCCAGGCGTCTGCGCCGCGTTCGCGGGTCGTTGAACAGGGTCACTGTTTCCTCCCTACGTCCGTTCCCGTCGGAACGGTTCACGCACCTCCGCAGTATCGTCTTGACCATGCACATATCAACAGGGGGCAACAAACACGCAATGAAGTTTTTCGATCACTGACGCGCGGAAGCGTGCTAGGACGGTCACCACGCCCACAAGGTGGTGCGCACCCCTCCCCCCTCGGGGGCACCCCCAGCCACAGGAGGTCGTTGTGTCCCTTCGCCCCGCGCTGTCCCGTGCCTCGCTCGTCGCGGCCTCACTGACCGCACTGGCCGTGCTCGCGCTCGGGGCCTGCGACTCCGGTTCGGACACCGGGTCGGCGGCCGCGGCCGGGCCCTCGGTGATCGCTCCGGGCAAACCGGGCGAGGGCAACCGGACACTTTCCGCCAAGGACGCCGAGGAGCAGCGCGCCGACGACGACTCCCCCAACTCGGCGGACGTCTCCTACGCGCGGATGATGATCCAGCACCACGCACAGGCGCTGGAGATGACCGGCCTCGTCCCGGAGCACGCCGAGTCCGGCCAGGTCAAAGCACTCGCCGAACGGATCAACGCCGCCCAGGGCCCGGAGATCACGGCGATGAGGGGCTGGCTGAAGAACCACGACGAGAAGGAGAAGGGCGGCGGCCACGACCACGCCGCGATGCCGGGAATGGCGACCGAGGCCCAGTTGGAGAAGTTGCGCGCGGCACGGGGCAAGGCCTTCGACCAGCTCTTCCTCACGCTGATGATCACCCACCACGAGGGCGCGATCACCATGGCCACGGATGTGAAGGCGCAGGGCAACAACGTGCAGGTCGAGGAGATGGCCGACGACGTGGTCGCCCAGCAGACGAGCGAGATCTCGCGGATGCGCAAGATGCTGTGACGGCCCGCCGGAAGGGCTTCAGCGCCGTGCGCGACGCGGGGCCAGAAAGCCGTCGTCGCGCGCCTGGCCGATCAGCCTGAGCGACTTCCGCCGACCGTGCCCGGTCGCGCGCATCACCGCGAGAACCGGGTCGCCGCCCTCCTCCCGGGCCGCCCGGTACTCCCGCGCGACCAGCCGGCGCCCTTCTCTGCCGCCCGGCCACGCGGGGCGCGCGCGCCGCGTTGCGGCCGGTACGGCACGGTCGGAGGCCGGCACGCAGGCCTCGAAAAGCGGATTCTCCAGCCACTCGGCGAGTACGGCCAGGTCGTCGAGGGACAGCGGCGGTTCGGCGCGTACGTCCTCCACCCGCACGTCCTGACCGGACAGCACGGCGAGCGCGTCCACCCGGGCGCCGTCGGTGAACGTCAGCCGCACGTCGAACCACGAGGTGGTGGTGCCGCCCTCGCTCACCACCCAGGTGTGCCGCACGGACATCTCACCGTCGTCCGGACAGCGGTCGGAAAGCTGAAGAGAACGATCAACGAAGAATGCTTCGAGCACACACCATACGTAACCGCATGATCACATTCCATAAGAACAGAACACGCGCAAACACGCACCGTTCGGCGGGCGCAGCACCCTGTCAGCGGAGCCCAAGCGGTGGGATGCTGGAGACGTCAGTACCCCCTCCGACTTTCCGGACCGTCCGACTCCCGCGCCGTCCGGCTCCCGTGCCGCCCCGGCCCTCGTGCCGTCCGGCTCCCGCGCCGTCCGGCTCCCGGACCCTCCGGCTCCCGGACAAGGAGTTGTGCCGTGCTGCGTGTCGCCGTCGTCGGCTCGGGACCGAGCGGGTGCTACACCGCCCAGAGCCTCGTCCAGCTCGACCGTGAAGTGCTCGTGGACGTCCTGGACCGTCTGCCGTGCCCGTACGGACTGGTGAGATACGGCGTGGCGCCGGACCACGAGAAGATCAAGTCGCTCCAGAACACCCTGCGCACGGTCCTGGAGGACGAGCGGGTGCGGTTCCTCGGCGGCGTCCCGATCGGCCCTGGGGGCGTGCCCTCCGCCCGGCTGCGGGAGCTGTACCACGCGGTGGTGTACTGCGTGGGCGCCGCCACCGACCGGCGGCTGGGCGTCCCCGGCGAGGATCTGCCGGGCAGCTGGTCGGCCACCGAGTTCGTGTCCTGGTACAGCGCCCATCCGGACGCCGTGGACGACGGCTTCCTGCGCGGGGCGCGGTCGGCGGTCGTGATCGGGGTGGGCAACGTCGCCGTGGACGTGGCACGGATGCTGGTCCGCGGCGTGGCCGAGCTGAGCGGAACCGACATGCCGCAGGCCGCGCTCGACACACTCGCCGCCGGCCGGGTGGCCGACGTGCACATGGTGGGCAGGCGGGGTCCTTCGCAGGCCCGCTTCACCACCAAGGAGCTGCGCGAGCTGGGCTCCCTGCCGGACACGGCGGTCCTGGTGGACCCCGCGGAGCTGGCACTGGATCCGGCGTACGGGGATCCCTCCGGGCTGCCCGGTGCGCAGCGCCGCAACGTGGAGGTGCTGCGCGGCTGGGCCGAGCGGCCCGCGCCGGACACCACCCGCCGGATCCGGCCGCGCTTCTTCCTGCGCCCGGTGGAACTGACGGCGGACGACGACGGCCACGTGGGCACCGTGCGCTTCGAACGGACGGTGCCGGACGGGCGCGGCGGCGTGACGGGCACCGGACGGTACACGGAGATCGGGGCCCAGCTGGTGCTGCGGTCGGTGGGCTACCGCGGGGTGCCGCTGGAGGGGCTGCCGTTCGACGCCGCGAGCGGGACGGTGCCGCACCGGGCGGGGCGCGTCCTGCGCGCGGGCGCCGTCGCCCCCGGCGAGTACGTGGCCGGCTGGATCAAGCGGGGCCCCACCGGCGTCATCGGCACCAACCGCCCGTGCGCCAAGGAGACGGTGACGTCCCTGCTGGCGGACGCCGCCTCGCTCCTACGCCGGGACCTCCCCGCGGACCCCCTCCGCCTCCTGCGTGCCGAAGGCGCCGAGCCGGTCGAGTGGGCCGGGTGGCGGGCCATCGAGCGGGCCGAGGCGGAACTCGGCGCCGCACTGGGACGGCGCGTGGTGAAGCTGCCCGACTGGGAGGCGCTGCTGACGGCGGCACGGGCGGCGACTGCCTGAGCACGCCGGCCGGTACGCCCGCCCCGCTCGCCGTCAGCCGGTACCGAGGCGGGAGGCCTGACGGGCCGCGGCGGCCAGAAGGGCGTCGAGCAGGCCCGGGAAGAGGGCGTCCAGGTCGCCCCTGCGCAGACCGTTCAGCTTGGCCGTGCCCCGATAGGTCTGCCGGATCACCCCGCTCTCCCGCAGTACCCGGAAGTGGTGCGTGGTGGTGGACTTGGTGACCGGCAGGTCGAAGTACGAGCAGGAGAAGAGCTCGTCGCTGTCGGCGGCGAGATCCCGCACGATCCGCAGCCGCACCGGGTCCGAGAGCGCGTGCAGCACCTCCTCCATCCGGATCTCCTCGCGCGCCGGGTGCGGCAGGTCGCGGGTGCCGGCGGCAGCGACGGGGGTCACGGCGGCTCCAGTTCGTCGGGGAAGGCCCACCGTTCAGGATCGGGAGGGGCCTTGGCCGGGCGTTCAGCGGGTCTTCATTGTACGAGGGCATTGTACGAAAGGCATCGTAGTTTGACACCCGCCGTACTACGAGAGCTATCGTACGAGCCGTCCCGTCCTGCCGCGACCAAGGGAGCAGCCCTCATGACCGCCCTCTTCCAGCCCCTGCGACTGCGCGACACCACGATCCCGAACCGGGTCTGGATGCCGCCGATGTGCCAGTACTCCGCCGCACCACAGGGCCCGTCGGCGGGCGTTCCCGGCGACTGGCACTTCGCGCACTACGGCGCACGCGCAACGGGCGGCACCGGCCTGATCGTCGTCGAGGCCACCGGCGTGTCACCGGAGGGCCGCATCTCCCCGCAGGACCTCGGCCTGTGGAACGACGCCCAGGTCGATGCGTTCCGCCGGATCACGGACTTCCTGCGGTCCCAGGGCACGGTCCCGGCGATCCAGCTGGCCCACGCCGGCCGCAAGGCGTCGACCGCGCAGCCCTGGAAGGGCGGGGCGCCCGTGGGCCCGGACGCGTACGGCTGGCAGCCGCTGGCCCCGAGCGGTCTGGCGTTCGACGAGCGGCATCCGGTGCCGACCGAGCTGACGGTCGCGCGGATCCAGGAGGTGGTCGGCCAGTTCGCGGACGCCGCGCGCCGGGCCCTCGCCGCCGGTTTCGAGATCGTCGAGATCCACGGTGCCCACGGCTACCTGATCCACGAGTTCCTCTCGCCGCACTCGAACCACCGCACCGACGCCTACGGCGGCTCGTACGAGAACCGCACCCGGTTCGCGCTGGAGGTCGTCGACGCCGTACGGGAGGTGTGGCCCGACGAGAAGCCGCTGTTCTTCCGCGTCTCCGCCACCGACTGGCTGGAGGAGGGCGGCTGGACGGCCGACGACACCGTCCGCTTCGCCCGCGACCTCCAGGCCCACGGCATCGACCTCCTCGACGTCTCCACCGGCGGCAACGTCGCGCGCGTCCGGATCCCGACCGGCCCCGGCTACCAGGTCCCGTTCGCCGCGCGCGTGAAGGCGGAGACCACCCTTCCGGTCGCCGCCGTCGGCCTGATCACCGAGGCCGGGCAGGCCGAGAAGATCCTGGCCAACGGCGAGGCCGACGCGGTACTGCTGGGCCGGGAGCTGCTGCGCGACCCGTCCTGGGCCCAGCACGCGGCGCGGGAGCTGGGCGAGGACGTCCGGATGCCGGACCAGTACGGCTGGGGCATTTGAATCCTCCCCTCCCTGGTGGGAGGGGATTCCTGGCTCAGGCCGCCTCCTGGAGCAGCGCTCCAGGAGGTCTTCCGCCCTCGACGCCAGCCGGGTTGAGACCAGCCCGGACGAGCATGACGCGTGCGGAGTTCTTGTCCCGTGGGGACGTGGTTCCGCAGGCGGTGCAGGTGTAGGTGCGTTCACCCAGCGGCAGGGCGTGCTTGGCTCTCGCTCCGCACTGCGCGCAGTCCATCGTGGTGTACGCCGGGTGGACGAGGCGGATGTCCCGCCCGTGTTTGCGGCCCATCTCGGTCAGGGCGGCCTTGGTGGCGCCGATGGCGGCGTCAGCGGCCTTGCGGGCCATGGTCGACTTGGCCAGGAACTTGGGGCGGAAGTCCTCGACCGCGATGACGTCGTGGTCACGGACCACCTTCTTGGCCCACTTGCGGCCGGTGTCCGCACGCTGCCTCGCGACCTTCTTGTGGGCCTTCGCCCGCAGTCTCCGCGCCGTCCGGTAGCCCTTCGATGCGGGCTTGCCCTTCTTGGGTCTGCGGCGGGCCGTCATCCGGTCGTAGCGGGCCAGCCTCACCCGGGCCTTCCCGCCGTGGCCGGGGTGCGGCAGGTCATGCGCGTCGGACGTGGTCGTCGCCGTCTCCCGCACCCCCCAGTCGACACCGAGGACCCGGCCGGTCTCCGGCAGCGGCTGGAGCTGAGCGGGGACGACGAACGAGCAGTACCAGTGCCCGAGACTGTCCTGGTACACGCGCACCGAGGACGGCTCACCCGGCAACTCCCGCGACCACACCACCGACAGGACGATGCCGCCCGCCAGGTACAGCCGGCCATCCTGCAACCGGAACCCGCGCTTCGTGTAGTTCAGGGTCGGCAGCGCCTCACGCCTGGTCTTCCACGTCGGCATCCCCGCCCGGCGCGCCATGGGCAGACGCTCGGTGATGTCCTTGTGTGCCTTGGTGCGGGAGCGGCCGAAGTCACGGATGACCTGCTGCTGGGGAACCGACGAGCCCTCCCGCAGCCACGGCGTACGGGCACGGGCCCCGGTCAGCATCCGGTCCAGCTGGGCCGGGCCGCACGTGGCCTTCTCACCGGTCGCCCTGTTGTGCAGGTGCACGGCCCTGGACCTGGCGACGCACTCGTTCCACACCCAGCGGCACCGGCCCCACTCCGCCCCCAGCGCGGTGCGGGCAGCGGACGACACCCGCAACCGGTACATGTACCGGACATGCCCGGCCCCCACGCCCGCCCCCACACGCGCCATCCCGCCCCCCTTCACAACCCCGGCAAGGACACCGTGCCGTCCCGAACCCCGCAAAAGACCATACGTACGACAGCCGCACAGACACCCGCCAAACCAGCAACCACCACCCCGACCAGCGACCACAGGAACGCACGTTCACATCTCGGCAGCGGTACGGGCGCTCCGCTCCCTGAGCCCGGGTACGCCGACGCTTCACGTCGCGACACCCGGATGCGATTCCTCCCCGGCGTGAACGCCGAGACCTCCTCGCAACAAACAGGTGAGGCAAGGCGTCGCCGGAGCCTCCTCAGCGCACGCCGCCACCTGGCCGACTCCGCGAGGGCAGCGAGGGAGTCTCCTCCACCATCCCGGTCTCCGGGCACCAAGAAGTACGGGATGAAGCGCTTCTACGGCATGAGTGATCCCGGCTCCGGCGGTCGGGACGAGGACCAGGGCCCGATCCTGGAACTGTCCGCCCGGCGAGGCCTGAGCGGCTCGCGCGAAAACCTCCCGCCGGACCCGACGCCACCGCTCTGACCTGCGGCGACGCCCTTTCCGGAGGTGACTGTCAGTGCCTGGGTGCAGACTGGCCCGTGTCCGAGACAAAGGCGTCGACGACGACGCCGCGGAGGTGATCGGCATGACCGAGGTACTGCTCGCCGTGGGCACCCGCAAGGGCCTGTTCATCGGGCGCCGGCGGGGTGGCACCTGGGAGTTCGACGAGAGTCCCTACTTCAACGCACAGGCCGTCTACTCGGTCGCCCTCGACACTCGCGGCGACACCCCGCGGCTGCTGGCCGGCGGCGACAGCGCGCACTGGGGGCCGTCGGTGTTCCACTCCGACGACCTGGGCCGCACCTGGACGGAACCGGCGCGGCCGGCCGTCAAGTTCCCCAGGGAGACGGGTGCTTCGCTGGAGCGGGTGTGGCAGCTGCACCCGTCCGCCGCGGAACCCGACGTGGTCTACGCGGGCACGGAACCGGCCGCGCTGTACCGCTCGGAGGACCGCGGCGAGAGCTTCGAGCTGGTCCGCCCCCTGTGGGAGCACCCCACACGGTCCCAGTGGGTGCCGGGCGGTGGCGGCGAGGGGCTGCACACCGTCCTCACCGACCAGCGGGACCCGAAGTCGGTGACGGTCGCCGTCTCGACCGCGGGCGTGTTCCGCACGGGCGACGGAGGCGCGAGCTGGGCGCCGTCCAACTCCGGTGTGTCCGCGGTGTTCCTGCCGGACCCGAACCCGGAGTTCGGCCAGTGCGTGCACAAGGTCGCACGCGACGCGGTGACACCGGACCGGCTGTATCTGCAGAACCACTGGGGCGTGTACCGCAGCGACGACGCCGGCGCCCGGTGGACGGACATCGGCGAGGGCCTGCCGTCCACGTTCGGATTCGCGGTGGCGGCCCATCCGCACCGCGGCGACACGGCGTACGTGTTCCCGATCACCGCCGACTCGGACCGGGTCCCCGCCGACCGCCGCTGCCGGGTCTACCGCACGGCGGACGCGGGCAGGACCTGGGAGCCGCTCACGGCGGGGCTGCCCCAGGAGGACCACTACGGCACGGTGCTGCGCGACGCGCTGTGGACCGACGACGCGGAACAGGCCGGCGTGTACTTCGGCAACCGCAACGGCGAGGTGTTCGCGTCGGCCGACGACGGGGACAGCTGGCGGCAGTTGGCCTCGCACCTGCCGGACGTGCTGTGCGTGCGGGCCGCGGTCGTCGGATGAACCGGCGGGCCGGAGCAGGGGCCGGCGCTCCTCCCGGTGGGGCTTCGGTCGCTGGGGCGCTGTCCGCGGCCCGTACCGGCCCGTCTCGCGGGCCTCGTCGGGGGAGGGGGCGAGGACGGCCCCGGTGAGGATGTCGCCGGGGGCGAGTGTGTGAGCGCCCCCGGCCCGCTCCGACCCGGGGCGCTCGGTGCGAGACGGGCGCTCAGACCCCCTGGGGCTGGAGGTAGCGGGCCAGCAGGTCGTCCAGGCTCACCATGCCGGTGAGAGCGCCGGTCTCGTCGCGGACCACCGCGAGGGAGGCCCGGCGTCGGCGCAGCAGCTCGATCGCCTCGGCCACCGTGGTCTCCTCGGCCAGTTCCGGCACGGGGCGCGCCAGGGCGCGCGCCGTGGTGGGCCGGCCCTGGGCGCGGGCGACCAGGACATCGCGGGCGTGCACAGAGCCGAGCACCTCCCCGCCCGTACGGACCAGGAGCCGGGTGCGGTCGGTACCGGCGGCCAGGGCGAGGATCTGTTCCGCGTGGGCGTCGGCGTCGACCGCGGTGATGTCGGCTGCGGGGATCCGCAGGTCGCGCACCGGGGTCTCCGGCTCGGTCAGTGAGCGGGTGAGCAGGTCGGAGTCGGTCTCGCTGATCAGGCCGAGCCGCTCGGACTCCTCCACGAGGTGGGTGAGCTGCTCCCGGTTGTGGACGGAGGCCAGCTCGTCGCGCGGGGCGACGCGGCACAGCCGGACCAGGGCGTTGCTGATCCGGTTGAGGACCCAGATGAGCGGGCGTACGGCCTTCACGATCGCCCGGAAGGGCGCGGAGAGGAGCATCGCGGAGCGCTCGGGGTGGGCGATGGCCCAGGACTTGGGTGCCATCTCACCGAGCACCATGTGCAGGAACACGACCACGATCATCGCCACGGCGAAGGCCACGCCGTAGCTGAGGGCGGTGGGCAGCCCCAGCTTGTGCAGCAGGGGGTCCAGTTCGTGGGAGATCGCGGGCTTGGACACGGAGCCCAGGCCCAGGGTGCACACGGTGATGCCGAGCTGGGCGCCGGCCAGCATCAGTGAGAGCTCGCGCATACCGGCCAGGGCCGCCTTGGCGCCGCGCTGTCCGTCGGCCACGGCCTTCTCCATGCGGTGCCGTTTGGCGGCGACCAGCGCGAACTCGGCCGCGACGAAGAAGCCGCTGCCCACGAGCAGCAGGACGGTGACGAAGAGCGCCATCGGGAAACTCATGCCTGCTCCTCGGTCTTCTCGGGCAGCCGCTCGATCCGGACCCGTTCCGGTACGTGCCGGTCTAGGGTGCGTACGTCGATCGACGCGTCCCCGCCGTCGGGCAGTGTCACCGTGAGGTGGTCGCCGATGGCCGGGAAGCGGCCGAGCCGGTCGACGATCAGGCCCGCCACGGTGTCGTAGTCCTCGTCCTCGGGCAGCTCGACGCCGGTGACCTCGGCCACCTCGTCCAGGCGGCGCCCGGCGTCCACCAGCCAGCCGTCGCCGTCCGCGACCGCGACCTCGGTGACGGTGTCGGACTCGTCGGCGATGTCGCCCACGAGCTCCTCGGCGACGTCCTCGTAGGTGACGACGCCCGCCACGCCGCCGTGCTCGTCGAGGACCACGGCGAACTCGTCGTCCCGCTCCCGCATCCGCTCCACGGCGTCCGGCAGCGGCAGGGTGTCCGGCAGCAGCAGCGGCCCCCGGGCCACCGCACCGGCCGGGGTGGAGGTGAGCCGGCCGGCGGGCAGCCCCATCAGCTCCCGTACGCCCAGCACGCCCGCGACGTCGTCCGGATGGTCGCCGAGCACGGGGTAGTTGGAGTGGCCGTGCTTGCCGATGAGGTCGATGGCCTCGGCCGCGGTGGCCTCCTTGCGGACGAAGACCGCGTCGACGCGCGGCACCATCACCTGGTGCAGCGTCCGCTCGGAGAACTCCAGCGCGTGGTCGATCAGCTCGGCGGTGCCGCGCGGCAGCTGTCCCTGCTCGTGGGACTCGCCGATCAGGTGGCCCAGCTCCTCCAGCGTGGCGCCGTGGTGCAGTTCCTCGACCGGCTCGATGCCGACCTTGCGCAGCAGCCTGTTCGCCGCGCCGTCGAAGATCCGGACCACCGGGCCGACGACCTTCAGGTAGGCCAGCGTGGAGCCGGCCAGTGACTTCGCCAGCCGTTCCGGGACGGCGATGGCGAGGTTCTTCGGGGCCAGCTCGCCCAGCACCATCTGCACGATGGTGGCCAGGACGAAGGCGAGCACGACGGAGATACCGGTGACGGCGCCGTCGGGGATCCCGATTCCGGACAGGACCGGTCTCAGCAGCGCGGAGACGGACGGCTCGGCGATGAAACCGACGACCAGACCCGTCACGGTGATGCCGAGCTGAGCGCCCGAGAGCATGAACGACAACCGCTCCAGCACCGTCAGGGCACGGGCGGCCTTCCGGTCCCCGGCGTCGGCCTCACGCGCGAGGGCGAGCCGGTCCGCGGAGACGTACGCGAACTCCTGGGCGACGAAGTAGCCGGTGCCCGCGGTCAGCACGAACACCGCCAGCACACCCAGCCAGGCTTCCACGGCGCTCATCCGGCACCACCCCGCCGAAAGCCGTGCTCAGGAAGTACCGGGCGGGATGGCCGGGGGACGTGCCCCGAAGGGTCCGTCGATCTGGCGGACAAGCGATGACTCCTCGTCTGGACGTGTCGGTACGAAAACGATTGTGGCCGAAAACAGGTTCCCGATCGCCGCCCACGCCGGACCGGCACGGGCACATCGCCCAATCCCCGTCAGCGGGACGCCGAAGAAGGAGTCCATGCCGTCAGTCTCCTCTGGCCAGCTCAGGAGCGTATTTCGGCCTTTCCCGGCGGGCCTGCCCCGAGCGCGCTCCCTGCCCGCCGACGCAACTCTATGCTTCTACTCGCTTGTAGAAACAGGCCCGGCCCCCGTCCGGGCCGTACCCCTTTGGAGAGACACATGGCTTCGATCGATCTGGACACGGTGCTGGACAAGGCGTGGGCCGACAAGAGCCTGCCGGAGATACTCGCCGCGCCGGTGGCGGCACTGAAGGGTGTCTCCGACCGCGACGGCGAGCTGCTCCAGGAGGCGTTCGGGGTCAGGACCGTCGCGGACCTGGCCGAACTGAAGTACGCCCGCTGGGCACAGGCACTCGCCGCTCTCGAAGCGGCCAAGTAGCCCCTCACGGAACATCACGCACGCAAAAGGAGTGGACGCCACCATGGTGTTCAAGCGACTTCTCGGCTCGCTCGGCGTGGGCGCCCCCACGGTCGACACGGTTCTCGACCCGGCCCCCGTACCGCCCGGCGGCACACTCACCGGGCAGGTGCTTCTCAAGGGCGGCCAGGCGGACTTCGACATCGACCACATCACACTCGAGCTCGTCGCCCGGGTCGAGGCGGAGCACGAGGACGGCGAGAGCGAGGGCGTCGTCGTCTTCGACCGCTTCACCGTCGGCGGCGGATTCCGGCTCGCCGCGGAAGAACCACGCAGCGTGCCCTTCAGCGTCATGCTGCCGTGGGAGACGCCCGTCACCGAGCTGTACGGGCAGCCGCTGGGCATCGTGCTCGGTGTACGCACCGAGCTGGCGGTCGCCGGCGCCAAGGACAGGGGCGACCTCGACCAGCTCGGCGTCTCGGCCCTGCCCGCCCAGGAGGCGATCCTGGAGGCGCTCGGACAGCTCGGCTTCGGCTTCCGCTCCGCCGATCTCGAGTACGGGCACATCGGCGGCACCGGACAGCAGCTGCCCTTCTACCAGGAGATCGAGCTCACTCCCGCCCCCCGGTACGCCCACCAGGTCAACGAGATCGAGCTGACCTTCCTGGCCGGCTCGGGCGGGCTCGAAGTGGTGCTGGAGGCCGACAAGCGGGGCGGCCTCTTCTCCCCCGGCCACGACGCGGTCACCCGGTTCGCCGTCGGACACCACGACGTGCGCGACTGGACGGCCGAAGTGGACGGCTGGGTGCGGCAGCTCGTCGAGCACCGGACGGCGTACGGTCACCAGGCCGCGTACGGCCACGCCGCCCCGCACGCCGACCACGGACACGGCGGGTTCCACGGGCCCGACCACGCTCACGAGGACCGTCACCGTTCCGGTCCCGGCATGGGCACGGTCGTCGCGGCGGGCGCGGCCGGACTGGCGGTCGGCGTCGTCGGCGGCATGGTCGCCGCGGAGGTCGTCGACGAGGTCGGGGACTTCTTCGAGGGCGACGAGGAGGACGAGGGCTGAGTGACGGCGAGGGCTGAGTGAGGAAGCCACCCGCCTGGTCCGCGGCGGTCCCCCGCCGGTCGGCGCGCGCACGCCGGGCGGGGACCCGGCGGGTGGGACTTCCGAGCCGCCAGGCACACTCTGCCTGATGTAGTTTTGTCGACAGAGAAAGACCCGCACATGATCACGCTCACCAAGGAAGACGGACCGGCGGACCTGGACGGAGTGACCCACCTGTCCATCGGAGTCTCCTGGGACCCCACCGCCGGCAGCAGCGGCGGTGTGCTCGGCAAACTGCGCCGCAAGACCGGCACCGACCTCGACCTGATCGCCGTCGCCATGCAGGGCGGGGACCCGGTACGCCTCGCCGGCCTCGACTCCCTCGACCCCATGGGCAACGGCTCACTGCTCCACAGCGGCGACAACCAGACCGGACACGGTGACGGGGACGACGAGACGGTGACCGTCGAGTTCGCCCAGCTCCCGGCCGCCATCACGTCGATCGTGTTCGTCGCGGCCGCCTACAAGAAGGGCAGCTCCTTCCAGAAGGCCCGCAACATCAGCTTCAAGGTCTACGACGCGACCGGGGGCAGCACGCAGCAGGTCGCCGACATCTGGCCCAGCCTGCTCAGCCAGGACAACGGCTGCGCCGTGGCCAAGGCCGTCCGGGTGGGCGGCACCTGGAAGCTGGAGGTGATCAACGAGACGGGGAAGGTCAAGCAGGGCGACGAGCACGCCCTGATGCGCTTCGCCGTGAGCAAGTAGCGCACCGGACAGCACCGTGCCGGTCTGCCGTCGGTCTGTCGTCCCCGGTCGGCCGGGGAGGACGCCGGTGGCGGCCGTGCCGCCGTCGGCGCCACCGGCACGCCACGGGAAGACAGCGGGCCTACGGCAGTCGCCAGTCCACCGGCTGCGCACCCTGCCGCACCAGCAGGTCATTGGCCTTGCTGAAGGGACGGGAGCCGAAGAAGCCACGGTCCGCCGACATCGGCGACGGGTGGGCGGACTCGACCGCCGGGAGGTCCCCGAGCAGCGGCCGCAGATTACGCGCGTCACGCCCCCACAGAATGGACACCAGCGGCTTGCCACGGGCGACCAGCGCTCGGATCGCCTGCTCGGTGACCTCTTCCCAGCCCTTGCCCCGGTGCGCGGCCGGCTTGCGCGGCGCGGTCGTCAACGCCCTGTTGAGCAGCAGCACACCCTGATCCGTCCACGGTGTCAGGTCCCCGTTGGACGGCCGGGACAGCCCCAGGTCCGTATGCAGTTCCCGGAAGATGTTCTCCAGACTGCCCGGCAGGGAGCGCACCTCGGGCGCCACCGCGAAGCTCAGTCCGATCGCCATCCCCGGCGTGGGATAGGGGTCCTGACCGACGATCAGGACACGGACGTCGTCGAACGGCTGCTGGAAGGCCCGCAGGACGTTCGCCCCGGACGGCAGATACGTCCGGCCGGCCGCTATCTCCGCCCGCAGGAAGTCTCCCATCACGGCGATACGTCCGGCCGCAGGTTCCAGAGCCTTCGCCCAGCCTGCTTCGACAAGTTCGTGCAAGGGTCGTGGTGCCACGGCGCGTCACTCTACTGGCACACGACCGGTCCCCGCACAGCCCCCTGAAGCCCCTCGCGCGCGGACGCCGCCCTCAGCGCTACTCTTCCTCACGTCGAGGTCATCGAGCCGGTCCGACCGATCGCGCGGCCGGTCGCCGGGAAGGCGGGGAGCCTGTTGCATCCAGTGGTCGCACCACTCCGCCGTGGCCGGCACATCCCGCCCGCCTCTCGACGCCGAGCGTCGGCCCTTGGAACTCCCGCGCAGGCGGTGGGGCCGCTCCCCGTTCCGCGGGGCCGTGCCGACCGGCGCCTGCCGTGAGCGGCGGCTTCCTGGCCGTCGACTCCGGCGGTTCGGGACTGCGCGTCGTCGTCGGTACGGCCGGCGGCGACGGACGCGGTCCGGACGGGCTCGGGCGGCGCGCGACGCGGGAACCGGTCCGCACCGGTGCGCGCGGCATCGATCCCGGGCATCTGCTGGCACAGCTGCTGCCCATCGCCAGGGCGTTGACCGCCGAGACCGGTGTGATCCGGCTCGGCACCGTCGTCGTCGGGGCCGCCGGACTGGCCACCCTGGGTGACGCCCTGCGGGCCGAGCTGCCGGACGCGCTGGCCCGGGAGCTGGGTGCGCGGACGGTCGCCCTGGTCGCCGACGCCGTCACCGCCTACGTCGGCGCCCTCGGCACCCGGCCCGGAGCCGTGGTCGCCGCGGGCACCGGCCTGATCGCGACCGGCACCGACCTGACCCGCTGGCACCGGGCGGACGGCTGGGGTCACCTGCTGGGCGACTGCGGCGGCGGCGCCTGGATCGGGCGGGCCGGCCTGGAGGCGGCGCTGCGCGCCCACGACGGACGCCGGGGCGGCTCCGTCCCGCTGCTCGCCCGCGCCGAGGAGCGGTTCGGCCCGGTGGCGGACCTGCCCGGTCAGCTGTATCCGCGTACGGACCGTCCCGCGGTCCTCGCCTCCTTCGCGCCGGAGGTGGCCGCCTGCGCGGCCGACGACCCCGTCGCCGCGGACGTCCTGCGGGCCGCCGCCCGGCACATGGCCGACTCGGCCGCCGCGGTCTGCCCGCCGGACGGCGAGCCCCGCGTCGCGGTCACCGGCGGTCTGCTGAAGATGGGCGACCCCCTCGTCGTACCGCTGGAGGAGGAGCTGGCGAAGCGGCTGCCGCACGCGCGGCGGACGGCCGCCGAGGGTGATCCCCTGCACGGTTCGGTGCGGATCGCCAACGACCTGGCGACCGGCTCACTCACCCTTCCGAGTGATGACAGGATGCTGTGGGTGACGACGGTGCCGGACGGCCGATAACCGGTCCGCGGCGAGGTGAATCATGCCGATGTCAGCCGATCCGTACATCACTCATCAGACAAAACCGGACGGATACCGCTCACCTGCACCCTCCCCGAACAGGGAAACCCCGGAAACCAGTAACATGCGGCGCCATGAGCTCCCCCACTGGGCCCGCCGGCCTGCCAGTACGAATGCCGCGCCCCCGCCAGCCAGGACGGCACCGCCGTCCCGAACCCCTGGTGGCTCCCGAGGGCGCGCCGGCGCTCGTCCTCGCGGTGCCGGGGACGCCCAGCAGCGCCACCCGTGGCCTCGCCGACGAGGTCATCAGCATCGCCCGCTCCGAGCTGCCCGGCCTCGACGCCCGGATCGGTCACCTCGACGGGGACGACGGGGAGTTCCTCTCTCTGTCGACCGTCCTCGTGCGTGCCGCCGAGGAGCGCACCGCCCGCTACGAGCAGGCGCGCGCCGCCGGCCTGGACGTGAAGGAGCCCGAGGGCCCCGTCGCCGTCGTCGTACCGCTGCTGGCCGGCCCGGACGGCGCGCTGCTGCGCCGGGTCCGGCAGGCCGTCATGGACAGCCGGATCGCGGCCGAGCTGACCGACGTCCTCGGTCCGCACCCGCTGCTGGCCGAGGCGCTGCACGTGCGGCTCTCCGAGGCCGGCCTGGCCCGCGCCGACCGCGCCCGCCTGTTCACCGTGGCGACCGCCGCGGACGGCATCATCCTGGCCTCCGTGGGCGGTGACGAGGCCGTCCAGGCTGCCGGGATCACCGGCATGCTGCTCGCCGCGCGCCTCGCGGTGCCGGTGATGGCGGCGGCCCTGGACGACGAGGGGTCGATCGCCTCCGTGGCCGAGCAGCTGCGTTCCTCGGGCTCGCAGCAGCTGGCGCTCGCGCCGTACCTGATCGGCCCGGAGATCGAGGCCTCCCTGCTGGAGGAGGCGGCCAAGGAGGTGGGCTGCTCCACCGCCGAGCCGCTCGGCCCGTACCCGGCGATCGGCAAGCTGGCGCTGGCCAAGTACACGACCGCGCTCGGCATCTCGCCCCAGCAGCAGCCGCAGGGCACGCCGGTTCGCTGACACAGGGGCGCCCCGCGCCCCCGAGCACGACCGAAAGGGCCCGCTCACATACCGGAGCGGGCCCTTCGTCATGCCGTACGGCGCGTTCGCGGCCACCGGGGGACGGCGGACGACCGCCCGGCACGCCCACGGCCGAGGAGCCTCAACCCGTGGGCGGCGGGCCGGGCCGCCGTCCCGGTCAGCCGAAGACCACGCAGGACGCCGCCGGCAGCGCGAGTGAGCCGGTGCGCCGGGGCACGCCGGTCTCCGGGTCGAGCGCGAACCAGGTGACGTCTCCGGACCGTTCGTTGGCCGCGTACAGGAAGCCGTCCGACTCGGCGATCTCCCGCGGCCAGTGCCCGCCGCACGGCACGGTCCCGGACAGCCGCAGCCCGTCCGGCTCCACGACGAACACGGACAGGACGTCCTCGCCGCGGGTCGCGGTCCACACGAAACGGCCGTCGGGCGAGACCACGATGCCGGAGGGGAAGGCGTCGCCGGCCGGGGCCCCGGGCAGCACCGGAACCTCGCTGAGGGGCTGCAGCACGCCGTCGGCGGCGTGCCAGCGGCAGACGGTGACGGTGGGCGCCAGTTCGTTGACCACGTAGGCGCGCAGGCCGTCCGGGTGGAAGGCCAGGTGCCGCGGGCCCGAGCCGGGGCGCAGCGCGACCTCCCGGTGCACGGCCGGGGCGCCGTCCCTCAGGGTGCAGATCCGCACCGAGTCGGTGCCGAGGTCCACGCTGACCGCCCACCGCCCGCTCGGGTCGGGCCGCACCTGGTGGGCGTGCGGCCCCTGCTGGCGCTGGGCGTGCGGGCCGGAGCCGGTGTGCCGCAGGACGCCGGAGGCGGACCGGGCGAGGGTGCCGTCGGGGCGGACGGGCACGGCGGTGACACTGCCGGAGCCGTAGTTGGCGGTCAGGACGTGCCCGGCGTACAGGCTGAGATGGGTCGGCCCGTCGCCCGCCACGGACACCGGCCGCCCGGCGGGCTCGGGTTTGTCCCCGCTCACGCGGAAGGCGGCCACCGCGCCCTCGGCCGTCTCACTGACGGCGTAGAGCGTGTCCCCGCCGGGGGTCAGGGCCAGGTAGGAGGGGTCGGGCAGGCGGTCCGTGCCGCTGAGGACCGTGAGCGCGCCGCTGTCGGGCGCGACGGCCGCCGTCACGATGCCGGGGCCGCCGGCCGCCGTGAACGACCCGATGAACGCCCGCCGCTGCCGCCTGCCGCCGTCTGCCACCGCTGCTCCCTCTCGTCCTGCGCCGTTCCGCGCCGTCCCGGGTGGTCCTGCGCCGTCCCGCGCCTCGTCGAGTGCCGACTGATCGTCCGCCCCGGGGTGACGGTAGCAGTCGATCACGCGCGGTCTAGACCAAATGGGGGACGCGGGGCCGGACGGGTCAGGCGCCGACGAGCGGTGAGCCGGAGGGGCTCCGCAGGGGGGCGGCGAGTTCGGCCAGGGCGCGTTCCAGGCCGTGGAGGTGGGCCAACGCGGGTTCGGCGGCGCGCGGGCCGTCGTCGCGGGCGGGCAGGGGCCTGCCGCCGGTGAGTGCCCCGACCGCGGTTTCGACACGCCAGCAGGCGGCGGCCAGCCGGGCGTCGTGCGAGGCCTCCGGGTCGGCTGCGACGGCGACCAGGCCGCGGATCTCCCGGGCGCAGTCGTCGAGCAGGGCGAGTACGCGGCGGGCGCGCCGTTTGCGGCCGTGCATCGGGTTCAGCGGGTGGACGAGCGGGGCGACCGACAGCCGTACCCGGCCGAGCAGCTGCTCCAGTTCGGCCACGCGCGGCGCGGGGTCGGCGCCCCGGTCGCCGGCGAGGCGGGCGGCGGCCTCGGCCGTGCAGGCGTGGACGCAGCGCAGGGCGCGCTGGATCCAGGCGTCGGTGACGGCGTGCGTGGTGACGGGCAGCACGAAGAGCACGGCGAGCGCGGCGCCGAGCGCTCCGACGCCGGTCTCGGCGAGCCGCAGGGCGAGCAGGCCGGGGCTGAGGAAGTCCAGGAGGCCGTAGAGCAGCTCGGCGAGCACCGTCACGCAGAGCATCATCCAGGTGTAGGAGACCGCGGCGGTGTAGAAGATGCCGAAGACGCAGACGGCGGCGATCACGGCCGTGGGCACCGCGGATCCGGCGAGCGGGACGGCGATCAGGAAGCCGAGGCCGATACCGACGACGGTGCCGAGGACCCGGCGGAAGCCGCGGACCAGGGTGTCGCCGCGCGAGGTGGTGTTGACGAACACCCACCAGGTGGCGCCGACGGCCCAGTACCAGCGCTCGTCGGAGACCAGTTGGCCCACGACCAGGGCGAAGCCGGCGCCCGCGGTGGCCTGGACGGCCTGGCGGGTGGTGATGCGGGCGAGTCCGGTGCCGGCGGGCGGCGCGAGGACGGCGGGCGGGGGCAGGCGGCGCTCGTAGCACCACAGACCGAAGCGCACCGCCGCGGCGGCGGCCACGGACAGCAGGACGGCGGCGTACATCTCGGGCAGCCGGTCCATGGTCGCGTGCAGGAACTGGGCGATGAAGAAGGTCATGAAGGCGAACACGCCGAGGCTGTGTCCGCGCGGGCCCCAGCGCCGGGCGTACACGCCCGCGCCGACGACGGCCAGGAAGGTGAGGTCCCGGGCCACGGGGTGGTCGTGCAGGGCGGCCGCGGCGGTGAGCACGGGCAGTCCCGCGACCGGCAGCAGCACGGTGGTGACCGCCTGCCCGCGCACGGTGGCGTCGGTGACGGTGAACAGCGCGAGCAGCGCGGCGAGCCCGCCGATGACGGCGCCCACCAGAGAGGTACCGGCCAGGCCGCAGACCACGACGGCCAGCCCGATGCCGAGGACGGCCCGCGCGGCGAACCGCAGCCGGGAGCGTCCCGGGTCCGGGCTCACGAACACCTTCTTCAGCACTGATTACCGCCCCCTCGTACACGGGCGCCCACGGGCCCGAAGTCACTGGCATGAAAAAGGCGCCGCGGGATCCGCAGCGCCATCGACCCCTCCATAGGAGCATCTCTTCCACCAGTGGCTCAACAGGCCCGCGCCGGAGTGGGCCATTGGTATGGTTCTGGCGGCACTTCCACGGCCACCGAAGAGCCAATGGCCGACGAGGGGACCCGGACGTCATGGCCGTCGACGAACTCGACACCCGCATCCTGCGGCTGCTGCTGGAGCGGCCGCGCACCAGCGTGCGGGAGTACGCGCGCCTCCTCGGGATCGCCCGCGGCACGCTCCAGGCCCGGCTCGACCGCCTGGAGCGGGACGGCGTGATCACCGGCACCGCGCCTTCCCTCTCCCCCGCCGCGCTGGGCCACCCGGTACTGGCCTTCGTGCACATCGAGGTCACCCAGGGCCACCTGGACGAGGTGGGCGATGCGCTGGCGGCCGTCCCGGAGATCGTGGAGGCCTTCTCGATCACGGGCGGCGGCGACCTGCTGACCCGGGTCGTGGCACGCGACAACGCGCACCTGGAGGACGTGGTCCAGAAGCTGATCAGTCTGCCCGGGGTGGTCCGCACACGGAGCGAGGTGGCGCTGCGCGAGCGAGTGCCGCACCGGCTGCTGCCCCTGGTGGAGTCGATCGGGCGCACGGCTCGGAAGTGACCCCCGACTCCTTGGCATCCTGGACCTCATGAGCACTCTCGGCGGCATCTCGGTCATCTTCGATCTCGACGGAACGCTCGTGGACAGCGAGCCGAACTACTACGAGGCGGGCCGTCGGACTCTCGCCGAGTACGGCGTACCGGACTTCACCTGGGCGGACCACGAGGAATACGTGGGCATCAGCACCCAGGAGACGGTCGCCGACTGGAAGCGGCGGTACGGCCTGCGGGCCCCCGTGGAGGAACTGCTCGCCGTCAAGAACCGCCACTACCTGGAGCTGGCCCGCACCTCTGCCCGCGCGTACCCGGAGATGCGCGCGTTCGTCGAACTGCTGGCGGCCGAGGGCGTGCCGCTGGCGGTGGCGTCGGGTTCGTCGCCCGAGGCCATCGAGACGATCCTGTCCCGTACCGGCCTGGACGCGTGGCTGCGCACGGTCGTCTCGGCCGACGAGGTCGCGCAGGGCAAGCCCGCACCCGACGTCTTCCTGGAGGCGGCGCACCGGCTCGGCGCGGACCCGGCCCGCTGCGTGGTCCTGGAGGACGCCGCCCCGGGGGCGGCCGCCGCGCACGCGGCCGGGATGCGCTGCATCGCGATCCCGTACGTCGCGGCCCAGGCCGACGCGCCCGAGTTCGCCACCGCCGGCCTGCTGGTGCGCGGCGGCCAGGAGGAGTTCACCGCGCGGGCGGCGTACGACTGGCTCGTGCGAGCGGTCCGGACCGTCTGACGCGCCGCCGACCGTACTCGTCGGTAGCGTTGACGCTCCCCTGCCTCCTGCCTATCTTCTGGGCGACCTTCCGAACAACGTTCGGTATTTCGGATGAAACGAGGAGCACATGGCAGCGCCCCTCTCCCGGCGGACCCTCCTGCTGGCCGCGGCGGTCGCCGCGGGAACGCCCGCGGTCTCGTACGCGGCGAGCGGCGGGCCCGGCGCCGCGCCACAGGCCCCCTCCGCGCTCGCGGGCCCCGCGGCACCGGCCGCCTGGTCCGTCAGGCCGTTCGGGCTGGAGGACGTGACGCTCGGCCGGGGCGTCTTCGCCGACAGACGACGGCTGATGCTGGACCACGCCCGCGGCTACGACGTGAACCGGCTGCTCCAGGTCTTCCGCGCCAACGCCGGTCTCTCCACCCTCGGTGCCGTCGCCCCCGGCGGCTGGGAGGGACTGGACGGCGAGGCCAACGGCAACCTCCGCGGTCACTACACCGGCCACTTCCTGACCATGCTCTCCCAGGCCTGGCGCGGCACCCGGGAACGGGTCTTCGCCGAGCGGATCGGCACCATGGTCGGCGCGCTGACCGAGGTGCGCGAGGCCCTGCGCAACGACCCGGCCGTGCTGAGTACGCGAGGCCGCTTCGGCGCCGCCGCCGAGAACGTGCGCGGCTCACACCAGTACGTCGACCTCCCCGCGGGCGTCCTCGGCGACACCCCGGTGATCACTCTGGCCGCCCGGGTGAAGCCCACCCACGACGGCGACTGGGCCCGCGTCCTCGACTTCGGCGACGACACGAACCGCTACCTCTACCTCGCCGCCCGCAACGCCGACGGCGTGCCGCGCTTCGCCATCACCGACAGCGGCGCCGGGGGCGAGCAGGGCCTCGACGGCACGGCCGCGCTGCCCCTGGGCGAGTGGAGCCACCTGGCCGTGACCCTCGCGGACGGCACCGGCACTCTCTACGTCGACGGCACCGAGGTGGCGCGGAACACGGCCATGACCCTGACCCCGGCGGTCCTCGGCCCCCTCGCCCACCACTGGCTCGGCCGCTCGCACTACCCCGCCGACCCCGTCTTCGCGGGCGCCTTCGAGGAGTTCGACGTCTGGTCACGCGCCCTGAGCGCCGCCGAGATCGGCGCCCTGCGCGACCATCGCGCCGCCGGGACACCGGCCGGCCGGGGCGATCTGGCCTCGTACGCCTTCGACGCGACGGACGGGGGGACGACCTTCGCGGACGCCTCCGGCCGGGGCCTGACGGCCACGCTGCGCCGCACCTGGGGCGGGCCCAGCCACCCCGGGTTCCTCGCGGCGTACCCGGAGACGCAGTTCATCGAGCTGGAGTCGATGACCGGCAGCGACTACACCAAGGTCTGGGCGCCGTACTACACGGCACACAAGATCCTCAGAGGTCTGCTCGACGCCCACCTCGCCACCGGCGACGACCGGGCGCTGAACCTCGCGTCCGGCATGTGCGACTGGATGTACGCGCGGCTGTCCGCCCTGCCCGCGGCCACGCTGCAGCGGATGTGGGGCCTCTTCTCCAGCGGGGAGTTCGGCGGCATCGTCGAGGCGATCTGCGACCTGCACGCGCTCACCGGCGAGGCGGACCACCTCGCGCTGGCCCGGCTGTTCGACCTCGACCGGCTGATCGACGCCTGCGCCGGGAACACCGACGTCCTCGACGGCCTGCACGCCAACCAGCACATACCGGTCTTCACCGGCCTGGTGCGGCTGTACGACGAGACGGGCGAGGAGCGCTACCTCTCCGCGGCGAGGAACTTCTGGGGCATGGTCGTGCCCCACCGCATGTACGCCATCGGCGGCACCAGCACCGGTGAGTTCTGGAAGGCGCGGGACGTGGTCGCGGGCACGATCAGTGCCACCACGGCCGAGAGCTGCTGCGCGTACAACCTGCTCAAGCTGAGCCGGACGCTGTTCTTCCACGACCAGGACCCGGCGTACATGGACTACTACGAGCGGGCCCTGTACAACCAGGTGCTCGGCTCCAAGCAGGACCGGCCGGACACGGAGAAGCCGCTCGTCACCTACTTCATCGGGCTGACGCCCGGTCATGTGCGCGACTACACGCCCAAGCAGGGCACGACCTGCTGCGAGGGCACCGGCCTGGAGAGCGCCACCAAGTACCAGGACTCGGTGTACTTCGCCGCCGCCGACGGCAGCGCCCTGTACGTGAACCTCTACAGCCGCTCCACCCTGACCTGGGCCGAGCGGGGCGTCACCGTCACCCAGACCACGGACTATCCCCGGGAGCAGGGGAGCACCCTCACCATCGGCGGCGGCGGTGCCTCCTTCGCGCTGCGGCTGCGGGTTCCGTCGTGGGCCACGGCGGGGTTCCGCGTCACCGTCAACGGGCGCGCCGTGCCGGGGACCGTGACGCCGGGCAGCTACTTCACCGTGTCCCGGACCTGGCGCCGGGGCGACACCGTGCGAATCCGGGTGCCCTTTCGGCTGCGGGTGGAGAAGGCACCCGACGACCCGACGTTGCAAGCCCTCTTCTACGGTCCGGTCAACCTGGTCGGCCGCGATCCGTCCACCGGCCTCCTGGAGATCGGGCTGTACCGCGACGCGGGTCTCTCCGGCGACCTGCTGCCCACGCTCACGCCCGTACCGGGCAAGCCGCTCCACTACAGACTGGACGGCAGCGAGTGGGCGCCGTTCGCCGAGGGGACCGAGGACCCGACGCACGCCTACTTCCGCCGCTCGGAACGCCGGGTGGTCCTCGGCGGCACCGACTCGGGCGTCGCCAACCCCGCGAAGGACGACGGCACCACCCTGCTCGACGAGATCTGGGCGGCGGCCCCGTTCCGCGACAAGGGCGCGCTGGTGGCGCACGTGCGCTCCACGGTGGACGCGTGGGTGGAGGCCGGGCTGCTCGGGGGCGGCGAGGGCGAACGGGTGGTGGGAACCGCGCGGAAGGCGTCGTACGCGGACTGACGGGAGGAGGTCTCCCGCCCGCGGAGGTTTGCCCGCGGTGGCTTTCATCCGCGGGGGTTTTGGCCCGCGGCGGTTTTTGCCCGCGGCGGTGATCGGTTCGCCGTTCGTATCCGTACCCCCTGGTGTCCGAGCCTGTCCTCGCCCCAGGAGGCACGATGCGCATCACGCGCACCACGGCAGGGACCGCCTTCGTGGCCGGTGCCCTGGTACTCACCCTCACCGCGCTCGCCTACCCGGCCATGCTCGGAGTGCGGAACACGGTCAGTACCCAGGACCGTGTCATCACCAACACGGTGTTCGGGCCGCTCACCGAGGCGGACCGGGACTTCGTCGTGAAGGTCCGTGCCGCCGGGCTGTGGGAACACCCTCTGGGGCTGATGGCCATGGAGCGGGGCTCGACACCGGAGATGAAGGAGGCCGGCGAGCACCTGGTCGTCGGGCACGCCCGGCTGGACGCGACCTGCCGCAGGATCGCGCCCGAGCTGGGCGTCACCCTGCCCAACCTGGCCTCTCCCCAGCAGCAGCGGTTCGTGTCGACCGTGGACGGGACGACCGGCAAGCAGTTCGACACCACCGCGGTCAACATCATGCGCATCACGCACGGCCAGATCTTCCCGGTGATCGCCAAGGTCCGCGCCAACACCAAGAACTCCCTGGTGCGGCAGCTGGCCGACCAGGCCAACGACACCGTTCTGGACCACATCACCGTGCTGGAGAAGACCGGCCTGGTCAACTTCGACCAGGTCAACTTCCAGCAGTCGGCCCCGCCGGACCTGCCCGAGGCGCAGCTCACGCCGCCGGCTCCGCAGCCGGGTGAGCCGGTGCTCTCGCTCACCGCGCCGCCCGGGCTGGAGGTCAACACCTCGGCGCCGACGCCCAGTCCCACGGTCCGCTGACCGACACGAGGGGGCGGAGCCCGCGTCAACCGCGGCGGGGCTTGCCTCGCCCGCCGCCGCCCTTGCCGCCGCCGCCCTTGGCGTTGCCCCTGCTGCCGCCCTTGGCCACGTTCCTGGTTCCGCCCTTGGCGCCGCTCCTGCCGGTGCCACCGGTGCCGCGCCGCGGGCCGCCGGTCTGTTTCCCGGCCCCCGGCCTGCCCCGCGCGGCCGATTCGGCGCGCTCGCCCTTCGCCGGGGCGGGGGCGGGCTGTCGGCCCCGGGTGCTGTTGACGGTGCGGCCCCGGACGATGCCGATGAAGTCCTCCACCCGGTCCGTGTGCGCGTCCTCGGGCCAGGCCAGGGCCACGCCCGACTCGGGGGCGTCCGTGACCGTCCGGTACGTGAGGTCCTTGCGGTGGTGCAGCCGCGCCAGCGAGAGGGGCACGAGGAGCACGCCGATCCCGGCCGCCACCAGCTCGACGGCGTCCAGGGTGGTGGCCGGACGCTCGAGCGCGGGCCGGCCCGGCAGCCGCTCCCAGCCTAGGACGTCGTCCAGGGGGTGCAGCACGATCTCGTCGG
Organism: Streptomyces sp. NPDC017225; assembly: GCF_044331465.1. NCBI lineage: Bacteria > Bacillati > Actinomycetota > Actinomycetes > Kitasatosporales > Streptomycetaceae > Streptomyces > Streptomyces sp. NPDC017225. The sequence goes on along the minus strand of NZ_JBIRNE010000029.1, from coordinate 30,324 downwards.
CCAGGTTCTCGACGGTCACCTCGTCGGCCGCGGTGACGAGGTGGTCCCTGGGGATCACCACGACCGTGGTCTCGGTGTAGAGCGGGATCGCGCTGAGGGCGCTCCGGTCGACGGGCAGCCGCACCAGCCCGGCGTCGGCGTCGCCGCCCAGCAGCAGGCGGCCCGCGTCCGCGGGGGCGGCCTGGGTCAGGGACAGCGGGACGTCGGGCAGCCGCTCGTTCCAGATGCGCACCCATTTGTCGGGCGTCACCCCCGGGACGTACGCGAGCCGGAACGAGGGGGATTCTTCCGAGCCTGTCACCCGGCCAGGTTACCGGGCGTGGCCGGAGGCGCCGGTCACCAGGCACGGCCCGGAGCCGCGGTCACCGGGCGTACCGGGCGATCGCGCTCCCGGACGTGGCCGTCGATCGTGCTCCCGGACGTGGCCGGGAGTCGCGCTTCCGGACGTGGCCGGGAGTCGCGCTCCCGGGGTGGTCAGCGGTCGCGCAGACGCTCGATACCCTTGACACCATGACGTCGCACCAGAACACCCAGACCATGAAGCCCGCGACCGCGGCGAAGAAGCTGGGTGTGTACCTCGAGGCCACACCCGCCGAGTTCCGGGAGGGCGTCGTCACGCGCGCCGAGCTGAACGCGCTCCAGACGGACCCGCCCGCGTGGCTGCGGGACCTGCGGCGCGACGGTCCGCACCCGCGGCCGGTGGTCGCGGCCAAGCTCGGTGTCTCCATCGCCGGTCTGCACCGGGGCGGGGTCGCGGAGCCGCTCACCACGGAGCAGATCGAGGCGCTGAAGCAGGAGCGCCCCGAGTGGCTGGAGCGGGAGCAGGCCGTCCAGGCCGACGTGCGCAAGGAGGCGGCTCGTGTGAAGGAGCTGCACGCCGAGCGCGCGCAGCGGGCCGAAGGCGCCGAGCGCGACTGACGTCCGGCTCACTCCTCGGCCTTCTGCTCCGTCACGCTCCACGCGTACTGCAGCCAGTCCGACAGCACTACGGCGCTCAGGCCCGCGCACAGCAGCCGGGCGGCCCGGGGTGCGACGGCGTAGCTGCCGACGAGCCCGCCGGCCACCCAGGTGGAGGTGCAGAACGGGCAGGACACCAGGTCCCCGACGGCACGGCGCAGACCGCTGCCGCGGGGCGCGTCCATCACCTCGTTGGCGTTGCTCTCACGCTCGCGGTGGGTGAACGGCGCTCGCAGGAAGCCGGTGACCTTGTCCTTGGTCAGCAGTCGGGACGCCTTGAACGTCGCGGTCCCCAGCAGGGCCACGTCCCAGGCCGGCACGGTGTCCGGAAGTCGCAGCCCACGGCGCCACGCGATCGCGGCGAAGGCTCCGACCCCCGCCGCGAAGGTCGTCGCGAGCGCCATGTATCCGCCGAGGGGAGTGTCGTCCCCTTCGTCGTAGCGTTCGCCGGAGCGCCACGCGTCGTGGCTCTGCTCGCCGTCCGTCATGAGTGCCTCCTGTCCGGGGACCAGCTCTTCGCCGGGACCGGGTGCCCGCTTCCTTCCCTCTCCAACGCGTGCCCGCGGACCGCTCTCAGTACGGTGCCGGCCCGCCGAAGAGGTCGGCGCAGTCCGCCGGCAGGTGGGCCAGAAGGTCGTGGACGCGTTCGCCGGGCACCGCTTCGGTGAGGGTGGAGAGCACGGCACCCGCGTCCCATTCGGCGGTGCGCGGCCGGGCGCCGGTCTGCTGCGCCACACGCCGCAGGAACTCGTCGCGGCCGAAGGACTCGGGACGCCCCCGTTCCAGGCGCAGCGCGTCGTCCAGGGGCGCGGGCAGGTCGGAGGCCAGACCGGCCGCCTCCTCCGGGGCGATGCGGGAAGCGATCACCCACAGGACGGCCGTACTGACCTGCTCGGCCTCCTCCTTGCTGTGGTACTCGCCGCGGTCGCGGACCAGGGTCAGGAATTCGTCGAGCCGCACGGCGTCGCCTCCTTCCGCCGGTTCTCGCTCCGCACCGGGTGCCCTCCACCCGGGCCGGGGAAACGGGCGCGGTCTCACCGGCGTGCTCGCTCCGCGTCGGCGAGGGCCGCCACCCGGGTCATGGCGTCGTCCCTGAACAACGCGTGTCCGGCGGCGATCCGGCCGGCCCGGGCCGGCCCCGGGGCGGTGAGCCGCCGCAGCGTGCCGAGCAGCGCGGTCTCGTCCTCGGCGACGTCCGACACGCCCAGCGCGGCCATCCGCCGCACGCCGTCCGCGCCATGGCCGGGTATCGGCCGGTATCCCACGACCGGCAGTCCGGCGGCGAGGGCCTGTACGGCGGTCTGGCCGGCGGCGTTGTCGACCAGGGCGCGGGCGGCGTGCAGCAGGCCGGACATGTCCGTCACCCAGCCCAGCGCGACCACGCCCGGTGTGCCGGACAGTTCGCGGCGCAGCCGTTCGTTGTCCCCGCAGAGCACGACCGGCAGGATGCCGTGGTCCGTCAGGAGCCGGACGGTGGGGCCCAGGCGCGTGCCCACTCCCCAGGCGCCGGCGGACACCACCACGGCGGGCCGTCCGGGACCGAGACGGTCGAACAGCCCTCGCCACCCGGCCGCTCCGGGGGCGTCGGCGAAGAACTCCGGGGCCACGACCGGGCCGCACGTCCACGCGGGCGTGCCGGTACTCTCCCGCACCTCGCGCGCCACGTCCTCCGTGAGACACAGGCAGTGGTCGTTGCCCGGGTGGAGCCACTGCCGGTGGACGGCGAAGTCGATCACGAGGACGACACTGGGCACGGACAGCCGGCCCCGGGCGCGGAGATGGCCGGTCAGCTGGGCGCCGAGGTGGAAGACGGGGACGACCACGTCCGCGCCCGTGCGCTCGGCCAGCTCGCGCAGCCGGCCGCCGGCGAGCCGGGCCAGCGGCGTGCCGCCGGGACGGCGGCCTGCGCCCGGGCGCAGGAACAGGCGGTAGAGGGCGGCGTACGCCCAGGGGAAGTGGCGTACCGACCCGCGGTAGAAGCGCCGCAGCGCACGGCCCACGCCGTACGGCAGCAGCGCGAGGACGTCGACGACGAGGGCGTCGTCACCGCGTTCCCGAGCCCGGCGGACCAGTTCGGCGGCGACCGTGTCGTGCCCCGCGCCCATGCTCGCGCTGACCACCAGCAGCCGTCTGCCCTCGCACGGGGCGCGCGGGGCAGCCGGGCGACGGGGCGCTGATGAGCTGCGAGGATGCACGGCGCTCCAGGTTGCCCGCCCGGCATGTTCCAAACCACCACACAAGCGGGTGTTTCGGACGCCTTGCCAGGGATACTCCGTGACCGCCCGTCCGGCCGGACGCCGGACCCGACCGCCTGGTCGGTCGCTTCCCGGCGTCCGCCCCGAGCCAAGGTGGTCCCATGGTCCATGCGTTCTCCCGCCCACGGCCCGCCCCCGGCCCGGGGGTCGTCGCGCCCGACGCGGCCCACGCCAGGCCTCGGCGAGAGCCCGCCGGCGTCCGGGGCACGCGGACGCGCACGGCCCTCGTGACGGGGGCGTCCTCCGGCATCGGCGCGGCCGTCGCCCGCCGGCTGAGCGACGAGGGCGGCTGGCGGCTGGTGCTCAGCGGACGTGACCCGTCCCGGCTGCGCGAGGTCGCCGAGAACGCGTCGGCCACCGCCTTCGCCGCGGACCTCAGCCTCCCCGGCGCCGACCGGCAGCTCGCCGACTTCACACGGGCCACGGTCGGGCCGGTGGACCTGCTGGTGGCCGGCGCCGGGGTCGGCTGGGCCGGGGAGTTCCTGGACATGCCCCCGCACACCATCGACGAGGTGCTCGACATCAACGTGCTGGCCACGCTGCGGCTGGTGCGGCTGGTGCTGCCGGGCATGGTGGAGGCGGGGTCGGGGCGGGTGGTGCTCGTCGGCTCGCTGGCGGGCAGTGTGGCGGTGCGCGACGAGGCCGTGTACTCCGCCGCCAAGGCCGCGGTCGGCGCCTTCGCGGACGCCCTGCGCTACGAGTTGCGGGGCACCGGCGTCGGAGTCACGCATGTGGTTCCCGGTGTCGTCGACACACCGTTCTTCGAACGCCGCGGTGCTCCCTATCTGCGTTCCTGGCCGCGTCCGGTGCCCGCCGAGCGGGTGGCGGACGCGGTGCGGACGGCGGTCGCGCGGAGCCGTGACGAGGTCTACGTGCCCGGCTGGCTGCGACTGCCGTGCCGGGTACGGGGCGCGGCTCCGGGGCTGTACCGGCGGCTGGCGGCGCGGTTCGGATGAGCTCCGGATGAGCGGGAGCGCGCGGCGGTGAGTGTCCTCACCGTCGTCCTGGCCCTGTTCGCGGCGCTGTCCAACGCGGCGGCGTCGGTATTGCAGCGCCGGGCCGCGGCGCAGGACGAGAACCGGGCGGGCGCCGTCCACACGGTGGTGCGCTCGCTGCTTCGGCTGGTGCGCGACCGGTACTGGGTGGCCGGCGCGGCGCTGCTGGCGCTGACGACGGTGCTGCAGGCGGCCGCGCTGGCGGTGGGCAGCCTGGCCGTCGTCCAGCCGCTGATGGCCAGTGAGCTGCTGTTCACCCTGATGGTCGGCAGCGTGGTCTTCCACCGGCGGCCCGACCCGCGGACCTGGCTGGCGTTCGTGGCCCTGGCCGTGGGGCTCGCGTTGTTCCTGGGCGCCGCCGCGCCGTCGGCCGGCCATGACACCGCGTCCCCGGGCCGGTGGGGCTGGGCGGGGCTCGCGCTGTTCGTCGTGGTGACGGCCCTCGCCTCGGGGGGCAGCCTGGTACAGGGCGCCCCCCGCGCCGCGCTGTTCGGATCGGCGTCCGCGGTGGCGTTCGGCGGTACGGCGGGCCTGCTGAAGGAGGTCACCGGGCGGCTTCCCCAGGGCGTGGGCGCCGTCCTGACCCAGTGGCCGCCGTACGCCACGGCGGTGGTGGGGGTGGTCAGCTTCCTGCTGCTGCAGAGCGCGCTGCGGGCGGGGACCCTCGCGGCGTCACAGCCGGCGCTGACCCTCGGCGACGCGCTGACCAGCGTAGCCCTGGGCTGGGCCCTGTTCGGCGAACAGATCGCCCTCGGGGTGCGGGTGCTGCCCGAACTGATCGGCGTGGTCCTGATCGGGATCGGCAGCGTCGGGCTGTCCCGCGCGCCGTCGGTCCACGGGGCGTGGGACACGGTGCCGGCGGCACGGGACGGCCCCGGGCCGGGCAGCCGGACACAGAAGCGGCGGGGGCCATGACGACCTCGCCGCGCGAAACGGCGACACCGCGGAGGCGACAGCGAGAACAGCAACACAGCGGAACACGGCGGAACGGCGCAGAGCCGGAACGGCGGTCCGGCGAAACGCCGGAACGGCGCAGCCGCGCGACCGTGCGACCGCGCAACGACGCGACAGCCCTACGGCGGAGGACAGGAGACACACGGATGCGTGAGAGGTCGCACGCCGGAGCTGCGGTGTACGCCGTCGCGCCGGTCGTCGTCGCCGCGCTGGCCCACATCGGTCCGGCCGCGACCTGGCTGCCCGGACTGCGCCGGCGCCGGTTCCCGGGCCTGGCCGGACAGGGCCGCCCGGACCACATCGCCCTCACCTTCGACGACGGCCCCGATCCGGCGTCCACGCCGCACTTCCTGGACCTGCTGGACGGGCTCGGCGTGCGGGCGACGTTCTTCGTCCTGGGCGAGAACGTCGTACGTCACCCGGCGCCGGCCCGCGAGCTGGCCCGGCGGGGGCATGAACTCGCCGTCCACGGCTGGGCGCACGACCGCCCCTGGCTGCCGTCGCCGGCGCGGGACGCGCGCGAATTGCGGCGTGCCGTCCGCGCGGTGACCGAGGTCGCCGGACGCTCCCCACACTGGTACCGACCGCCCTACGGCATCCTCACCTCCGGACGCTGGGCCGCCGCCCACCGGGCCGGTCTGCGGCCGGTGCTGTGGACGGCGTGGGGCAGGGACTGGCGGCAGGACGCCACGCCCGCCTCGGTACGGGCGACCGTGGCGGCGGATCTGCGCGGGGGCGGCACGGTCCTCCTGCACGACACCGACCACGCCTGCGCCCCGGGCAGCTGGCGGGCCACCCTCGGCGCCCTGCCGGACCTCGTGCGCGACTGCCGCGAGGCGGGACTGACGGTCGGGCCGCTGGAGGAGCACGGGGTGGCCGGGACGGCCCCGCGTCCCGGAGCCGGGCCGGCGGCGGGCGCCCCTGCGCTGTCATGGGCGTCGCCGTTTCGGTGGGCGTCGCCGTTTCGGCCGGCGGCGCCGGGACAGCCGTAGCGTCATGACGGACAGAGACGATCAGTGCGCGGCGGCGCCGGATCCGGTGTCTCCTCCCTGGGTCCTGCGCGAGTACGCCGTGCTCGCCGACGGTGAGCGGGGCGCGGTCCTGGATCCGCAGGGCCGGATCGTGTGGCTGTGCGCCCCTCGGTGGCACGACGACGCGGTGTTCTCCGCGCTCATCGGTGGCACAGGGCACTTCGCCGTGGAGCCGGCGGACCCCTGGCGCGTCTGGGGCGGCTCCTACGAGGAGGGCACGCTGATCCGGGTGAGCCGGTGGGTGACCGCCGGCTGCGTGGTCGAATGCCGGGAGGCGCTGGCCCTGCCCGCCCGCGCCGACCGGCTCGTCCTGCTGCGCCGGATGCGCGTGGAGCGGGGCGAGGCGCGGTTGTGCCTGGACCTGGACCCGCGGCCCGGTTTCGGAGACGGCCGGATGCGCGGCGCCCGGCAGGAGCGCGGGGTCTGGACGGCCGAGGCGGAAGGGCTGCGGATGCGGCTCGCCGGCGCTCCGGAGGCGGTGTGGCGGGCCGGCGCCGGGCTGTGCGGCGAGTTCCGGCTGCGTGAGGGCGAGACACACGACCTGGTGCTGGAACTGGCCGAGGGGCGGGAGACCGGACCGCTCGACGCCGACGCGCTGTGGCGGGCCACGGAGCGCGAGTGGCGGCGGGCCGTCCCGGACTGCTCACGGCTGGTCGCACCCCGCGACGCCCGGCACGCGTACGCCGTGCTGCGCGGGCTGACCAGCGTCTCCGGCGGCATGGTGGCCGCCGCGACCACATCCCTGCCGGAGCGGGCCAACAGCGGACGCAACTACGACTACCGCTTCGCGTGGCTGCGCGACCAGTGCTACGCCGGTCTCGCGGTCGCCGCACACGGCCCCCATCCGCTGGCCGACGACGCCCTGCGCTTCGTCGCCGAGCGCATCCTGGAGGACGGCGACAGGGTGCGCCCCGCCTACACGGTCGACGGGCGGCCGGTCGGCGAGGAACGTTCCCTGCGGTTGCCGGGCTATCCCGGCGGCACGGACCACATCGGCAACGACGCGGGTGCCCAGTTCCAGCTGGACACCTTCGGCGAGGCGTTGCAGCTGTTCGCCGCGGCGGCCGCGCACGACCGGCTGACCGAGGATGCGGAACGGGCCGCCGCCGTGGCGGTGGACGTCGTGGAACGGTGGTGGCTCACGCCCGACGCCGGGCTGTGGGAGCTGGAGGACCGGTGGTGGACCCACTCCCGGCTGAGCGTGGTGTGCGGTCTGCGGCGGATGGGGGAAGCGCTGCCCGGGAGGGCGGGGCGCCGCTGCGCCGAGCTCGCCGGCACCGTGCTGCGGGAGACCCGGCGCCGGTGCCTGGACTGTGACGGCCGCTGGCGGCGGGCCGCCGACGACGACGGGCCCGAGGCCGCGCTGCTGGTGCCGATGGCCCGCGGCTGCGCGTTCGGGGACGACGACGGTGCCGCCACCCGCGCGTACATCGAGTCCCGCCTCGCCGAGGACGGGTACCTCTACCGTTTCGAACACCCCGGGGAGCCGCTCGGTGACGCCGAGGGGGCCTTCCTGCTCTGCGGGTTCACGATGGCGCTCGCCACGCACCGGGTCGGTGACCGGGCCGGCGCGTTCCGCTGGTTCGAGCGCACCCGGGCGGCCTGCGGACCGCCCGGGCTGTTCGCCGAGGAGTACGACGTGCGCCAGCGGCAGCTGCGCGGCAACCTCCCGCAGGCCTTCGTGCACGCCCTGATGCTGGAGTGCGCCGTCCGCCTGGCCGGAGAGTCGGCGCTGCCCTGACCCGACCCGACGGACGACCGCCCCCCGCGGGTGCTCCCCCGTCCGGCCCGTCAGGCAGCCGCGCGGGTCAGGTCCCGGTGTATCGGCTCCGCCCCGCCCGTCAACGGCAGGCCCGTGCCGCCGCGCCGGGCGGCGACGATCTCCGCCGCGATGGACAGCGCGGTCTCCTCGGGCGTCCGGGCGCCGAGGTCCAGGCCGATCGGCGAACGGAGCCGGGACAGCTCGGAGTCGGTCAGGCCCGCCTCGCGCAACCGCCGGTCGCGGTCCTCGTGAGTGCGGCGCGAGCCCATCGCCCCGACGAACGCGACCGGCATCCGCAGGGCCTCCGTCAGCAGCGGCACGTCGAACCTGGCGTCGTGGGTGAGCACGCACAGCACCGTGCGTCCGTCGGTCGGCGTACTCCGCAGATAGCGGTGCGGCCAGTCGACGACGACCTCGTCCGCCTCCGGGAAGCGGGCCGGGGTGGCGAAGACGGACCGGGCGTCGCAGACCGTCACGTGGTGGCCGAGGAACTTGCCGACCCGCACCAGCGCCGCCGCGAAGTCGACCGCCCCGAAGACGATCATGCGGGGCGGCGGCACACTGCACTCGACCAGCAGCGTGAGCCCGCCGGGGCAGTGCGAACCGTCCTCCGAGAGGCCGACCGTGCCGGTGCGGCCGGCGTCCAGCAGCGCCCCGGCCTCGGCCGCCGCCGTGCGGTCCAGGTCCGGATGGCCGCCGAGGCCGCCCTCGTACGAACCGTCGGGGTGGACGAGCAGGGACCGCCCGAGGAGGCCGGCCGGCCCCTGGACGACCCGGGCGAGGGCCGCGGCCCGGCCCCGGGCGGCGGCCGACAGCGCCGCCCGGAACACCTCCCGCGAGGGCGCGGCCGCGCCGACCGGCGTGACCATCACGTCGATGACCCCGCCACAGGTCAGCCCGACCGCGAAGGCGTCCTCGTCGCTGTAGCCGAACCGTTCGCGCACCGTCTCGCCGTCCCGGAGGGCCGCGGCGCACAACTCGTACACCGCGCCCTCCACACAGCCACCGGAGACCGAGCCGATCACCGTGCCCCCGCTGTCGACGGCGAGGGCGGCGCCGGGCCCGCGCGGTGCGCTGCCGCCGACCGAGACGACGGTGGCGACGGCGAACTCCCGGCCCTGATCGAGCCAGCGGTCCAGCTCGTCGGCGATGTCAAGCATCCGTCGTGCCCCCGGCGGTGGGTGCCGTCGCCGACAGCACGCGGTCGGGCCGGATCGGCAGGTTCCGGTGGCGTACGCCGGTGGCGTGCCAGACGGCGTTGGCGACGGCCGCCGCGGCGCCCACGATGCCGATCTCGCCGACGCCCTTGATACCGACGGGGTCGTCCGGGTCCGGGTCGTCCACCCAGTCCGCCTCGACGTCCGGGACGTCGGCGTGCGTGGCGACATGGTAGCCGACGAGGTCGGGGCCGTAGAGGCCGCCGCTCGCCCGGTCCCGGACCGCCTCCTCGTGCAGGGCCATGGAGATGCCCCAGACCATGCCGCCGACGAGCTGGTTGCGGGCGGTGAGCGGGTTGACGATACGGCCCGCGGCGAAGATGCCGAGCATGCGGCGCACCCGTACCTCGCCGGTGGTGGTGTCCACGGCGACCTCGGCGAACTGCGCCCCGAAGGAGTGCCGTTCCTTCTGCGCGAGGGCGCCCAGGGCCTCGGTGGTGTCGGAGCGTACGGTGATGCCCTCGGGCGGGATGCTCGTGCCCGGCGCGAGCCGCTCCCGCAGTTCGCCGGCCGCGATGCTGATCGCCCAGGCCCAGGAGCGGGTGCCCATCGAGCCGCCCGCGATCATCGCCGGTCCGAAGTCGCTGTCCCCGATGCGGACCCGGATCCGCTCGGGCGTGACCTCCAGCGCGTCGGCGGCGACCAGGGTGAGCGCGGTGCGGGCGCCGGTGCCGATGTCGGCGGCGGCGATCCGCACGGTGAAGGTGCCGTCGGCCTCCGCGGTCACGAGGGCGGTGGACGGAGCGGCACCCGCCTGGAAGGAGGCCGCCGCCGTGCCGGTGCCCAGCAGCCAGCGCCCGTCGCGGCGCACCCCGGGGCGCGGATCGCGCTGCGCCCAGCCGAAGCGGCGGGCTCCCTCGGTGAAGCAGGCGGCCAGGTTGCGGCTGCTGAACGGCAGTCCGGAGACCGGGCCGGCCTCCGGCTCGTTGCGCAGCCGCAGTTCGATCGGGTCGACGCCGCAGCGCTCGGCGAGTTCGTCCAGCGCCGCCTCGATCGCGAAGGAGCCCGGCGCCTCGCCCGGCGCGCGCATGAAGGTCGGGGACGGTACGTCGAGCCGTACGACGTGGTTGGCCGTGCGGTGGGCGTCGGCGTCGTACATGATCCTGGCGACACCGGCACCGGGCTCGACGAACTCGTAGAAGGTCGAGGTCTGGTTGAGTGAGCGGTGCTCCAGGGCGCGCAGCCGGCCGTCGGGATCGGCGCCGAGCCGGACGCGCTGGGTGGTGGGGCTGCGGTAGCCGGCCAGCGAGAACATCTGACGCCTCGTCATCACCACCCGGACCGGCCGTTGCAGCACGGTCGCGGCCATCACGGCGGAGACCTGGTGGGCGCGCAGGCCCTTGCTGCCGAAGCCGCCGCCGACGTGTTCGGAACGCACCCGCACCGCGGACTCGTCGAGGGAGAACATCTTCGCGAGTTCGCCCTGGACCCAGGTGGCGCCCTGGTTGGAGTCGACGACCTCCAGCCGGCCGCCGTCCCACAGGGCGGTGGCCGCGTGCGGCTCCATCATGCTGTGGTGCTCTTCGGGGGTGGTGTACTCCTCGTCCACCACGGCGGCTGACGCCGCGAGACCGGCCGCCAGGTCCCCCTTCACGGTCTCCGCGGGCATGTGTCCGTCGACCGGGTAGGCGTCGGCGCGGTCGGCGGAGAGCGTGATGTCGTGCGGTTCCTCGTCGTACGCGACGACGAGGGCCTCGGCGGCCTCCCTCGCCTGCTCGGGCGTCCCGGCGACGACGAGGGCGACCGGCCATCCCGCGTGCGGCACCCGGTCGTCCTGGAAGACGGCGGCGGTCGGGTCCGGCGGGATGCCCAGCATGCCGATGTAGTCGGTGTCGACGCGCGGGGCGTTGCCGTGGTGGAGGACGGCGAGCACGCCGGGCATGCCGAGGACCGGATCGGTGTCGACGGAGCGGATGCGGCCGCGGGCGACGGTGGACAGCACCAGCCAGCCGTGCGCGAGGTCGGCGAAGGGGAGCTCGCCGGCGTAGCGGGCCGCTCCGGTGACCTTGTCGCGTCCCTCCACGCGCGTGTGCGCGGTGCCGACGGCGCCCTCGACCGTCGTACGGCCGGTCGTGGCGGTGGTCATCGGGCGGCCTCCTCGGCGAGTTCGGTCAGGACGGCCACCGCGAGGTTGCGCATGAGGGTCACCTTGTATCCGTTGTCGGGCAGCGGCCTCGCGGCCGCGAGTTCGGCGTCCGCGGCGGCGGCGAAGGTGTCGCCGCCGGCCGGTGCGCCGATCAGCGCGCGCTCGGCCGCGCGGGCCCGCCAGGGCCGGGAGGCGACCGCGCCGAAGGCGAGCCGTGCGTCGCGGACGACACCGTCCTCGATGTCGAGCGCGGCGGCGACCGAGCCGATCGCGAAGGCGTACGAGGCACGCTCGCGCACCTTGCGGTAGCGGGAGCGGGCGGCGACCGGAGCGGGCGGCAGGACGATGCCGGTGATCAGCGCGCCGGGCGGGAGGGCGGTCTCCCGGTGCGGGGTGTCGCCGACGGGGAGGTAGAAGTCGGCGAGCGGCGACTCTCCCCCCGAGGTGGTGCCCCCAGGCCCGTCGGGGGCCTCGTAGGTGACGACGGCGTCGAAGGCCGCGAGGGCGACACCCATGTCGGAGGGGTGCACGGCCACACAGTGGTCGGAGGCGCCCAGGATGGCGTGGTTGCGGTGCTCGCCCGTGCGCGCGGGGCAACCGCTGCCGGGGACGCGCTTGTTGCAGGGCTTGCTCACGTCGGTGAAGTAGCCGCAGCGGGTGCGCTGGAGCAGGTTGCCGCCGACGGTGGCCATGTTGCGCAGCTGCCCGGAGGCGCCGGCCAGCACCGCCTGGGCCAGCGCCGGATAGCGGCGGCGCACTTCGGCGTGGGCGGCGAGGTCGCTGTTGGTGACGGTCGCGCCGACGCGCAGGCCGCCGTCGGCGGTCGGCTCGATGCCGTCCAGGGGCAGTTCGCGGACGTCGACGAGCCGGGCGGGACGTTCGACGCCGGCCTTCATCAGGTCGACGAGATTGGTGCCGCCGCCGAGGAAGCGGGCGTCCGGGTCGGCGGCGAGCAGCGCCACCGCGCCGGATACGTCGTCGGCGCGCTGGTAGCCGAACTCCCTCATGCGGCCGCCCCCTTCGCGGTCTCGGCCGGGGCCTCGCCCTGGTTCGCCTCATGGGCCTCGGCCGCGCGGGCGACCGCCTGGACGATGGAGACGTAGGCGCCGCAACGGCACAGGTTGCCGCTCATCCGTTCGCGGATCTCGTCCGGCGTCAGGGGTGGCGGTCCGGCCTCGGGCCGTACGTCGTCGGTGGCGGCGCTGGGCCAGCCTGCCGCGTGCTCCTCGATGACGGCGACGGCCGAGCAGATCTGGCCGGGCGTGCAGTAGCCGCACTGGTAGCCGTCGAGGTCGAGGAAGGCCTGCTGCACCGGGTGCAGACGGTCGCCCTCGGCCATGCCTTCGATGGTGGTGATCTCGCGCCCGTCGGAGGCGACCGCGAGGCTCAGGCAGGACACGGCGCGGCGTCCGTCGACCAGGACGGTGCAGGCGCCGCACTGGCCCTGGTCGCAGCCCTTCTTGGTGCCGGTGAGATCAAGGCGCTCGCGCAGGGCGTCGAGCAGGGTGGTGCGGTGGTCGACGGTCAGCTGGTGCTTCTCACCGTTGATGTTCAGGGTGACGGCGCTGGACGCCGACGAGGTCACTGGGGCCATGATCAGCCTTCTGTGGTGTCTGGTGACAGAGAAAACGGGCTGTAGGCAGTGGGTTCGTGTGTGGACGGAGGCCACCGGTCGCATCCGCCGGTCGCATCCGCCGCTAGAGTGGGCAGGTAACCGGACAACTGTCCGCTCACTGGAAACGTAACGGACAGTTGTCCGCTTAGCAAGAACGGGATTCAGCCACGAACCCGCGAGGAGGACGAGTGCCGCAACCGAAGAAGGACAAGCCGGACACTCCCCTGCGCTCGGACGCCCAGCGCAACCGCGAGCGCATCCTGCACGTGGCCACGGAGGAGCTGACGCGCTGCGCGGACGCCCCGCTGAGCACCATCGCCAAGAAGGCGGGCGTCGGACAGGGCACGTTCTACCGCAACTTCCCGAACCGCGAGGCACTGGTCCTGGAGGTCTACCGCTACGAGATGCAGCAGGTGGCCGACGCCGCGCCCCAGCTGCTGTCCACCCGGGAGCCCGAACAGGCCCTGCGCGAGTGGATGGACCGCCTCGCCGGGTTCGCCATGACCAAGGCCGGCCTGGCGGACGCGATCCGGCTGGTCACCAGCGCGCCCGGAGGGCCGGAGAAACCGCGCCCCACCCCGGTCACGGACGCGGCCCAGCTGCTGCTCCGCGCCAACGAGGCGGCCGGCACCATCCGGCCCGGGATCTCCGCGGACGACTTCTTCCTCGTCATCGGCGGTCTCTGGCTGATCGATCCGGGTGAGGACTGGCAGCCGCGGGCCACCCGGTTCCTGAACTTCGTCATGGACGGACTGCGGGCGGGAGCACCCGGCCGGTGACCGCGCCCCGGAACCCGTAGCGGCGTTCGGGGCGGCCCGCCACGCCGTAGCGCAGCGATACGTCCGCGCTGCCGACGGTGTGGAAGTACTCCAGGTAGCGGCGGGCGCTGACCCGGGAGACACCGGTCAGCGCCGCGCACTCGCTGGCGGACAGGGTGCCGTCGGCCTCACGGAGGGTGCGTTCGACCAGCTCGGCGGTCTCCACGCTCATACCCTTGGGCAGTGCCGGCACCGCGACGGCCGGCACCGCCGCTCCCGCGAGTACGCGGTCGACGTCGGCCTGACTGTGCACCACCGTGCCGAGCAGCCGGCCCCGCTGGACGGCGTAGCGCTCCAGCCGGACCCGGAGGTCCTCGAACTCGAACGGTTTGAGCAGGTAGTCGACCACGCCGTGCCGGACGGCGCCGCGCACCGCGTCCGCCTCCCTGGCCGCGCTGATGACCATGACGTCACAGTCGTGGCCTGCGGCGCGCAGCCGGGGGATGACGTCGAGGCCGAACACGTCCGGCAGGTACAGGTCGAGCAGGACGAGGTCGGGGCGCAGTTCCCCGACGGCGGCGAGCGCCTGCTCCCCGGTGCCGGCGACCCCGACGACCCGGAAGGGCTCGACGCGCTCGACGAAGGCGCGGTGGACGCGGGCGACCATGAAGTCGTCGTCGACCACGAGCACACCGATCCCGGCGCCGACGGCATGGGGCGCCGACCCCGCCGGAGCGGCCGCGCGGGCCGAACCGGTCGCGGTACGCGCGTGCGCCGTACCCGTCGAGGTGGCCGCGTGGGCCGTACCGGCCTGGTCTGCCGTAGCGACCCGGGCGGTCACATCGGTCCACCTGGCCCGGGCGGTCCCGTCGTCCGTTGCGGCCCGGGCGCTTTCGTCGTCCGTTCCGGCCCGGGCGGTCCCGTCGTCCGTTCCGGCCCGGGCGGTTGCTTCGGCCCCACCGGCCCGGGCGCGCCCGTCGGTCCCACCGGCCCAGGTGCTCGGGTCGGCCGTGCCGCTCGTACCCGTCATCGTGCTGCTCCTTCCGCCACCGCGTCGGTGAGGTGGCTGACGGTCATGCGTGCGGTGAACATGGCCCCCTCGGGGGTGTTGGTCACCGAGATCTCACCGCCGTGACGCTCGCAGACCAGCCGGGTCAGCGCCAGGCCGATGCCGCGCTCGCCCTGCCGGGCGGCCTTGGTGGTGAAGCCGTGGGAGAAGACCTCGCGGGCCAGTCCGGGCGCCACGCCGGGCCCGGAGTCGCGGACCACGATCTCGACGCTGGCGGCGTCCTGCCGCAGCTCGACCTCGACCCAGGCCTCGTGGCCCGCGCCGGGCGCCGCGGCGGCGTCCACGGCGTTGTCGACGAGGTTGCCGACCACGGTCGCCACGTCCGCCGCGTCCTGGGGAGCGAGCCGGTCGAGCGCCGTGCGGTCCGACACCCGCAGGGCGACCCTCCGCTCCGCCGCGAGGGAGGACTTCGCCGTCAGCAGCGCGGCGACGGCGGTGTCGCGGACCCGGCGGCTGAGGGTGACGTCCAGGGACTGGCGGCGCTGGTTGAGCGCGCGGATGTAACGCACCACCTCTTCCTGCTCGCCGATCTGGATGAGCCCGGAGATGGTGTGCAGCTGGTTGGCGAACTCGTGGGCCTGGGCGCGCAGCAGCTCGGAGGTGCTGCGGAAGGAGCCGATCTCCCGTTCCAGGCGGGCCAGTTCGGTGCGGTCGCGCAGCGTGGTGACCGAGCCGAGCGGGCGGCCGTCCTTGGTGACGGTCATACGGTTCATGACCAGGACCCGTCCGTGGCGGACCACGACCTCGTCACGCGGCTCGGCCTCGTACGCCGCGGCACCGGACAGGACGTCGCGCAGCCTCCCGTCGATGCCGAGGCCGTCCAGGCTCTGGCCCACGCAGTCGGCGGGCAGGTCGAGCAGGCGCCGGCCCATCTCGTTGACCAGTGTGAGCCGGTGCTGCGGATCGAGCGCGACCACGCCCTCGGCGATGCCGTACAGCATCGCCTCCCGGTGCTCGGCGAGGCCGGCGATCTCGCGCGGCTCCAGGCCGAGGGTCTGTCGTTTGACACGCCGGGCGAGCAGCCAGGAGCCGGCCACGCCCAGCCCGCTGGCGATGCCGAGGTAGGCGAGGAGGTAGGAGGAGGCACCACTGAGGCGCTGCCACACCGTCGGATCGGCCTCACCGACCATCACCGTGCCGAGGTGCCGGCCGAGGGTCTGCCGGGTGTCGCCGAGCACCGGTACCTGGGCGACGAGCTCCCGACTGCCCTGCACCGTGAGCGGGCCCGACCAACCGCGCCCCCGGGCGGCCCCCTCACCGCGCGGCAGCCGGCCGTCGATCATCGTGGGGTCGGTGGAGCTGACGACCCGGCCGTCGGCGTCGGCCACCGTGACCGAGGTGACTCCGGACTGGGTCTGCGTGGAGTTCACCAGCGGGGCCAGGGCCTCCTGCGGCAGGGGGCTCAGGAGCTGGCTGCGGAGCAGCGGCGTGGCGGCCAGCTGTTCGGCCAGGGCGGCGACCCGGCGGCCCTCGACGCGGTTGAAGGTGGCCTTGGACTGCGCCAGCGAGACGGCGGCGACCGCGAGCAGGACCACCACGACGATGGCGAGCTGGAGGACCAGCATCTCGCCCGCGAGGGTCTGACGGCGGAAGGCGGGGGCCACGGCGGACTCGATCTCGGCTGACGGGGGCGGGGGAGCGGCAGGTGTGCCGGGTCGCCATCATGGCGCCCACCTGCGGCGAAGGAAAGAGAAGTGTTGTCTTCGCAATGAACCGGCGATGCGCCGGCGACGTACCGGTGATGTACCGACGACGCATCGGGGACGCATCGGGGATGTACCGGCACGGCACGGACGATCCGCCGGCGACCGCAAAGACCACAACCTCCCTTGGTTCCGCAAGGAAGACAGGCCGCCGGTCCACGGGCACCATGTGGCCCACGTCACCCTCCCCCACAGGGCTTTCCCCCAACCCGATCTACCCAACCGACAGGTGGTGTCATACGTGCGCCTGCGCACCCCCCTTGCCCTGCTCGGGGCCGCCGTGCTCGTGCTCGCGGGACCGCCGTTGCTCTCCACGGGCAGCGACGCCGAGACCGGCACGCAGATCCCCGGCCTGCGCTTCATGGTCCCCAACACGCCCGGCGGCGGATACGACATCACCGCCCGCACGGCCGCGAAGAACGCCGAGGACGCCGGGCTCACACACAACATCGAGGTGTTCAACCTGCCCGGCGCGGGCGGCACCGTGGGCCTGAGCCGGCTGGCGAGCGAGCACGGCAACGGCAAGCTGGCCATGTCCATGGGCCTCGGCGTGGTGGGCGCCGTCCGCTCCAACCACGCGCCCAAGACCCTGGCCGACACCACGCCGATCGCGCGGCTCACCGAGGAGCAGGACGTCGTCGTGGTCGGCAAGGACTCGCCGTACAAGACGATCGACGAGCTGATCACCGCCTGGAAGAAGGACCCGGGCAAGCTCCCCGTCGGCGGTGGTTCGTCGCCGGGCGGGCCCGACCACCTCGCGCCGATGCTGATGGCGCAGGCCGCCGGGATCTCCCCCCGGTCGGTCAACTACATCCCCTTCGACGGCGGCGGCGAGCTGCTCGCCTCGATCCTCGGCAACAAGGTCGGCTTCGGGGTCTCCGGCGTCGGCGAGTACCTGGACCAGATCAAGGCGGGCGAGCTGAGGGTGCTCGCGGTGACCGGCCCGGAGCGGGTCGACGACCTGAAGGACGCGCCGACGCTTCTGGAGTCCGGCTACGACGTGGACTTCACCAACTGGCGCGGCATCGTCGCCCCGCCCGGCCTCTCCGAAGCGGAACGGAACAAGCTGACCCGCCTGGCCGAGGAGCTGCACGACTCCCCCGAATGGAAGAAGTCCATGGACCAGAACGGCTGGGACGACGCCTTCCTGACCGGTGAGAAGTTCGGAGCGTTCCTGGACGCCCAGGACAAGCGTGTGGTGTCGGTACTGAAGGAGCTGGGACTGTGACGACACGGACCGGTCCTTCCCCGGAGCCGACCCCTCCCCCGCCCCCCGCCCCGGCGGCCGAGCGGCGCTCGTGGCTGCGCGACCACTCCGAACTGGGCGTGTGCGTACTGCTGCTGGCGCTCGGGGTGCTCGTCCTGACCGACGCGCTGACCATGGACGTCGACATCACCCAGCGCGGGCCGGTGGGCCCGAAGACGGTGCCGATCGTGGTCGGCGCCGGGCTGCTGGTGATCGCCGCGCTGCTCGCCGTCGACGTGCTGCGCGGCGGCCGGGGCGAAGCAGAGGGCGGCGAGGACATCGACCTGTCCGAGCCGGCCGACTGGCGCACCGTGCTGCTGCTGTCCGGGATCTTCCTCGGCGCGGCCGTACTCATCGAGCCGGCCGGCTTCCCCGTCGCCGGGGCGCTGCTGTTCTGGGGTGCCGCCTTCGCCCTCGGCAGCCGCCGCGTGGACCGCGACCCGCTGATCGCCGCGGTGCTGTCCCTGTTCGCCTACGTCGTCTTCGACAAGTTGCTCGGCGTGCCCCTGCCCGGCGGTCCGCTGATGGGAGTGCTCTGACATGAACGCCCTGAACTCCCTCATGGACGGCTTCGGGACGGCCCTGTCCCCGCTCAACCTCCTGTGGGCCGCCGTCGGCGTGCTGCTCGGCACGGCCATCGGCGTCCTGCCCGGCATCGGCCCGGCGATGGCGGTGGCGCTGCTGCTGCCGGTGACGTACGGGCTCGACCCGGTCGCCGCGTTCATCATGTTCGCGGGCATCTACTACGGTGCGATGTTCGGCGGTTCGACCACCTCCATCCTGCTCAACACCCCCGGCGAGAGCGCCGCCGTGGTGGCGGCCATGGAGGGCAACCCCATGGCCAAGGCGGGTCGCGGTGCCCAGGCGCTGGCGGCCGCCGCCATCGGCCACTTCGCGGGCGGCATGATCGGCACGATCCTGCTCGTGGCGCTGGCGCCGACGGTCGCCGACCTGGCGGTGGACATCGGTGCGCCGGACTACTTCGCCATCATGGTGCTGGCGTTCATCGCCGTGACGTCGGTGCTCGGCTCCTCGCGGGTCAGAGGCCTGGCCTCCCTGCTGATCGGCCTGACGATCGGCCTGGTGGGCCTGGACCAGATGACGGGACAGCAACGCCTGACCTTCGGTTCGCTGCAACTCGCGGACGGTGTCGACGTGGTGATCGTCGCGGTCGGTCTGTTCGCGATCGGTGAGGCGCTGTGGGTGGCGGCCCACCTGCGACGCGGGGCGGCCGAGCCGATCCCGGTGGGCCGTCCCTGGCTCGGCCGTAGTGATCTGAGGCGGACCTGGAAGTCCTGGCTGCGCGGCCCGTTCATCGGCTTCCCGTTCGGCGCCATCCCGGCGGGCGGCGCGGAGATCCCCACGTTCCTGTCGTACGTCACGGAGAAGCGCCTGTCCAAGAACAAGGACGAGTGGGGCAAGGGCGCCATCGAGGGCGTGGCCGGCCCGGAGTCGGCCGCTTCGGCCTCGGCGGCGGGCACGCTGGTGTCCATGCTGACCCTGGGCCTGCCGACGACGGCGGTCGCGGCGGTCATGCTGGCCGCCTTCCAGCAGTACGGCATCCAGCCCGGCCCGCTGCTCTTCGAGCGCGAACCCGAGCTGGTCTGGGGCCTGATCGCCTCCCTCTTCGTCGGCATGGTGCTGCTGCTCGCGCTCAACCTGCCGCTGGCACCGGTGTGGGCCAAGCTGCTGCGCATCCCGCGGCCGTACCTCTACGCGGGCATCATGTTCTTCGCTGCGGTCGGTGCCTACGCGGTCGGCGGCGAGGTCGTCGACCTGGTGACCCTCCTGATCATCGGTCTGATCGGCTTCGGCATGCGACGCTACGGCCTGCCCATCCTGCCCGCCGTGATCGGCGTCATCCTCGGGCCGAACGCCGAACAACAGCTGCGCCGGGCCCTGCAGATCAGCGACGGCAGCGTCACGGGCCTGGTGAACACGCCGTTCGCGGTGACGGTGTACGCGGTGATCGTGCTGCTGCTGGCGTGGCCGCTGCTGAAGCGGCTGGTGGTGCACCTGCGCCGCAGCCGGTCCGAGGCCTGACCACCCCCGGGCGGGCGCCAGGGCGGGGAGCCGGGCCCGGGTGGGTCCGGTCGCCCGGTCGCCCGGTCCTCGGCCTCCCCCCGCCACCACTGCCTGGGCGGGGGAGGCTCACCGGCGACGCGAGCGGCGGTCGCCACGGAGGTGAGGGGCAACGCCCACCTGCCTGTTGTCAGTGGCCGGTGCCACAATCGGTCAGGTGATCGAGAACCGGCTCAACTGGCAGCAGTTCCTCCGCCGTTGGCAGGACGAGTGGATCCCGGACGAGGGTGACGCGGAGGACCTGGCGGAGGGCGGCCTGACCCTCTCCGATCTGGCCCTCGCCGCCCCGCCCGCGACAGAGGCGGAGGTCACCGCGGCCGAGGAACGCCTGGGCACCCGGCTCCCTCCGTCCTACCGGGAGTTCCTCAAGGCCAGCAACGGCTGGCAGATGGCCGTCAGGGCGTCCATCTACCGGCTGGGCGCGGTCCAGGAGATCGACTGGTTCGGGGACCCGTACCGCATGACGCCCCTCTGCCGGCGGACGCTCACCGACCGTTCGACCGAGCGGGAGGTGCTGCTCGCCGGCATGTGGGAGCGTGCGCTGCGACTGGAGACCGACTCGGACATGTCGCACGCCCTGCTGGACCCGGGCGACACCGACGACGACGGCGAGTGGGCGCTGTACGTGTACCGAGGATGGAGCGGTGAACCGCCGGACAGGTACCCGTCCTTCCGCGCCTACCTGGAGGAGTCCTACCGGGACTTCCACGCGGACCGGGCGGGCAGCCCCGCCTTCGTGAACGACACCACCCGCGCCCTGGACGCGGACGTCGAGCGCGCACGGCAGGAAGCCCTGGCAGGGCGTTGGGAGATTGCCCGGGAGCTGCTGGCCGGGGCGTCGCGCTACGGACGGCCGCCCGCCCGGGGGATGCTGCGGCAGCTCGAGGCGCTGTCACGGCGCGGCGGGTGCCACGGGTTCGGCGCCCTCGTGGCCGATCCGCGCTACACGGACGAGCTGGTGCCGGTCATGGCCCTCACACACGTACGGGAGCGGCACCACAGTCCCGTCAATTCTCGGTTCACGCTGGGCGCCGAGACCGACGAGGCCGTGGCGGCGGCCGCCGAGGCGATCCTCGCCCGGGTGCGCGAAGGCTCCCACCGCTACGCCCCTGACGGCGTCTTCGGAGCGGCGGTGGCCGAGGCGCGAGAGGCGGCACGGTGGGGCGACACGGACTCGGCGTGGCGGACGATACGCGCCGCGCTGCCGTCGTGGTCACCGCCGGGACCGGATCTGCTGGCGCCGCTCGGACTGCTCGGGGACACCGTGCTGGGGCCGGTGGTGACACCGGAACGCGGCCGGGAGCTGCTGGCCACACCGCGGGCCGGCCGGCCGGGCACGCTGCCCGACCCGGTGTTGGACCTGAACCCGCCGGGACTGTGCTGGCTGACGGACTCCCCCCGGTGGAACGCACCGCACGACTCGTACCGGTGCCTGTGGGCGGAGGGAGTGGAGCCCGAGGCGCTGCCCGCCCTGGTCGGGGAGGAAGGGGGCGGGAGTCCGGCCCCTCCGCCCGGCCGCCCGGACTGGTCGGAACTGTACGGCGCCCAACAGCGGAACGAGGCCGCCCCGTGGGAGGACCGGGCCGTCATGTCGGTGGGCCGCACGGGCTCGGGGTGGGCGTTCGGCTTCGACGCCGCCCCGAGGACATCGGTGGCCGGAAGCTTCTTCGTCTCCCCCGCTGCCGCCGCCTCGCGCGACGGCCGCGCGGTGGTGCTGTGGGTACGCAGGGCCCGGCGCGGTGGCGGCCTGAGGGAGTTCCACCTGTCGGTCGCACGGCGGGGTGAGGAGCTGTACGCGTACACCTTGCGCGGCACCGAAACCGAACGCTCGGGCCCGGTCCCCGGCACGCTCGATCCGGGAAGGGTCCTCGACGGCGTCCCCGAGGACGACCACGAGCGGTGCCTGCTGGCTGCCGTGCAGAAGGAGTTCGGCCTCTCCCTGCCCCGGCTCGCCCTGATGGAGGGCCTGCTGCCGCGACTGACCACCCGCTCCTGGAACCGCGCGCCACGCGAGAGCGAGGGGTACGCCTACTCCACTGTCGAGATCCGGATGAGATGACGGCAAGGCCGCAGGCCGCCGCCGCCCACCGGCGTGAGCACCCCTGTACGTCCCGCAGGCCCCTGACCGGAAATCGCTCACCACTCACGGCCGGGCATCGAAGGACAGGACAGGTGCGAGCCGTATGTCAGTCCCACTCGGCACATCGAGGCAGCGGCAGGGCAGGTCTTCGGACGGCGGCGGCGGGCTGCGTCTTCGCCCTGGTCCACGTCGCCTTTTGGTGGCGCGCCTACGCCGGCCGTGTCGGGCGTGTCGGGCGTGTCGCCGATGACGGCCGGCCGGAGCCCATTGGAGCCTGAGATCATGACCGACCCGACGCGGGACCCCCGCTTCCTCCAGGACCCCTGTCCGGCCTACGCGGCCATGCGGTCGACGTGCCCGGTACAGCCCGTACCTACCGGCTCCGCCGGGCGTCCCAGCTATCTGGTCACCGGCTACGCCGAAGCCAGAGAGGCCCTCGGCGACGTCAGGCTCTCGAAGGACACGGCCGTCTTCTTCGCGGGCAAGGAGTCCCGGCGCCGCCTGCATCCCGCGGTCGCCCACACCATGCTGGCCGGCGACCCGCCCCAGCACACCCGGTTGCGCAAACTGGTGACCAAGGCTTTCACCACCAGGACCGTCGCGGAACTGCGTCCGTTCATTGCACGGCTCACCGACGACCTGCTGGACCACTGGCCCGCCGGCGAACCGTTCGACTTCATGGCCGGCCTGGCGGTGCCGTTGCCGGTCGTCGTGATCTGCGAGCTGCTCGGAGTTCCGCAGGCCGACCGATCCGACGTCCAGCGCTGGTCCGCCGAGCTGTTCGCGGCGGGGGCACCCGACGCCATCGACGCGGCCTCGCACGCGATGGCCGACTACATGACGGACCTTCTCGCCGCCAAGCGCCTGGACCCCGGCAGCTCTCTTCTCGACCGACTCGTCTCGGCTCGTGATGGAGACGACCGCCTGAGCGAGGAGGAGTTGGTCTCCCTGGCCGTGCTGCTGCTCGTGGCCGGACACGAGACCACCAGCAACGCCTTGGGAAACGCCGTCCTCGCGCTGCTCCTGCACCCGGCTGCGCTGGATCGTCTGCGAGTGAATCCGGATGAGGTCCCTGCCGCGCTGGACGAACTGCTCCGCTTCGACTCCCCCGTGAGTACGGCCACCTTCCGGTTCACCACGGAAGCCGTCACGTTCGGTGATACCGACATCCCAGCCGGCATCCCGGTCCTGGTCGCCCTCGGGGCAGCCAACCGAGACCCAGCGCGGTTCCCGGTGCCGGACCAGCTCGACCTGGACCGCGACGCGGCTGCCCACCTTGCCTTCGGCCACGGCATCCACCGCTGCGTCGGCGCGCCCCTGGCCAAGGCCGAGCTGGAAATCGCCCTTCGCGCACTGCTGACCCGATTCCCCGGTGTCCGTCTGGCCGTACCGGTTGATCGACTGGACTGGCGGCGCACTCGTCTCGTCCGCGGACTTGCGTCGCTCCCTGTCCTGGCGTAACCGCGAACCGCCCGGCTAGAGACCTCTCAAGAACCCTGAGTCCTCCACCAGGGACATAGGAGCGGAAAGTGTGCCCGCGGAAAATACAGTACTGCGCCGTTCGGGCCATTCCAGCCCTGCCCAGGTCAACGACTGAGGAAATCCGGGTAGGCATTACGGCACGCACTCCCTGCAAACTGGCCGGACACGGATCGTCGGTGATAACCAAACACGAAGTCGTAAAATGTTGCCCTTACTCGGTGTGGATATGGGAGATGGCTGCGAGTGGGTAGTGTGACTGGGGTCGCGGGCGCCGGAGCGATGGGCGGTGGGATTGCCTTGGCGGCAGCGCTGGCGGGGTCTCCCGTCCTCGTCTGGAGCCGAAGAGAAGCGACGCTCAAAGCCTGCTTCGATAATTACAGAAAAGATTTGGGGCGAGCTGTCAAAAAGGGCTGGGTCGATAGGGGTTCTGCGGACGAGGCTGTCTCGCTGATCCAACCGGTGACTGATATGCGTGAGCTGGCGGCGGCCGACCTGGTCATCGAGAGCGTGGCCGAGGATCTCTCCATCAAGAAAGCGGTCCTTGCGGAACTCGACCATATCTGCGACGAAAACACGATCCTGTCCACCAATACTTCGTCCATCCCGATCGACATGCTCGCGGCGGCGACCCGGAGGCCGCAAAGATTTCTGGGAACGCACTTCATCTATCCGGCTCCGATCCGTCCGTTGGTTGAAGTTCTCACCGGAACCGAGACCAGCGAGGAAACCGTTTCCCGCGTTCGTGCGCGCTTCACGGAGTGGGGGAAACGTTGCTTGATCGTCCATGACGAAGCAACAGGCCCCATCGTGAACCGTCTGTTCGGTGTTCTCGCGGTCGAGGCGATTCGCCTGCACCAATCCGGAGCCGCGAGCGCAGAGGATATCGACGCCATCTGTGAGCTTGGTTTCGGGCATACGACAGGTCCGCTCAAATCGCTCGATGCCGTGGGACTGGATGTGGCATTGGCGAGTCTTGAGTACGCGTACGAGCGAACAGGGGACGCTGTCTTCGAACCGCCGGAAAGCCTGTTCCGTATGGTTTCCGAAGGACTGCTGGGGCGAAAGTCCCGCAAGGGCTTCTATGAATACCCGAACACATAGGCAAGCCGGACGTCGGCCCAGTACCGAGGAGGCTTGGAGCCGTATGAGCACGCGCGACGGAACGGCACCGCACCAGAGAACGTACTCCTTCCACGACCCGTTCACTCAGATTCCGACCCTTCTGGACATGGACGGGCTGCAGCTGATGCGTGGGCTGCGGGAAGGCTCGCTCTCGGCAGCTCCGCTGGAATCCACCCTGGACTACCGGGTCGTCGAGGTCGACCGGGGATCGGTGACCATCGGTGTACAGCCCCGAGAGTGGCACGGGACCCACAGCGGGAATGTCCACGGTGGACTGATCGCGTCCGTCGCGGACGCTGTGTGCGGCTATGCCGTCCAGACCCATCTGCCAGCCGGTTCGTACGCCGTCACTGCGGAACTGAGCGTCAGTTTCCTGTGCCCGGTAAGCCCAGGGCAGCAGGTGCTGCGCTGTGTGGGCTCAGCCCCCGCGCCCGAGCAGGAGCGTTCCCGAGCGACCGCTGAACTCCTTGACCCGGAGGGAAAAGTCCTGGCCAAGGCGACGGCCACCGTACGCGTCCTGTCCGTGTAGCCGCTCGCCGAGACGCGCATGCTCATCGAGGCGCCACCTAGGAGGGCCACCAGTGTCCGCGCCGAACAGCTTCCCGTACAAGATCACAGGATTGGCCGCGGAGTTGGGCGATCAGGTCGACATCTCAACCTGGGCAGAGAAGGTCAGAATTCCAGACAAGAAAAGCCCTGGCTCAATCCTGTCCGGGGAGGCTCTGCAACACATTCTGGGAGTTACGGGCAAAGCTTGGGCTCCCGACCGCTTCACGGACGTGAGCGTCCTCACGCAGGTGGCCCGGACGGCGCTCGACTCGGCAGCGATTACGGTGGAGGACGTTGATGCCCTCATCCTCGTGACATGCACGCCGTTTCAGGTGATGCTCGACCAAGACGCGCTCAGCCTGGCGCGCAACCTCGGCCTGCCGGATGCGGTCTCCCCCCTCCAGCTCGGAGCCGGCTGCGGCGGACTGGCCCGCGCAGCGGAACTCGCCCGCAAGATGAACAGTGAACGAGCCCTGGTCGTCGCCTATAACGTAGCGAGTCGCCACTCCGTTGACTCCCAGGGTGTCCTTTACTCGTACGGAATCGACAACGAGGCACACCCTTTCGGTACAGCGTTGTGGGCTTCCGCCGCACTGTTTTCCGACGCCCTGGCCGCTATGGTGCTGACGCGGACCGCGGACAGTGACGGCGTTTCGTTCTACAGTCGTGACGCATGCTCCTTCGCGGGCGGTCCGGGGCTTACTGATCCGCTCATTCACTACCCGGGTGGAGGTGCCCAAAATCCGCCGGGAGAAGAATGTTCCAGGCTCCTCATGGCGTACGGAATGAGCAGCAAGGAGATCATCGGCTACTACATGCGGGGCATGATGGAAAACCATCAAACCCTGGAGAGATGCAAGCCTGGATATCTTGACCAGGTCGCCCGCGTCTACACGCATCAGGCAAGTCCCCACCTCGTTGAAGCGTTCGCCGAATCGGTGGGCATGCGTAAGGGGATGACCCCGTCCAACGCGGCACGGTTCGGGAACATGGTTTCCCCTTCCACGCTGGCGCTGCTCCAGGAAGACCTCGTGGAGGGATCTGTTTCCAAAGGGGATTCGGTATGCTTCAGCGTGGTCGGATCGGGACCGGAACGCGGCGCCTTCATCACCTCGGTCGATATTGGATTCAGGGGTCTGTAGAGTTCGCAGGGCCCTGAGAGGTCTCGAGGGGGGCGGTTCCGCCCGCGAGCGCCGGATGTACCGCTGCGGCCGCGGATCTGGCCGACGCCGCCTCGATCACTTCGCAAGCGCCTCACGCCGGCGCGGTACGGCGCCCTCCCGAAGTCCTTCAGATCCGGAACGTAGTCGCGGAGAGTGCCTGACGAGACGCCCAGCAGCGTAGCGGTCGACGTGATGGAGCGGCCCGGGCCGGGCAGCGGAAACGCGGGCAACGGGCAGGTCCTCATGGGTGTCGACGGCGACGGGTTCCCAGCCTTCGCCTGTCGCTCCGCCGTTCAGGTGCCGCCCTGCCCCCGGCGGGATCGGCGTGGCCGACGCCCGCGTCGGCCCGGGCACCGGGCCCGGCCGGGCGGAAGTGTCACGGGATGGACGTCGTCGGCCCGCAACCGCTCGCCGGGACACCTCGGCCGTCTTGGGACGCGCAGCCTCTTGCAGAGAAGCCGGAGGGCGTCCTCGGCGCAGTACTGCGGCAGCCGGCCGGTCCGCTCACACGCCATGGTGAGCAGGGCATCGGTGTCCACCAGCACATCGGTCTCCACCAGCACACGCACGGACAGCGGTACACGCTCGGGCCCGCGCGGCCGCCTCCGCCGGCGAGGACACGTACGGGCAGACGACCGAGGCTCCTGCTACGACCCGGCCCTGCGCGACCTGCGGTGGGCGCACACCGGAGGCGCCGGAGGACTGCGGCAAGTACAAGACGGCCCATCGCACCAAGGGCTTCATCGAGGAGCAGATCGCCGCCCTCCACAAGCACCTCAGGACTTCCAGGGCTCCGAGAGCACTCCGGAGATCGACGTACCTGCCGTGCCCGACCCGGCACTGCCCGCGTCACCACGATGTCCTCCGCCACGGGCAGTCCATCAGCCGTCCCAGCCGGGCGGGCCACTCTCCCCGGCCTGTCCGCCGTCGACGGCACCTCGACGGACTCATGCAGTGACGGGCGCCGTAGAGCTACCCGAGGAACGACAACCGCACCTGACGGTTGGCGTTGTCCCTGTTGGTGTCCACCAAACTCCGTTAAGGCAACACCAGCCTATCCAGATGGCAAGGGCCGGGGCCGGCCCTTGCCACAACCCCGCGGTCATTTCTCCGGCAGGGTCACAGGGGCCTGAGGACGAGGAGGTGGCAGTCGAGGATCTGACGGGCTTCCCTCCGGCGGGAGCGGCGGGGGTGCAGCAGGGCGACTCTGACGATGACGACGTACACGGTGATCCAGATGTGCAGGACGGTGATCAGGCCCCAGAGCAGGGGCCCGGTGGTCGGGAGTGGGGCGGTCAGTGCAGTGAGCATGGTTCCTCCTAATGTGTCGCCGGGCCGTGCGCTGCGGCGGTTCCCCCAGGTCACCAGGCCCGGTGCGCCCGGCCCGGGTAAAGGTGGTGGGTCTCTAATTCCCGAAGGCGCGTCCTCTTCCGACGGAAGTAGGTAGGTTCGCGGCATGTCTTCTCCTGGTCCGGTCTCCGCTGATCAGCAGCTCGTCGAGCACGCGCGTCAGCACGGTTTCGTGGTGTCAGCGAAGCAGCTTGCGTCGTGGCGGCGGGCGGGGCTGTTGCCGGCACACACGAAGCGGGCGCTGGGCCGCGGGCGCGGGAGCACGTCGGTTCCGGACGACGAGGCATTCGGTCTGGTCGTGGCGCTCGCCCGGCTGGCGCGGAGGGGCGCCCGGCCCTCTCATCTGGCGCTGGCGCTGTTCGGCGAAGGGCACCCGGTGCCGGAGGAGACCGTGCGGGACGCCTTCGGCAAGGCGGTCCGGGGCCTGGGCGCCGGACTCGGCGAGGAAGGTCCGGAAGAGGGAGAGAACGAGGAGGAGTGGGCGGAGCGCGTCGCCGACGAGGTGCTCGCCTCGGGACAGCGGGTGCGGCTCATTCCCGCGCGGGTGCGTCGGATCGATGAGGGCATCGCCCGGTACATGCGTGACCGGGGGGTGGTTTGGCCCCCTCCCGAGCTGGCCGACCTGGACGCGAACCCGGAACCTCCGAGCCTGTCCGGCGGGGAGGTCACGGCTGCCGCAGTAACCACGGCGCTGCGTGGAGGTGCCGCCGTCACGCCGCAAGGGATCGGTGACGTGCTGCGGGCCGCTCAGCCGACGGGGTGGGGCAACCCGGGGGCGTCACTGGCCGAGTACACGGTCGATGACGTCCCTGATGCCGCCCAGGAGGTGTTCCTCCCGGACGGCGGGATGAGCACCGTTCCCGACGGTGACGTCCGCGGCGCCCTGCTCAGTCTGGCGGAGACGGCCACCCTGGAAGACCTGCGGGACGCCTGGGAGGTGAGCGGGGCGACCCGCGAGTGGCTGCTCGGATCCCCCGCCGTGCTGCCTGCCCCGCTGATCCCGTTCCTCCAGCCGCGGCACGCCTCCGAGATCCAGTAGGAGAATCATGATCCAGAGCCCTCGTGAGACCGTGGCGGCGGCCATGGCCGAAATGGCGGTGCTGCGTGCTCTCCAAGTGGCCGGTCGGCGCTTGCTCGCGCGGCGGAGCCGGGCGGTACGGGGCCCTCTGCGGACCGTCCCTCCGTGGGAGCTGCATGTCCATCTGCCGGTTGGCGATACCGATCTGGCGCTGCTCCTGCGGGATGCGTGGGTCATCCCGCAGGCCGTCGGCCTGCCCTCGACCATGATCGAGGAACTGGATCAGCACGTGCGAATTCTGCTTGCCGCGGGGCTCGGGTACCACCGGGACGACTTGTTCAAGACCTTGTCTCGTCTGCCGCTGGAACAGCTGGTACTCCCTTGGGACGCGCCTGCGGGGACGGACGAGGCTCATGCCCCGAGCAAGTGATCCGGTGGAGCTGAGGGCGGCAGGCGTCCTGCGGTACTGCACGGGTGAGACCGTCGAACCGTATGACCACTGCCCCCGGTGCGGTGATTTCCATGAGGTGCGCGCGGACCCCAACGGGCGCTTCGACTTCATGTGCGGCGGTGATCGGGCGGTTGAGGTCACACAGGTGACCAGCAGCGTGGCTGAGCAGAACCGGCGCTCCTGGGAGCCGTACCTCAAGGAGCATGCGGTGACCGAGCTAAATCTAGGCTGGCACGTAGTGTTCGAGAGCACGGCGAAGGCAACCTACGGGGGCCGCAAGGGGCACCCTCGTTTCAAGGATGCCCTGACCGTCATCAGCCCGGCCCTGGCCGAGCTGGAACGGCGTGGCGTGAACCGCTTCGGCCCCGGCACGGCCTGTATCGAGCGGCCATTCCATGAGGAGGCGTGCCCGTACGGCGTCCTGGGCAGTGCTGGGGTGGCCTTCGGTTGTTCAGTGCCCAGCGAGACGAGTACCGGCTACATCAGCGCAGGCCTGCTCACGGGGTACGACCAGATGCCGGCTTTCAACCCGGACCACTGGGCCGGGAAGGCCGAGAAGAACCGCCGCCAGGGAAAGCCCCCACCGCCCTCTCCCCTCCCGGAACCACTCCGGATGGGCCCGGTGCTGTGGTCGTTCGATCCGGACTTCCTCGCTTCACTGGAGAAGCGCCGGACCGAGGACGAACGGAAGTCGGCCGAGACGACGCGAGCCCTTTTCCCCGGTCGCCACACCGATGCTGAACTCGCCGAACTGGCCCGCCGGGACGTGAGCGAACGGATCACCCTCGCACGATCCCTGACCTGGCGGACCGCGCTCCCGGCGAACCCGCCGCCCATCGCTGACGCCGACGGCGGAACGGATCTGGTGGACTTGCTGGAAGTCGAGTTCGGGCTGCACGAGGACCTGGCCCTGAAGCTCAACGCGGCTTCCGACCGACCGCGCCGAGAGGTGTTCTTCTGGCTCACCTGGATGCGTTCCTCCGCATGGCACCGTCTCGCCGCCCCAGGCCTGCTGCCCCAGCGGTCTCCGAACGTACCGGCCGGCATCACCGGCCTCTGGGTCGGCTGCCTGCTGGACGAGACCCACGTTTTGCACTGGGCCCACGACACCGGCTGGACGCGCCACCCGCTACCGAACCCGCTGCCCATACCCCGATTCCCCGGCTGCCCCTGACGCACGACTGGACAGCGCAGCGGCATTTCGGCCCCCTCCTGGGCCCGGGTCGGCCTCTGAGGAGGGACCCGCTTTCCAGCTATAGGCATGCTCCGCAGTTGTCCAAGTTGCTAGTAGGGCTCCGTTAGGTCTGTCTCGTGGTCCTGTTTGGGGGCATGTTGAGGGTGTGGACGCACATGAAGTGAACCGTGCTCGGGCGACGTTG
>NZ_JBIRNE010000028.1:6052-79979 GCF_044331465.1 Streptomyces sp. NPDC017225 | reverse complement strand
TCCGACTCTATCAGATCTTTCCGATCCGATTTCCTCGGCGCTTTCCAGGTTCTCGCTTTCGCGTTTCCCTTTCCGGCGGTTCCGACTCTATCAGATCCTTTCGGGCCTGATTCCCAGTCAGCGGGGTTTGTCTTCGCGGCTGTTGGGCCGTTCCGACGTTCCAAACCTTAGCGGACTCTCTCGGCGATTCCCAATCGGAGTGGACCGGGCCGTCGAGCCTCAGTCGAAATTGAATTCGGACGTGCCGAAGTCATTCCCACTGAGGGGGTCGTGCAGGTGGTTTGAGCGCCGCTGTCGCGGCGGGAGGTGCTACCGCAGAACCGTTACGGCCCCGTGGCAACCCGAAGAACCTTACGGATCCCGTAGGAGACTGTCAACCGCACCTGTCAAGATCTTTTAATCGAGGTCACTGAGCCTGCCGCCGGCGTCCGGCTGTGCGTGCTCCACCCTGCGCAGGAGGCGGGTGAGGACGTCCCCCAGAGCGGTCCGGTCGTCCGCGGACAGGTCCTGGAGCAGCTCCTCCTCGAACACCGAGGCCAGGCGCATGGCCGCCAGCCACTTCTCGCGTCCCTCCGCCGTCAGCTCGACGATGACGCGGACCCGGTTGGTCTCGTCGCGGTCCCGGGTGACCAGCCCCTCCCCCACCATGCGGTCGATGCGGTGCGTCATCGCGGCCGGTGTCAGGCCGAGGCGCTTGGCGAGGTCGCCGGGGCCCAGCCGGTAGGGGGCGCCGGAGAGGACGAGCGCCTTCAGCACCTCCCAGTCGGTGTTGCTGATGCCGAGCTCGGCGGTCTGCCGTCCGTACGCGACGTTCATGCGGCGGTTGAGGCGGGAGAGCGCCGAAACGATCTTCTCGACCTGCGGGTCGAGGTCCTGGAACTCGCGCTGGTAGGCGGCGATCTGTTCTTCGAGTGTCGGCTCGCGGGGGCCGGAGGTGTCGCCCATGGCCGCAGTATGGCACGGGACTCCTTTGCCTTGAAGTCCTTCGCTGTGTACTCTTTAACATCGAACTTTAGCTTCTAAGTCTTCAGCTCTAACGGCTGGGGCGATCTACCCAGAGAGGGTGAACGTGACCAGGGCAATGGGCGCAGCGATGCGCCGGATTCATGTGGGCAACGCACTCAGCGCGTTCGGGCTCGGCTTCACCGTCCCCTACCTGTACGTCTATGTGGCGCAGGTACGGGGACTCGGTTCTGTCACGGCGGGTCTCGTGCTCGCCGTCTTCGCCGTGGCCGCGCTGATCGTGCTGCCGTTCGCCGGGCGGGCCATCGTCCGCCGGGGCCCGCTGCCGGTGTTGCTCGCCGCCCTGGTCACCGCCGCGCTCGGCGCGCTGAGCCTGGGCCTGTCGGCCTCGGCGGCCACCGTTCTGCTGTCCGCCGCCGCGCTGGGAGCGGGGCAGGCCGTGATGCAGCCGGCGCTCGCGACGATGATCGTGGACTGCTCCACGACGGAGACCAGGTCGCGGGCGTTCGCGACGCAGTTCTTCCTGCAGAACCTGGGACTGGGCGTCGGTGGACTCATCGGCGGCCATCTGGTCGACACGACCAGCGCCTCCTCCTTCACGTTGCTGTTCTCGATCGAGGCGGCGATGTTCCTGGTGCTGGTCGGCGTGATGGCGACGGTGCGCGCGCCGCGCGCGCCCCACGTGTCGGGGGTACCGGGGCAGGCCGCCGGCAACAGCTGGAAGCAGCTGCTGGGAAACCGGGCCATGGTGCAGCTGTGCGTGCTGGGCTTCGTGCTGTTCTTCGCCTGCTACGGGCAGTTCGAGTCGGGACTGAGCGCCTACGGCGTCGAGGCGGCCGGGATCTCCACGTCCACGCTGGGTACCGCGCTGGCGGCGAACACGCTGGTGATCGTGGTCGCGCAGTTCGCGGTGCTGAGGTTCGTGGAGCGACGGAAGCGGTCGCGTGTGATCGCCTCCGTGGGGCTGATCTGGGCCGTGGCGTGGGCCGTGGCCGGGTACGCCGGGCTCGGGCACGGCAGCCAGGCGATGGCGACGGCCGCGTTCATCTCGACGTACGCGCTGTTCGGGCTGGGTGAGGCACTGCTGTCGCCGACGCTGGCGCCGCTGGTGGCGGATCTGGCGCCGACCGGGCTGGCAGGGCAGTACAACTCCGCCTTCGCCCTGGTCAAGCAGCTCGCGCTGGCGATCGGTCCGGCGGTGGGCGGTCCGCTCGGGGCCTCGCTGCACGCGCCGTACATCGTGGCGTTCCTGTTGTTCTCGCTGGGCATCACGGTGCTGGCGGTGCGGCTGGGGCGGGAGCTCACGGACGTACAGAACCAGCCGGCGCTCGCCAGGAGCCGGGTGGTCACGCAGGGCGGGGCGCCGGCCGACGCGGTGGCTGCCGCGGAGGCGTGAGGAGACGTGAGGTGACGTGAGGAGGCCCTGACGGGTGCGCCCGTCAGGGCCTCCTCACGTCTGCCGCGTTCACGCCCGTGGGTCACGGTTTCGGCAGGATGAACTCGCACCAGACCGCCTTGCCGCCTCCGGGCGTGCGTCTGGACCCCCAGTTGGAGGCGATGGTCGCGACGATGGCGATGCCCCGGCCGGACTCGTCCACCGGCTCCGCGCGGCGGCGTCGGGGCAGGTGGTCGTCGCCGTCGGTGACCTCGACGATCAGGCGGCGGTCCGTACGGCGCAGGCGCAGCCGCATGGGGGGCGTGCCGTGCTGGAGGGAGTTGGCGACCAGTTCGCTGGTGGCCAGGACGCCCAGGTCGTGCAGCTCGGTGGAGAAACGCCAGCTGGTCAGGACGCCCGAGGCGAAGGCACGCGCGCGGGGGGCCGCTTCCACGCCGCCGAGCAGTTCCAGCGCGGCGTTGCGGAAGAGCTCGGCCTGCGCGCCCTTGCGGGCGGGGTGCTGGAGGACCAGGACGGCGACGTCGTCGTCGTGGTCCGGGGTGACGCCGGCGGAGCGGACCAGGCGGTCGCAGACCACCTGGGGGCTGCCGGTCGCGCCGGACAGTGCGCGCTCCAGGGCGGCGATGCCCTCGTCCAGGTCCTCGTTGCGGCGTTCCACCAGGCCGTCGGTGTAGAGGACGGCCGTCGAACCGGGGGTCAGGGCGATCGAGCCGGACGTGTGCATCCAGCCGCCGGTGCCGAGCGGGGGGCCGGTGGGTTCGTCGGCGCGCTGGACCGTGCCGTTCTCGTCGCGGACCAGGATGGGCAGGTGGCCGGCGGACGCGTACACCAGCCGGCCCTCGTTGGGGTCGTGGATGGCGTAGACGCAGGTGGCGATCTGGTTGGCGTCGATCTCGATGGCGAGGCCGTCGAGGAGCTGGAGCACCTCGTGCGGGGGCAGGTCGAGGCGGGCGTAGGCCCTGACCGCCGTACGGAGCTGGCCCATGACGGCTGCCGCGCGGACGCCGCGGCCCATGACGTCGCCGATGACGAGCGCGGTGCGGCCGCCGCCGAGGGTGATCACGTCGTACCAGTCGCCGCCGACCGCGGCCTCGGTGCCGCCGGGGTGGTAGGTGGCGGCGACGCGCAGGTCGTCGGGTTCCTCCAGTTCCTGCGGGAGCAGGGAGCGCTGGAGGGTGACGGCGGTCTCGCGCTGGCGGCCCTCGCTCGCGCGCAGGCGGGCCGCGGCCTCGGCGTGGTCGGTGACGTCGGTCGCGAAGACGAGTACGCCGCGGCCGCCGCCGCTGTCGCCTTCGGTGACCGGCGTGCAGGTGAAGGTGTAGGAGCGGCCGTCGGGGGCCTTGCGGGACTTGAGGGTGCGGGGTCTGCCGCTGCGCTGGACCTGGTCCAGGAGCGGGAAGAGGCCGAGTTCGTCGAGCTCGGGGAGGGCCGTGCGGGCCCGTTCGCCGAGGTCGCGCATGCCGAAGGCCGTGACGTAGGCGTCGTTGACGTAGGCGAGGCGGTGGTCGGGGCCGTGGACGAGGGCGACGAGGGCCGGGACGCGGTCGAGGACGTCGCGCACGGGGAGGTCGTCGACGGCGGGAGCGGGCGGGGCCTCGTCGGTCAGCTGTTCGGCGCGGGCGGCGGGTACGGAGCCGTCTCCTCGCCGGTCCGGGGAGAGGGTCGTGTCGGTCCGCGCTGCGGCGCGGCGCTGCGTTCCGGGGAGTCGGGCGCTCCAGCGCGTGAAGTTCACGAATCCTTGCCTCGTGTAGTTGTCGGCGGCCCAGGGCCGGGGCGGGCCGGGAACGGCCGGGGCCCCGGAGGCCGCGCGGGAGCGAGCGTCGGCGTGCCCGCGGTGGTGGACCAGTCTGGCAGGGTGCCGACCGGGCCGACATCCGTCAGACGCCGGACCGGCCGGGGGAGTTCCTGAGTCCGGCCAGGACTACCCCTTCGGGTTGCGAGGTGGTTCCTGAGAAGGCTTTCCACCGGCCGCGAGTTCGAACTCCGCTCGCGGATGTTCGAGTGAACCCAGGGAGACGACCTCTCGTTTGAAGAGTCCGGCGAGGGCCCATTCGGCCAGTACGCGCGCCTTGCGGTTGACGGTGGGGACGCGGCTGAGGTGGTAGGCGCGGTGCATGAACCACGCGGGGTAGCCCTTCAGCTTGCGCCCGTAGACGTGCGCGACGCCCTTGTGGAAGCCGAGGGAGGCGACGGAGCCGGCGTACTTGTGCGCGTAGGTGTCGAGGGGCTCGCCGCGCAGCGTGTGCGTGATGTTGTCGCCGAGGACCCTGGCCTGGCGGACGGCGTGCTGGGCGTTGGGGGCGCATTCCCGGCCGGGTTCCGCGGCGGTGACGTCGGGGACGGCGGCGGCGTCTCCCGCGGCCCACGCGTGTGCGGCGCCGTCGACGGACAGGTGGGGGGTGCAGGTGAGCCGGCCGCGGTCGTCGAGGGGGAGGTCGGTGGCGGCGAGGATCGGGTGGGGTTTGACGCCGGCCGTCCAGACGACCGTACGGGTGGGGAAGCGGGCGCCGTCGCTGAGGACGGCGACGCGGTCCGTACAGGACTCCAGGCGGGTGTCCAGGCGTACGTCGATGTTGCGGCGGCGCAGTTCGGTGACCGTGTAGCGGCCCAGGTCCTCGCCGACCTCGGGCAGGATGCGGCCCGAGGCCTCGACGAGGATCCACTTCATGTCGTCGGGCGTGACGTTGTGGTAGTACCGCGTGGCGTAGCGGGCCATGTCCTCCAGCTCGCCGAGGGCCTCCACGCCCGCGTAGCCGCCGCCGACGAAGACGAAGGTGAGGGCGGCGTCGCGCAGGGCGGGGTCGCGGGTGGAGGAGGCGATGTCCATCTGTTCGAGGACGTGGTTGCGCAGGCCGATGGCCTCCTCGACGGTCTTGAAGCCGACGCCGTGGTCGGCGAGGCCGGGGACGGGCAGGGTGCGCGAGACGGAGCCGGGCGCGAGGACGAGTTCGTCGTACGTCAGCCGGCGGGCGCCCGTCTTCTCCTCGTCGGTGGCCAGGGTGGTGACGGTGGCGGTGCGCGTCGTGTGGTCGATGGAGCGTGCCTCGCCGATGACGACGTCGCACTGGCCGAGGACGCGGCGCAGCGGCACGACGACGTGCCGCGGGGAGATGGAGCCGGCCGCCGCCTCGGGCAGGAACGGCTGGTACGTCATGTAGGGGTCGGGGGAGACGACCGTGATCCCGGCTTCGCCCCGCCGGAGTTCGCCCCTGAGGTTCCGCTGAAGACGCAGAGCCGTGTACATCCCGACGTAGCCACCGCCGACAACGAGAATGCGCGCACGTTCCTTCACCATCCCATGACGCACCCGACGCTTGCGTTTGTCCACAGGCTCGTCGATTTGTGTGACTGGAGATCTCGGGGGCGCGGGGTGGCCCGTATGGCCGTGATCCGGTGTGGTCGCGCAGGTCAGCGGGGGTGGGAGGGGATGCGGAGGACGGCATGCTCGGGGCGTGTGCGATCCGTGGTCCGATCAGGGGGTGCCCGGTGCGGAACCTGCCCCTTCTGAATTGACCCCCGCTCAACTATGTTCTTTCCCACGGAGTGTGAGGGGATGTGCTCATCGGGTCCGCGACGGGCGGGCCGAGGAACCGGGCCTGTTCCGCGCACTCCGGCTTTCGATGACGGGGAGTGTCTCCGGGGGGAGACGTCATTACCGGGGGATTTTCTATGCATGTTCAGGACTCTCATTGGTCGTCCGCGTCCGCTGTCGCGCCCGGCGGTGCGATGAGCGCGGGGGTGGGCGGCGCACGCGGGGACGGGGCACGGACCGCGCCTTTGCGCGTGGACGCCCAGCGCAATCTGGAGCACGTGCTGCGCGCGGCGCGCGAGGTGTTCGGCGAGCTGGGGTACGGCGCGCCGATGGAGGACGTGGCGCGGCGCGCGCGGGTCGGTGTCGGCACGGTGTACCGGCGCTTCCCGAGCAAGGACGTCCTGGTGCGGCGGATAGCCGAGGAGGAGACGGCCCGGCTGACGGACCAGGCCCGGACGGCGCTCGGGCAGGAGGACGAGCCGTGGTCGGCGCTGTCGCGCTTCCTGCGGACGTCGGTGGCCTCGGGCGCCGGACGGCTGCTGCCGCCGCAGGTGCTGCGGGTCGGGGTGTCCGAGGACGGTGACGGTGGTGCCATGGGTGACGGTGGTGCCATCGGTGCCGTGGGTGACGGTGGCGGTGGCGGTGCCGTGGTCGGTGAGCCGCGGGTGCCGCAACAGCGGATACAGCCGGGCTCCGGCTCCGGCTCCGGCGAGCTGCGGCTGGTGTCCGAGGGGGTCTCACGGGCTGGTTCCTCGGCCGGGGCGACGGCCGGTGATTCGGTCGGTGATTCGGTCGGTGGATCGGTCGGTGGATCGGTCGGTGGATCGGTTTCCGTGGCGGGGGACGACGGGGCGGCGGAACTGCTGGACGTCGTGGGCCGGCTCGTGGAGCGGGCGCGGTCGGCGGGTGAACTGCGGCCGGACGTGTCGGTGTCGGACGTGCTGCTGGTGATAGCCACGGCGGCGCCCTCGCTGCCTGACGCGGCACAGCAGGCGGCGGCCTCGACCCGGCTGCTGGACATCCTGCTGGAGGGACTGCGGTCGCGCCCGGCGTGAGACCGCCGTGCCGTCCGGCGGGCGGAGGGCTTCCCCCCTCCCCGAACAGCTGAGCGTTGTCACCGCGCCGCGGCAAGTCCCCACGGACGAGTGATGGTCGCCGCCGAGAGGGCCTGGACAAAAGCCGATATGGCACGCTGACCCGGTGTTCGAGACTGGCTGGGCAGGCGGCGGGGGCTTTCCGCGATGAGCGTCGACGGGCGGGACGGGTCGCCCGGTGACGGCGCCACCGGACCCGGCCACCCGCCACGGGTGCCCGACCAGGGCGGCCCTGCCCGGGTCCCGCGGGGCGGCGTACCCGTAGAGCACGGCGGATCCCCGGAGCACGGCGGACCCCAGGAGGACGGCGGACCCCAGGAGGACGGCGGACCCCAGGAGGACGTGGGATCCCGGGAGGACGCCGGACCAACGGAGGGCGGCCTTTCGGCGCAGGACCACAGGCCGGCGGAGGACAGCGTCCCGGCTCAGCGCCAGCCGCGCCAGCTCCGCGAGGACGGTGTCCTCCCGGCGCCCATCGAGCTGGACGACAGCGGTGTCCTGCCTCCGCCGCGCGAGCTGCCGCCGTCCGACGCGGAGTTGATCGAGCGGATGCGCTCGGGGGACGACACGGCCTACGAGGAGCTGTACCTGCGTCACGCGGACGCGGTGCGCCGGTACGCGCGTACCTGCTGCCGCGACACCCACACCGCGGACGACCTCACCGCCGAGGTCTTCGCCCGCGTGCTCCAGGCGGTGCGCGGCGGTTCGGGCCCCGAGCACGCCGTGCGCGCCTATCTGCTCACCGCGGTCAGGCGCGTCGCCGCCGGCTGGACACGGTCGGCCGGGCGGGAGCAGTTGGTCGACGACTTCGCCGTGTTCACCGCCCAGGCCGCGTCCAGCTCACGGGCGCCGGACGACAGCACGTCGGAGCTGGGCGCCGACGTCCGGGCCATGCACGAGGCCGAGCAGTCGCTGGCCCTGCGGGCCTTCCGGTCGCTGCCGGAGCGGTGGCAGGCCGTGCTGTGGCACACCGAGGTCGAGGACGAGTCGCCGAGCGAGGTGGCCGTGCTCTTCGGGCTGGACGCCAACGGCACGCGCGTGCTCGCCAGCCGCGCCCGGGAGGGCCTGAAGCAGGCCTACCTCCAGGCCCATGTCAGCGATGCCCTCGCCGCCGACGAGGAGTGCGCCCGCTACGCCGACCGGCTCGGCACCTACGCGCGCGGCAGGTTGCGCGCCCGTGCCCGGCGCGGGCTGCGCGAGCACCTGGACGAGTGCGCCCGGTGCCGGCTGGCCGCCGTCCAGATCGAGGAGGTCGCGAGCGGCATTCCGGCGGTGGTTCCGGTCGCGGTCATCGGCTGGTTCGGCACCGCCGGATACGCCAAGGCCGCGGGGCTCATCGCCAAAAGCGCGGGCGCCGGGGCCACGGGCGCGGCGGCTACAGCGGGCGGTGGCGTGGCCGGAGCGTCCGGGACGTCCGGCGGGGCGGGTGCCGGGGGCGGTGCGGCGGCCTCCGAAGGACTGGGCGCGCCGGTGAAGGCCGGGATCGCGGCCGGTGTGGTGGCGGTGGCCGCCGCCGCGGCGCTGGTCCTCGCACTCGCCGGCAACGACGCCCCGGCCGAGCAGCCGCCGAAGGCGGGCCCGCCACCCTCCTCACCGGTGGCCCAGCCCGCCCCGGAGACACCCACGCCCCCGGCACAGCCGCCCCGCCCACGTCCGCCGGTGGCCGCACCGGAACCACCCCCGCCCCCGGAGCCCGCCCCCAGGCCGACGCCTCCCCCCGCCCTCACGCCCTCCCCCACACCGACACCGACACCGCCGAAGCCGAAGCCGAAACCGGCCCCGCCGACGCCGCCGCCCCCTACGCCAACCCCGCCGCCGTCGCCGTCACCGTCCCCCGCCCCGACCGTCTACCAGTGGAGCGAGCTGGCGTACGACGTGGGCGGCGACGGTAGCGGGCCCGAGATGCGGCTGGCGGGAAGCAGCCGGGTGTGGCAGCGCTCCGCCCTGTCGGTCGGCGACGAGCGGTACGCACGGGGCGTCACCGTGCGCGGCCGCTCCTCCGTCACCATCGACCTCAACCGCTCCTGCTCCTCCTACGACGCGCTGGTCGGCGTCGACGACCTGACGACGGAGCTCGGCAAGGTCCGCTTCTCGGTGCACGCCGACGGCGTCCGGCTGTGGAGTTCCGGGACGGTCGAGGGCGGGGACCCGGCGGTGCCCGTCCATGTGGACCTCGCGGGGCGCGAGACCGTACGGCTGGTGGTCGAGCCGTACGGTCACCTCGGCTCGGTGGCACTCGCGGACTGGGCGCAGTCGCGGTTCACCTGCGTGTAGGGCTCGCGGGACACCCTTCAAGCACTCACGCCCCACTCACACCCGTGCTCGCACCGGCACCGGCACCGGCCCTCACACCCGCGGAGCCCCACCCCGGAGGCCGTCAGGCCGCCCGGGCGTCAGACGCGCCGCACGACCGCTCCCGCCTGCGCCCCGCCCAGCGCCCCGCGCTGCGGCGCGATGCCGCCCGGTACCGCGCGTTGGCGGGCCGGGGTGCCGGTCCAGCAGGTGCCGCGGCGGGCGAGGAGGCGGCCGAGCCACAGTTCGAGGGAGACGAGGTCGGCCAGTCCGTCCAGGGGCAGTGCCTCGCCCGCGGCCGCCGCACGCAGCGCCTTGCGCACGACCCGTGCCTCCACCAGACCCGCCTGCGCGAGCAGCGGCGTGTCGAAGAGTCCCAGCAGGGAGTCCGCGGCGACCCTCAGCCCCGTCCTCGCGGCGGTGGCCGCCACCCCCCGCGTGGGTGCTCCCCAGCCGCTCGGCAGCTCGCTCACCCCCGAACCCTCCAGCACCGTCCGCAGAATCGACGCCCGCGCCCCCGGCTGCACCCGCAGCGCCTCCGGCAGCGCACGGCAGGCGCGGACGACCTGGTTGTCGAGGAACGGTGTGTGCAGCCGCTGGAAGCGGATCTCGGCGGCCTGCTCCAGCACCCGCACGTCCGCCGCCTGCCGGGCCAGTGCCGCACGC
This sequence comes from Streptomyces sp. NPDC017225, assembly GCF_044331465.1. Classification (NCBI taxonomy): domain Bacteria; kingdom Bacillati; phylum Actinomycetota; class Actinomycetes; order Kitasatosporales; family Streptomycetaceae; genus Streptomyces; species Streptomyces sp. NPDC017225. The sequence continues at coordinate 70,036 of NZ_JBIRNE010000028.1, read as the reverse complement.
GCGCGGAAGTCACCGGGCCGCTGCCCGGGCCCGACCCCGGACCGCTGGGAGGACGTCTGGAGGCGAACCGATACTTCAGCCAGCGCCTCTCCGGTCAGCCACCGTGCCGCCGGCCCCGGCCCGGCCCAGGCCAGCGCGGCCAGCGACGCCTCCATGGCGCCGTCGCCCGGCGTGTCGAAACGCCGGCGCAGCAGCCGTTCGGAGAGCACCTCGAGCCCGGTGCGGTACGGGGTGCGCGCCAGCCGCCGGGCCGCCGCGTAGACGCGCCCGGGGACGAGCACCGACCCGTCGGCCTTGGCGAGCGCGGCGACCGGCCGCACGAGGTGACGGCGCTTACGGTCCATCAGCAGGTCGGCCAGGCGCGCCGGATGGGCGTCCAGCACCTGCCGCGCCCCGTATCCGGTGAAGTGGTCCGCGCTGCCCGCGGCCAGCCGGGCCCGGTGCCGTGCCGACGCGACCAGCGACGAGCCCGGTTCGTCCGTCAGCGGCCCGTCCAGCGCGGCGTACGGGAGCATGTCCTCGCCGCCGGTGACCACCACGTGGTGCAGCCGCGGGTTGGCCGCGAGGGCCCCCGCCCGCTCCAGCTCGGCCTCCTGCCCGCCGACGGCGAGGTCGTTGAAGGTGACGGCCAGCAGCCGCTCGCCCGCCCCGGTGCCGTGTCCGAGCACGGTCCCCGGCATCCCCGGCAGCCCGGCGGCCAGCAGCGCCAGCGTCCCGGAGGCCGGGCCGCCGGACAGGTCGGCGCCGATACCGGGAACCGGCATTCCGCGCGCGGCGCGCCGTTCCGCGGGGCCCATGCCGGGCACCGGCCCTGGGTCGATGCCGTCCCCGGGGACGTGCCGGGGGGCGGCGAGACGCGTGCGCACGGCCTCCACCAGGGCGTCCCGTACGCCGTCCACCGCCCGGTCGGGGTCGGCCGCGGGCGCGGCGACGGCGAGTGAGGCCACCTGCTCGTACCCGGCGACCTCGCGCGCCCCGGCGCGCAGGATCAGTGCGTGCCCCGGCGGAATGCGTTTCACGCCGTCGTACGGGGTGGAGTCGTCCAGCGCCGCCGGTACGTCGGGCGCGGCGAGCAGTGCGGCGAGGTGTCCGAAGTCGAGGTTGGCCTCGATGAGGTCGGCCAGGGGCAGCGCGGCCGTCGCGTATGCCGTGCCGCCCGCCCAGGGGGTGTGGAAAACCGGCCGCGCGCCCGCGAGGTCGCCGCAGACGGTGATCCGCCGGCCCACCTGGACGACGGCCGTGTAGCTGCCGGGCCACGCCGTCAGATGCCGGAGGGCGCCCCCGCGCGCGGCGAAGAGTCCGACGCGCAGCTGCTCGTCGGACGCGCCGCAGATACCGAGGACGGCGATCCGGGTCTGCGGGTCGGCCGTGACGACGCGCACCTCGTCGGGGCGCCAGTCGCCGACCGCCCACAGGGGGTCGGGGTCGCCCCACAACAGCTGGGAGCCCACGGGCTGCACGGTCTCGCCGTCGTAGCCGGTGGCCCCCGCGGAGCCGCCCGCTCCGGCGATTCCCGCGCCTCCCACGGCGGTGCTGCTCCACCCCACCAACCACCGCATCGACGCCTCCACAGGCTGGGGACAACCAGTGCACCGCACCAACTGGTCCCATGCTGCCATGAAGGGCGCGCCGCAGAGCGTCGGCGGAGCCGCATGTGCTCCCGGGAATGCGCCCCCGCGGAAACCCACGCGAGAACGTCAACTACCTCTCCGCACCCCCTCGGAGGGCGCGAACACCACGCGAAGACGACGCGAATGCGCCCCCGCAACGCGCTCTTTGGCTACCCAACGCGCCCTCAACTTCCATGGTGAGGGCCGCAGCGCCCCGGAAACGTCCGGGTCGATTTTCAGCCAAATCGGCGTCACGCAGACACGTTCGAACACGCTCCGTACAGGCTTTGCGCACCGGCCGGCGGCGCGCAGTCCGGGAGGCGAGGCACGCCCCCCGGACCGGTCCGCCACCCGCGGGGATGTAGGCGGCGGTGTCCCCCAGCCCACTGGATCCAGTACAGCGGGCCGACCCACGCAGCATCCATGGAACCGCTCCCCCGATGGCCGGAGAAGAGCGCACGGGCGGGCGCACGGCCACACAACGGGAGCACGTGGCAACAGACCGTGCAGGCTCCGCACTTCAGTACGGACCACAATCCCGCCATCCGGAACAATGCCTCTTAACGCATGGGATCCGGCGAACTACGCTGTGTTTACGAATGCCGCATGGTTATGCCAGCGCGGCAGCCGTCTGTGTCGAGGGGTGGCGCATGTCCAGGGAGCAACGCGGGCCGAACGAAAAGCTCGGCGCCGTTCTCGCCCTCGCGGGAATCAGCAACGCAGGACTCGCCCGGCGCGTCAACGACCTTGGCGCCCAGCGCGGGTTGACCCTGCGCTACGACAAGACGTCGGTGGCGCGCTGGGTGTCGAAGGGCATGGTGCCGCAGGGTGCGGCGCCGCACCTCATCGCCGCCGCCATCGGCCAGAAGCTCGGCCGTCCGGTGCCGCTCCACGAGATCGGCCTGGCGGACGCGGATCCCGCCCCCGAAGTGGGCCTCGCCTTCCCCCGGGACGTCGGCCAGGCGGTCAGATCCGCCACCGAGTTGTACCGGCTCGACCTCGCCGGCCGCCGGTCCGGCGCCGGCGGCATCTGGCAGTCGCTGGCCGGATCGTTCGCGGTGAGCGCATATGCAACGCCGGCCTCACGATGGCTGATAACCCCGGCCGACAGCTCGGTGGCACGTGACGCGAGCCCGGCCGAGGGCTCCGGCGCACCGCTCAAAGTCGGCCACAGTGATGTGCAGAAGCTGCGGGAGGCCGCCGAGGACGCCCGGCGCTGGGACTCCAAGTACGGAGGCGGCGACTGGCGTTCCTCGATGGTCCCCGAGTGCTTACGCGTCGAGGCGGCCCCGCTGCTCCTCGGTTCGTACTCCGACGAGGTCGGCCGCGCCCTGTTCGGCGCCTCGGCCGAGCTGACCCGCCTGGCCGGCTGGATGGCCTTCGACACCGGCCAGCAGGAGGCGGCCCAGCGGTACTACATCCAGGCCCTGCGCCTGGCCCGCGCGGCGGCCGACGTGCCCCTGGGCGGCTACGTACTCGCCTCCATGTCCCTCCAGGCGACCTACCGCGGCTTCGGCGACGAGGGCGTGGACCTCGCGCAGGCCGCGCTCGAACGCAACCGCGGCCTGGCCACGGCCCGCACCATGAGCTTCTTCCGCCTGGTCGAGGCCCGCGCCCACGCGCGCGCGAGTGACGCGCCGGCGGCCGGTGCTGCCCTGAAGGCCGCCGAGAGCTGGCTGGAGCGCGCCCGCCCCGGCGACAGCGACCCGACGTGGCTGGGTTTCTACTCCTACGACCGGTTCGCAGCCGACGCGGCCGAGTGCTACCGCGACCTGAAGGCACCACGCCAGGTCCGCCGCTTCACCGAGCAGGCACTGTCGAAGCCGACGGAGGAGTTCGTACGCTCGCACGGCCTCAGGCTCGTCGTCTCTGCGGTGGCCGAGCTGGAGTCGGGCAATCTGGACGCGGCCTGCGAGCAGGGCGTGCGGGCGGTCGAGGTGGCCGGCCGCATCTCCTCGGCCCGCACCACCGAGTACGTCAAGGACCTCCTCCACCGCCTGGAGCCCTACGGCGACGAGCCCCGCGTGGTGGAGCTGCGCGAGCGCGCCCGGCCGCTGCTGATGACCACGGCCTGATCCGTCACCGCCTCCCGGGTTTGAAGGCATTGTCAGTGGCGCAGTGCACTATCGAAGCCGGGAGGTGGGCCGGAGATGGAACGAGTGCGGACCGGGACCGCGCACGGCAGCGCGCACGGCGGCGGCGCGCACAGCGTCGCGTACGACTGCGACGTGCTGGTGATCGGTGGCGGAATCGTCGGCCTGTCGACGGCGTACGCGATCACGCGCGCCGCGCCGGGCACCCGGGTGACGGTGCTGGAGAAGGAGCCGGGACCGGCCCGGCACCAGACGGGCCGCAACAGCGGCGTCATCCACAGCGGCGTCTACTACCGCCCGGGCTCGCTGAAGGCCCGCTACGCGGTGCGGGGCGCGGCGGAGATGGTCAAGTTCTGCGCCGAGTACGGCATCGCCCACGCCGTCACCGGCAAGCTGATCGTCGCCACCGACCGCGCCGAGCTGCCCCGGCTGCACGCCCTCGTGCAGCGCGGCCGGGAGAACGGCATCCCGGTGCGCGAGCTGGGCGCCGCCCAGATCCCGGAGTACGAGCCCGAGGTGCGCGGCCTCGCCGCCATACACGTCGGCACCACCGGCGTCTGCGACTACGTCGCGGTGGCCCGGCAACTGGCCCGGGCATCGGGCGCGGAGATCCGCTACGGCGCCGAGGTACGGCACATCGACCGGCGCCCGGACCACGGAGTCGCCGTCCGCACCCGCTCCGGGAACGTGATCCGCGCCCGGGTCATGGTCAACTGCGCCGGGCTGCACTGCGACGGAATCGCCCGCATGACGGGGGACGACCCCGGGATGCGGATCGTCCCCTTCCGGGGCGAGTACTACGAGCTGGCGCGGCCGGAGCTGGTGCGGGGACTGGTGTATCCGGTGCCGGACCCGGCGTTCCCCTTCCTCGGCGTGCATCTGACCCGGGGGATCGACGGGGGCGTGCACGTCGGCCCCAACGCGGTGCCGGCGCTGGCCCGGGAGGGGTACGGCTGGGGCGTGGTGCACCCCCGTGAGCTGGGCGGGACGCTGACCTGGCCGGGCTCGTGGCGGATAGCCCGGCGGCACTGGAGGTACGGGGCGGGCGAGCTGCGACGGTCGCTGTCCAAGGGGGCCTTCACCGCCGCCGTACGCCGACTGCTGCCCGGGGTGACGGAGGGGGACCTGGTGGCGGCGCCGGCGGGGGTGCGGGCGCAGGCGGTGCTGGCGGACGGGACGCTGGTGGACGACTTCCTGATCCGTGAGGGGGCGTGCGCGGTACATGTCCTGAACGCGCCTTCGCCCGCGGCGACGGCGGCGCTGCCGATCGGGCGGGAGGTGGGGCGGAGGGCGTTGGGGATGCTGGGGACTGCCGCCGCCTGACCGGTTGCCGGGGGTGAGGGCGGGCCCGGGGCTGGACGCGGGCCCGGGGGTGGGCTGCGCGGGCCGGTGCTGGCCGGGTGCCGCTGCGCCCACCCGTGCCGCCCAGCGGCACGACTGCCCGCAGCTGGGGGGCCGCAGCTGGGGGGGGCCGCAGCTGGGGAGGGTCCGCAGCTCCGGAGGGCGGGCGGGGGGCCGTAAAATTGAGGCATTGTGTCTGACTTCCATCGTGCTCCCGAAGCCGCCCAGCCCGCCGCGCCGCACACCGGTGACCCCGTTCGGCATACCCGTGCCAAGGGTGAGCCCCGGTTCCCCGACGGGCCGAAGGCCGATCCCGCCGGGTCGCACTTCGAGCGGCGGATCCGGAGTTTCCAGCCCCGGCGCAGCAGGGTGACCGCCGGGCAGGCGGACGCGCTGCAGCGGCTGTGGTCCGTGTGGGGTCTGGACATCGACGGGCAGCGGGTCATCGACCTCGGCGAGCTGTTCGGCAACGCCCGTCCCGTCGTCCTGGAGATCGGTTTCGGCATGGGCGAGGCCACCGCCCGGATGGCCGCCGCCGACCGGGACACCAACATCCTCGCCGTGGACGTCCACACCCCCGGCCAGGGCAACCTGCTCGGACTCGCGGAACAGGACGGCCTGCCCAACATCCGGGTGGCCAACGGCGACGCGATCATCCTTCTCCGCGAGATGCTCACTCCCGACTCCCTCGCCGGACTGCGCGTCTACTTCCCCGACCCCTGGCCCAAGAAGCGGCATCACAAACGCCGTCTGATCCAGCCCGAGTTCCTGGACCTGGCCGCGACCCGGCTCGCGCCGGGGGCGGTCGTGCACTGTGCCACCGACTGGGAGCCGTACGCGGAGCAGATGCTCGAGGTCCTCACCGCGCACCCCGACTTCGATAACACCGTGGCGGACGGCGGTTTCGCGCCGCGTCCCGCCCACCGGCCGCTGACCCGTTTCGAGGGCCAGGGACTGGACAAGGGTCATGTGGTGAACGACCTGCTCTTCCGCCGCGTACAGCACAAGGAGCAGCCCCCCACCGGTTAGGGTCCATGCCGTGGCCATCAGTCCTCCGTACACGACGCGTCCGCATACGTGTCCGCACTGGTGGCAGCGCCGCTGGGTCCGTCACGGCGCACTGGTCGCGCTGCTCGCGCTGGCCGGTCTGGTGATCCTGGCCCTGGTGCGCGAACAGACCGGTACGCGGGGCTTCCTGGTGGGGCTCGGGCTCGCGGTGCTGCCCGTGCCGCTGCTCATGGCCGCGTTCCGCTGGCTGGACCGGGTCGAGCCGGGGCCCTGGCGGAACCTGCTGTTCTGCTTCGCCTGGGGCGCCTGCGCGGCGGCGCTGATGGCGATCGTCGCGAACAGCTTCGCGACGAGATGGATAGCGACGACGACCGCCGACCCGGCCGCCGCCGACACCCTGGGCGCCACGGTCATAGCCCCGGTCGTCGAGGAGTCGGCCAAGGCCGCCGCCGTCCTGCTGGTCTTCCTCTTCCGCAGGCGCCACTTCACCGGCATCGTCGACGGCGTGGTCGTCGCCGGTGTCACCGCCACCGGTTTCGCCTTCACCGAGAACATCCTCTACCTGGGCAACGCCTTCGGCACCGACCAGCTCACCGGCGACAGCGGACTCGCGTCCGTCACCGCGGCGACCTTCTTCGTCCGTATCGTCATGTCGCCGTTCGCCCACCCGCTCTTCACCGTGCTCACCGGCATCGGCTTCGGCATCGCCGCGCTCTCCGCGGGCCGTCACCGCCTGCGCCGCGCCCTGCTCCCCCTGTGCGGCCTGCTCCTCGCGATGGGCACGCACGCGCTGTGGAACGCTTCGGCCTCGTTCGGCGAGTACGGCTTCCTCACCGTGTACGCGACGTTCATGGTGCCCTCCTTCGGCCTGCTGACCTGGCTGGCGATCTGGTCCCGGCAGCGCGAACTGGGCACCGTACGGGCCGAACTGCCCGTGTACGTCATGGCCGGCTGGCTGGCGCCGGCCGAGCCGCACGCGCTCGGCTCGATGCGCGCCCGCCGCATCGCCCGGCAGCACGCGCACCGGCACGCCGGGAAGGATGCGGCGCGGGCGGTGGCGCAGTACGAGGCGTACGCGACCTCACTGGCGTTCCTGCGGCAGCGCGGACGCCGGGGCGAGGCGGGCGCCGACTTCGCCGTACGGGAGCGGGAACTGCTGGACGCCCTGTGGCACCGGCGCGACGTGACGCGCCCGGCCCTGGACTACGCGTCCCGGGCCACCGCGCCGCCCGCACCGGTGCCCGTACCGCCCTGGGGCCATCCGTACCGGCCGTACAGCGCGTACGTCCCCCACCGGCGGCCGTGACGGTCGCGACCGGGCTCAGGCCGACGCCTGTGTCAGCCTTCCGACCTCGTCCTCCGTCAGGTTCAGCTCCGCCACCCCCAGCAGCGCCGGCAGCTGCTCCACCGTGCGCGCGGACGCGATCGGCGCGGTCACCGTGGGCTGCGCGGCCAGCCAGGCCAGGGCGACGGTGGCCACGGGGGCGTCGTGCGCCTCGGCGATCTCGTCCAGGGCCGCGAGGACCCGCCGGCCGCGCTCGGTCTCCAGGTGCTTCGCGGCACCGCCGGCCCGCGGGCTGTCGACCGTCGTACCGCTGCGGTACTTGCCGGTGAGGAAGCCGGACGCGAGGGAGTAGTACGGCACGGCGGCCAGGCCCGCCCGCTCCGCGAGGTCGCGCGGTTCGCCCTCGTAGGTGTCGCGCGAGACCAGGTTGTAGTGGGGCTGGAGGGCCACGTACCGGGCGAGGCCCTCGCGGTCGGAGAAGGCGAGGGAGGCCTCGAGCCGCTCGGCGGAGATGTTGGAGGCGGCGATGTGCCGGACCTTGCCCGCCTGCACCAGTTCGTCGAGCGCGCCGATGATCTCCTCCACCGGCACCTCGGGCTTGTCGAAGTGGGTGTAGTAGAGGTCGATGTGGTCGGTGCCCAGGCGGCGCAGCGAGGCGTCGGCGGCGGCCTTGATGTTCGCGGCGCTCAGGCCCGGGTACTCGGGGTGCTGGCTGACCTTGGTGGCGAGGACGACGTCGCCGCGGTTGCCGCGGGAGGCGAGCCACTCGCCGATGACGGTCTCGGACTCGCCGCCGCTGTTGCCGTCGACCCACGCGGAGTAGGAGTCGGCGGTGTCGAGGAAGTTGCCGCCGGCCGCCGTGTAGGCGTCCAGGACGGCGAAGGAGGCGTCCTGGTCGGCGGTCCAGCCGAAGACGTTGCCGCCGAGGGCGAGGGGGAAGACCTTCAGGTCGGAGGAGCCGAGGTTGCGCAGAGAAGTCATGTCCTGCGTCAACGTGCGCGGCGGACCCGGTGATTCCGGGAACGGCGCAAAGAACGCGCAAACCGGCAGCCCTGACGTCGGGGGGTCGCCGTCAGGACCGCCGGGGATCAGAGGCGGCGGGCTGTGATCAGAGGGGGAGGCGGGGGCGGGCGGCGCGCGAGGCGGGACTCAGGGGGTGAGGCCCTTGCTCTGCAGCCACGCCATCGGGTCGATGCCGCCGCCGTCGCTGGTGTGGACCTCCATGTGGAGGTGGGCGCCGGTGACGTTGCCGGTGGCGCCGACGCGGCCGATGACGTCACCGGTGGTGACCTTCTGGCCGACGCTGACGTTGATGGAGGACTGGTGGGCGTACCAGATCTCGGTGCCGTCGTCGAGGGTGAGCACGGTCTTGTAGCCGTACGACCCTTCGTAGCCGGCCGACGTGATGGTGCCGCTGTGGACCGCCTTGAGCAGGGTGCCCGTGGGGGCGGCGAAGTCGAGGCCCGTGTGGTAGCCGGAGGACCAGTAGGCGCCGGCCTGGCCGAAGCTGGAGGAGATCGTGTACGAGGAGGTCGGCAGCGTGAACTGCCTGGCCAGCTTCGCGAGCCGCTCGGCCTCGGCCTTCTTCGCGGCCTCTTCCTCCGCCTTCTTCTTGGCGGCGGCGGCCTTGGCCTCGGCCTCCTTCTCCGCCTTGGCGGCGGCTTCCGCGGCCTTCTTCTCGGCGGCGGCGGCGGCTTCGGCGGCGGCCTTGGCCTCGACCTGGGCCTGCTGCTGCTCGGCCTGCGCCATGATCCGGGCCCGCAGCGTCTCACCGGCGTCGGCGGCGCTCTGCGTGGAGGTGTCGGCGGCGACCGTGCCGATGCCGCTGAGCGGGGTGGCGGAGCCCTCGGGCTCCGGCTCCTCCTCGTCGGAGATGAGCGAGCCGACGTTCGGCAGGTCCGGCATGGAGATCGACACCGGCGGCTTGCCGGTCTGCGCGCTGGCCATGCCGCCCGCGCCGACGGCGGCTATGACACCGACGCCGAGGACGGTGGAGCTGCGGGCGAGTCCGCCGCGCTGCTTGGCGACGCGGTGCTTGCCCCGCACGGGACGGATGGACTCCGCGGTGGGATTCCATTCCTCCCAGGGGCCCTCTTCGGCACGGTAGCCGTCGTAGCCGAAGGTGTCGGTGTCGTGCTGGTTCGGCACGAACGGGGCCTCGGGGGCAGGCCTGTTGGACGCCACGTGGGCGTACTCCTTTCCTTCCTTTTCGCCTACCGGGTTAGCTGACGGGTTCGGAGGAGGAAGGTCTCCTACGCGCGTATATCGCCGTGTCTCCACGGCGTCATACGCCCGATTCACCCCAATGTGGTGGTTCCCCGGTTCCCTTGCGGGATTCGGCGCGTGCGCACGGAGCCGCCTTCTGTGACGGCTGGGACGACCGCGCTGCGTTATCGAACGTTAATAGACGCGAGGCTCGGAATCCAAGCGGTTCCTCTTGATCATTAACGAATCCGGCCGGGACGTACGCCTCACGACCGGTTAAACCCGGGCGAGTTGACCCGGCTTCGGTATTCCCTTTCACGCCACGATTTTCTGACGTTGTGTCAGCTGTTATGCGGAGGGGGGTCGGTCCGTCACGGCAGGTGATGTCGATCAAGGTCGCCGTACGGCGAGCAGCGCCATGTCGTCCGCCATGCCGCCCCCGGAATGCCGGCGCACGTCGTCGGCGAGGGTGCCGAGGAGCTCCTCCGGATGACGGAAGACGCGGCCGGCCAGCCGGGCGTGCGGATCGTAGAACTCGCCCCGGCCGTCGCGGGCTTCCGACACCCCGTCGGTGTACAGCAACAGCGTGGCTCCGCCGGGGAACGGCGCCTCCTCCGCGCGGTCGGGCCACACGCCCAGTTCGCCCATGCCGAGCGGCAGCGCCGCCTCCTGGGCGGCCAGCGGGCGCAGGGTGCCGTCGGCGTACAGCAGCAGGGGCGGCGGATGACCGCGGTTGACGATGCGGACGACGCCGTCGCCGTGCGGGAGTTCGGCCAGTACGGCGGTGGTGAACCCCTCGAACGCGTCCAGTCCGTCCCGCCGGGTGCCCTCGCGGGCCAGCGCCCGCTCCAGTCGCTGCGCCACGGCCTCCAGGGTCGCCTCCTGCTCGGCGGCCTCCCGGAAGGCGCCGATCACGACGGCGACGGCGGCCACCGCACCCATGCCCTTGCCGCGCACGTCCCCCACGATGAGCCGGATGCCACGCGCGCCGTCCTGCACCGCGTACAGGTCGCCGCCGATGAAGGCGTCGGCCTGCGCGGCCTCGTAGCAGGCGGCGATCTCGAACCCGCCGATCCGCTCGGCCGGTTCGGGCAGCACGGCCCGCTGGGCGGCCTCGGCGATCTCGCGGACGGAGACGAGCCGCTCGCCGGTGCGGCGGACGAAGGCGTTGACGAGGACGGCGAGCACGGCGACCGTCGCGATGGTGATCAGCTCGGTGAGGGAGTCGACGAAGTGGATGACGCCCATGCTCACTTGCAGTCCGACGACGGCGGCGACCACGGCGACACCGGTGAGCACCGTGCCGCGCCGTGAGTAGACCGGGGCGGCGACCAGGGGTGCGGCCGTGTAGAGGGGACCGGCGGTGAAGTACCTCGGGGTGAAGAGGTCGTACAGGACGGCGACGACGATCAGCAGCACGGGGAGTATGCGCACGAAGGTCCGCCCGTGCGAGGAGCGCCACCGCCGCACCGGGCCCGCGATCGATGGACCGGCGGCCGGCGGCCCTGGCTGCGGACGGTCGCCGAGGCCCGGGTCGGGCACGGGGTCGCCGGGGAGCCGGCCGCCGGCCCTGGCGTACGCTCCCTCGCCGTCGTCCACGTCACCTGGCCGCACCACCACTCGTCTCCCGCCACCCCGCACGTACGCGCCGCTTGCCGGTCCCGCCCTCCAGATTCCCGGGAGCGGGGGCGAGGGGCGAGCGGTGAGGGCCGGACGGGTGAGGGTGACAGCGGGCAGGACGCCAACGCGACCCCAAACACACCGAAGGCCGGAACCCTTAAGGATTCCGGCCTTCGGCCTTGAGTAGCGGGGACAGGATTTGAACCTGCGACCTCTGGGTTATGAGCCCAGCGAGCTACCGAGCTGCTCCACCCCGCGCCGTTGTGTCTTTACTGTACCCCACACCGGAGGTGGAATGCACATCCGTATCTCCCCGCCCCTCCCGCTACCTCTCCAGATGGCGGTTCGGCGCCTTCGCCCGCTCCTCGTACTCCGGCAGTACGACGGCCACGGCGCCCTCCGCGGCGAGCACCCCGCTGCCGTCGGCGCCCGGCACGAAGGTGTCCGGCTCCCGCCAGGCCGTGACCACGCGGCGCACCCCGGCGTCGAGGATCAGCCGCGCGCAGGGCGCGGGCCGGGAGGCGCGGCGGGCGCACGGCTCGAGGCTGCTGTACACGGTGGCGGCCGGGAGTCGCGGATCGACCGGGTCGACCTTGGCCAGCGCGGCCTCCTCGGCGTGCACGACGGGGTCGTCCCCCTCCCGCGAGTGCCCGCGCGCCAGCTCGGTCCCGTCGGCGGCGACCACGACCGCCCCCACGCTGAACGCCGTCCGTGACGGCGAGCACAGCTCCGCCAGCTCGCAGGCGAGCGCCAGCCAGTGCCGGTCGGCGGCGGACACGCGGTCGCCGGTGCCGGGAGCCGTCGGCCTGTACCTCATCAGCACGACGTCCTCTATACGCCGTGACTCCACCAGCCGCAGCCGCCCGCCCTGGTAGCCACCGGGCCCGAACAGCCGGGGAGCGCCCGGGTCCCCCACGAGGACCGGGGCGAGGACGAGCTGCAGTTCGTCGGCGAGTTCCTGCCGCAACAGCCGGCCGTGGACGGTCCCGCCGCCCTCGACCATGAGCCGCCGCACCCCTCGCCGGTCGTGCAGGTACTCCAGAGCTGCCCGCCAGTCGAGGGCCGGGCCGAGGGACACGACGTCGGCGGCGATCCCCAGCGCGCGGGCCCGCCGGGCGCCGTCGTCCGTGGTGAGGAGTACCTTCTCCCCTCCCGTGTGCCAGAACCGCGCCGCCGGGTCCAGCTCACCGCTGCCGCTGACCGTGACCTTGATCGGGTACTCCGCCCGCCCTTCCGCCACCCGTTCGGCCCGCCGCTCGGCGGAGTTCACCAGCAGCCGCGGATTGTCGGCCCGGATCGTGCCGGCCCCGACGAGGATCGCGTCGACGGACGCCCGCACCTCGTCGACCCGGTCGAAGTCGGCCGGCGAGGAGAGCAGCAGCCGTTCGGGGCCGGTGTCGTCCAGGTAGCCGTCGAGGGAGACGGCGGCGGAGAGGAGGACGTACGGGAGGGGCATCAGGCACTCCGGTGGGACGAGCGGCGGGTTCCGGCGGGGCAACCCTAGGCCCGGGACGGCGCACGACCGGCAGGTCCTGGCGGAGCTTCCAGTGCCGCCACTAGGGCGAGCCGTGGTCGACCTCGTCGTCCGCCCCGGGCAGGCGGCGCCCCCGGGACTCCGCGACCCGCAGTACGTCGGCGAGGCACTCGGTCAGCCGGATCGCCGTGTAGCGGACCTCGGCGTTCGGGGACAGGGGGTCGGCCAGCAGCCGGCGGGCGCAGCGGAGGACGTCCAGCCCTTCGGCGAGCTGCCGGGCCTCCGTCTCGTCGGCGAGACGGGACACGATCCCGCCTCCGTCGCCGGGGGCGAGGAAGCAGGGCTTGCCCTCCGCCGACAGCCAGGGGAGCAGCCGCAGCGCGGTGTACGCCTCCATCACGCGGCCGACTTCCGCGCGCCGACGACGTGCTGGTCGAGGTCGATGCCGAAGTCGACGGCGAGCACGAGGGCGAGGCGGCGGTGCCACCGTAGGTCCTGCTCCCGTTCATGGGCGGCGAGGTAGGGGCGGACGAGACGGGAGGCGGTGCCGTCGAGGGGGAGGTGACGGCAGTACGGGGAGTGGTGGCGGGGGAGGCGTGCGTGGGCGGCGCCGGCCAGGGGACGGGGGCGCGGGACGCTGCCCGCGCGGTGGGTTCCGGTGCCCGGGCCCAGGAGAAGGCCCAGCCAATGGGTGATGCGGTGGATAAGGTTGACCATGTTGACGCTCCTACTCAGCGTTGACCATGCCCCGGGGCCCTGCCAGGCCGCCGGGGTCTTTGATATCGGCGACGATACCCGCAACCGCGTCCCTCCGCACCCCTCCCCGTACCACCGCGTCCCGACGCGGCAGGCCGCGTTCTGCTTCTGCGCGCTGCGTAGGGGCGCACCATCGTGGAGAGATGACTGAGCTACCGCGCTACGAGTACGTGAAGCTCGCGGACGCCATCGCCGCCGAGATCGCGTCCGGCAAGCTTCAACAGGGAGCGGCGTTGCCTGGCGAGCGGGCCATGACAGGGCTCTACGGCGTGAGCATCGGCACCGTGCGGCGTGCGATCGTCGAACTGCGGAATCGAGGCCTCGTCGCGACGCTGCCCGCGAAGGGCACATATGTCGTCGGGCAACCCGGTACATCCGAAAACGAGGACGGGACCGCCGACTGACGGAGCCGGCGAAGACTGATCCGGTCCGTCAAACGGCCGGACCGGCAACTCGGAGCGGAGCGGTCGGAGGCCGCTGGTGCAAGACTGGGCCGTATGGACGTACGAGCCAGGAACCACGTGACGGTGACGGGCCGGGCTGACGGACCGGTGGTGATGCTGGCCCACGGGTTCGGATGCGACCAGAACATGTGGCGCCTGGTGGTGCCCACACTGGAGCCTGATTTCCGGGTGGTCCTCTTCGACCACGTGGGAGCGGGACGCTCGGATCCGGCGGCCTGGGACGAGCGGCGCTACGCCGGCCTCGACGGCTACGCGGAGGACGTGCTGCAGATCTGCCGTGAGCTGGCGCTGGGCCCGGTGGTCTTCGTGGGGCACTCGGTGAGCGCGATGATGGGCGTGCTGGCCGCCGCGCGGGAGCCGGAGCGCTTCGCCGGCCTGGTCCTGCTGACCCCCTCGCCCTGCTACATCGACGACCCGGCCACCGGTTACCGGGGCGGCTTCAGCCCCGAGGACATCGACGAACTGCTGGAGTCACTGGAGGCGAACTACCTGGGGTGGTCGGCGGCCATGGCTCCCGTGATCATGGGCAACCCCGAGCGGCCTGAGCTGGGACAGGAGCTGACCAACAGCTTCTGCCGCACCGACCCGGAGATGGCCCGCGTCTTCGCCCGGGCCACGTTCCTGTCCGACAACCGCGGCGACCTCGACGCGGTCACGGTCCCCACCCTGGTCGCGCAGTGCTCCAGCGACGCGATCGCCCCACCCGAGGTGGGAGCCTTCGTACACGCCCGGATCGGGGGCAGCGAGCTGGTCACCCTGCCCGCCACGGGACACTGCCCGCAGCTGAGCGCCCCCGAGGCGACCGCCGCGGCCATCGCCTCCTTCGCCGCCGGAACCACCCGGTGATGTGCGGGACCGACGACGGACGTCATCACGAGAGGGGCGCGGGCGACGACGCGGACGGCGAGCAGGCGTCGTTCTCCGCGCTGCTGGAGGACAGCGTCGAGGACCTGTACGAGAACGCGCCCTGCGGATATCTGTCCACGATGCCGGACGGACGGATCGCCAAGGTCAACAGGACTCTGCTGGACTGGCTCGGTTACCGACGCGACGACCTGGTCGGACACATGCGCTTCTCCGACCTGCTCACCGTGGGCGGCAAGCTCTACCACGAGACCCACTTCGCACCGCTGCTGTCCATGCAGGGCGAGGTCAGCGGCATCGCGCTGGAACTGAAGGCCGCCGACGGCTCCCGTCTGCCGGTCCTGGTGACCTCTGCCGTCAAGACCGGCGGCGACGGGCGGCCGCTGCTGATCCGCACCACCGTCGTGGACGCGCGCGACCGGCGCGCCTACGAGACCGAGCTGCTGCGCGCCCGGCAGGAAGCAGACCGCGAACGCGACCGCCTGAGAACCCTGGCGACCACGCTGCAGCGGACCCTGCTGCCCCCGGCCCTGGACGACGTGCCCGGTCTGGAAGTCGCCGCCCACTACCACGTCGCCTCCGCCGACGAGGTCGGCGGCGACTTCTACGACCTGTTCCCCCTGACCCACGGCTCCTGGGGCCTGTTCCTCGGTGATGTGTGCGGCAAGGGGGCCGCCGCCGCCGCAATCACCTCCCTGGCCCGCTACACCTTGCGCGCCGCCGCCGTCTACGACCCCCGTCCCGCCGTCGTGCTCGGCAACCTCAACACCGTCCTGAACCACGAGTACAACGGCGACGACCCACGGTTCTGCACCGTGATCTTCGGGCTGCTCGCCCCCGCCGGCGACGAGGGCGACTTCCACCTCACCCTGGCCAGCGGTGGGCATCCGCCGGCCGTCCTCCTGCGTGCCGACGGCACCGCCGACTACCTGCCCACCCCCGGTGGCCAGCTCATCGGCGTCCTGCCGGACGCCCAGATCGCCACCACCACCATCCGCCTGACCGCCGGCGACACCCTGCTGCTCCACACCGACGGCCTCACCGAAGCCCACACCGCTCAGGCCGGCGTCCGCTACGGCGACGAAGCGCTCCTCGACTTCACGCGGTCACTGGCCCCCACCACCGCCTCGGGCCTGATCCAGGCGCTGAGCAACCTGCTCGACAGCCTCGGCGCCGGCGTGGACGACGACACCGCCCTCCTGGCCATCAACGTTCCCCGACCCTCCGGGCAGGAGCAGCGGTGACCCCCCGTCCCTGACCATCCGCGCCGGCACCGGCCGGCCCGCGGAGGCGTTCGCCGAAGCGGCCCGCGAGGTGACGCGCGAGGTGACGCGGGACATGACGCTGGGGAATCCGCGGACGGCGCTGACCGCCTGACGCACCCACAGACGAGCCGCCGGTCGCGCCGGCGCCGACGCCATGGCAGGAGACCCGGCCCCTCCGCTCGCGTCTCACGCGCCGCAGCGCCCGAACGCCGCAGCGCCCCGCCCGGCGGAGGCCGGTCGAGGCGCTGCGCGGCAGGTCAGAGGTCTTGCGCCTCGGCTGCCACCGGTAGGCCCTGTGGGACTCGAACCCACAACCAATGGATTAAAAGTCCACTGCTCTGCCAATTGAGCTAAGGGCCCGGGGCGTGTTGCGTGATGTTGCCATACCGAGCATAGCCCGACGCGGCCGGGACGCCGATCGGGTACCGGGGTCCCGGCCACGTCGGGCCGGCGGCGTGGAGTCGTGGGCTACGGGTCCACCGGCTCGGGAGCGTTCGCGCGGGCCGCCGTGCGGGCGCGGGTGCGCTCGTGGTCGGGGTTGAGGAACCAGTGGCGGGCCGAGGCCAGCCACCAGGTCGCGGCGAAGCCGAGGACGACCAGGACGGCGATCGGCGCGTAGTTGAAGGTCTCCCAGGTGACCGGGGAGACCTGGGGCAGCATGAACAGGACCGTGATGACGCCGACCCACGTCACCGCCACCACACCCACCACCTGCGACCAGCGGCCCAGATGCCACGGCCCGCGTTCGAAGGCGGCGCCCTTGCGGACGCGGAGCAGGGTCGGGATGACGTACGCGATGTAGAGGCCGATGACGGCGATGGACGTCACCGCCGCGTACGCCGTGACGTTGATCAGGTAGGGCAGGCCGAGGACCAGTGCGGACAGCGCGGCCAGCCAGACCGCCGCGACCGGCGTGCGGGTGCGCGGGTTCACCGAGTGCCAGACGCGGGAGTAGGGGAGCGCGCCGTCGCGGGAAAAGGCGTAGATCATGCGGCTGTTTGCCGTCACCGAAGCCATCCCGCAGAACAACTGCGCCCCGATGACGACGAGGAGGAGCAGCTTGCCCGCGGTGGCGCCCAGCGCGTCGAGCAGGATCTGGGCGGGTGGCGCGCCGGTCGGGGACGTCAGGGCACCCTCGTAGGACTGGATGGCGAAGGTGAAGCCCAGGAGCAGGACGAAGCCGGCGATCCAGGAGGTCCAGATGGAGCGGACGATGCCCTTGGGGCCGGCCGTGGAGGCGTCGTGCGTCTCCTCCGTCATGTGGGCGGAGGCGTCGTAGCCGGTGAAGGTGTACTGGGCCATCAGAAGGCCGATGAGGACCACGTACACGCCGCTGCCCCAGCCGGTGTTGTTGACGAACTCGCCGAACACGAAGGACGCCGACTGGTGCTGGTCGGGGGCGAGGGTCAGCGCGCCGACGACGACGGCGACGCCGACGACGTGCCACCAGACGCTGATGCTGTTGAGGAGACCGACGATGCGGACGCCGAAGGTGTTCAGCAGGCCGTGGAGGACGAGGATCGCGGCGAAGAGGAGGATCGTGCGGCCGGGGGTCACCTCGAAGTCGAACTGGAGGTTCAGGTAGGCGCCCAGGAAAGACGCCGCGCCGAAGTCGATGCCGGCGGTCACCGCGACCTGGCCCAGCACGTTGAACCAGCCCGTGAACCACGCCCAGGCCGCCGCCGTACGGGGCGGCGCGAGGCGGTGCGCCCAGAAGTACAGGCCCGCCGACGTCGGGTACGCCGAGCAGATCTCGGCCATCGCCAGGCCGACGAAGAGGGTCATCAGGCCGACCGCGACCCAGCCCCATGTGATCACGGCGGGGCCGCCCGTGTTCATGCCGAACAGGTAGAGGGTCATGCAGCCGGAGAGGACCGAGATGATGGTGAAGGAGACCGCGTAGTTGGAGAACGCCGACATGCGGCGGGCCAGAACCTGGGTGTAGCCGAGCTGGGCCAGCCGTTCCTCGTCAGACAGCCCACTTGCCTTGGCGTCATCTGTCATGCCCCCAGCAATGCCCGTGCGGGGAACGTGACATGCGTCACTCGGTGGCGCAAAGTGATTCGGAAAGCGGAGCGCCGTGGCCTCCACCCGTTGGGGCGGAGGCCACGGCGCTCTGTGCAGGCGTTCAGCCGTTCAGCCGTTCAGCCGTTCAGACGTCAGCCGTCAGCCGTTGCGCTTCCAGCGCGGCTTGTCGTCACGGCGGCCGAAGGAGGAACCGCGGTGGTCGTCACGACGGCCCTGCGGACGGTCGTGGCCGCCGGAGCGGAAGCCGGGACGCTCGCCCTGGCGGTCACGGTTGAACGGGCGGTCGCTGCCGGGACGGTCGCCGCCCTGGCGGTCACGGTTGAACGGACGGTCGCTGCCGCGGTGCCCACCGCGGTCACCGCCACGGTCACCACGGTCATCACGGCGGAAGCCACCACGGTCGCCGCCACGGTCACCACGGTCATCACGGCGGAAGCCACCACGGTCGCCGCCACGGTCACCCCGGTCGTCACGACGGAAGCCACCACGGTCACCACCGCGGTCACCCCGGTCATCGCGACGGAAGCCACCACGGTCACCACCACGGTCGTCACGACGGAAGCCACCACGGTCACCACCGCGGTCGCCCCGGTCATCGCGACGGAAGCCACCACGGTCACCACCGCGGTCGTCACGACGGTCGAAGGAACGGCCACCACGGTCGTCACGACGGTCGAACGAACGGCCACCACGGTCACCGCCACGGTCGCCCCGGTCGTCACGACGGAAGCCACCACGGTCACCACCGCGGTCGTCACGACGGTCGAAGGAACGGCCACCACGGTCGCCGCCGCGGTCACCGCGGTCGTACGAACGCTCGCCGCGGTCGGCGAAGCGGTCTCGGCCGTTGCCGCCGCTCCGTTCGGTCTTCTCCACGTCCCGCGCGCCCGGCTGCTCGGGCAGCGAGACCTCGGCCGGCGCCTCGGTCGCGGCGGCGGCCACCTCGGCCAGCGCCGCCTCCGGGTCCTCGCCGCGCTCCCGCGCGACCCTGGCGACCAGCCGGTCGGCCTCCTCGCGCAGCTCGGTCGCGCGCCGCTGGGCCCGCTCCAGCTCCTTGTTGAGCTGGGCGACCTCACGCTCGGCCTGCTGCGCCGCGTTACCCGCGGACTCCGCCTGGACCTCGGTCATCGACCGGGCCCCGGTGATCTCGGCGACCTCCGGCTCGAAGGCCGCGCCGCCCTGGATGATGTGGCGCGTGGCGTCGACGCCCGCGTCCTCCATCAGCCGGAAGATCTGACGCCGCTGGTGCGGCAGGGAGAGGGAGACGACCGTGCCGGTGCGGCCGGCGCGCGCCGTACGGCCCGCGCGGTGCAGGTAGTCCTTGTGGTCACCGGCCGGGTCCACGTTCAGGACCAGGTCGATGCCGTCCACGTGGATACCGCGGGCGGCGACGTCGGTGGCGACCAGGACGTTGACGTACCCGTCCTTGAAGTCGGCCAGCGTGCGCGTACGCGCGCCCTGCGTCATGCCGCCGTGCAGCGCGTCGGCCTTCACACCCGAGTCGCACAGCTGCTCGGCGACGCGGTCGGCGCCCAGCTGGGTGCGGACGAAGATGATGGTGCGGCCCTTGCGGGAGGCGATGGCCGCGGTGACCGGCGCCTTGTCCTTGGGCTTCACGACCAGGATGTGGTGCGACATGGTCGTCACGGCGCCCTGGGCGGCGTCCACCTCGTGGCTGACCGGGTTGTTCAGGTAGCGGTCGACGAGGGTCTTGATCTCGTTCTCCATGGTCGCGGAGAAGAGCATCCGCTGACCGCCCGCCGGCACCTGGTCGAGAAGCTCGGTGACCTCGGGCATGAAGCCCAGGTCGGACATCTGGTCGGCCTCGTCGAGAACGGCGATCTGCACGTTCTCCAGGGAGCAGGCACCGCGCTTGATGATGTCGCGCAGCCGGCCCGGCGTGGCGACCAGGACGTCGACACCGCGCTCCAGGGCGTAGATCTGGTTGCCCATGGAGGTGCCGCCACAGACGACCTTCATCTTCAGGCCGAGGACGTCGCCGTACGGCTGGAGCGCGTCCGCGACCTGCATGGCCAGCTCACGGGTCGGCGTCAGGATGACGGCGCGCGGCTTGTGCTTCTCGGTGCGGCCGCCGGACAGCGTGGCCAGGGCCGGCAGACCGAAGGAGAGGGTCTTGCCGGAGCCGGTGCGGCCCCGGCCGAGGATGTCCTTGCCGGCCAGGGCGTCCGGGATGGTCGCGGCCTGGATCGGGAAGGGGGTGGTCACGCCGTTCTGCGCGAGCTTGCGCACGACGCCCTCGGGCAGTCCGAGACTGGCGAAGGTGACCTCGGGAGCGGTCTCGACGGCCTCGACGGCCTCCGTCCCGGTGTCCTCGACCGTCTCGACGGTGTCGGGGGTGTCGATATCGGTGTCGGCGTTCTCGGGCACGACGACGTGATCAGTACTGATGATGGACATGCGAATGCGAAACCTTCCGGAGTCTCTCGTCGGCACGCGCCCGTCAACTCCGTGAATCGCGATTCGCAATACGACCGCCTCGATGCGGTCCACCACGGCAAAGGAGAGTACGCGCCACACGGCGCGCTCTGCGGTGGCGCCGGGCAAATGGGATCAAACGATCTACCACCATACGCACCCCCCACCCTCGAAGGCAAACCGGACAGCACATGCCCAGGTCAGACAGGCTTTCGGCCATGCCGACGCGGACGCGACCGGCCCCCACAGCGCCAGCCGGCGCGGACGCGGCCGGCCTCCGCAGCGCGCTCGCACCGCACTCGCACTCGCGCGCGTACCGCACCCGTCGGCCCTACACCGGCGCCCCGGCCTCGGGGGCCGGTTCCCGCTGCGCCAGCTGTGTCCCCGGGGGCTCGTGCGCCGACGAGGACGGCTCCGCCTCCGTCGGCTCAGGCGTCGGAGTGGCGGGCGGCTCCGGGGGCGGCGTCGGCTCCGGTTCGGCCGTCCGGGTGGGCTCCGCGGGCGGCGTACGGGTGGGCGCCGGCCCGTCGTCCCCGCCGTTGCCCGGTGTCGTCCCGGTCGGGGCCGCGGGCGGCGTGGCCGAGGCGGAGGCGTCCTTCCCCTTCGCGCCCTCGCCCGCGCCCTCGCTCCCGCCCTTGCCGTCGGCCTTCCTGCCCTTCTCCCCCTTGCCGCGCCCGCGCTTCTCGTCGGCCGCCGCCGCGCCGTGCCCGGCGGTCCCGCCCGACACCGCGGGCCCGCCCCCGGACACCTCGCCGCCCCGCTCCCCGGCGGAGTGCGACGGCTCGACGCCCCCGCCGGACACGCCGTCGCCGACGCTCATGCAGCCGGCGGCAGCGGCGACGGCCACGGCCGTGGCGGCCAGACGGACGGGTACGTACAAGGGGCGCACGGGCGGCCACCTCCGGGGGTCAAGGAGTCACCGTGCCCAACTCCCGTCACCCACAAGAGGACACGCGCCGCGCGCCTCGGACCTTGACCCGACCGCGTCAGCCGTACTCCGGGACACGCAGCGGCGTCATCCGTGACCGCAAGGCGTCGCCCGCGCCCAGAGGACTCACCCGTACCCGAGGGAGTGCAGCCGCGCGTCGTCGATGCCGAAGTGGTGCGCGATCTCGTGAACCACCGTCACCTCGGTCTCCGCCACCACGTCCTCGCGCGACGCGCAGAACCGCAGCGTCGGCCCCCGGTAGATCGTGATCCGGTCCGGCAGCACACCCGCGTACCACTCCCCACGCTCCGTCAGCGGCGTCCCCTCGTACAGCCCGAGCAGCTCGGGATCGTCCGCCGGCGGTTCGTCCTCGACGAACACCGCGACGTTGTCCATCAGCCGCGTCAGCTCCGGCGGGATCCGGTCCAGGGCCTCGGCGACCAGTTCCTCGAACTCCTCGCGCGTCATCTCCAGCACAGGCCCATTGTCGGGTACGACCGTGGAGTACGACACAGCCATGGAGTACGACACAGCCGTCCCGCGGGCGCCTCACCGTGTCCGCGCCGCGCTCCCACCCCGCACGGCAGCCGGAGGCCGCCGCCCGCATACCCGCCCCGGGCCTTGGGCATACGGGACCAATGGCCCGCGTCCACGCCGCAGCCCTGCACGCCCTGGCCGAGGTGATGAAGCCCATCCGCAACGCCCCGCGCGCCCTCATCCACCGCCACCGAAACCGACACCGCCCTCGCCGGCCCTCCACCGCGGTCGGACTCGCCCCCCGGTCGCGCCCCTGGACCCGCGCCGTCGGCCTCGTCGCCGTCGTCCTGCTCGGCGCCTGGCTGGGCCTGCTGGTCGTGGGCGACGTACGCGCCCCCGTCGGCCCCATGAACACGACGATGACCCTGCGCCCGTCGGTCTCCGGCGGCACGAAGATCAACATCTCGCCGCTGGGCGCCCTCCAGCTCGACAGCCACATCGCCCCGGTCCGCCTCGACGTCAACGTCGACCAGCTCGACCCCGACCGCGCCCAGGCCCTCGTCGACCACCCCGAACGCCTCTCCGGACTCCAGGACGAGGTCGCCCAGGACGTCGAACACGGCACGCTCGACCTCGCCGTCCGCTCCTGCGTCGCCGTCGTCACCGGCGCCACCGCCCTCGGCCTCGCCGTCTACCGCCGCCCCCGGCGCGCCCTCGCGGCAGGCGGCCTCGCCCTCACCCTGCTGGTCGCCTCCGGCGGCACCGCCTACGCGACCTGGAACCCGGACTCCGTCCTGGAGCCGAGGTTCTCCGGCCTGCTCTCCTCCGCGCCCTCCCTCGTCGGCGACGCGCGCAGCATCGTGACCGAGTTCGACGTCTACCAGAAGGAGCTGGCCCGCCTGGTCACGAACGTCACCAAGCTCTACGACGTCACCTCCACGCTCCCCGCCTACCAGCCCGACCCGACCACGCTCCGCGTCCTGCACGTGTCGGACATCCACCTGAACCCGGCGAGCTGGAAGATCATCGCCTCACTGGTGGAGCAGTACAAGGTGAACGTGATCGTCGACTCCGGAGACACGATGGACCACGGCACCGCCGCGGAGAACGGCTTCCTCGACCCCATCGAGGACCTCGGAGCCCCCTACGTCTGGGTCCGCGGCAACCACGACTCCCGTGTCACCCAGGAGTACCTGAAGGGCCTGAAGAACGTGCACGTCCTGGACGACGGCCGGGCCCGGACCGTCGCGGGACTGCGTTTCGCCGGCATCGGCGACCCGCAGTTCACCCCCGACCGCTCCAAGCCGGACGGCGCCGAGGCCTCCCAGGAACTGGCCGGTGCCCGCCTGGCCTCCGCCCTGCGCGACCAGAGCGCGGCCGGTACCCCCGTGGACGTCGCCATCGCCCACGAGCCGTCGGCCGCCCGCGAGGTCGACGGCGAGGTGCCGCTGGTGCTGGCCGGTCACGTCCACCGCCAGGACATGGAGGTCATGGAGTACGGCACCCGCCTGCGCATCGAGGGCTCCACCGGCGGCAGCGGCCTGCGCGCGGTCGAGGGCAAGTACCCCGACCCGATCCAGACGTCGATCCTCTACTTCGACCGGGACAGCCGGCGCCTCCAGGCCTGGGACGAGATCAAGCTGGGCGGTCTGGGCCTGACGACGGCGGAGGTCAGCCGCCACCTCCCCAAGGAGAACCAGCCGGGCGCCACCCCGTCCCCCACCGGTACGGGCCCCTCCCCCGGCGGCACGGGCCCGTCTCCCTCGGGCGCGACGACCTCCCCGGGCAGCCGGCCCCCCAGCCCGTCCCCCAGTCGTCCGTAAACCGTTTTGGCGATACCTCCCGCCATCCCATATGCTTCTCACGTCCCCGACGCGCTGAGAAGCGCCCAGGCGGGCCGATAGCCCTCATCGTCTAGCGGCCTAGGACGCCGCCCTTTCAAGGCGGTAGCACGGGTTCGAATCCCGTTGGGGGCACGCAGCACAATGTGCGACACTGTCGTACGAAGCTTGGTCCTGTGGAGCAGTTTGGAGTGCTCGCCACCCTGTCAAGGTGGAGGCCGCGGGTTCAAATCCCGTCAGGACCGCTGAGGTTTCACGTGAAACCTCGCGGCTGGGTAGCTCAGTTGGTACGAGCGATCGCCTGAAAAGCGATAGGTCGCCGGTTCGACCCCGGCCCCAGCCACATTCAACCCCCGTCGAGATCATCGTCGGGGGTTTTGTGTTGCCCGCTGAGCGGGCACGGCGCTGGCGCCGGCACGGCCGGACGGAAATCGTTCGCCACGAAATTCGCCGGGATGAGATCCTGGAGTCCGTATGTCTACGCACCCCGCCCCCGCGCTCGGCGCCCTCGCACCCCGGCTGGCCGAGCTGTCCCTGCGCGACTCGCACCGGCTCGGCCGGAGGCTCGAGGGCGCGCGGAAGATCCGTAAACCGGAGGCCCGCGCCGCCGTTCTCGCCGAGATCGAGGCGGAGGTGGCCAAGGCCGAGCGGCGCATCGGTGAGCGTCGGGCCCGGGTGCCCGCCGTCAGCTACCCCGAGCAGCTGCCCGTCAGCCAGAAGAAGGACGTGATCGCGGAGGCCATCCGTGATCACCAGGTCGTCATCGTCGCCGGTGAGACGGGGTCCGGGAAGACCACCCAGATCCCGAAGATCTGTGTCGAACTGGGCCGCGGTGTCCGCGGCATGATCGGGCACACCCAGCCCCGGCGGATCGCCGCGCGTACCGTCGCCGAGCGGGTGGCGGACGAGCTGGACACGCCGCTCGGTGAGGCCGTCGGCTGGAAGGTGCGGTTCACCGACCAGGTGAATCCGGACGGCACGTTCATCAAGCTGATGACCGACGGCATCCTGCTCGCCGAGATCCAGACCGACCGCGAGCTGCGCGCCTACGACACGATCATCATCGACGAGGCCCACGAGCGGTCCCTCAACATCGACTTCCTGCTGGGCTACCTCGCCCAGCTGCTGCCGAAGCGGCCGGACCTGAAGGTCGTCATCACGTCGGCGACCATCGACCCCGAGCGTTTCTCCCGGCACTTCGGTGACGCGCCGATCATCGAGGTCAGCGGGCGGACGTACCCCGTGGAGGTGCGCTACCGGCCGCTCCTCGAAGAGGACGGGGACGACGCCGACCGGGACCAGATCACGGCGATCACCGACGCCGTCGAGGAGCTGATGGGCGAGGGCAAGGGCGACATCCTCGTCTTCCTCTCCGGTGAGCGGGAGATCCGGGACACGGCCGACGCGCTGGAGAAGAAGTACACCCGTGCCGGAGGCGCTAATTGGCACAGCACGGAAGTGCTGCCGCTGTACGCGCGGCTCTCGCACGCCGAGCAGCACCGCGTCTTCCAGCAGCACACCGGGCGGAGGATCGTGCTGGCGACCAACGTCGCCGAGACCTCGCTGACCGTCCCGGGCATCAAGTACGTCATCGACCCCGGCTTCGCCCGGATCTCCCGGTACAGCCACCGCACCAAGGTGCAGCGGCTGCCGATCGAGCCGGTCTCGCAGGCCAGCGCCAACCAGCGCAAGGGCCGCTGCGGGCGGACCAGCGACGGCATCTGCATCCGGCTGTACAGCGAGGACGACTTCACCGCGCGGCCGGAGTTCACGGACGCCGAGATCCTGCGGACCAACCTCGCCTCCGTCATCCTGCAGATGACGGCGGCCGGCCTCGGCGACATCGAGAAGTTCCCCTTCATCGATCCGCCGGACCACCGCAACATCCGCGACGGTGTGCAGCTCCTCCAGGAGCTGGGCGCGCTGGACCCGGCGCAGAAGGACGTACGCAAGCGGCTCACCGACACCGGGCGCAAGCTCGC
Source organism: Streptomyces sp. NPDC017225 (assembly GCF_044331465.1). Classification (NCBI taxonomy): domain Bacteria; kingdom Bacillati; phylum Actinomycetota; class Actinomycetes; order Kitasatosporales; family Streptomycetaceae; genus Streptomyces; species Streptomyces sp. NPDC017225. The sequence goes on along the minus strand of NZ_JBIRNE010000028.1, from coordinate 44,359 downwards.
CCAGCTGCCCGTCGACCCTCGGTTGGCGCGGATGGTCCTGGAGGCCGACAAGAACGGCTGCGTCCGCGAGGTCATGGTCATAGCGGCGGCGCTGTCCATCCAGGACCCGCGGGAGCGGCCCGCGGAGAAGCAGGCGCAGGCGGACCAGCAGCACGCCCGCTTCAAGGACGAGAGCAGCGACTTCCTGGCCTTCCTCAACCTCTGGCGGTACGTCCGCGAGCAGCAGAAGGAGCGGGGCTCGTCGTCCTTCCGCCGGATGTGCAAGCAGGAGTACCTCAACTTCCTGCGGATCCGCGAGTGGCAGGACATCTACACGCAGCTGCGCACGGTCGCCAAGCAGATGGGCCTCCATCTCGGCGACGAGGACAACGCCGCTCCCGACGACCGCGTGCACGTGTCCCTGCTGGCCGGGCTTCTCTCCCACGTCGGCATGAAGGACGTGAAGGAGGGCGCGAAGAACGAGTACCTGGGCGCGCGCGGCGCCAAGTTCGCCGTCTTCCCGGGCTCGGCGCTCTTCAAGAAGCCCCCGCGTTTCGTGATGTCCGCCGAGCTGGTGGAGACCTCGCGGCTCTGGGCCCGCGTCAACGCGAAGATCGAGCCCGAATGGGTGGAGCCGCTCGCCGGGCACCTCCTCAAGCGCACGTACAGCGAGCCGCACTGGGAGAAGGACCAGGCGGCGGTGATGGCGTACGAGAAGGTGACGCTGTACGGCGTGCCGATCGTGGCGCAGCGCAAGGTGAACTACGGCCGGATCGATCCCGAGGTCAGCCGTGAGCTGTTCATCCGCAACGCCCTGGTCGAGGGCGACTGGCGTACGCACCACAAGTTCTTCGCGGACAACCGCCGGCTGCTGACCGAGGTCGAGGAGCTGGAGCACCGCGCGCGGCGCCGGGACATCCTGGTCGACGACGAAACGCTGTTCGACTTCTACGACCAGCGGGTGCCCGAACACGTCGTCTCGGGTGCGCACTTCGACTCGTGGTGGAAGCACAAGCGGCACGAGCAGCCCGACTTCCTCGACTTCGAGCGCGAGATGCTCATCAACGAGAAGGCGGGTGCGGTCACCAAGGACGACTATCCGGACTCCTGGCGGCAGGGGCCGCTGAAGTTCCGGGTGACGTACCAGTTCGAGCCGGGCGCGGACGCCGACGGTGTGACCGTCCACGTGCCGCTCCAGGTGCTCAACCAGGTCACGGACGAGGGATTCGACTGGCAGATCCCGGGCCTGCGGGAGCAGGTCGTCACGGAGCTGATCCGGTCCCTGCCCAAGCCGATCCGCCGCCACTACGTACCGGCGCCGAACTACGCGCAGGCGTTCCTGGACCGGGCCGTGCCCCTTCAGGAGCCCTTGCCGGTGACCATGGCGCGGGAGCTGAAGCGCATGGTGGGGGTGCCGTTCGACGCGGAGGACTTCGACTGGTCCAGGGTTCCCGACCATCTGAAGATCACTTTCCGGATCGTCGACGAGCGGCGCCGCAAGCTGGCGGAGGACAAGGACCTGGAGGCCCTGAAGGTCCGGCTGAGGCCGAAGGCGCGCAAGGCGCTGTCGCAGGCCGCGGCCGCCACCGCCGAACGCAGTGGCGGCGAGTCCCTGGAGCGGGCCGGGCTGACGGACTGGACGATCGGCACGCTGTCCCGGATCTTCGAGACCCGACGGGCGGGCCAGCCGGTGAAGGCGTATCCGGCCCTGGTCGACGACGGTCCGGCGGCGAACACCGTCTCCGTACGCCTCTTCGACACCGAGGCCGAGCAGGCGCAGGCGATGTGGAAGGGCACGCGTCGGCTGATCCTGCGCAACATCCCGGTCAGCCCCGCGAAGTTCGCGAGCGATCGCCTGACCAACCAGCAGAAGCTGAACCTGTCCGCGAACCCGCACGGTTCGATCCAGGCCCTGTTCGACGACTGCGCGACGGCCGCGGCGGACAAACTGATCGCGGACTTCGGCGGGCCGGCGTGGGACGAGGAGTCGTACCGCAAGCTCTACGACAAGGTCCGTGCGGAGATCGTCGACACGACCGTCCGCACGGTGGGACAGGTGCAGCAGGTGCTGGCCGCCTGGCAGGCCTGTGAGCGCCGTCTGAAGGCCACGAAGAGCCCCGCGCTGCTGGCGAACCTCCAGGACGTGCGAGGGCAGTTGGACGCGTTGGTGAAGCCCGGCTTCGTCACGGAGGCGGGGGTCGGGCGGCTGCCGGACCTGATGCGCTATCTGGTCGCGGCCGACCGGCGGCTGCAGCAGATGCCGACCGGTGTCCAGCGGGACACGTCCCGGATGGAGAAGGTCCACGAGATGCGGGACGAGTACGCGTGGCTGCTGGAGCAGATGCCGCAGGGCCGGCCGGTCCCGCGTCAGGTCCTGGACGTCCGCTGGATGATCGAGGAACTGCGGGTCAGCTATTTCGCGCACGCGCTGGGCACGGCGTACCCCGTCTCCGACAAGCGGATCGTGAAGGCGATCGACGCGCTCGCGCCGTGACGAATCCCGAGCGGCTCCCGTAGCGGGTTCCGTAACCGACCCCGAGCGGATTCCGTGACGAGGACCGTACGGAGGGTGAGTTCGACCAGGGGCTCACCCTCCTGTAGAGTCTCTTCTCGCAGCGCAACGCAAGAAAAGCGCCGCAAAGCCTGGTCCTGTGGAGCAGTTTGGAGTGCTCGCCACCCTGTCAAGGTGGAGGCCGCGGGTTCAAATCCCGTCAGGACCGCAGCAGAAGAGACCCGCACCGATCGGTGCGGGTCTCTTCTTGTGTGCGCCCGCGGCCGGGGCGCTGTACGCCGCTGCTCTTCCGTCACTTCCCGCCCCGCGCCCACCAAAAGCCCTCAGCGCCCGCCCCGCGGCCTTGACGGCGTCACGTTCGCTCGGTACTCCAAAGACAGGGCACGTTGCCCGTGTGGCCCCTGGAGGTGGCGTATGGCGGCATCGGTCAGGCACGAGACGCGGGCCCTGCTCCGCGCGCATCTGTCGGCCGCGTCGTCGTACGGGCATCTGACGCGCCACTGTCCGATCTGCCACCGGCTGCTGCGGCTGGCGTTGGACTCGCCCGGCCCACAGTCTCCGACGGGCCGTCAAGAGGGCCCCTCGGACGGAAGCGCGCCCACCGGGTGAAGCCCGCCGGCCTCAACGCCCTTGCCACACCGACCTGCTGGAGTCCTCGCCTCCAATAGCGCACATATGCCAGAGCCAACAAGCAGCGCGCCGTGTGACGGGTGTCACCGCATGAGTTTTTGAAACCGTGGCACTTACAGCTCTCCTACAAGTAGTCAATTTAATATGTGCAATGGCACCGGTCTCCGTGGTCCCCGCACAACGGATCCGACACCCCTCCCCAGACTCCGACAAGGCCGCCCACAGGGCCTGCCCCCGGACCCGCCGGCCCGCACAGGACCGGACACCGGATCGGGCCGGGCCCGGGGCCGGACGCGAGGCCGGCCACAAAAAAGATCGCGCTGGACCCGGCGGAGTCCAGCGCGATCACACGACGCACCCCTGTTGGGGCAGGAACGGCATCGTTTGGAGCTGTGGTGCCGAGCGTCCCGACAGGTTGGGGGACCTGCCGTTTTGCCCGGTTATTCGGTTGTTCAGGCCTCGCTGCGCTGCTGCGGAATGCCCGCGAGCAGAGCGCGGACCTCTGCTTCGCGGTAGCGGCGATGCCCGCCGAGCGTGCGGATCGACGTGAGCTTGCCGGCCTTCGCCCAGCGCGTGACCGTCTTCGGGTCGACGCGGAACATGGTGGCGACCTCAGCCGGGGTCAGCAGCGGCTCGGCATCAGGGGTGCGAGCGGTCATGAGCGGCCTCCTCGGGAGAACCGAACCTTCTCGGTTCTTTCCTCTAAATTCTGCACCTTGACCCGCGTTGCCCGAAATGGCGGACGCGAGTCGAGTCGGTTATAGGACGAACGGCTTGTCCTCGGCACTACAACTACACCATCCGTCCAGCCGCGTCGGCCAAACCGATGGAATTGCCCTCCCAGGTGTTCATCAGCGACGGAAGCCGATGGACCATGCCATAGCGGACAGTCACGCCACTGTGACGATCAGTCACAGGGCGATCAGGGGTCACCAGACCTGACATCAGACCCCCCAAAGCGTGCAATGCGTAGATTCCGCCCACAGTGCATCACAGCAGGACGGAAGGAGCCCTCCCCGGACTCCTTGTCCTATTTTGGCATGAGGAGGGGGAAGCGGCGCAAGAGTGCTGTACGTGCGGTCCGTCACGCTTGACGCATACGCCCGGATCGGGACCTACGTCCCGCGATGCCAGAAGATCAGCTCACTCCGGGCGAGTGTCGGACCGGAAGACGAAACCCCACATCGGGCGGTACGTCAAACGTCAGTTCGCCGACCGCCGGTCCCGCACCGTCCGCCAGCGCTCCACGAGCCGCCCGTACGCCGCCCCCGCCGTGACCCCGTCGCCGTGCCGGAGCGCCTCGATGCCCTCGGCCACGTCCGCGGCGGAGTGGTCGTCCTCCAACTCACCGGCCGGCAGGGCGTGCACGAGCCCGCCGTAGTCCAACTCCACCAGGGAGCGCGGATGGAACTCCTCCAGCCAGCGCCCCACGTCCACCAGGCCGTCGATGAGCGGCCCCTCGTCCATGGCCTCCTTCAGGGCTCGCAGCCCCCGGGCCACGCGCCGGCGGGCCTGCACCATCGGCGTCCGGTAACGCAGCACGGGCGCGATCGCCCCTTCGCCGTCGCCGCCCTCGTCGTACTCGCGCTCCGCGTCGGAGACCAGCACGAACCAGTTGATCGGCACCTGCCAGGTCGCGGTGCGGATCCAGGGGCGGGCGTCCGGGTTGCGCTCCAGCCAGCGCTCGTAGTCCTGGGCGCTCTCTCGGCGTACGACCGGCGGAAGCAGGGCGTCCAGCACCGGTTCCGGGAAGTCCTCGGACAGTTCCGCGAGGGCCTGCCAGCCGCGCAGCCGGGTCCGCCAGGGGCAGACGCAGACCACTCCGTCGACCTCGGTCACGAAGGCGTCCGCGCTCTCGTGCACCGGTACGGCCACGGGCGGGGTGGGCAGCAGGTCGGCCAGGGAACGGCGGAGCTCGTCCTGGTAGGAGGGCAGGTCGGCGCGGCGGGCGTAGCGGGTCCAGTGGCCGCGCTCCTCCTGCGGGAAGGCGGCCAGCGGCTCGTACACACGCAGGTACGCCGCGTACGGGACGACCACCGAGGACACCTTGGGCACGCCTGCTCCCTCCCCCGCTCACCGCGGCGAAAACCTGCGGAAGCCGATCACAAACGCGCGGGAACCTCCGCGAATCGTCGCACGCCCGTACTCCGTGCGGAGGTGATCCTGAGCACTGTGCGGCGGGCTGACGCCCCCAGGCCCTAATCTCATGCCACAGTCCCCGCCACCCGCACGGGGACGCCTCTCCACCCGCCGCAACTACACAGGAGTCACCACCGTGACCGACGTAACCGGCGCACCTGCTGATGTACTGCACACCCTGTTCCACTCGGACCAGGGGGGACATGAGCAAGTCGTGCTCTGCCAGGACCGGGCGAGCGGCCTCAAGGCCGTCATCGCCATCCACTCCACCGACCTGGGCCCCGCGCTCGGCGGTACGCGCTTCTACCCGTACGCGAGCGAGGCGGAGGCCGTCGCCGACGCGCTGAACCTCGCGCGCGGGATGTCGTACAAGAACGCCATGGCCGGTCTCGGGCACGGCGGTGGCAAGGCCGTGATCATCGGTGATCCGGAGCAGGTCAAGAGCGAGGAGCTGCTCCTCGCCTACGGCCGCTTCGTCGCCTCGCTCGGCGGCCGGTACGTCACCGCCTGCGACGTCGGTACGTACGTCGCCGACATGGACGTCGTGGCGCGCGAGTGCCGCTGGACCACCGGCCGCTCCCCGGAGAACGGCGGCGCGGGTGACTCCTCCGTGCTGACCTCCTTCGGCGTCTACCAGGGCATGCGCGCCGCCGCTCAGCACCTGTGGGGCGACCCGACGCTGCGCGACCGCACCGTCGGCATCGCGGGTGTCGGCAAGGTCGGCCACCACCTGGTCGAGCACCTGCTCGCGGAGGGCGCCCACGTCGTCGTCACCGACGTACGCGAGGACGTCGTGCGGTCCGTCACCGAGCGGCACCCGTCGGTGGTCGCCGTCGCCGACACCGACGCGCTGATCCGGGTGGAGAACCTGGACATCTACGCCCCCTGCGCGCTCGGCGGCGCGCTGAACGACGAGACCGTGCAGGTGCTGACCGCCAAGGTGGTGTGCGGCGCGGCCAACAACCAGCTCGCCCACCCCGGCGTCGAGAAGGACCTCGCCGACCGCGGGATCCTCTACGCGCCGGACTACGTGGTGAACGCCGGCGGTGTCATCCAGGTCGCCGACGAGCTGCACGGCTTCGACTTCGACCGGTGCAGGGCGAAGGCCGCGAGGATCTACGACACCACGCTGGCCATATTCGCACGTGCGAAGGAGGACGGTATTCCGCCGGCCGCTGCGGCCGACCGGATCGCCGAGCAGCGGATGGCGGAGGCACGTACCCGGCGGTGATCCCGTGGCCGTCCGGCGGTGATCCCGGGCCGGTCCGGGGAGGGGTCCTCGAAGGTTTGACCGGTACCCGCCGGGGGGCAGTTAGAGAGAACTCTCACTTATCCCGGCGGGTCGACCGTCGAAAGGTGGTTAAAATCGCCGTTGACCAGCGAGGACGGGGCGCCTCGATGGTCCTGGGCGTGGCCACGTCCTACGGGCGACGTACCGTATGGGCGTGGGCTCAGGTACCGTGGAAGCCCTACGGACCGGTCTCTCCACGGAGAGTCCGTTCCGGACCATGAACGCGTGTCAAGACTCTGGGGCCGTCGAGCCCCGTCGTTGAGGGGGTCGAGCCATGGGGCGCGGCCGGGCCAAGGCCAAGCAGACGAAGGTCGCCCGCCAGCTGAAGTACAACAGCGGTGGGACTGATCTCTCCCGCCTGGCCGAGGAGCTGGGCGCATCGCCGTCGAATCCGCAACCGCCTAACGGCGAGCAATTCGAGGACGATGAGCAGGACGATGACGTGTACGCACGGTACGCCGACCTCTATGAGGACGACGACCACGACGAGGACGGCCAGTCCCCGCAACAGCGACGCGGCGCTTGACCCTGCACTGAACACTCACCCGGTCGGTGACTCACGTCACCGACCGGGTTCTGTGCTACCCGCACGGTCGTCGGGCGCTGTGCACCTGCGCGCACTGCTCGCACGGTCGTCATCGCCCGCACGGTCGTCGTCTCAGCCGGCGTAGTCGCCGACGAGGGCGGCGCCCGTCTCGTGGTCGTCGCGGTCGGTGATCTCGCCGGCCACCCAGGCGTCCACGCCGCGGTCGGCCAGGGTCGCCAGCGCCACGTCCGTCGACTCCTCGGGGACGATGGCGATCATGCCCACACCCATGTTGAGGGTCTTCTCCAGCTCCAGGCGCTCCACCCGGCCCGTCGTACCGACGAGGTCGAAGATCGCGCCCGGGGTCCAGGTGGAGCGGTCGACGACGGCGTGCAGGCCTTCGGGGATCACGCGGGCCAGGTTGGCGGCGAGTCCGCCACCGGTGACGTGACTGAAGGCGTGGACCTCGGTGGTGCGCATGAGGGCCAGGCAGTCCAGGGAGTAGATCTTGGTCGGCTCCAGGAGCTCCTCGCCGAGCGTGCGGCCGAGGCCGTCGAGGTGCGCGTCCAGGGACAGGCCGCCCTCGTTCAGCACGACGTGGCGAACGAGCGAGTACCCGTTCGAGTGAAGCCCGGAGGCTGCCATGGCGACGACCGCGTCACCCTTGCGGATGCGGTCCGGGCCCAGCAGCCGGTCGGCCTCCACCACACCGGTACCGGCGCCGGCGACGTCGAAGTCGTCCGCGCCGAGCAGGCCGGGGTGCTCGGCCGTCTCGCCGCCCACCAGGGCGCAGCCGGCCAGTACACAGCCTTCGGCGATGCCCTTGACGATGGCGGCGACACGCTCGGGGTGCACCTTGCCGACGCAGATGTAGTCGGTCATGAAGAGCGGCTCCGCGCCGCACACCACGATGTCGTCCATGACCATGGCGACCAGGTCGTGGCCGATGGTGTCGTAGACGCCGAGCTGCCGGGCGATGTCGACCTTGGTGCCGACGCCGTCCGTGGCGGAGGCGAGCAGGGGACGCTCGTAGTTCTTGAGGGCGGAGGCGTCGAAGAGGCCGGCGAAGCCGCCGAGGCCACCGAGGACCTCGGGGCGCTGCGTCTTCTTCACCCACTCCTTCATCAGTTCGACGGCGCGGTCGCCCGCCTCGATGTCGACGCCCGCGGCTGCGTAGCTGGCACCAGTTGTGTCAGGCATGACGATGAGAACCTTCGTGTCGTACGGCAGGGAGGCCAGGGAGGCGGACGGCTACGGGCGACGGATGGCGTCGGTGGCGGCCGTACCGGCGGGCCCGGCGGCCAGCTCGGTCTCCAGGAGCTGCTTGCCGAGCAGCTCGGGGTCGGGGAGGTCCATCGGGTACTCGCCGTCGAAGCAGGCGCGGCACAGGTTCGGCTTGGCGATGGTGGTCGCCTCGATCATGCCGTCGATGGAGATGTACGCCAGGGAGTCGGCGCCCATGGAGGTGCCGATCTCCTCGACGCTCATGCCGTTGGCGATGAGCTCGGCGCGGGTCGCGAAGTCGATGCCGAAGAAGCAGGGCCACTTCACCGGCGGGGAGGAGATCCGGATGTGGATCTCGGCGGCGCCCGCCTCGCGGAGCATGCGGACCAGGGCCCGCTGGGTGTTGCCGCGGACGATGGAGTCGTCGACGACGACCAGCCGCTTGCCCTTGATGACTTCCTTCAGGGGGTTCAGCTTGAGGCGGATGCCGAGCTGGCGGATGGTCTGCGAGGGCTGGATGAAGGTGCGGCCGACGTAGGCGTTCTTCACCAGGCCGGCGCCGAACGGGATACCGGAGGCCTCTGCGTACCCGATGGCGGCGGGGGTGCCGGACTCCGGGGTCGCTATGACCAGGTCGGCGTCGGCGGGGGCCTCCTTCGCCAGCTTGCGGCCCATCTCGACACGCGAGAGGTAGACGTTGCGGCCGGCGATGTCCGTGTCCGGGCGGGCCAGGTACACGTACTCGAAGACGCAGCCCTTGGGCTTCGCTTCCGCGAATCGGGAAGTGCGCAGGCCGTTCTCGTCGATGGCGACGAACTCGCCCGGCTCGATCTCGCGGACGTAGGAGGCGCCGCAGATGTCGAGGGCCGCGGACTCGGAGGCGACGACCCAGCCGCGCTCCAGCCGGCCGAGGACCAGCGGGCGGATGCCCTGCGGGTCACGGGCGGCGTAGAGGGTGTGCTCGTCCATGAAGACGAGGCTGAAGGCGCCGCGCACCTGGGGCAGCACCTTGCCGGCCGCCTCCTCGACGGTCAGCGGCTTGCCGTCGTCGTCCACCTGGCCCGCGAGGAGCGCGGTGACCAGGTCGGTGTCGTTGGTCGCCGCGACCCGCGTGGAGCGGCCGTCCTGCTTGGGCAGGTCGGCGACCAGCTCGGCGAGCTGGGCGGTGTTGACGAGGTTGCCGTTGTGCCCGAGCGCGATGGAGCCCTGCGCGGTGGCGCGGAACGTCGGCTGGGCGTTCTCCCACACGGAGGCACCGGTGGTCGAGTAGCGGGCGTGACCGACCGCGATGTGACCCTGGAGCGAACCGAGAGAGGTTTCGTCGAAGACCTGGGAAACCAGGCCCATGTCCTTGAAGACGAGGATCTGGGAGCCGTTGCTGACCGCGATTCCCGCGGATTCCTGGCCCCGATGCTGGAGGGCGTACAGCCCGAAGTACGTGAGCTTTGCGACCTCTTCGCCCGGGGCCCAGACACCGAAGACGCCGCAAGCGTCCTGGGGGCCCTTCTCGCCGGGAAGCAGATCGTGATTGAGTCGACCGTCACCACGTGGCACGTCTCCGAGTGTAGGCGAGGTCGACCACTGGTCCGAATTGGGGACATCGGCTCACGCGTGGGTCACTGGCCGGCGACGGCTCGGACGGTGGTGCCGTCTTCGCTGGTCAGCGTGAGGGTTTCATGATCGATCCGGTAGTCGGCCCGGCCGTCGAAGAAGCGCAGCATCCGCTTCTCGGCGTCCATGAGTGAGCCTTCGCACATCATTCGGGTGGTGGACGGGGCGCCGAGGGTGATATGTCCGTCGCTGACGGTGGCCCTGGCGTTGACGTGGTTGCAGGGCAGGCGGCCGGCGACGGTTTCCGCGTCCCGGTCGAAGGTGAGGTGGGTGCGGCCCTTCTGTCCGGGGGCCGTGACGGTCCACTTCGTGCCGTACAGGGACGCGTCCGGCTGCCTGCTGAGCCGGACGGTGTCGCCGTCGGACGTGGTGAGGGTCAGGCGCTCGCCCGTCGTGTCGGTGGTGAGCGCACCGGCGGTGAGGGTGCGGCCGAGGGACTTCTCGAAGTCGATGGGCGTCTTGTCGCAGGCCTTCTCGGTGAACACGGCGTCGCTCAGCCGGACCCGCTCGCCGTCGACGGCGGCGCGGGCGCTGAAGGTGTTGCAGCCGGTGCTGCCCACCGCCTCGCCGCTGTCGTCGATCCGGACGCGCGCCGCGTCCGGGGCCTTGTGGGTGGTGCCGTTCACGGTGACGCTGTCGATGCTCCACCGGACACCGGTGACGGGCTTGTCCGCGCCGACGGAGCCGCTGCCGCCGTCCGCCTTCTCGCTGCCGCAGGCCGCCGCGAGCGGGACGAGCACGAGGACGGCCGCGACGGTCAGGCGCATGCCGCGCTTCTGTCGCCGCTGCTTCTGCTTCGGCTGCTTCTGCTGCTTCTGCCTGTACATGCCGATTCGACGGAGGCACGGAGGATCCGGTTCCCCCCCCACCTGCTCACCCGAGCAGTGGCAGCAGTTCCCCCAGGTCGGCCCGCTCCCCGCTGGCGCTCACCTTCGCCCCGGCCACGGCGTCCTTCCAGGCCAGCCGTCCGGTGGCCATCCTGACCCAGGTCAGCGGGTCGGTCTCGACGACGTTGGGCGGGGTGCCGCGGGTGTGCCGGGGGCCCTCGACGCACTGCACGACGGCGTACGGCGGGATCCGCACCTCCGTCGAACCGCCGGGCGCCTTCGCGGCGAGCGCGTCGGCCAGCAGCCGGGTCGCGGCGGCCAGGGCCTGCCGGTCGTACGGGATGTCGAGGCCGGGCACGGCGGCGTTCAGGTCGTCGGTGTGGACGACCAGCTCGACGGTGCGGGTGACGACGTAGTCGGCCAGCGGCAGGGCGCCCGCGCTGGTGGGCAGCAGCCGGCCGCCGGGGTGGGCGTCGAGACGGTCGGTGAAGCGCCGCTCGGCCTCGGCGAGGTGGGCGTCGAGGTCGGGGTGCTCGGCGGCGAGCCGGCGGGCGGTGCCGGCGATGGCGTCCGAGTCGGCGGCGATGGCGAACGGCCAGTCGGGCAGGCGCCCGTCCCTCCGCGCCGGCTCGGGCTCGCCGAGCAGCCGGTCCACGGCCGTCAGTGCCGTTCCGACGTGCGCCACCAGCTCCCGTACGGTCCAGTCCCCGAGGCGCGTCGGCAGGGCGAGCTGCTCGGGGGTGAGGGTGCGGACGGCCGCTTGTACGTTCCCGAACTGGGCCAGTACGGCGGCGCGGGTCCGGGCGGGGTCGTAGGCGCGGGGGCGTTTTCTGGCCGGGGGCATGAGGGGAGCCTATGCGGGCGTGGCCGTCGGCGAGGGCGCCTCGAAGACCTCGCCGTTGCGCGGGACGCCAATCCCGTGCCAGGTGAAGGGGACGCCTCGTGCGGTGTCCGGGTCGGGACCGTCCATGAGCTGGAAGTGGACGTGCGGCTCTGAGGAGTTGCCGGAATTGCCGCACCGGGCCAGCAGCTGACCGGCGTGCACCCGGTCGCCCTCACGGACGGCGAACGAACCGCGCCGCACATGCGCGTACATCGCGTACGTGCCGTCGCCGAGGTCCAGCACCACATGGTTGCCGACGATCCGGCGGACCCCGCCCATCTCGCGGAGCGAGCCCTCCGCGAGCATCAGGTAGAGCAGTGCGGGCAGCGAGTCGCGGCTCAGGTGGTCGCGCTGGGTGTCATCGACCCGGACGACCGTGCCGTCGGCCACCGCGAGCAGTGGGGCGCCGAACGCCGGGAAGTCGCGGCTCGGGCGGGCGATCGGCCACAGGGCACGGAAGGCGGGCCGTGCGCCGGGCTCCGGCTCGGCGACGAGGTCGATGGCGAAGGTCTGGCCGTAGGCGTGCGTGCCGTGGCTCGGGGTGCGGTCGGCGGGGCCGTTCAGCGCGGACCAGCGGCCGGTCACGGGCGGGCCGACCGCGACGGGTTCACGGGCGGCGCCCGGGGCGTCCGGGGCACCGCCGCCCCACCGGTTGACCACGGCGATCAGGACGTATGCCAGGACCAGTGGCAGGAAGTCACACCACCACGGATACCCGAAGCCGAAGAGGATGTGGGCGGTCACCAGGGCTATGAAGCCCAGTTGCAGCGCCCGGAAGGTGCTCATGGCTAGCTTGCGTGCGGACATGGTTCCCCCTTGATCGGACTTCGATCGGACCCTGATCGGACCGGTCCGCGCCGTTTCCGGTCAGCCCGGGGCCGCCGACAGCGCCACCAGCAGCGGTACGACCCGCCCCGGCGGCACCTCGTGGCGGCCCCGTCCGGTGGTGTGCAGCCAGCCGGCGCCGGTGAGCTGGCGGAGGTGGTGGTAGATCTGGCCGGTCGTGCCCGCCTCGGCCGACTCGGCCAGCTCGGCCGCGGTGCGCCGGCCGCCGAGGATCTCGCGCAGCAGCCGCAGCCGGACGGGGTGACCGAGCGCGGCGAACGCCTCGGCGGACTCGGCCCAGTCGGCGTCCATCAGGCCCTCGGTGAGCGCGCCGTGCTGCCACCGGTACTGCTCCCCGGTCGGCAGGCGCACGACCCCCGTGAACAGGACCCCTCCGTCCACCGCCCCCAGCTCCGCGAGTTGCTCCTTCAGCCCCTCCAGGGCCCAGAAGTCGCCCTCCGGCAGGCGGGGCGCGGGTCGGTCGGCGGCTTCCAGCGCGGCAATACGCCGTTCGAGATCGGCGACACGGTGTTCCAGTTCCTCCATTCCTTGGAGATTACGTAATTACGTAATCATGCGCAAGAGTGAGCGCCCACCCTGCAACTATCCAGGTACTCGTTCGCACCGTTCGCCCGTTCAATGGCTCAGGGATCACGCCTCGACGTGCGTGACACCCGTTCCGTCGCATACGGGAAAGGCTCGCCCCATGCCCTTGATCAAGAAGTCCGCCGTCGCCCTGACCGCCCTGCTCGCCGCTCCGCTCTCGGTCGTGGCCGCCGCACCGGCCGCCCACGCGGCGGCGGGAGACACGGCACCGTCGTGCATCGACCGGAACGTGCAGCGGCCGTCCACCAACGCCTACGTGTGGATCAAGCTGACCAACAACTGCAGCACGACCAAGAAGGTCAAGATCGTCATCTCCTGGGGGAGCGACGGCTCGTGCTGGACGCTGAAGCCCGGGGCCAGCCGGTCGTGGACGTACGACGGGCTGGGCGACTACGACAAGACCGTGCTGTGCTGATCCGGCCCTGACGCGGCCGCGTCCTTAAGGCCCCAGAACATGCGAAGGGCCGCCCGGGAACCTCCGGGCGGCCCTTCGTCGTCGGCGAAACCTACGCGAGCAGCGCCGGGATCGTCTCCTCGTGCGCCGTGCGCAGCTCGGTCAGGGCCAGCGAGAACTCGCCCTGGACCTCCACCGCGTCCCCGTCCACGACACCGATGCGGGTGGCCGGCAGGCCCCGCGCGCCGCACATGTCGGTGAAGCGGAGCTCCTCCGAGCGCGGGACGGCGACGACCGCGCGGCCCGCCGACTCCGAGAACAGGAAGGTGAAGGCGTCGAGCCCGTCCGGTACGACCAGGCGTGCGCCCTTCCCGCCGAGCAGCGCCGACTCGACGACCGCCTGGACCAGACCGCCGTCGGAGAGGTCGTGCGCGGAGTCGATCATGCCGTCGCGGGAGGCGGAGATCAGGATCTCGCCGAGGAGGCGCTCGCGCTCCAGGTCGACCTTCGGGGGCAGGCCGCCGAGGTGGTCGTGGATGACCTGGGACCAGGCCGAGCCGCCGAACTCCTCACGGGTGTCGCCGAGGAGGTAGAGCAGCTGGCCCTCCTCCTGGAAGGCGACCGGCGTGCGGCGGGCCACGTCGTCGATGACGCCCAGCACGGCCACCACGGGGGTGGGGTGGATGGCCGCCTCGCCCGTCTGGTTGTAGAGCGAGACGTTGCCGCCGGTCACCGGGGTGCCGAGCTGGAGGCAGCCGTCCGCCAGACCGCGCACGGCCTCCGCGAACTGCCACATGACCGCCGGGTCCTCCGGCGAGCCGAAGTTCAGGCAGTCGGAGACCGCGAGGGGCTTCGCGCCGGTCGTCGCGACGTTGCGGTAGGCCTCCGCGAGGGCCAGCTGCGCGCCCGTGTACGGGTCGAGCTTGGCGTACCGGCCGTTGCCGTCGGTCGCGATGGCGACGCCGAGGCCGGACTCCTCGTCCACGCGGATCATGCCCGAGTCCTCGGGCTGGGCGAGGACGGTGTTGCCCTGCACGAAGTGGTCGTACTGCTGGGTGATCCACTGCTTGGACGCCTGGTTCGGGGACCCGACCAGCTTCAGGACCTGGTCCTTGAGCTGCTCGCCCGTCTCCGGCCGGGGCAGCTTGTTCGCGTCGTCGGCCTGGAGGGCGTCCTGCCACTCGGGGCGGGCGTAGGGGCGCTCGTAGACCGGGCCGTCGTGGGCGACGGTGCGCGGGTCGACGTCGACGATCTTGCCGCCGTGCCAGAAGATCTCCAGGCGGTCGCCGTCGGTGACCTCACCGATGACGGTCGCGATGACGTCCCACTTGTCGCAGATCTCGAGGAAGCGGTCGACCTTCTCCGGCTCCACGACCGCGCACATGCGCTCCTGCGACTCGCTCATGAGGATTTCCTCGGGCGAGAGGGTCGAGTCGCGCAGCGGTACGTCGTCCAGGGTGACGCGCATGCCGCCGGAGCCGTTGGACGCCAGCTCGGACGTGGCGCAGGACAGGCCCGCCGCGCCGAGGTCCTGGATGCCGACGACCAGCTTCTCGGCGAACGCCTCCAGGGTGCACTCGATGAGGAGCTTCTCCTGGAAGGGGTCACCGACCTGGACGGCCGGGCGCTTGGAGGGCTTGGCGTCGTCGAAGGTCTCGGAGGCCAGGATCGACGCGCCGCCGATGCCGTCGCCGCCCGTGCGGGCGCCGTAGAGGATGACCTTGTTGCCCGCGCCGGAGGCCTTGGCGAGGTGGATGTCCTCGTGCCGCATGACGCCGATGGCACCGGCGTTGACCAGCGGGTTGCCCTGGTAGCAGGCGTCGAAGACGACCTCGCCGCCGATGTTGGGCAGGCCCAGGCAGTTGCCGTAGCCGCCGATGCCGGCGACGACGCCGGGCAGGACGCGCTTGGTGTCGGGGTGGTCGGCGGCGCCGAAGCGCAGGGGGTCCACGACGGCGACCGGGCGGGCGCCCATCGCGATGATGTCGCGGACGATGCCGCCGACGCCCGTGGCCGCGCCCTGGTAGGGCTCCACGTACGACGGGTGGTTGTGGGACTCGACCTTGAAGGTGACCGCGTAGCCCTGGCCGACGTCGACGACCCCGGCGTTCTCGCCGATGCCGACGAGCATCGCGTCGGACTCGGGGGCCTTCTCGCCGAACTGGCGCAGGTGGACCTTGCTGCTCTTGTACGAGCAGTGCTCGGACCACATGACGGAGTACATGGCGAGTTCCGCACCGGTCGGGCGGCGGCCGAGGATCTCCACCACCCGCTCGTACTCGTCCTTCTTCAGGCCCAGCTCGGCCCAGGGCAGCTCGACGTCGGGGGTCGCGGTCGCGTGCTCGACCGTGTCCAGAGGCGTCCGGCTCATGCGTTGACCAGCTTCTTGAGGATCGAGGTGAAGAACGGGAGGCCGTCGGTGCGGCCGGTGCCGATCAGCGGCTCGACGGCGTGCTCGGGGTGCGGCATGAGGCCGACGACGTTTCCGGCGGCGTTGGTGATGCCGGCGATGTCGTTGAGCGAGCCGTTCGGGTTGCCGCATCCGTCGGCGGCGTCGCCGTCGACGACGTAGCGGAAGGCCACGCGTCCCTCGGCCTCCAGCTCGTCCAGCGTCCGACGGTCGGCGACGTAGCGGCCGTCCATGTTCTTCAGCGGGATGCGGATCTCCTGGCCGGCGGTGTAGTCGCTGGTCCAGGCGGTGTCCGCGTTCTCCACCCGCAGCTTCTGGTCGCGGCAGACGAAGTGCAGGTGGTCGTTGCCGAGCATCCCGCCGGGCAGCAGGTGGGCCTCCGTGAGGATCTGGAAGCCGTTGCAGATGCCGAGTACCGGGAGGCCGGCCTTCGCCTGGTCGATGAGGGTGTCCATCACCGGCGAGAAGCGCGCGATGGCGCCGGCGCGCAGATAGTCGCCGTAGGAGAAACCGCCGCAGAGCACCACGGCGTCGACCTGCCCCAGGTCCTTGTCCTTGTGCCAGAGGGCGACGGGTTCGGCGCCGGCGACGCGGATCGCGCGCTGCGTGTCCCGGTCGTCGAGACTGCCGGGGAAAGTGACGACGCCAATACGAGCGGTCACTTCACGGCTCCCGCGACTACGTCATCGGACTCGACCTTGACGGTGAAGTCCTCGATCACGGTGTTGGCGAGGAAGGATTCCGCAAGATCATGGATGCGGGCGAGGGCGGCGTCGTCGACCGGCCCGTCCACTTCCAGTTCGAATCGCTTTCCCTGACGTACGTCCGAGATCCCCTCGAAACCCAGCCGCGGCAGTGCGCGCTGCACCGCCTGGCCCTGGGGGTCGAGGATCTCCGGCTTGAGCATGACGTCGACTACGACGCGTGCCACTGGCACTCCCGGTGTGTGGTGCTGAGCAGGTCCCTTCAGACTACCCGTACAAAATTTCTACGCGCGTAGCCTTGGAGGAAACTACGTGAGCACCGTCACGATCGGGCATCGGCGGGAGTCGGTCACGAAAAGCTTCGGGAAAGATCCCGGATCTGGCCCGGACGCCTATTGCGCGGCGGACACGCGGAGAGATTTAGTCGGGCTTCCCATTGCAATGCCGGGCACTGTACAAATGAAATGTCATTAGCCGATACTTTGCCCAATTACAGGCGAACAGTCGGCATCATCGCGGCGTCTTGACACGTCTTGGCACGTCATCGCGGAGATGCCGCACGAAGGGACCGATATTCGTGGCGCAGCGTGTCGTAGTCACTCTCTTTGACGACATCGACGGCTCGGAAGCGGCGGAGACGATCGCCTTCGGTGTCGACGGCCGGATGTACGAGATCGACCTGAACGAAACCAATGCCCGGGAACTGCGCGAGGCGCTCGAGCCGTACGTCTCGGCCGGCCGCAAGCGGTCGCGCTCCGGCAGGACGTACCGGCAGACGGAGGTCGCCCCCGACCCGGCGGCGGTGCGGGCCTGGGCGCAGGCGAACAAGATGGACGTGCCCGCGCGGGGCCGGATCCCGAAGCGGGTGTACGAGGCGTTCGCCGAGGCGCGGTGAGCCGCACGCCGGCCGACGTCAACGGCTGACACCCACGGCCGACGCCCACGATCGACCCGTCCGGCCGGCACCCGGGGCCGACACGCGCGGCTGTCCCACAGGACTGACCCACGGGCTGAGCGGCCGGCCGCCGACTGCCGCTCAGCCGCCCCTCGCGGCAACCGACTTGCGCAGCACCCCGGGTGATCAGCTAAAGTCTGGAGCACGCCGAGGGGCAAGGCCGAAAGGCCCAGCTCACGGAACATGCGGGTGTAGTTCAGTAGTAGAACATCCCCCTTCCAGGGGGAAGGCGCAGTGTGCAATTCCTGTCACCCGCTCTGCATCACCGTACCGATCACTGATGTCGATCAGGTAGGCTGGTGCTCGCACCGATCGGTGAAGGCCGGTCGGAGGCAATGCGGACGTAGCTCAGCTGGTAGAGCGCAACCTTGCCAAGGTTGAGGTCGCGAGTTCGAACCTCGTCGTCCGCTCGGGAATCAGACCCCGGTCCTCCAAGGGCCGGGGTCTTTTCGTGCGTCCGGGCCCCGGCGCGCGGACGCACGAAGCGCGGCTCCCGGGCCGAGTGCGGGTGGCGGTGTCTGACATTTGTCATGCCGGGTGATGAGGGGCCGCACTGTTGTCCGGCCCGGTGGTCCGGAATGCTTGAGGCATGCAATCAAACGAACACGAACACGTGATTGAGGTCACCGACCTGCGGCGTGTGTACGGGGGCGGGTTCGAGGCCGTGCGCGGAATCGACTTCTCCGTGCGCCGCGGGGAGGTCTTCGCGCTGCTCGGCACCAACGGCGCCGGCAAGACGTCGACGGTCGAGCTGCTGGAGGGCCTCGCCGCTCCGGCCGGCGGACGCGTGCGCGTCCTCGGGCACGACCCGTACACCGAGCGCGCCGCCGTACGCCCCCGCACCGGGGTGATGCTCCAGGAGGGCGGTTTCCCCTCCGAGCTGACCGTCGCCGAGACCGCTCGGATGTGGGCGGGATGTGTGAGCGGGGCCCGCCCGCCGATGGAGGTCCTGGAGGTGGTCGGGCTGCAGACCAAGACCGACACCCGCGTGAAGCAGCTGTCCGGAGGCCAGCGGCGCCGCCTGGACCTGGCGCTCGCGCTGCTCGGCGACCCGGAGGTGCTCTTCCTCGACGAGCCCAGCACCGGACTGGACGCCGAAGGCCGCCGGGAGACCTGGGAGTTGGTGAGCGCGCTGCGCGACGGCGGCACGACGGTACTGCTGACCACGCACTACCTGGAGGAGGCCGAGCAGCTCGCCGACCGGCTCGCGATCATGCACGAGGGCCGGATCGCCGCCACCGGAACCCCGGCCGAGGTGACCGCCTCACGGCCCTCCCGGATCTCCTTCGAGCTGCCCGACGGCTTCTTCGTCGGCGACCTGCCGCCGCTCGGCGAACTGGGCGTCAGCGGCCACGAGGTCGACGGCCGGATCGTCAAGCTGCGCACCCACGAACTCCAGCGCGCGGCCACCGGGCTGCTGGTGTGGGCCGGACAGGCCGGCGTGGAACTGCGCCGCCTGGACATGCGGTCGGCGTCCCTGGAGGAGGCCTTCCTGGGGATCGCCAAGGAGGCGGCCGCGGGAACGGCCGAGGGAACGACCACGAAGGAGTACGCGGCATGAGCGCCACGGACACGGACACCCACGCGGCACGCACCACGAAGGCGGCGGCCACCACACCGATGAGCCGGATGACCGCGCTCGCCCGCGCCGAACTGACCCTGCTCGGACGGAACAAGGGCACCGTCTTCGCCGCGCTGTTCGTACCGCTGGTGCTGCCGGTCAGCGTGTGGTCGGCGTCCAAGGAGATGGACCTCGCCGAGGCCGGGCTGACCACCGGCACGCTCGTGCTGCCCGCAGCGATCGGCTTCTCCCTGCTGTTCGCCGTCTACTCGGCCCTCGTCGGCGTCTTCGTCGTCCGGCGCGAGGAACTCGTCCTCAAGCGGCTGCGCACCGGCGAACTGCGGGACGCCGAGATCCTGGGCGGCTCCGCCCTGCCGTCCGTGCTCACCGGGCTCGTGCAGAGCCTGCTGCTGGCGGCGGGCTGCTTCGTCCTGCTGGACCTGTCCGCGCCGTCCGCTCCCCATCTGGCCGTCCTCGGCCTGCTGCTCGGCCTGGTGATGTGCGCCGCGCTCGCGGCCGTCACCGCGAGCTTCACCCGGACCGGGGAGAGCGCGCAGGTCACACCGATGCCGTTCATGTTCGCCTCGATGCTCGGCTCCGGCATGTTCGTCCCGCTGGAGGTGCTCCCCGACCTCGCTGCCTCCCTCTGCGAGCTGCTGCCGCTGACCCCCGTCATCACCCTGGTGCGCGGCGGCTGGACCGGCGACCTGTCCGCGTACGAGGCGCTGGGCGCCGTGGCGACGGCGGTGGCCTGGACCACGGTCGCGGTGTTTGCTGTACAGCGGCGGTTCCGCTGGGAGCCGCGGCACTGAGGTGCGGGAGGGCCCGGACCGGGACCAGGGCCGGGGCCGCGATCAGGAAGAGCGGGGCGAGTGAGGGCATGCGCAGGCCAAGGCGCTGGTGGGGGCGGAAGAGCACACCGGCGAAGGTGGAGACGTACACCCGGTGGTCGTTCCACTTCTTCGGGATCATCGAGATCCTGATGATCGGGGTGTCGGCCTTCGGCCAGGTCGGGCCCCGGCTCGCGACCGGGCTGTCCCTGCTGGTCATCCCGCACGCCGCGGTCTGCATGCTCTTCTCCTCCCGGGCACTGGACTGGACGCGCGGCCGGCGTGCGCAGCCCCTGCGGCTGCTGTGGGCGCTCGCCGTGCTCACGGCGGTGTTCGCGATCGGCGCGATCGGGATCGCGGAGCGCGGACCGGGCGGCGACGGGGTGAACGCCGCGGTGGGCTCCGTCTTCGCAGGTGTCCTGTGCTTCGGCGCCGGCACCATCACGCTCGGCGTACGCAACCGGCGGCACGTGGTCGCCGTCGTCGGCGGCTTCGCGCTGGGGGCCGGTGTCGTCTCGTTCCCGCTGGGCATGCCGGGCATCGCCTCGGCCGCGGTGGCGGGCCTCGTGCTGGTGGCCGGCGGGTTCCTCGCCTTCACCTCGATCTTCTCCGTCTGGCTGCTCAACGCGGTCTACACACTCGACGAGGCCAAGGAGACCCGTGCCCGGCTCGCGGTCGCCGAGGAACGGCTGCGGTTCGGCCGGGACCTGCACGACGTGATGGGGCGGAACCTGGCCGTGATCGCGCTCAAAAGCGAGCTGTCCGTCCAGCTGTCCCGGCGCGGACGGCCCGAAGCGGTGGAGCAGATGATCGAGGTGCAGCGCATCGCGCAGGAGTCACAGCGGGAGGTCCGGGACGTCGTCCGCGGCTACCGTGAGACCGACCTGCAGGTCGAACTCGCCGGCGCCCGGGGCGTGCTCACCGCCGCCGGGATCGACTGCGAGATGAGCGGCGAGACGTCCGGGCTGCCCGCCGAGGTGCAGTCGGCGCTCGGCTGGGTGGTGCGGGAGGCGACCACGAACGTGCTGCGGCACGGGGACGCCGAGAAGGTCGCCGTCGTGGTGCGGACGTCGGAGGGACGTGTGGTGTTGACGGTGGAGAACGACGGGGTGTCGGACGCGGCCGGGGCGAACCCCGCCGTCGGCTCGGACGGCTCGGGGCGCCCCGCCGCTACGGGCGGCTCCGGGCTCGCGGGGCTGCGGGAGCGGCTGTCCGCCGTGGACGGCACGCTGGAGGCCGGGGACACCGGCCAGGGGGTGTTCCGGCTCACGGCCGAGGTGCCGCTGCCGCCGACCACGGCCGGGGCCGTGCTGGAAGTCGCGTCGTGACGACCCCCGTCCGCGTGCTGCTCGCCGACGACGAGCACCTCATCCGCGGGGCGCTGGCGGCCCTGCTGTCCCTGGAGGACGACCTCGTCGTGGTCGCCGAGGCGGCCACCGGGCCGGAGGCGCTGGCGATGGCACGGGCGCACGTGCCGGACGTCGCCGTACTGGATCTCCAGATGCCCGGCGCGGACGGTGTGAAGGTCGCCACATCACTGCGGTCCGAGCTGCCCGCCTGCCGGGTGCTGATCGTGACCAGTCACGGACGTCCCGGCCATCTCAAGCGGGCGCTCGCGGCAGGTGTGCGCGGGTTCGTCCCCAAGACGGTCAGCGCCCAGCGGCTCGCCGAGCTGATCCGCTCGGTGCACGCCGGAAACCGCTACGTCGACCCCGAGTTGGCCGCCGACGCGATCTCCGCCGGGGACTCGCCGCTGACCGCGCGCGAGGCCGAGGTGCTGGAGCACGCCGCCGACGGGGCGCCCATCTCGGAGATCGCCGAGCGCGCCTCGCTCGCGGAGGGGACCGTACGGAACTACCTGTCGTCGGCCGCGAGCAAGCTCGGGGCGGAGAACCGGCACACGGCGGTGCGGCTCGCGCGGGAGCGGGGTTGGGTATAGTGGCTGTCGCGCCACGGCGCAGTGCGAACGTAGCTCAGTTGGTAGAGCGCAACCTTGCCAAGGTTGAGGTCGCGAGTTCGAACCTCGTCGTTCGCTCCATGTGAAAGCCCCCGGCTTGGGCCGGGGGCTTTCTCGTGTCCGCCTTGGCGTGCCTACGACCAGGTCAGGCCGGTCAGACGCTCGTACGCCTCCACGTACTTGCCGCGGGTCGCGTCCACGACCCGCTGCGGCAGCGGCGGCGGGGGCTGCTCGCTCTTCCGGTCCCAGCCGGACTCCGCCGAGGTGAGCCAGTCCCGCACGAACTGCTTGTCGTACGACGGCTGCGCACGGCCCGGCTGCCACTGGTCGGCCGGCCAGAAGCGGGAGGAGTCCGGGGTGAGGACCTCGTCGCCGAGGACCAGGTCCTCGGCGCTCCCGCCCGCGAAGCCGAACTCGAACTTGGTGTCCGCCAGGAGGACGCCGCGGTCGCGGGCGATGTCCCGGGCGCGGGAGTAGACGGCCAGGGTGAGCTGGCGCAGGGCGGCCGCGGTGTCCGCGCCGACCTGGCGGGCGACCTCCTCGTAGGAGACGTTCTCGTCGTGCTCGCCGACCTCGGCCTTGGTGGCCGGGGTGAAGATCGGGGCGGGCAGCTCCGAGCCGTCGACGAGGCCCTCGGGGAGGGCGAGACCGCAGACGGTACGCGTCTCCTTGTACTCGGCCAGCCCCGATCCGGTGAGGTAGCCGCGGGCCACGCACTCCACGGGGACCATGCGCAGGGACTTGCAGACCAGCGCGCGGCCCTCCCAGTCGGCGGGGGCGCCGGGGGGCAGCTCGGTGCTCAGGACGTGGTTCGGCGCCAGGTCGGCGAGCTGGTCGAACCACCACAGGGAGAGCTGGGTGAGCACCCGGCCCTTGTCGGGGATCTCGGTCGGCAGCACCCAGTCGTAGGCGGAGATGCGGTCGCTGGCGACCATCACGAGGTCGCCCGCCTCGTTCTGGTACAGCTCGCGCACCTTGCCGGTGTGCAGATGCACCAGACCCGGAACCTGGATCGGCTCGGGCTTTTCAACGAATCCGGACACGGTTCCTCCCCGTGGTTCTGTCCAATGCTCCGATTGTCCCGTACGGGCGGGGGATCGGGGACGGCGGGGCCGGGGGCGCCGGGTGCGGGTCAGTCTCGTTTGCAGATGCGGTCCAGGAGGTTGGCGGTGGCCCGCTGGACGCGTGGGTCGACGTGACCCGGACGGTCCAGGGCCGGGGACCAGGCGAACGTCCCGGACGCGAAGACCCAGGCGCCGGACGGAGCCCGGTACAGCGACGTCTCCTGGTGGCGCCGGGCGCCGTCGGCGTCGGTGTACGGGCTGTGCGCGAGCAGGACCCGCTCGTCGTGCACGGGGAGCGCGGTGCGCGGGAAGTAGCGGTCGGCCTCGCCCGCGACCAGGTCCTCGATCTCGTCGCCCTCGTGGGCCCCGGTGGCCTCCCAGAGCCAGTGACCGGCGTTGCGGACGATCATCGGGTGCGGTTCGGGGACGCGGCCGGCGTACTGGATGCCGAGCAGTTGCTGTTCCGGACGGTCGATCTCCCGCCACAGCACCGGCCGGCCCGGGCCCCGGCGCTTGCGGCAGCTCAGCAGGCGGTCGGGGGCGCCGGACGGGGAGGGAGCCAGCTCCACCTGCCAGTACATGGTGTTGGCGGAGAGGAAGACCAGGGACGTGCCCTGCTCGCGGGCCAGCTCCGTGGTGCGGCGCATGGGGACGGACCAGTACTCGTCGTGGCCCGGGAAGACCAGCCCCCGGTAGCGGGTCGGGTCGACGCGGCCGGAGTGCAGGTCGCGGGCGTCGGCGTAGGCGAGGTCGTAGCCGTAGCGCTCGGCGAAGCGGATGAAGTCGTAGGCGTGGCCGACGTGCAGGGGAAGACCGGCGCCCGCGTACGGACGGTCGAAGGAGACGGTCGTCGCGGCGTCCGCCTCGCCCAGCAGCCGGCCGTCGTCGTCCCAGGCGTGGTAGAGGCTGGCGCCGGTGCGGCCGTCCTCCGGGTAGAGGTTGTACGCCTGCCAGGTGATGTCCGGCAGAAGGAGGAGCAGGTCGGCGGGGTGACTGTCGCGGACCGTGAAGGGCACGTGGGAGCGGTAGCCGTCGGAGGTGGTGAGGACGGCGACGTACGCGCCGATGTTCCAGTACGACGGGATCTGGAGCCGCCAGGACAGCCACCAGTGGTGGCAGGAGACCGTGCGGTCGGCGGTCAGCGGCGGGGGCTGGACGATGCCGGACAGGCGGGGACTGGTGGTGATCTTGGCGGCGCCGTCACCGCCGTAGTGGCCGATCCGGTAGACGTCGACGCTGAATTCCTGGGGCGGGTCGACGGTGATGTGGAAGTCGATGGCCTCGCCGGGGGCGGCGGCTCCGGTCGCGGTGAAGCCCTTGATCTGACGGCGGACGTCGTCGGCGGCGCGCGGACCGCCGCCGTCGGTGTGCCGCTGGGGCTTCCTCCTGCCGGGTCTGCCGTCCGGGTCCGGTACGGCGTCCTGGTCCGCGTACCAGGGGACGACCTGGCCGGTGTCGCCGAAGTACGTCTCGCCGCCGCGCAGCCAGGGGACGGGCCCCTGACCGAAGGGGTCCGTCACGGCATGCGCGAGTGCTCCCGACTCCCAGCGGCGAATCTGCTCGGGCCCCATGGGACAGCCCCCTCCCTCGTGCCCCCGTGGTCGTGCGTATGACTGACGTCCTTGCCATGTGCGCGATCGGTCCCAGCACATCACATTTCGCGCGCGTGCTGTCACTGTTCGTTGCGAAGTGGCAGAAAGTGGAATCAGAGGATCCGGATTGGCGGCCGGGGCGGACCGGGCCGGGGGTCAGACCAGACGCACCGGCTTTTCCGGGCGTACGCCGAGCTCGCTGATCCAGTCGCGCAGGGGACCCGGGTCGCCGGTCTCCACGAGGCTGCGGACGCGGGGGCCCAGATCCGCGGCGCGGGCGCCGTTGACCAGGAGGGACGGTCCGTCGAGCCAGTCGAGGCCGGGGGCCGCGCCGGCGGTGTCCATCGCCGCGCAGCACACCATCGCCGTGATGTGGGCGGTGAGGATCTCGCGGCCGGTGCGCGGAGGTTGCAGGGGGAGGAGGGGGAGTGCGCCGTCGTCCCAGAGGGCGGCGTCGGGTCCGGCCGGTCCGGCGGCTGCCCCAGGGGTCGACGACCGCGCTCCGGCCGGCTGCGCCCGCGCGTCCTCGCGGGCCAGCTGGGCACTGAGTCCGGCGGCCAGCGCGGCGCCGCGGACGGTGGTGCCGGCGAGGTCGTCATCGTCGGCGGCGGGGTGGTCCGGGTGGTGGGCCGCGTGGTCGCCGCCGGAAAGGCTCACGTCGCCGTGGGTGGGGTGGGTGGCGGGGTGGACGGTGGGAGCGGAGTGGGCGCCGGGGTGGTCGGTGGGGGCGCCGGTGCCGGTCCGGGAGTCGGTGCTGCTGGTGTGGGTAGCGGGCTCGGCCGCCTCGCCGGCCCCGGTCTCCGTCGTGGGGTCGGGGGCGCGGTCGGGGTCGGGGTCGGGGGCGGCCTCGGTCCCCGTCCCGGTCCCGGCTGTGAGGCCTGCGTCGGTTGCGGCTGTGAGGCCTGTGCCGGTGGGGGCTGTGAGGCCTGCGTCGGTGGGGGCTGTGAGGCCTGCGTCGGTTGCGGCTGTGAGGCCTGTGCCGGTGGGGGCTGCGAGGCCTGTGCCGGTGGGGGCTGCGAGGCCTGCGTCGGTGGGGGCTGCGAGGCCTGTGTCGGTTGCGGCTTCCGTGCCCCGTGGGTCCGAAGGGCCCTCGGCGTACGCAGCGGGCGACGTCGTGAGGTGGTCCAGAACGCGGGTCAGGGTGGGGCCGTCGGTGCCCGGTGGGGCGCCTTCCGCGGCGCGGCGGACGCCCAGGGCGTCCAGGACGCGGTGGAGGCGGGCCGCGTCCGTGCGCCAGGTCCGGTCGACGACCTCCTCGGGGTACTCGTCCCATCCCACCGGCGCCCAGTCCGGGCCGGTCTCGGCGGGCCCTCCGTGGAAGAGGCGGGCGGCGAGGAGGGAGACCGCCTCGTCCATCGCCCCGGGCTCCTCCAGCAGGTCGCAGGCCGGGCGCTCACCCAGTCGGGAGGCGAAGCCCTCGGCCAGGCGGTCGCGGCGGGACAGCTCCGTGAGCGCGGCGACGACGCCCACGTCCAGCCGGGAGGGCCAGCGGCCCATCCGCCAGGCGGGCAGCGCGACCCGGGTCAGCAGACGGTCCCAGCCCGCGTAGGCGAGCCCGACCTGCTCCTGTGCGACGATCCGCAGACCGTAGTCCACAGCCTGTGCGCGCTCGGCGGCGGCCGCCGCGACCCCGCGCTCCATCTCGGCCGCGTGGACGCGGCAGCCGCGCAGCAGGAGCCGGGACACCCAGCCGAGACCCCCACGCACGGCGCGGGACAGCGGGCCGCGCCCGCCCGTGGCGGCCACCGCCACCGCGGCGTCCAGGCCCCGTATGAAGCGGCGGGCCGCGGCTATGTCGGGGTGCGCCGAGGGCCCCGTACCCGCGACGACCGGGGCGAGGACGGCGCGCAGCTCGCCGACGCGCATCCACCACAGGAAGGGTGAGCCGATGACGAGCACGGGCGCGGCGGCGGTCCTGCGGTGGGCGGGGCCGCCCAGGCCGGCCACGTCGTCGTGCTCCTCCACGGGCGGCGGGCCGTGCGCCGGGTGGGTGCGGTCCTCCAGCCAGCTGTCGCAGTCCGGCGTGAGCGCTATCGCGGAGGGGGCGGGGACATCGAGCCGGTCGGCCAGGTCGCGCACCATCCGGTAGAGGTCCGGCGCCGACTCCTCGGCGATCGTGACCGTGGGGGTCACGGCCGGCCGGGAACGGGCCACGACCAGGGCGACTCCGGCGGCGGCCGCCAGGACGAGGAGAGCGAGCCCGGACACGGTCCAGCGGACGACGTCCCAGCCCCCGCCCGCGAGGTGCCCGGTGGAGCCGCCCACGAGCAGGATCACGGCGGCGGCAGCGGGCAACAGGGCGACGGCCAGCGCCCTGCTGCGGATGCGCAGCACGGCCAGCGCCCGGGAACGCGCGGCCTGCGCGCCCATCTCCACACCACCGATACCGGTCACGGCCGGACCTCACCCCCTCCTTGCTGCCCTGGACTTTCCTGCTGCTCTCCGGCTCTTGTTCACTCCCCCACTGTGGCACCCGCCACTGACATCGCAATGCCGGTGGGCCAAGTGCCGGAACGCTTGCGCGGCACCCTAGTTGGGGCCTTCACGCCCGTCAGCCGTATGGCGCATCGGTCACTCGATGGAATGGCTTTGGGGAAAGGTGGATGACGGACAGCAAGGATCAGGCCCCGGTTCCTGGGAGGATCCGGGGCCTGTCGGGTTCGGTGCGGAAGGGTGCTGTCCGGTTACTGCCCGGCTGCGGTCTCCGCCGCGGCGTCCGCCGCCGCCTTCGCCGCGATGTCCGTACGGTGCTGGGAGCCGTCGAGGCCGATGCGGGCGACGGCCCGGTACGCACGGTCGCGGGCCTCGGTGAGGTCCGCGCCGGTGGCCGTGACGGACAGGACGCGGCCGCCGGCGCTGACGACGGCGTCGCCCTCGGCCCGGGTGCCGGCGTGCAGCACGTAGGCGTGCGGAGCGTCCTCGGCGGCCACCTCGCCGAGCCCGGTGACCGGGTCGCCGGTGCGCGGGGTGGCGGGGTAGTCGTGAGAGGCGATCACCACGGTGACGGCCGCGTCGTCGCTCCAGCGCAGGGGCTCGAGGTCGGCGAGGTTGCCGGTGGCTGCGGCCATCAGCAGACCGGCGAGCGGCGTCCTCAGGCGGGCCAGTACGACCTGGGTCTCGGGGTCGCCGAAACGGGCGTTGAACTCGATCACGCGGACACCGCGCGAGGTGATCGCGAGACCGGCGTACAGCAGACCGGAGAACGGGGTGCCGCGGCGGCGCATCTCGTCGACCGTCGGCTGGAGCACACTCTCCACGACCTCGTCGACCAGCTTGGGGTCGGCCCACGGCAGCGGCGAGTACGCGCCCATGCCGCCGGTGTTCGGACCCTCGTCGCCGTCGAGCGCGCGCTTGAAGTCCTGGGCGGGCTGGAGGGGGCGTACGTTCTCGCCGTCGGTGACGGCGAAGAGGGAGACCTCGGGGCCGTCCAGGAACTCCTCGATGACGACGCGGTCGCAGGCGTTCGCGTGCGCCCGGGCCGCCTCGATGTCGTCGGTGACGACGACGCCCTTGCCGGCGGCCAGCCCGTCGTCCTTGACGACGTAGGGGGCCCCGAAGGCGTCGAGGGCCGCGTCGACCTCGGACGGGGTCGTGCAGACGTAGGAACGGGCCGTGGGTACTCCGGCGCCGGCCATGACGTCCTTGGCGAAGGCCTTGGAGCCTTCCAGCCGCGCGGCCTGCCCGGAGGGGCCGAAGACCGGGACGCCCGCCTCGCGTACGGCGTCGGCCACCCCGGCGACGAGGGGCGCCTCGGGACCGACCACGACCAGTTCGGCGCCGAGCCGCGTGGCCAGCGCGGTGACGGCCGCGCCGTCGAGGGCGTCGACCTGGTGCAGTTCGGCGACCTCGGCGATACCGGCGTTGCCGGGTGCGCAGTGCAGCGCGGTGACGTCGGGGTCGAGGGACAGGGAACGGCACAGGGCGTGTTCGCGGGCGCCGCCGCCGATGACAAGGACCTTCACGGGGTCAGCCTAATGGGAACGGGCCGGCGCGGTTTGTGCGGGCTTCCGAAGGGGTGGGGCTCGCGGGCTCGTACGTTCCTCCAGGGCGGCCCTGGAGGACTGCCCGGGACCACCCCGGACCGCCTGGACCGCCCGGACCGCTCGAACCACCCCGGGCCGCCTGGACCGCCCGGACCGCTCGAACCACCCCGGGCCGCCTGGACCGCCCGGATCGCCCGGGCCGCCGGATCCGCAGACCGTCCGCTACTCGTGCGGGATCTCCTCGACCACCGACGCCCCCAGCTCGCGCACCAGCAGTTCCTTGCCGGAGAGGGCCGACTCGTCGAGGTCGGGGTCGTCGTCCTCGGGGATGTCGTCCTCGGGGGAGACCGGGCGCGGCTCGGGCGCCGAGGGCCGGGACGCGGGGGCGGATGCGGACGCCGGTCCCGACGTCGGTCCCGGCGCGGTGGGCGCGGCCTGTGGAGGCGGGGCCGCGGGCGAGGGCGCCGACGGGCGCTGCGCGGGCGCACCGCCCCCGAAGCCGCCACCACCGGCACCGCCACCACCACCGAAGCCGCCACCACCGGCACCGCCATGACCGCCGGAGGGCCCGGCCGGAGGCGGGGATGCCGAGCCGCCGGAGGGGTCGACGACCGCCTCGACCTTCCACTGCACGTTGAACTGCTCGGCCAGGGCCTGCCGCAGCACGTCCTCGCTGCCGCTGCTCAGAAAGTTGTCGCGAGCACCGGCGTTGACGAACCCGATCTGGAGGGACGTGCCGTCGAAGCCGGTCACCTGGGCGTTCTGGCTGAGCAGGATCCAGGTGAACCGGCGACGGTTCTTGACCGCCTCCAGGATGTTGGGCCAGATCGTGCGGGGGTCGACTCCCGCGCCCGGCGGCGGAGAGACGGGGGCCTGTGAGGCCGCGGAAGCGGCCGGATCGGATGCCGGAACCACGGCCGGAGCCGGAGCCGGAGTCGTAGCCGGTGACTGGGCCGACCCGGGACCGGGATCGGCGGGCGTCCGGGATTGGCCGCCGCCCGCGGGTGCCGCCGTGGGCCACCCTCCGGGGCGCCGCCCGCCACCCGCGGGAGCCGTGGTCGGCCAGGCACCGGGCGCGGCCGCCGGGGCAGGCGCCGCAGCGGGAGCGGAAGGAGGGGCGGGGGCGGCGGGAGACGCGGGGGCGGCCTGCGGCTGCCCGCCTCCAGCGGAACCGCCACCTTCGTCAGGAACGGGCCCCGCGCCGACAGCGGCACCGGCACCGGCACCGGCACCGGCAGCCACCTCTGAGGGCGAGCCGCTCCGACCGGGCGCCGGAGCACCGCCACCGGGCCCGGGGGCCCGTACCGCCGCGCGGGCCGCGGCGGGCCCGCCGCCCGGCGGAACCGGCGCGGCGACGTCCGCGACGCCCCCGGCCCCTGCCCCGGCGCCCGCATGCCCATGCGCCTCGGGTCCGGGCACGTACCCCATGGCAGGCGCCCCGGCGCCCGCGGAGAACTGCACACCGCGCTCGATCCGGTCCAGGCGGGCCATCACCGAGCGCTCGTCGCCGTACGCGGCGGGCAGCAGCACGCGCGCGCAGATCAGCTCCAGCTGGAGACGGGGCGAGTGGGCGCCGCGCATCTCGGTGAGTCCCTCGTTGACGATGTCGGCGGCGCGGCTGAGCTCGGCGGCGCCGAAGGACCGCGCCTGGGCCTGCATCCGCTCGAGGACGTCGGCCGGGGCGTCGATGAGCCCCTTCTCCGCCGCGTCGGGCACGGCGGCGAGGATCACCAGGTCACGGAGGCGCTCCAGCAGGTCGGTGACGAAGCGCCGCGGGTCGTTGCCGCCCTCGATCACCCGGTCCACGACCTCGAAGGCGGCCGAGCCGTCCCCGGAGACGAACGACTCGACGACGGAGTCGAGCAGCGAGCCGTCCGTGTAGCCGAGCAGGGAGGTCGTCATGTCGTACGTCACACCGTCGGCGGCGGCGCCCGCGAGCAGCTGGTCCATGACGGACATGGAGTCCCGGACGGAGCCCGCGCCGGCCCGCACCACCAGCGGCAGCACGCCGTCCTCGACCGGGATCTCCTCCTTGCCGCACACCTCGGCGAGGTAGTCGCGCAGGGTGCCGGGCGGCACGAGCCGGAAGGGGTAGTGGTGGGTCCGCGACCTGATGGTCCCGATGACCTTCTCGGGCTCGGTGGTGGCGAAGATGAACTTCAGGTGCTCCGGGGGCTCCTCGACGACCTTCAGCAGGGCGTTGAAACCCTGCGGGGAGACCATGTGGGCCTCGTCGATGATGTAGATCTTGTACCGGCTGGAGGCGGGCCCGAAGAAGGCCTTCTCGCGCAGGTCACGGGCATCGTCCACGCCACCGTGCGAGGCGGCGTCGATCTCGATGACGTCGATGGAACCCGGTCCGTTGCGCGCGAGGTCGCGGCACGACTGGCACTCGCCGCACGGCGTCGGGGTGGGGCCCTGCTCGCAGTTCAGACAGCGCGCCAGGATCCGGGCGCTGGTCGTCTTGCCGCATCCTCGCGGACCGCTGAACAGGTACGCGTGATTGACCCGGTTGTTCCGCAGCGCCTGCTGCAGCGGGTCAGTGACATGCCCCTGACCGATGACCTCGGCGAAGGACTCCGGGCGGTAACGGCGGTAGAGCGCGAGAGACGACACGCATACGAGGTTATAGGCGCCCACCGACAACCGGTCCGCCCCGCGACGACCTGACCGCCCCGCGAACGCAAGCGCCCCCCACGCACCCGCCAGAGCCGACCTACCCTTGCTGCCTTCCGGCCCTGGGGGAGTTCAGTCAGATAGCGCCGCGTGAGGGGCTGAGCCACACGTTACCCGATGTGGGGCCCCGAGAACGAGTTCGCAAGCACTCTCCGACGTCATGTAATGTTCTCTGCGGAGGATTCGCCTAGAGGCCTAGGGCGCACGCTTGGAAAGCGTGTTGGGGGCAACCCCTCACGAGTTCGAATCTCGTATCCTCCGCCAGTGCCTCACCGGGCACGATGTCGAAGGGCCCCGCTGCTGGCAGCGGGGCCCTTCGACGTGCCTGGTCTCAGTTTTGGTCTCAGTTGGTCGTTGGGTCGTGGTCGAGCCGCCAGGACAGGGCGCAGGCGCCAGGGCTCCCGTCACCCCTACCGGAAGCTCGTAGGCGGCGTCCGACACCCGCCCGGTGGTACCGGTGCGCCCGCAAGCGTGCCCGGGTGCCGTCAGGATCCACCACCTGAGGCCGTTGGTCTCCTTCCTGTCGACGTCCCCGTGGGTTGTGGCCGACATGGAAGACGCGGCCTTCACCCACTGAAGGTCGACGAACCTGCAGATGGTGACGATGGCCTCTGACATGCTTGGCCCAACCCCACCGGAAGTCAGAGAGCAGGACTGAATTGAGCACTTTGGGTGGCCTCGTCTGGTCGATCGCCGACCAGCTCCGAGGCGTCTACAGGCCGCACCAGTACGGCGGCATCATCCTCCCGTTCACGATCCTGCGCCGCCTGGACTGCCTGCTCGAGCCCACCCGCGACGACGTCCGCGCCCTGGCCGAGAAGTTCGAAGGCGGCGCCCTGGACGTCCAGGTCAAGCGCAAGACTAATCTGACCTTCTACAACACGTCGCAGTACGACTTCGCTCGGCTGCTCTTGGACCCGGCGGGCCTCCGCGCCAACCTGATCGACTACATCTCTCGCTTCTCCGGAAACATCGACGTCTTTGAGCGCTTCGGCTTCGAGGCCGAGATCAATAAGCTCGAAGAGAAGAACCGGCTGTACCTGATCGTCTCCCAGTTCGCCAAGGTGGACCTGCATCCCGACGCCGTCCCCAACGCGGAAATGGGCGACCTGTACGAACACCTCATCTTCAAGTTCGCGGAAGCCTCCAACGAGGAAGCCGGCGAACACTACACGCCGCGCGACGCGATTCGTCTCATGGTGGACCTGCTTTTCGCGGAGGAGAACGAGGCCCTGCTGGAGCCCGGCACTATCCGCACGATCTACGACCCCACCGTCGGCACAGGCGGCATGCTCTCAGTTGCCGAGGAACGCCTGCTAGAGCGCAATCCCCGAGCCCGCTTGCGCCTGTACGGGCAGGAGATCAACGACCAGTCCTATGCCATCTGCAAATCAGACATGATCGGCAAGGGGCAGGACGTCGGCAACATCCGGCTCGGAGACACCCTGGCCGACGACAAATTCTTCAACAAGACGTTCGACTTCTGCATGTCCAACCCACCGTACGGTGTGGATTGGAAAGCCTCGGAAGATGCGGTCAGGGAGGAGCGTAAGAAGAGCGGGCCAGACGGCCGTTTTGGCCCTGGCCTGCCTCAGGTCTCGGACGGTCAGATGCTCTTCCTGACGCACTTGGCCCACAAAATGCGCCCTGCCCACGAGGGGGGTGGTCGCGCAGGCATCGTCCTGAACGGCTCCCCGCTTTTCAACGGCGCCGCAGAGTCTGGCCCGTCGGAGATTCGTCGATGGCTGCTGGAGACTGATCTGGTGGACGCGATCATCGCACTACCCACAGATATTTTCTTCAACACCGGCATCTCCACCTACATCTGGCTCCTTGACAACGCCAAGCCAGCCGAGCGTCGCGGCAAGGTCCAGCTGATTGATGCCTCGGACATGTGGACCCGGCGACGCAAGAGCCTTGGGGCGAAGCGCCGTGACATCGACGCGGCTGCCCGCGAGCGGATCGTGAAGATCTACGACGCCTTCACCGAGATCGAGAACTCCAAGATCCTGAAGAACTCTGACTTCGGATACTGGACCATCACAGTCGAGCGCCCGCTGCGCCTGAACTACTCAGCGTTCCGTACCGCTGGCCTGGACCACAAGGCGCTGGCCAAGGCGTTCGGTAAGACCACTGACCCGGCGCCGTACCTACTCGTGCTGGAGCGTATGGGCGAGCAGATTTACCTAAGCCAAGACAAGTTCATCGAGACCGTCCGCGAGGAGTTCGCCACGGCCGGTCTGAGGCTGACCCCCGCCCAGTATCGCCACTTGGCCACGGCCCTGGGCGAACCCGACGAGTCGGCACAAGTCGTCACGGACGCCAAGGGCAATCCCGAGCCGGACAACGCTAAGCGCGACACGGAGAACATCCCATTCACCTACGCCGGCAACACGCTCGGCGACGCAGGCCGGAGCGAGACAATCAAGGCATATTTCGAGGCCGAGGTGGCCCCGCACGTGCCGGATGCCTGGGTCGACATAAAGAAGACGAAAGTCGGCTACGAGATCCCGTTCGCCCGGCTCTTCTACACGTACACCCCACCGCGTCCCCTGGAGAAGATCGATCGCGACCTGGAGGCACAAATCGCCAAGATTCTGGGCCTGCTACGGGAGGTGGAAGCCAGGTGAGCATTGCTTGGCCTGGCGCCCCCAAGGTTCGACAGCTTCCCTTCCGACGGTTGTTTGAACCTCTCAGCCGACCAATTCCTCCTGACGCAGAGATCGTCACTGCATACACGAATGGCCAGGTGACACTCCGGTCGAACCGGGCGAAGGTCGGATACCACGAGGCCGCAGACCTCTCTGGTTATCGGGGAGTGGAGGTGGGCGATTTCGTCGTACACGGTCTCGACATCCTTCGAGGGTCCGTGGGGGTCTCTGACTCTTCAGGAGCCATCTCTGCGGTCTGCACGGTGTGCAAGCCTGGACCGCTGGTCGAGCCACGCTTCGTGGCACACGCAATCCGGGCACAGGCAGAGTCTGGTTACACCAAGGCGATGGCTCGCGGCATCCGCGAAGGAGGCGCAGACTTCAGGAGGTGGGCGACTCTCGCAGAACTCCCGGTGCCGGTTCCTCCGCTGGAGTACCAAAGGAAGGCGCTTGCATTTATCGACCGCGAGACTTCTCAGATTGACACCTTGATCGACGAGCAGCAGCAACTCGTCCAGATGCTAAAGCAGAGAATCTTTTCATTCACTGACCAGTGCTTTTATGGCACCACCGGCAAGCGCACCGTGCTCCTAAAGCGCGTTTTGCGACGAGTCGACCGTCCCCCAATTCCAGGATTGGGCGTCGTGACCGCCTATCGAGATGGGGAAGTGACACTCAGATCGAATCGCCGAGAGGAGGGGTACACATTCTCAGAGAGGGAGGAAGGCTACCAGGAAATTCGTCCCGGCGATCTCGTATTCCACGGCCTTGATGGATTTTCAGGCGCAGTCGGAATTTCTGATAGCCATGGAAACGCAACTCCCGTTTACCACGCCTGCGAGGCAATCGCGGGCGACGAACCTGAGTACGTGGCTTTGCTCCTTCGTTACCTGGGAACCAGTGGCTTTCTCGCCACCCAGGCTCCTAACGTTCGGCAACGCGCGGTTGATTTTCGGAACTGGGCCACATTCGGGCGCATTCCTCTCAGCCTCCCCGACCCCTCAACACAGAGGGCAGTGGTTCGCGATATTCGCGAGCAGACTACCCGAACCGAAATCCTAATCGGGGAGTCCGAGCGATTGATCGAGCTATCGCAGGAGCGTCGCGCTGCGCTCATCACTGCGGCCGTGACCGGCGAGATTGAAGCATTGGGGGACGATTGAATTGATGGGCCAGCAGCACAACGAGATCGAACTCGAGAAGGAGCTGTGCGAGTACCTGGCTTCACAGGGCTGGCTGTATTCCCAGAATGACAGCGGCTACGACCGTGAGCGTGCCCTGTTCCCAGAGGACTTCTTCGGGTGGCTCCAGGACACGCAGAGGACCGAACTGGCCAAGGTCATCAAAGCCGGCACCGCAGACGAGGCCAAGCAGCGCGAGCAAGTGCTGGACCGGCTGGTGAAGTTCCTCGCGATCGACGTGGAGAACGGTGGCGGCACTCTGAACGTGCTACGCCACGGGTTCAAGCACTTGTCGGCCAAGCTGCGCATGTGCCAGTTCAAGCCCGAGTCCACCCTGAATGCTACGACGATGGCGGACTACGACAAGGTCCGCCTGCGCGTGATGCGGCAGGTCCACTTTTCCACCGCTGACCAGCGCAGCGTCGACCTAGTGTTCTTCGTCAACGGCCTTCCGGTGGCCACGACCGAGCTGAAGACTGACTTCACGCAGACGGTCGAGGATGCCAAGTTGCAGTACAGGAGCAGTCGGCACCCGAAGGACCCCGGCACCAAGCACGTGCAGCCGCTGTTCACCTCCGGACGAGGCGCACTGGTGCACTTCGCGGTGTCCAACGACGAGGTCTGGATGACGACGAAGTTGGCCGGCGAGAAGACGCTCTTCCTTCCGTTCAACCGGGGCACCGAGGAGGGTGGGGCCGGCAACCCGCTCAACCCGGAGGGGTCGCCGTCCTCCTATATGTGGGAGCGGGTGCTGCAGCGGGACGCGTGGCTGAACATCTTCGGCCGGTTCATGTACATCAAGCACGACCGGCACACCGATCCGATCTCCGGAAAGACGACACGATCGGCGACACTGCGCTTCCCACGCTTCCACCAGTGGGAGGCCGTCACCAAGGTCACCGACGCCGTGATCGAGGAAGGCGCCGGCCGCCGCTACCTGATCCAGCACTCGGCAGGCTCGGGCAAGACTGACTCAATCTCCTGGCTGTCCCACCGCCTGGCCCGCCTGCAGGTGGACAACACCAAGGTCTTCGACTCGGTCATCGTGGTAACCGACCGCACCGTGCTGGACGGACAGCTGCAGGACGCGATCAAACAGATCGACAACGACCAGGGCATCGTGCTGGCCATCGATCGGAAGCAAGCCGCCCGCGAGGGCTCCTCCAAGTCAGGGATGCTGGCAAAGGCCCTGGCCGACGGCAAGCTGATCATCGTGGTCACAATCCAGACCTTCCCCCACGCGATGGCCGAGATCCGGCAGTCCAAGGGGCTGAAGGGCAAGAAGTTCGCGGTCATCGCCGATGAGGCCCACTCCTCTCAGTCTGGGCAGGTCGCTGCCAAGCTGAAGGCGGTCCTGACGTCCGAGGAGCTCAAGGAGATCGAGGAGGGTGGCGAGGTCGACATCGAGTCGGTCCTGGCTGCCGAGGCGTCCGAGCGGGCCGCCAGCGAGAACATCTCCTACTTCGCATTCACAGCCACGCCCAAGGGCAAGACGTTGGAGCTGTTCGGCCGGGCACCGGACGGCACATCTCTGCCGCCGCAGGCGTTCCACGTGTACTCGATGAAGCAGGCCATCGAGGAGGGCTTCATCTTGGACGTCCTGCGGGGCTACCACTCGTTCAAGCTGGCCTTCCAGGTCGGTCAAAACGTCGCCGCCGGCGACCCGGAGGTCGACCAGAGCGAGGCGACCAAGCAGGTCATGCGATGGGTGAAGCTCAATCCGCAGACCATCGCGCAGAAGGCCGCGATCATCGTCGAGCACTTCCGCTCCAACGTGGCGCACCTGCTGGACGGACACGCCAAGGCGATGGTGGTGGCCGACTCCCGTAAGGGCGCCGTGCGCTTCAAGCTGGCTATCGACGACTACATAGCCAAAAAGGGCCTTGGCTACGGCACCCTGGTGGCCTTCTCCGGCAAGGTCGACGACCCTGAGTCTGGGCCGACGAACTTCACCGAGTCCTCGATGAACCCGGGCATACACGACCTGCGGTCCGCCTTCAAGGGCAACGAGTACAAGGTCATGATCGTCGCCAACAAGTTCCAGACCGGTTTCGACCAGCCTCTGCTGTGCGCCATGTACGTCGACCGACTGCTGTCAGGCGTGACGGCAGTGCAGACGCTCTCGCGCCTCAACCGCACCTACGTCACCCCGTCAGGCGTCCACAAGACCTCAGCGGTGACCCAGATCGTGGACTTCGTAAACCCGCCGAACAGCATCCAGGAGGCGTTCGAG
Organism: Streptomyces sp. NPDC017225; assembly: GCF_044331465.1. Taxonomy (NCBI): domain Bacteria; kingdom Bacillati; phylum Actinomycetota; class Actinomycetes; order Kitasatosporales; family Streptomycetaceae; genus Streptomyces; species Streptomyces sp. NPDC017225. The sequence goes on along the minus strand of NZ_JBIRNE010000028.1, from coordinate 7,115 downwards.
CCGTACTACACCGACGCACACCTGGAGCAGTCCACCGACCCGAACCTGGTGCACGACCTGTCTGCCAAGCTGGACACCTTCGGGATCTACACGCTCGCCGAGATCGACCAGTGCGCCGAAGCATTCGTGAAGAACAAGGGCAACAACGCCCTGACGGCCGCGGTAAGCCCAGGAAAGCAGCGGTTCCAGGCCCGGTACACGTCCGCTCTCGCCGCGAACGGCGGCGAGGGAGACAAGGCTGCTCTGGAAGAGCTCGACATGTTCCGCAAGGACGTCGGCACCTTCGTGCGCCTCTACGATTTCATGAGCCAGATCGTCAACTACGGCGATGGGGACTTGGAGAAGCGCAGCATCTACCTTCGGCTGCTGGCCCGCCGGATCCAGCCTGACAACTTCACCGCCCCAATTGACCTGTCCGACATCGTGCTGCAGAACGTCAAGCAGATCGACAAGGGCAAGACCGACATAGCACTGGGCGGGCAGGACATCGGACTCAAGGGTGTGTCGGGCGCGGGGTCGGCAAGCAAGAAGGACCCGAAGCTGGTCGCGTTCCAGGCCGTCCTCGACCGGCTCAACGACCTGTTCGGCAATGAGGACTTCACCGCCACCCAGAAGGTGTCCTTCCTCGAGGCGCTCCTGGGCACCCTGCTGGGCGACGAGGACCTCGTGCAGCAGGCCAAGGTCAACAGCCCGAACCAGTTCGCCGAATCCCCCGACTTCGACGATGCCGTCACGGGTGCGGTCGCGGACAACCAGGGCGCACACAACAAGATGAGCGACTACTTCTTCACCAGCACCATGGGCCGGACACAGCTGGTCGCGGAGATCGCCAAGTGGTTCTACGCCGTTGTCGTCGATGAGGCGGAGAAGGCCCGTGAGGCCGCGGAGCCGACCAATCAGTGATACAGGTGGCGCACTCTCGGAACGCGAGTCGGGGCGGCGCATGAGAAGGCGTTGGGTTTGGGGGTGTGGGTCATAGCCCAAAAAAACCCCCCCCGCCGGGGGCCCCGGGGGGGGCCCCAGTGGGCTAACCAAGCGGGGGGGGGGGGGTCATTGCAGGGGT
>NZ_JBIRNE010000028.1:0-6042 GCF_044331465.1 Streptomyces sp. NPDC017225 | reverse complement strand
GCGGGCGCCCCGCCCACCCACCATAGTCTCTCCCCGGGCGCGGCCCCGCGGGGGGGGGGGGGGGGGGGGGGGGGGCGGGGGGGGGGGCGCCCAACACCCCCCCCCCCCCCCCCCCCCCCGCCAGCGCTCCTGAGCCCAGGGTGGGGCACCGATGGCGCTACCACTCGTCGGTGTCGCCGTACTTCCCTGGGTTACGAGCACGGTCCACAGCCTGTGCGCAAGCCTCGGCGAAGGCAGCCTCGACGGCTGCCTTGTCCGTGCCTCGCACCTGGGCCTCGACCTCCTGGCCCGAGCCGGGGCGTCGAGCTGTGCGCCAGGCCGAGGCGCGGTCGGTGTAGCGGTCGGTCTCGAATTCCCAGGCCGGCACCGACCACTCCTCGGGGACGCCAGCCGCCGCGCGTGCCCCACCAGGGAGGAAGAGTGCTCGGGCGTGGAAGACCGTGGTCCGCGCCGGCATCCGGTCGCGGACGGTGCTCGCGCGGCCGGGGCCCTGGTGTTCCCAGCGCCAGCGGTCCCATTCCTCGACCTCGGCGGTGTGGTCGGGCCAGTCCTCGCTCCACCGTGTGACGGCCTCGTCGGCGTGTTCGCGGTGGAGGAAGGGAACGCGCCGCTCGCCGAGACGGGCGACACAACCCCACCACCCTGCTCACCCAGGCTGCCGCCCGACGGGAACTGGACACGGCGGAACGTATGAGCGGCGTGCTCGTGTGGCGGCTACGGCGGATGGCCGACCTCCCAGCTGATCCCCAGATCGTCCAGGGCCGACGAGCCAGCGGCAAGCCCGCCGTCTCCTCGCCAGGACGGGCCGCGCAAATCGGGACCAGGCCCGCGAGTAGTTCCCCACTGCGACGCTGAACCGCGAAAACCGAGCCGCCAAAGAGAGCCGACGATCCCCGGTTGGGCTAACCGGGGATTCTCCAGACCGTGGGCACGTCGGCACCCACCCCGCCCCGCTAAGGAGAACCCCTATGCTCACCCCCACCCCTCGCCCCCACGTCATGGCCCTGCTGTTCGACACGGACTTCAACCGACCTTCGGGCGCCCGCACCTTCCGCCACCTCGACGGACGCCCCTTCACCGACGAGGAACAGGCCCTCGCCGATGACGCCACCCTCGAAGAACTCCAGGCCGCCAGCGTCCACGTCCACAACCCCGAGGCCGGAGCCGAGGCCAAGGCCGCTGCGCACCAAATGGCCGAGCTTCTGTTTAAGTACGTCCTCCCGCACCGTGAAGCCCTCATCCCCTTCATGACCCACGAGGACATGCTCGAGTACGGCCGGTTGGAGACCATCGTCGCTGCGGGCGCCCACCGCCTCCGCCCTCACAAGGACTGAGCACATAGGCACGGCAAAAGCTCAAGAACCGGCGGCCGGTGGTCGGCAGTGCTCCCCACCACCGGCCGCACGTCGTCCGGCCGGACGGCCCCACTCAAGCTAGACCGCGAGACCACCTGTCCCAGCCGCCGCCATCGCCGATCACCGTGAGCTGGTCGCCGAGCTGTTCGCCGCCCGCCGACAGCTCGGGCAGGTCGGCTACAACCTCAAAACGCTGACCCAGCTTCCGGGAGGCGGCGCGACCAGTCGTGGACGCATGCTCAAGCCCGGCCCACCTCATTCGAGGTGGGCCGGGCTTGTTGCATCGGCAAGAGAACGGCCCGTCGTCAGCTGGCTGGAGCCCGCAGAAGCCGTTCCTGAGTGCTTTCGGGCAGCACCCGGCGCAGGACCGGTGCCGTAGAACTCAAGGAATCGGCGAACGCGGCGACGAGGTCGTGCGGCACGCTGGCGCCGAACGAAGCGGCCCACAGATAGCCTGCGCCAGGCACCGGCTCGGCCCATGCCTGCCACCCAGCCAGGACCGCCTCGTCAGGTTCGGCCACCAGGGCGAGCGGGTCGGCGTCCTGAATGAGGGGCGGCACCTCGCCGAGGTGGACGTGGGAGGCGAAGGTCGGGTCCACCGCGCCCGCGCCGGACGCGTCGATGTCGCGGAGCCAACCGTGCGCCGTAACGGCGTCGAGGACCAGCTCGGGGCCGCCGAGTGAAACGGCGGGCTTATCGCGGGCGTCGAGTGCGACGAGGAAGTCGGCGAGGACCTCCCCGGGGACATCGGGGGTGAAGTAGGCAGACCACTGGGCGAGCGGGCTGCTTATGTCCGTACGAGCGGAGACCTGCCAGGCGATCGGCAGACTCCCCAGGTGAAACGGCTCATCCGGCAGGACCCATTGGGCCCAGCGGAGAGTGTCGGGGCTTATGTGCAGAACGGTGCTGCGCAGGACCTGACGGTCCTCCGGCGCCTCGTCCGGCACCCGTCGCCCGCGGACGATCGCCAGGCTCGTCCAGCCCAGCTCGGTGAGTGTGTCGGCGACGGTGTCGTACAGGCGTCCGTCGTCACCGGCCAGGTGCCGGGGACCTACCCAGTACGCGGACTGGACGCCAGTCGGGGTGGGCGGGCCAAACGGGAAGTCGGGATGCAGGGGCCTCCAAGGGCTTGTGGGTTCTACTTGCCGCCGGCGATGCGGCGGTGTGCGCGGCGGCATCATGGACGGAATCCCTGCCAGGCAACCTTGCGGCGACCTTGGGTGGCAGATGGCAGCCGACCTGCGTGTCCGTGGCCCGAACGTTGGCGACGCAAGCGACGGGCCGGCCGGGGACTTCAGACTCGAGCGTCTGGCGTCACGCCCGCCGGGCGGTACCCAGCACGCGCGCTACGGCGACGGCGACAATATCGGCCGGCGTTTCGGTGCCGAATGAAATCTGGTAGCCGCGCACTTTGGCCGTGCCAGTAACGGCGATCTTCCATCCCTCCCCCTTGGTGCCAGGGCGGCCAAGCGGGAACCATCCGAGATAGAAGCGACCGTCCTTCGAGTTGACGTGCACGTCCGCGCGGTCGTCCACGACCAGGTTGAAATCGTGGGCGGAGAACTGATCCATCACAAGCGTGGGCTGGCCCGGGCCGAGCTGCCACTCACGCAAGCGCAGGGCTCCGACGCTGGTCGAGAATCCGGGACTCGGGGGCGTCGCAGTCACAGACAATCACCTCCATGACCTGGGCGTTTACAGAAGGTCGTCTACGTTGACATGCCTTGCCCGCGTTGGCCACTCATTCGTGGATCTCCGCTGTCTGCCCCGGGCGAACTACGGTGCAGCCACTCCTGTAGAGCCTCGTGATCCATGTCGGAATCTCACGCCCGGTGTCGTACGGATGTCGGCTCGTTGAGACGTCGCAGGCCGAGGCAGTTGGTCGACCATTGGGCCGAGCGCCGGGGCTGTGAGTAGGGTGCGTTCGTGGCGATCGAGAGCTTGCAGGCGTTGTGTACCGCGATGGACCAGGTCGCACTGGATACGTGGCGCCGGTTGGAAGACAGCCGACTTCCCGGTCGCCGCTTCGATGAGACGAGCGTCACGGATAACAACCTCGACGCGTTGAGGACTCAAGTACCCGGGCTGCTGATCTGGCAGAGCTCCCAATCGCACGAGCGGGAGACAGGGGCTGACTGGGAGTGGTGGATCGGAGACGATGACGCAGGGTGGCTCTGTGTCAGGATGCAGGCCAAGCGCGCCTACGAGAGTGGCACGTACGACCAGTTGCGACATGGAGGGGACGCCGGGGACAGGTTTCAGTACGACACGCTGATTCGCGGCTGCGACCCGGCCCAGGGCCGCTATCCGTTCCACGTGTTCTACAACGGCTGGCCCAAGGGGCAGTTCCACCCGGGCACGCACTGGGCGGTACCGGCATACTGGAACGCCTGTCCCAACATGCTCGGCCATGACGAGTGCGGCCACGCCGAGCCCAGACATTACGGCTGCGCCATCGCGTCGAGTCATTACGTCAAGCAGCTGTGCGAGTCCAAAGGCCGTTCCAAGTATTCGGTTGTGGACCACCTGTCTCAAGCGGTGCCCTGGTCGTATGCCTTCGGGTTTCCGCCGTTCAATCCGAACCGAGAGGAACGGTGGGATCCTCGGATCGACCGCGGTGATTGGCTCGACCGTGTCCACGGCACCCTGGAGGTTCTCAGCGAAAGAGGCGGAGCGAGCGGCGCACGCGACGCGTCCGGACACCTGCACCATGTTCCGATCGACCGTAATAGGCGGACCTTCGATCTTCCGCGCTACGTGCATAGCATGCGGAGGACGGCTCCTGGCTTCTTCCATCCTGGCACCGAGGGAGAGGTTCCCGCTGCGCCCCGTACGGTGATCGTTGAACGGCAGGTGAAGCCAAGCCGCACCCGTAGATCCTGAGCTGTCGTGTGCCGCCGTCGGCCGAACGATGGCGAGCGTTCCGCTGGTACCGCGACCGCTGGGCAAGGGCAAGGTGCGGTGGAGCCCACCGTTAGTTGCCAGCCGAGGTTGTTGAGAACCGCGAACGCGATCGGCACGAGCTCTACCGACAGGCAGGCGGGACCGCGCCAGGCCCATAGGTCAGGATGCGCCGCCGTTTGGGCGCCCGGCGTCGGTGAGTTGTCACCAGTGAGGCAGCTCCGTGGTAGACCTCCCGGGGGCTGTCGTGAGGAGTCCGCCACCACGGTGAGACCGATCATTCCCGACATGCGGTGAGACGGGCCGAGAGCACCGGGTCAGAGCGATCCCATACGACACGAGCCGCGAGAACCTACAACTCCCCATCTGGAGACGCACGAAGGTTGGTGCGACACGAAGCACGGTTCAGGCCCCACGGGCCGAGAGGCTCACGGACTGCCGGACTGCGTGACACTCCGTGCGAGTTGGCCCACGATGTTCAAGACGCCCTGCCCGAAGCTGGTCGGAGCGATCAGCACGCCGAACACCAGCACCACGATCACGGTCAGCTTCTCGTCCAACCGGCTTCGGGCCTGTGTGCGTCGGCGTAGTCGCAGGACGATGACGACAGCCAGCAGGACCGCCACGTTGATGGTCAGAATCACCCTGCCAGCCCTCCTGTCAGGCAAGACAACGGATATCCCAGCCCTCCTGCATAGTCCGAACTGGGCGGTGAAATGGTTCGGTCACCAGTGGTTGGCAACAAAGCGCCGGTCTTGGGCTGATTTGCCAGGCACCTGTCACGTCAGGACAGGGCAGTCGGCCGGCGTGGCGGTGGGATGCGGTCGAGCAGGTCCCACAAGGGGCGGGATCCTGCGGCCCACTCGCCGAGAACGCGGCGGTCGACGAGGTGGATTCGGTGCTGCTTACCCCAGGGGATCGCTTTGGAGGAGAAGCGGCCGTTGGTGAGGACGACCGCGATGTCCGCTCCGTGGATCTGGCGTGCAGTGCCGTTGACCCTGCTGCAGCACCCCGACACCGACCGCGGCACCACGGCCCCCATCCCGGCGGTGCTTGCACTGGATCGCCCAGACGCGACCGGCGGGGTCGACGGCGCGCACGTCGCAAGCGTTGTCGCCAGCACCTCCGAGCTGCTCGGCCTTGCAGCCGTCGCGGCGCATCAGGTCCCGTACAGCGAACTCGAATGCACGGTGATCCAGGGCGTCGAGCTCGGCAATCCGCAGCTGCAAGGCTTGGGCGCGTACACGAGCCCAAACTGCCCGCTGTTGCGCCTTCTGGTACCAGAGGCCACCCGCAGCCGAGGCGGCCACGGCGACGATGACGAGGACCCACCAGTGCGTGAGCAGCCACTGCACGACGGCGGCGAGCAGGCCGACTGCCACGACCATACCCACGACCAGGGCGACCTGCTCGTCCTGCTTCTTGGATCGGCGAACCGGTCGGCGTCGGGCAGAGCGCCGTATCGGACGGCGGCTCACCGGGTCCCGCCCAGTTGCGCCGAGGTGGAGGAAGCAGGCACGCGCGCCGTGCACGTGGCACCGCCTACCGCGGCTGATCCCACATGCCGCCGTGTCTGCGCCCCCACCGGGGCGGCACCCCGAACGTGGTCCGCAAGCTGAACCGCCATGAAGGAATTCCCCCTCTGTTTAAGACCGTGTCCTATGTGGGGGTTGGCTCGTTGAGTCGTTCATGGGGCGGGGTACGTGGAGTTGGATTGTGCCGGACGGGCTGTGGGAGATCGCGGAGCCGTTGATCCCGCCGTCGAAGGTGCGGCCGCAGGGCGGCG
>NZ_JBIRNE010000027.1:0-81048 GCF_044331465.1 Streptomyces sp. NPDC017225 | reverse complement strand
CCACAGCACATCCCGCCTCCGAACCGCACCCCCGCACTCACTCACACACGCCAGAACACACTCATACGCAGTCAAACGCGAGCAGTTCCACACCCTCTAGCCCTCCGTCCACCTGCACAGCAGCCGGAACACCGCGAACAGCGTCGACGGCCACACGGCGGCGAAGGCCCAGATCACACCGGGGCGGGACGTGACGATGCCGGTCACCATGAGGGTGACCGACAGGGCGAGCAGCAGCAGGACGGTCAGGGCGCGGGGGCGGTAGGACGCCAGGCGGGTGAGGTCGGGGCGGCGGCCGGGCCGCAGGGTGCGCAGGCGCCGGTCCAGCCGGCGGTCGCGGCGCAGCGCCCGCTCCACCTCGTCGAGTACGCGTTGCTCGTGACCGGGGAGCCGGCCGATGCTCACGATGTCTCCTCCCGGGGGCGGACCGACGGTCGGCCGAGTGCCCGCGCGGCCGGGGGGCTAACCGTCCGGGCGCGCTCCCAGCGCCGCCACGAGACCGTCCGCGGTGTCCGCGACCGGCTCCGCCGACCGGAACCCGGCGCCGATCCGCCCGGCCTCCTCCCGCCCACCGGTCAGGCACCAGTCCCACCAGTGCTCCAGCACGCCCTCCGACAGCCGTTCGGCGGCCACCAGCGCCGGCCAGCCGCAGGCTCGCGCCTGTGCCGTCACCTTCGCACCGCCCTCGACCGGGTCCACCGCCAGCGCCGGCGTCCCGGCCCGCAGCGCCAGGACCAGCCCGTGCAGCCGGTCGGTGACGACCAGGTCCAGCCGGGCCAGTACGGCCTCCAGCTGGGCCGGTGTGCCGCACAGCCGCCAGTCGTGCGCGTCGAGCCGCGTCTCCAGCTCCAGCCGGGCACAGTCCTTGCCGGCCAGCCAGCCCGTCAGCCCCGCGGCGACCTCCTCGTGCCGCCGCTGCCCCCCGTACTCGTGCTGCCCGTGGGTGAGGACCACCCCGACCACCGGCCGGGCGGGCAGCGCGGGCGCGCGGGCGGCGAGGTCCGGGGTCGGCACGGCGCCGGCGGCGTCCCGGGCCAGCACCCGGTGGAAGCCGGTGACGGCGGGGGAGCGGGGGTCGACGACGGAGACTCCGACGGCGACCCGCACGCAGTGCGCGAACCGTCGGTGCAACTCCTCGACCTGCGGCCCGTGCGCCGGCCCGCACACGAAGACCAGCCGGGAGTACGCCGCCGGGTCCAGGTCCGCGAAGTGGAGGGCGTCCGCCCGGAACCCCGGGCTCCATACGACGTCGTACGGGAGCCCCGCACCCCGCAGCACCTCCTCCACCCGCCGCAGCGCCAGCACGTCCCCGGCGGTCGCCTCCCCGTGCAGGAAGCTGAACCAGCCGGTCACCAGGGTCTTGTCTCGTCCGCGCACAGTGTCCCCGGGTGCCCCGGCGGCGGCTGGGCAATCACCGGTCACCGGCCGGCGCGGTCAGCGCTCGACCACCGGCTCGAAGGCGTCGCGCACGTCGGAGTCCGAGGGCGTGACGGACCGCTGCGACGGCGGACTGCCGTAGTAGGAGATGAAGTACGGGCAGCTGGAGCCGCTGATCCGCAGCTTGCGGTCGGTCACGAGCTTCCCGGTCCGCAGCGCGTAGGCCTTCACCCGGACCTCGACCTCACGGAACGTGACGCTGCGGACGCGTTCGTCGTCGTCCCGGTACTGGCAGGTCTCCACGGTCTTCCCCATGCCCGCCGAGTCCACGCACACCACCAGCGCCGCCTTGGCCGCGTCGGTGGCGTGCCATCCGTCCGGCAGCTTGTCCGTGTACTCGCTGTCGCCCACGAACAGGGCGCGGTTGGCGCCCTCGCGGTGGGCGGGCGCCTGCGAGTACTTCGCCGGTTTCCGGCAGTACCCGGTGTTCATTCCGTCCGCCGCCGCCACCAGATCCCGGACGTTGTCCAGTTCGATGGCCAGACCGGCCTTCCTGATCCCCGCACGGGCTTCCTCCGCGCGCTCGTCGCCGGGGTGCTCGTCGAGCAGTCGCCGGTAGCGGTCGCGCGCGTTCGCCCACTCCTTGTCGGTCATGAGGGTGTCACCGCACTCCATGAGCGCCTCGGGCGCTATGCGCGCCGCGGTGGCGGACGAGGGGCCGCTCAGGTCCTCGGGGCCGTTCTCGCGGTCCCGCAGCCAGTCCGCGATCCGCACGGTCCGGCAGCCGTCCGCGGTGGGCAGCCGTCCGAGGAAGTGCTTCAGGGTCGCCTCGACCGTCCGTTCGTTGCCGGGTTCGCCGAGGACCGTGCCGAGCCGGCCGAAGCCGGTCTTCAGCATGCCGAGGTCACCGCCCAGCCCGCCGCTCAGATAGCCCGCGGCCGTGTCCAGACGCTCGCAGGCCTCGACCACGGTGTCGCCGCGGGCGGCCACCGGAGCGGCGGCCAGCCGGTGGCCCGGCCCCACCCGTTCCTGGGCGGTCACCACGGCCACGCAGTCCCCGTCCTCGCGGGCCTCCTCGACGGCGTCCGCGATCCCGTGGGCGTCGAAGCGCAGCCCCCCGGCGGTCACCAGCACGGGGAGGGCGAGGGCGAGCGCGAGCACCCGCTGTCCGCGCCGAGGGCCCGCCGCCGGGTGCCGCCGCGCCAGCCGCCATCCGTGGGCGACGACCACCGCCCACCACAGCAGCAGAACCAGCTCGCACCATGTCTCGGCCTTCGCGGCCACCAGCCACACCAGTGGGACGGTGACCACCGCGGCGGCCCAGAACAGCCCCCGGCGCCCCATGATCAGGTAGCCGGCGCCGAGCAGCGAGGCGTTGCCGACGGCGACGGCGAGCGGATCGGGCTCCCGGGGCTCCCGGGCCGGCGCGGGCGGCCGGTCCGGGCCGGGGGACTCGGACTCGGGATACCCGGACCCGGGATACCCGGACTCGGGGTACTCCGGTTCGCCGTACGGCGGGTGGGTCATGTCCCGGCCTCCTCGGTGTGGGCGCGGACGTACGCGTCGGCGGCCGGCAGGTACAGCAGGACCAGGCCCGGGACCGCGAGAGCCGCGGCGAGGAGCAGGGTGCCGCCGCCGTACAGCGGACCGTCGAGCGCGAACGGCGCGGCGAGTACGAGGAGCAGCACGGTCAGACACGTGACCGCGATCCGGGCGGTCCGCCGTCCCCGGCCGGCCCGGATCGCGAACCAGAGGCAGATCGCGAAGTGCGGCACCAGAATCGGTCTGCCCCGCGGGTCGGCCGCCACCGTCGCCGCGACGAACGTCCCGAGGACCAGCAGCACCACCGCCGGCGTCACGCTCCGCGGCCGGCGGGTCGCGTCGGTGGTCATCGGATCACTTCCCTCATGTGCCTTGCCCCCATGTGCCTTGCCCCCATGTGCCTTTCCCTGAAACCGGGTGAAGTGGGTGCGGGGTGGCGCGGCCGCCATGGACACGGCCCTCGCGCCGCCCCGCACTCCCCCGGCCATCGATTCCACCCCGGCACACCGTTGTTCAGCAGCCCGGCCGCGGCACTGAACAATGCGGAACCCCGGTGAAGGCGCCGTGAACTCCCCGTGCGCCACCCCCCGGTGAACACCTGTCCGGTTGCCGCCCCGTCCGGCGGGTCCCTACCGTGGGCGCCCGGACGGGAACCGAGAGCGACGACGGGGTGGGCGGCGACACGTGAGCGGACGCGGAGTGGGACGCCGGGAGCGACGGGTCGACCCGGGGGCCGGACCGGTGCAGCGGTTCGCCGCGGAACTCCGCGCCCTGCGGGAGTCGGTGGGGCGTCCGACGTACCGGACGATGGCGGAGAAGGTCCCGTTCTCGGTGACCGCCCTGTCCCAGGCGGCGGCCGGCCGGCAGCTCCCCACCCTCGCGGTGACCCTCGCCTACGTCGACGTCTGCGGCGGTGACCCCGAGGAGTGGGAGCGGCGCTGGCGCGAGACCAGCACCGAGGCCGCCGCCCTCGCCGCCGCGGACGAGGACACGCGACCGCCGTACCGGGGCCTGGCGCGCTACGAACCGGACGACACCGACCTGTTCTTCGGGCGCGACCGGCTCGTGGACCGGCTGACCGGGCTGACCCGCCGGCACCGCTTCACCGCCGTCTTCGGCCCCTCCGGCAGCGGCAAGTCCTCCCTGCTGCGGGCCGGCCTGATCCCGCGCCTGCGCGCGCCGGGAACCGGCCCGGACGCCCCCGTCCCGCCGGCGGCCGTGCGCGTCCTCACCCCCGGCACGAACCCGTGGCGCACCCACGCGGACCGGCTGGTCCCCGTGCCGGACACGGACGCGGACACCTGGCTGATCGTCGACCAGTTCGAGGAGCTGTACACCCTCTGCGCGGACCCGGCCGAGCGGAACGCCTTCGTCGGCCGGCTGCTCGACGCCACCGCTCCCGGCGGCTCGGTGCGGGTGGTGATCGCCGTACGCGCCGACTTCCTGGGGCGGTGCGCCGAACACCCCGGTCTGACCGCCGCGTTGCAGGACGCAACCCTGCTCGCCGGTCCCATGTGCCGGGAGGAGCTGAGGGAGGCCGTCGTCCGGCCGGCCGCCGCGGCCGGACTCGTCGTCGAACGCGCCCTGACCGCACGGCTGATCGACGAGGTCGAGGACGCGCCGGGTGGGCTGCCGCTGATGTCGCACGCGCTGCTGGAGACCTGGCGGCACCGCACCGGCCGGACCCTGACCGAGTCCGCGTACGAGGCGGCCGGCGGGCTGCGCGGCGCCGTCGTCCGCACCGCCGAGGAGGTGTACGGCGAACTCACCGCCCCCCAGGCCGACCTGGCCCGCCGCGTCCTGCTGCGGCTCGTCGCGCCGGGCGACGGCACCCCCGACACCCGGCGGCCCGCCGAGCACGCGGAACTGGACCTCGGCGACCCCGACGGCGCCCGTGCCGTGCTGGACCGGCTGGTGCGGGCGCGGCTGCTCACCTTCGACGACGGCACCGTCGAACTGGCCCACGAGGCCCTCATCACGGCCTGGCCCCGCCTGCGCGGCTGGATCGACGCCGAACGCGACCGGCTGCGCGTCCACCGGGCGCTCTCCGAAGCCGCCCGCACCTGGCTGACCCTCGGCCGGGAGAACGCCGCGCTCTACGCCGGCTCGCGCCTGTCCGCCGCCCACGACGCCTTCCCGCAGGACCACCGGAGTGCGGAACTCACGCCGGTGGAGAGTGAGTTCCTGGCCGCCTCGATGGGCCGGCGGCGGCGCGGGGTGTGGCTCCGGCGGGGCCTGTCGGCAGCCCTCGCCCTGCTGGTACTGGTCGCCTCGGGCACCGCCGTCGCCGCCCTGCGGGCACGGGCCACGGCGCAGGCCGAGCGGGACGACGCCGTCTTCGGCCGGATCACCGCGGAGGCCGACCGGCTGCGCGGCACCAACACCGCGCTGACCGCCCGGCTCGACGTCGCCGCGCTCGGCATGCGCTCCACCCCCGACCTGCTCACCCGGCTCACCGCGGACGCGGGCCGGGTGCTGTCCACCCGGCTGCCCGGGCACGAGGGCATCGGCAGCGCCGTGGCGTTCGCCCCGGACGGCCGCACCCTCGCCAGCGGCGGCCACGACGGCACCGTACGGCTGTGGAACACGGCGGGACCGGGCGCGGCGGGTCCGGGTGCGGGCGAGCCGCTCGGTGAACCGCTGCGCATCACCGGCGGCCCGGTGGGCGCCGTGGCGTACTCGCCCGACGGCACCCTGCTGGCGGCGGCCGGGCACGGAGGGGCCGTCCGGCTGTGGGACGTGGGACGCGACCGCGCGCGGCCGCGACCCGTGGGCCGGCCCCTGGTCAGCCACGACGGGCAGTCCGTCGTCGCCGTCGCCTTCGCCCCGGACGGCCGCACCCTCGCCACCGCCGGTGACGACGGCACCGCCCGCCTGTGGGACCTGCGCGACCCGGCCCGGCCCGCACCACTCGGCGAACCGGCCCGCGCCGACGCCCGCAGCGTCCGCGACATCGCCTTCGCCCCGGACGGCCGCACCCTCGCCACGGCCGGCCACACCGGGACCGTACGCATGTGGCGACTGGACACCGCCGACGGGATGACCCCGCTCGGCGAGCCGCGGCGCGCACACGAGGAGGCCGTCTGGTCGGTGGCGTTCTCCCCGGACGGCCGGACCCTGGCCACCGCCGGCTACGACGAGACGGTGCGGCTGTGGGACGTGTCCGGCACGGACGGCCCGCGCCCGCTGGGCGATCCGCTCACCGCGCACTCCGCCGCCGTGTGGGGCGTGGCCTTCAGCCCGGACGGACACACCCTGGCCAGCGCCGGGCAGGACGACACCGTGGTCCTGTGGAACGTGGCCAATCCCGAGTACCCGCAGCAGACGGGCGAGCCGCTGACCGGGCACACGGAGGGCCTGTGGGACCTGGCGTTCGCCCCCGACGGCCGCACCCTCGCCACCACCGGCGCCGACCGCAGCGTCCGCGTCTGGCATCTGCCGGAGAACGTCCTCACCGACTTCACCAACCCGCTCACCTCCGTGGCGTACGGTCCGAACGGCCGCCTGCTCGCCGCCGCCAGCACGGACGACGCCCTGGTCCGGCTCTGGGACGTCGGCCGGCCGGGCCGCCCCCGCCCGCTCCCGCGCCACCTCACCGGCCACGAGGCCCCCGTACTGACCGCGGCCTTCGCCCCGGACGGCCGCACGGTCGCCGCCGGTGCCGAGGACGGCACCGTACGGCTGTGGGACGTCTCCGATCCGACCCGCCCCGCCCCCGCCGGCACCCTCCCGGACGCGCACCCGGGCGGTGTCCTCACCCTCGCCTTCGCCCCCGACGGCCGCACCCTCGCCACCGGCGGCGCGGACGGCAGGGTGCGGCTGTGGGACGTACGCGGCCGGGGCGACGTACGCCCCCTCGGCGAACCCCTGGTCGCCCACGCGGACTGGATCACCTCCGTGGCCTTCGCGCCCCACGGCCGCACCCTCGCCACCGGCAGCCAGGACAAGACGGCCCGCCTGTGGGACGTGAGCGACCGCGACCGGGCCCGTCCCGTGGGCGAGCCCCTCACCGCGCACGGCGACTGGGTCAACTCCGTGGCGTTCTCCCCGGACGACGGCCGCACCCTCGCCACCGGCGGCCGGGACCGCACGGTACGGCTGTGGGACGTCACGGACCCCGGCCGGGCCCGCCCGCTGGGCGAGGAACTGACCGGGCACCGCGGCGGCGTCACCTCCGTGGCCTTCGCCCCGGACGGCCGCACCCTCGCCAGCGGCGGCGAGGACCACGCGGTACGCCTGTGGAACGTCGCGGACCCCGCCCGCGCCGAACCCTTCGGGCACGAACTCGGCGGCCACCTGGAGACGGTCACCTCGGTCGCGTTCAGCTCCGACGGGGACAGCCTCGCCTCCGCGAGCCACGACCTCACGGCCCGGCTCTGGACGCTCGACACGGACCGGACGGCCCGTCACATCTGCTCCCGCACCGGCGGCGACCTCACCCCGGCCACCTGGCACGACCTTCTCCCACAGCTCAGCTACCGGCGCACCTGCGAGGAGAGCGGGGACGGTTCACACCGTGCCGGTGGCTGAAACGGCGACGCCAGGCACCGTTCTCGCGGCCAGAAGCCGTCCGCGACCGCCGCTACCGTGCACAGCATGACGACCAAGGCACGAACGACGGCTCCCGTCCTCGGCACCCGCGCCCTGGGCCGCGCCACCCTGGCCCGGCAGTCGCTGCTGCGCCGCGCGACGATGTCCGCCGAGGCCGCCGTCGCACATCTCGTCGGCCTCCAGGCGCAGAACGTGAAACCTCCGTACTACGCGCTCGCCGCCCGCCTCGAGGGCTTCACGCCCGACGACCTCTCCGGGCCGATGGCCGACCGCCGGGTCGCCCGCCTCGTCACCATGCGCTCGACCATCCACACCCACACCGCCGACGACTGCCTCACCCTGCGGCCGCTGGTACAGGCCGCCCGGGACCGCGAACTGGGCAACTTCCGCAAGGGACTCGTGGACGTCGACCTGGACCGGCTCGCCGCCCTCGCCCGCGAACTGGTCGAGGACACACCGCGCACCATGGCGGAACTGCGCGAGGCACTCCTCGCCCAATGGCCCGACGCCGACCCGCGGGCCCTGTCCGTCGCCGCCCGCTGCCGGCTTCCGCTCGTGCAGGTGACACCGCGCGGGCTGTGGGGCAGGAGCGCTCAGGTCACACTCACCACCGCCGAGCACTGGCTCCGACGCCCCGCGCGGCCGGCGCCCGCGGTGGACGACACCGTGCTGCGCTATCTGGCCGCCTTCGGGCCCGCCTCCGTGAAGGACATGCAGACCTGGGCGGGCGTGACCCGGCTCCGGGACGCCTTCGAACGGCTGCGCCCCCGGCTCGTCACCTTCCGGGGACCGGACGGCGCCGAACTCTTCGACCTCCCCGACGCGCCCCGTCCCGACCCGGACACGCCTGCACCGCCGCGCTTCCTGCCCGAGTTCGACAACCTGCTCCTCTCCCACGCCGACCGCACCCGCGTCGTCCCGCCCGCACACAAGGGCCGCACCTGGACGAAGAACGTGGCCCACCGCGTCCTGCTCGTCGACGGCCTCGTGGCCGGACTGTGGAAGCTCGAGGACGACGCCCTCGTCGTCGAGGCCTTCGACGACCTCACCAGGGGGACGCGGGACGAGGTCGCGGCCGAGGGGGAGCGGATGCTGGCGACGATGCACCCCGAGGCCGCGTACGGCATCCGCTTCGGGACGCTACGCGGCTGACATGGTAAGGGGGCGTTGCGGGCCGCTCGTGGAGGCTCGCAACGCCCCCCGGTCTCGCACCTGAGGGGTACTCAGGAAATCCAGGGCCGGGCCGCGAAGGTCAGGCCTCAGGCCTCAGGCCTCAGGCCTCAGGTCGGGTTGCCGGTGGGGGGTCGCACGGGCGTGGGGGGTGGTACGGGGGTCTCGGGACAGACCCCCGTATGCCCGGGCGAGCGGCACGTGCTCACGCTAGAACCGGCGGTGGCGACCGCCCAATGAGGGAAGCCCCTAGGGGAGCCGGGCAGGGAAAACCCTCGGTCGGCCCTACGTAAACCCGACTGCCCCCAACCGGTGGAACCGGCCGTCCCGCTCACCCGGCGGACCCGCCCCGGCTCATTCGGTTCCGGTCCGCCTGCCCGCCGCCAGTCGGACGATGTCGACCCGGGACCGGATCCCCAGTTTGCGGTAGACCCGGGTCAGGGTCGCCTCGACCGTCTTGACGCTGACGAACAGGCGGGCGGCGATCTCCCGGTTGGTCGCCCCCTCCACGACCAGCGCCGCCACCTGACGCTCCATCGGGGCGAGAGAGACCAGCCCGTCGGGCACGGCGGCCGGCGCGGGCGGCGGTGATCCGGCCGCCCCCGCCGCGACGGCCTCCTCCACCTGCCGCAGCCAGGGCAGCGCCCGGCAGCGCCGGAACAGCCGGGCCGCCTCGTCGTACGGAGCCGGTCCCGGCGCCCGCCCCGGCCGGCCGGCGTGCAGCTCTGCCAGCGCGAAGGCCGCCCGCGCCTCCTCCAGGCCGAAGCCCAGCCCGGCGAGCCGCTCCCGCGCCGAGGTCAACCGGGTGACGACGGACCGGTGCTCCCCCCGCGCCGCCCGCACCTGGGCCTCGGCCCGGTCCAGCACCGCGAGCACACTCTCCCGCCCGAGCCGCAACGCGTGCGCGCGCGTGACCTCGATGACGTCCTGCGCCTCGGCCGGCTCCCCGGTACGCACCAGCGCCTCGGCGAGGTCGCCCTGCCACCGGCCGCGCGCCGGGTCGGTGATGCCCGCGCCGGCCTCCAGCTCCCGTACCCGGCGCAGCGCGCGTACGGCCGCCCGCGCGTCACCCGCCACCAGACTCGCGTGGCCGAGCGCCGCCAGCGCCCGCGACAGGTACACCGCGTCGCCGTCCTCCTCGGCCCGCCGCACCGCCTCCCGCGCCAGCGCCAGCGCCCGCTCCACGTCACCGCCGGCGGCCTCGGCCAGCGCGGCCTGCATCGCGCCCGCGCCCTCGCCGATACCCGCGTCCCGGGCCAGCGTCAGGCTCTCCCGGGACAGTTCCAGGGCCCGGCCGCAGTGCCCGGAGTGCAGCTCGGTCTCCGAGAGGAAGCGCAGATAGTGGACCTCGCTCTCGGCCATGCCGCGCCGGCGCACCTCGCGCAGCAGCGCGGTGGCGGTGGTCCGCGCCTCGGCCAGCCGGTCGCTCATCAACAGCCACCGGAACCTGGACGAGCCGGCCCCGTTGTGATGGCACGCCACCCGCGGGTCCTGCGGCTCCTGCAACGCCCGCCCGATGGTCGCCGGGGCGTCCGGATGCCCCATCAGCGTCTCCGCCTGCGCCTGGAGCGCGAGCGCGAGCAGCTCGGTGCGCCGGTTTCCGGCCCGCGCCGCCAGCCGGGCCGCGTGCGCGGCCTCCTCGCGGCCCTGCGCGAAGTCGCCCTGCACCACCAGAGAGCGCCAGGCCAGCTGGTAGTGGACCAGGGCGAGCAGCCGGGGGTCGTCGCCCGCGTCGGCCAGGGCCTGCGGGAAGACGGCGTCGACCTCGCCGATGGCCTGCCCGGCCGCCTCGATCACCACCATCCAGGCGCGTACCCGCTCGCCGGGCGCGCCGGCCCGGGTCAGCACCTCGCGGGCGATGTCCCGGGCGAGGTCCGGCTCACCGGCGGTGATCGCGTCCTCGGCGGCCGTCAGCCGGCGCTCGTCCGGCCCCGGGGCGCCGTCCGCCGGGGTGTGCCGCGCCGCCAGCAGCCCCAGCGACGCGGCCACCGACGGCGCCCCGCGGTCCCGGGCCAGCGCGGCGGCCTCCGCCAGCCGGGCCGCCACCCGCGGGTCCGTGCCGGTGGTCGACAGGGCCAGGTGCCGGGCGCGTTCGATCGGGTCGGAGGCCGCCGTGGACAGCGCGGCGTGCGCGGCCCGTCGCTCCGGCGCCGGCGCCTCGGCGTACAGCGCGGCCGAGATCAGCGGATGCGCGAACCGTACGGCCGGACCCTCCGGATCGGTCGCCAGCAGCCCCAGCGCCGCCGCCTGGGCGGTCTCGGCCTCGGAGTTCTCCCGGCCCGCCGCGTGCAGCAGGGCCGGAGTGGGGCGGGCGCCGGCGCTGGCCACCAGGAGGGTGCGGCGCGCGTCGTCCGACAGCATCTCCAGTCGGCTCAGGACCAGGGCGCGCAGCGAGGTCGGCACCGGCAGCGGCTCACCCGGCCGGGGCGGAGTGGGGCTCTCGGCGAGGGCCCGGCCCAGCTCCAGCGCGAACAGCGGATTGCCGCCGCTGGTGCGGTGGATCTCGCGGACGGTGGAACGGGACAGGCCCGCGTAGCCGCGTTCGTCCAGCAGCGCCGACACCTGGGCGCGGGTCAACGGGCCGAGCCGCACGGCGCGGGTGTCCGGCGGGGACGCGCGCAGATGGCGGTCGTACGCCGCGCCCTCCGTCTCCGGGCCCTCGGTCCGCGCCGCGCACAGCAGCCGTACCGGAGTGTCGCCCAGGCGGCGGGCGGCGAAGCCCAGGAGCTCGGCGCTGGCCGGATCGAGCCACTGCAGATCGTCGGCGACCACCAGCACGGGCCCCGCGGCGGCGAGCGCGCGCAGCGCGGAGAGCACGGCCAGCCGCAGCGCCAGCCCGTCGCGCTGGAGGGTGGACTCGCCGCGTCCGGTGAGCGCCGACTCCAGCGCGGTGCGCTGGGCGGCGGGCAGCGCGCCCGACACCTCGTCCAGGACCTGGCCCAGGAGATCGGCGAGGGCGAGGAAGGGGAGATGGGATTCGGACTCGGTGGCCGAGCAGCGCAACACGGTGTACGCGGTGCGCGCGTATTCGGCGGCCAGGGTCCGCAGTACGGTCGACTTTCCAATTCCGGCGGGCCCGTGCAGCAGCACACTGCCGCCCCGGGTGAGCTGCTCGCGCGCCGCGCCGAACGACTCCTCCCGCCCGATGACCAGGTCGAAGCGGCACCCGGCAGACTCCGCGAAGTCCCGTCGCACGGTGACCGCTCCCTCCGTATGTCGTGTCCCGGCCAATGTTAGGCAACGGCCGTCGAATTACGGGGGGACGAGGAGGTGAGGCAAACGACAACCGGCGGCGCCGAATGCGAAAGCCCCGGAAATACTCCGTGGCGGCGCCCGGCGAGAGGGCTACGGAAGCCACCCCGCCCGGCGTGCCGCGACGACCGCCTCACCGCGGGTGCGCGCCCCGAGCTTGCGCATGGCCGAGCGCAGGTAGCTCTTGACGGTTTCCGGCCGTACGCCGAGCCGTTGCGCCGTCGCCGCGTTCGTCGCCCCCGCGGCGACACAGGCCAGCACGTCCACCTCACGGGGAGCCGGCCGGACCTCCCGCGCGGGTGCGCCGTCCGCGGTCAGCAGCCCGCACGCGCGCAGCAACTCCTCCCGCAGCGCGGGGTCCGGGATCCGGGGAGCCAGGGCCCGCAGCGCCGCGTGCGCCTCCCGCACCCGTTCCCGGACCGCGGAATCCGCCGGATCACCCACCGGGTCACCCTCCGGCCGAGGCCGGGAAGCCGCCAGCAGTTCGCCCGCCTCGTCCCGCAGCACGAGCGCCTGCTCCACGTCCCGCGCCGCCTCCACCGCCGCGCTCAGCGTGCGGTCGCCCAGCGGCTGGGCCGTGCGCAGGGCGCCGTACAGCACCCCGCGCACCCGGCGCCGCACGACCACCGGCACCGCCAGCACCGAGCGCAGGCCCTCGGCGGCGACCGGGAGGTCGTACTCGTGGCTGATCCGCCGGGAGACGGAGTAGTCCGTCACGGCGCACGGCCGCGACAACTCCACCGCCTTGCCGCCCAGGCCGTTGCCCGAGGTCACCGCGAGAGAGCTCAGCGCGGCCGTGGCGGTGCCGCTCAGCTCGCTGATGCGCACCCGCCGCCGGCCGCTCTCCATCAGCCCGCCGAAGGCGACCGGCAGCCCGGTCGTGCGCCGCAGCCGCGTCAGCGCGCCGCGGATCTCCACCATGTCGGCCGCGTCCACCGCCACCCGTTCCGCCCTCCTCCGCGCCCGTCCCGGGGCGCACACCCCCGATCGGGGGTAGTGAGACTCACATCACGGATTAGACGATGGCACAGAGCCGCCCGGCAAGGTCCGGCACAGAGGAGGACAGATGACGACGGCCACGGAGCTGTTCCGCAGCGCACGGGACTTCCTGCTGGAACACCGCGAGGACTACACCGCCGCCCACGAGGGGTTCCGGTGGCCCCGGCCCGAGTACTTCAACTGGGCGCTGGACTGGTTCGACGTCGTCGCCGAGGGCAACACGCGCACGGCGCTGCACATCGTCGAGGAGGACGGCACCGAGGTCCGGGTCTCCTTCGCCGAGATGTCCGCCCGCTCCGACCGGGTCGCGAACCGGCTGCGCGAGTGGGGCGTCGGCCCCGGGGACCGCGTCCTCGTCATGCTCGGCAACCAGGCCGAACTGTGGGAGACGGCGCTCGCCGCGATGAAACTCCGCGCCGTCGTCATCCCCGCCACCCCGTTGCTCGGCCCCGCCGATCTGCGCGACCGCGTGGACCGGGGACGGGTCGGGCACGTGATCGTCCGGGCCGAGGACACCGGCAAGTTCGCCGACGTACCCGGCGACTACACCCGCGTCGCGGTCGGCGGCACGACGGAGCCCGGCTGGCGGACGTACGAGGACGCGTACACGGCCCTCGACGCCTTCACCCCGGACGGCCCCACCGCCGCCGACGATCCGCTGATGCTGTACTTCACCTCCGGCACCACCGCCCGCCCCAAACTGGTTGAGCACACCCACGTCTCCTACCCCGTCGGGCACCTGGCCACCATGTACTGGATCGGCCTGAAGCCCGGCGACGTCCACCTGAACATCTCCTCGCCCGGCTGGGCCAAGCACGCCTGGTCGAACCTGTTCGCGCCGTGGAACGCCGAGGCGACCGTCTTCCTGTACAACTACACCCGTTTCGACGCGGCCCGCCTGATGGCCGAGATGGACCGGGCCCGGGTGACCACCTTCTGCGCCCCGCCGACCGTGTGGCGCATGCTCATCCAGGCCGACCTGACGCAGCTCGCCACTCCGCCGCGCGAGATCGTCGCCGCCGGTGAGCCGCTGAACCCCGAGGTGATCGAGCAGGTCCGCCGCGTCTGGGGCGTGACCGTCCGGGACGGCTTCGGCCAGACCGAGACCGCCGTCCAGGTCTCCAACAGCCCCGGCCAGGTACTCAAGACCGGCTCCATGGGCCGCCCCAGCCCCGGCTACCGCGTCGAACTCCTCGACCCGGTCACCGGCGCCCCCGGCGTCACCGAGGGCGAGATCGCCCTGGACCTGTCCGAGCGCCCCGTCGGCCTCATGACCGGCTACCACGGCGATGCCGACCGCACCGCCGAGGCGATGGCCGGCGGTTACTACCGCACCGGCGACATCGGCGCCCGTGACGCCGACGGATACCTGACGTACGTCGGCCGCAGCGACGACGTCTTCAAGGCATCCGACTACAAGATCTCCCCGTTCGAGCTGGAGAGCGCGCTGCTGGAGCACGAGGCGGTCGCGGAGGCGGCGGTCGTGCCGGCCCCGGACGAGCTGCGTCTCGCGGTGCCGAAGGCGTACGTCGTCCTGGCGGCCGGCTGGGAGCCGGGCCCGGACACCGCGAAGACGCTGTTCGAGCACTCCCGGAAGGTCCTCGCCCCCTACAAGCGCGTCCGCCGCCTGGAGTTCGGCGACCTGCCCAAGACCGTCTCCGGGAAGATCCGCCGCATCGAACTCCGCGAGGCGACGGCGGCCGGCTCCCAGGACGAGTACCGCGAGGAGGACTTCCGGTGACCACGCTCTCCTACGCCCACGGCACCAGCACCACCCCCCTCCTCGGCGACACCATCGGCGCCAACCTCGACCGCGCGATCGCCGCCCACCCGGACCGCGAGGCCCTGGTCGACGTACCGTCCGGACGGCGCTGGACCTACGCCCGGTTCGGCACGGACGTCGACGAGGTGGCGCGCGGACTGCTGGCGAAGGGCGTCACCAAGGGCGACCGGGTCGGCATCTGGGCGGTCAACTGCCCCGAGTGGGTCCTCGTCCAGTACGCCACCGCCCGCATCGGCGCCATCATGGTCAACGTCAACCCGGCCTACCGGGCACACGAGTTGGAGTACGTCCTCCAGCAGTCCGGGATCACCGTGCTCATCGCCTCCCTCACCCACAAGGGCAGCGACTACCGGGCGATCGTGGAGCAGGTCCGAGCCAGGTGCCCGGAACTGCGCGAGAGCGTCTACATCGGCGACCCGTCCTGGGACGCGCTGACGGCGGGCGCCGCATCGGTGCCGCCGGAGCGACTGACCGCGGCGGCCGCCGAGCTGAGCTGCGACGACCCGGTCAACATCCAGTACACCTCCGGCACGACCGGCTTCCCCAAAGGCGCCACCCTCTCCCACCACAACATCCTCAACAACGGCTACTGGGTGGGCCGTACGGTCGGCTACACGGAGCAGGACCGAGTGTGTCTTCCTGTCCCGTTCTATCACTGTTTCGGCATGGTCATGGGGAATCTGGGCATCACCTCCCACGCCGCCTGCATCGTCATCCCCGGCCCGTCGTTCGAACCGGCGGCCACGCTGGAGGCGGTGCGGCGGGAGCGGTGCACGTCGCTGTACGGCGTCCCGACCATGTTCATCGCGGAGCTGAACCACCCGGACTTCGCCTCGTACGACCTCACCTCCCTGCGCACCGGCATCATGGCGGGCTCGCCCTGTCCGGTGGAGGTCATGAAGCGGGTGGTCGCCGAGATGCACATGGAGGAGGTCTCCATCTGCTACGGCATGACGGAGACCTCCCCGGTCTCCCTCCAGACCCGGATGGACGACGACCTCGAACACCGCACCGGCACCGTCGGCCGGGTCCTGCCCCACATCGAGGTCAAGGTCGTCGACCCGGTGACCGGCGTGACCCTGCCCCGAGGCGACGCCGGCGAGCTGCGCACCCGGGGGTACAGCGTGATGCTCGGCTACTGGGAGGAGCCCGAGAAGACCGCCGAGGCGATCGACCCGGGCCGCTGGATGCACACCGGGGACCTCGCGGTGATGCGCGACGACGGCTACGTGGAGATCGTCGGCCGCATCAAGGACATGATCATCCGGGGCGGCGAGAACATCTACCCGCGCGAGGTCGAGGAGTTCCTCTACGCCCACCCGAAGATCGCGGACGTCCAGGTCGTCGGCGTACCGCACGAGCGCTACGGCGAGGAGGTCCTCGCCTGCGTCATCCCGCGCGACGCGGCCGACCCGCTCACCCTGGAGGAGCTGCGCGCCTACTGCGACGGGCAGTTGGCCCACTACAAGGTGCCCAGCCGCCTCCAGGCCCTCGACTCCTTCCCGATGACCGTCTCGGGGAAGGTGCGCAAGATCGAGCTGAGGGAGCGGTACGGAGCGTAGGCCGTACGGCGAGTAGAGCGTACGGCGAGCAGACCGTACGGAGCGGGAGTTCAGCCGGCCGCGGCGTCCAGCGTCACGGCCGGCGCGTTGACCGGGCGCGGAACACCCGTCGGATCGAGGACGAAGAGCGGGACGCCCAGCAGGTCGGCGCGGGCGCGGGCCTCCTCGGTGTACCCGGCGAGGGAGAAGTAGAGGCAGTCCGCGGATTCCGCCATGGCCGTCAGCCACAGGCACTCCACGTCCCGCGCCGAGGCCGGGTCCACCGTCGGATCCACCTGGACGACGATGCCGGGCGCGGCCAGCCCGATGCCGGAGACGGGCCGCTGCTCGGCGCGGCTGACGTCCCGGTGGCCCAGCCCGCGCAGATACAGGACGGCGGCGGTGACCGCGTCGCGGGCGGTGCGGATCGGGACGGCCCGGTGGGCCGGGACCCGCGACCCGGGGGTGCGCCCGGACCGGCCCGCGGCCGTGCGGTCCACCGGCACGCACAGCACCGTCCCGCACGAGCAGCCCAGTTCCGGCCGCGGCCACCGGCTCTCGGTCCCGCAGGCCGCGCAGCGCACACCGATCCACTCCTCGTCCCACGCCCGGTGGGTGACCGCGGTCGCGGTACCGCGCGGATCGAGATCCGGGGCGACGGGCGCCCCGCACGCGCAGGGGTACGACGGTGCCGTATAGCGGTGCCGGCACCCGCAGGAGGTGCAGCACACCGAGATGGTCTCGGACATGGCCCCCATCGTCCTCTCTTGACGGTGCCCAGCTACCCACTTACATTACTTCCAGATCGTAGAAAACAAATTTCACTATACGGAAGTTGCTACGGAAGAGCTCACCGCGGGGCGCGACGGGAGTGCGAATCCGACAGCCGACAGCAGGAGTACTCGATGGCTCGTATGACCGCTGCCCGAGCGGCAGTTGAGATTCTCAAGCGCGAGGGCGTCACGGACGCGTTCGGTGTGCCGGGCGCGGCGATCAACCCCTTCTACGCGGCGCTCAAGGCCTCCGGCGGCGTCCAGCACACCCTCGCCCGCCATGTCGAGGGCGCCTCGCACATGGCCGAGGGCTACACCCGGACCCACGCCGGCAACATCGGCGTCTGCATCGGCACCTCCGGCCCGGCCGGCACCGACATGATCACCGGCCTCTACTCGGCGATCGGCGACTCGATCCCGATCCTGTGCATCACCGGCCAGGCACCGACCGCGGTGATCCACAAGGAGGACTTCCAGGCCGTCGACATCGCCTCGATCGCGGGGCCGGTCACCAAGATGGCCGTCACCGTCCTGGAGGCCGCCCAGGTCCCCGGCGTCTTCCAGCAGGCGTTCCACCTCATGCGTTCCGGACGGCCGGGACCGGTGCTGATCGACCTGCCGATCGACGTCCAGCTGACGGAGATCGAGTTCGACCCGGACACCTACGAGCCGCTCCCGGTCTACAAGCCGGCCGCGAGCCGCGCCCAGATCGAGAAGGCGATCGGCATGCTGTGCGCCGCCGAGCGCCCGCTGATCGTGGCCGGCGGCGGTGTCATCAACGCCGACGCCGCCGACCTCCTGGTCGAGTTCGCCGAGCTGACCGGCACCCCGGTCGTGCCGACCCTGATGGGCTGGGGCCTGCTGCCCGACGACCACGAGCTGAACGCCGGCATGGTCGGCCTCCAGACCTCGCACCGCTACGGCAACGCGACCTTCCTGGAGTCCGACTTCGTCCTCGGTATCGGCAACCGCTGGGCCAACCGCCACACCGGCAAGCTCGACGTCTACACCGCCGGACGGAAGTTCGTCCACGTCGACGTCGAGCCGACCCAGATCGGCAAGATCTTCGCTCCGGACTACGGCATCGCCTCCGACGCGAAGGCCGCCCTGGAGCTGTTCGTCGAGGTCGCGGGGGAGCTGAAGGCGGCCGGGAAGCTGCCCGACCGCTCCGCGTGGGCCGCCGCCGCGCAGGAGAAGAAGGCCACCCTCCAGCGCCGTACGCACTTCGACGACATCCCGATCAAGCCGCAGCGCGTCTACGAGGAGATGAACAAGGCCTTCGGCCCGGAGACCCGGTACGTCTCCACGATCGGCCTCTCCCAGATCGCCGGCGCCCAGATGCTGCACGTCTACCGCCCGCGGCACTGGATCAACTGCGGCCAGGCCGGCCCGCTCGGCTGGACCGTCCCGGCCGCCCTCGGCGTCGCCAAGGCCGACCCCGGCACCCAGGTCGTGGCGCTCTCCGGCGACTACGACTTCCAGTTCATGCTCGAGGAACTGGCCGTCGGCGCGCAGCACAAGATCCCGTACGTCCACGTCCTGGTCAACAACTCCTACCTGGGCCTCATCCGGCAGGCGCAGCGGGCGTTCGAGATCGACTTCCAGGTCAACCTGGAGTTCGAGAACATCAACTCGCCCGAACTGGGCGTCTACGGCGTCGACCACGTCAAGGTCGCCGAGGGCCTGGGCTGCAAGGCGATCCGCGTGACCGACCCCGGTGAGCTGGGCGCGGCCCTGGAGCAGGCCAAGAAGCTCGCCGCCGAGCACCAGGTGCCGGTGGTGGTCGAGGCGATCCTGGAGCGCGTCACCAACATCTCCATGTCGGGCACCAACGACATCGGCAACGTCGTGGAGTTCGAGGAGCTGGCGACCGAGCCGGGGCACGCCCCGACCGCGATCCGGACGCTGAAGGTCTGACCCGTACGCGGTACCCGAGAGCGGCCCGTTCCTGACGGACGGGCCGCTCTTCCGCGTGCCCTGCCGCCGTTCGCGCTCAGTCGCCGCCGCCCCCACCGCCTCCGCCGCCCCCGCAGTAGTACGCCATGCCGCCCCCCGAGCCGCTGCCGCGTTCGGGCGGGGAGTGCTTGAGCAGACCCCTGTCCGCCACCTCCACCCGCTCGACGAGCCCCGCCCGCAGCGCGAAGCGGGGCAGCAGGACGCGCAGGGCGGCCACGTCGTGCAGGGCGACGGCGAGCAGCCTGTCGTCGGCCGTCATACCGCGCCGGCTCGTGGGCAGCGGGTGCGAGTCGCGCAGGGCCCGCACCCGGCGGCGGGCGGCACGGGTCGGACCGAGCAGCGGGTAGCGCAGCAGCCCGGCCTCCGCCAGGGGGATGCGCGTCAGCGCCAGCGCGAGGCGGACGTCCGGGTGCCGGGTCAGCCTCCGTACCGGGAGGGGCTCGTGAAGACACTCCCGCACCGCCTGGGCCAGGGGCGGGAGGGGCACCGCGGCCGCCCCCGGCGCCGACGCCAGGGCCCGTACGGTGCCGGGCGGGCCGGCGTCGAGGGCGCCTCGCAGATAGAGGTCCACCACGGCGACCGTCACGGCGGCTCGGGGGCCGCCGCGCACCAGCGCGACCTCGTGCGGTGCGAGCCGGACCGTTGTGCCGTCGTCCATGTGACCACCCCCGAGACCACCCCGTATTGCCCGGGTTGTGCCCGCTGCCGAGGGCGCCTACGCGCTTTCAGCCGTCGTGGTGCTCATGGTGCTCGTGCAGTCCCGGCCAGTCGTCCGGCCCGCCGCCCTGCCACTCGACCAGTTCGCTCTCCTCGACGTCGGTCACGTAGAGGTCGGCCAGGCGCAACAGCTCGGCGACGTCGTCGACGTGCGAGGCGACGCCCAGCGTCCCGTCGCCGGAGGTGACCCGGCGGGACCCGTCCAGGGCGGGGGCGTGGACCACGATGCGAGGGTGTTCGGGTGGGTGTGCCGTTGCCATGTCTCCAGGCTGCTGCGCGGGCGCGCGTTCCGCACCCCGGCACCCGGGCGAACGGCACCCGGGCGAACGCCGGAGAGCGCCGGATGCGGGACCGTCCGCATCCGGCGCTCTCCGGCCGGTGAAGGATCTTGACGTGGTGTCCGTCCGACGGCGCGAGTCTGGGCGCGACAGGTCGTTCGCGCCGCCGGACGGAGTTCTCGGGGCCCCTTTTACGAAGGGGCGGGTGGTGGCTGGGACCGCGGCGGTGCGACGGGACCGGAACGCTTCTCCCCTCAGGTCGTAGGAGAAGCTCCGGTTCCCTTCACCACCGCACTGGCTCGCAGGCCGCCGCGGTCCTGGCCCTGCCCGCGCCGGCACCGTGCGGCCACCCCTCATCCGGGCCGCTCCGGTGCCTTCGCAGGCCGCGCACACGGTCCCGGCCTCCCCGCCGGGGCCCGTGCGCGAGCTGGTGGATCAGTCCTCGCGCAGGGCGCGGACCGCCTCCTGAACACGCTTGCCGTACTCCGGGTCGGCGGCGTGGAAGTGCGCGAGGTTCTTCTCGACCACGTCGTTGCGGGAGACCTGGGACAGGCCGCCGGCGATGTTCGCGATCAGACGCTTCTTCTCGTCCTCGGTCATCAGGCGGAACAGCTCACCGGCCTGGAAGAAGGGGTCGTCCTTGGTGTGCAGCGGCGCCTCGTGGGTGCCGGTGTGGCCGGACACCGCGAGCGGGGCGGCCAGCGGGCGGCCGGTCTCGACCGGGCCGTCGTAGGAGTTCGGCTCGTAGTTCCTGGCGTCACGGCCCTGCGGGTTGGACGCCATCAGGCCGTCGCGGCCGTAGTTGTCCGCGCCGCCGGGCACCGCCTTCGGCGCGTTCACCGCGAGCTGGGTGTGGTTGACGCCCAGGCGGTAGCGGTGCGCGTCCGCGTAGGCGAACAGGCGGCCCTGGAGCATCTTGTCGGGGGAGGGGCCGATGCCCGGAACGAAGTTGTTCGGGGAGAACGCGGCCTGCTCGACCTCGGCGAAGACGTTGTCCGGGTTGCGGTCCAGCACCAGCCGGCCCACGCGGCGCAGCGGGTAGTCGCCGTGCGGCCACACCTTGGTCACGTCGAACGGGTTGAAGCGGTAGTTCGCCGCCTCGGCCACCGGCATCAGCTGCACGTGCAGCGTCCAGGACGGGTACACGCCCCGCTCGATCGCCTGCACCAGGTCCGTCTGGTGCGAGGTCGGGTCCTGGCCCGCGAGCTCGGCGGCCTCGTCGGCGGTCAGGGTGCGGATGCCCTGGTCCGTCTTGAAGTGGTACTTGACGAAGAAGGACTCGCCCTTGCCGTTCGTCCACTGGTAGGTGTGCGAGCCGAAGCCGTCCATGTGGCGGTACGACGCCGGGATGCCGCGGTCGCCCATCAGCCAGGTCACCTGGTGCGTGGCCTCGGGGGAGTGCGCCCAGAAGTCCCAGACGTTGTCCGGCTCCTGGCGGCCCGAGAACGGGTCGCGCTTCTGCGAGTGGATGAAGTCGGGGAACTTGATCGGGTCCTTGATGAAGAACACCGGGGTGTTGTTGCCGACGAGGTCGTAGTTGCCCTCTTCGGTGTAGAACTTCAGCGCGAAGCCGCGCGGGTCGCGGACCGCGTCCGCGCCGCCCAGCGAGTCGGCCACGGTGGAGAAGCGCAGGAAGACCTCGGTGCGCTTGCCGACCGTGTTCAGGAAGTCGGCGTGCGTGACGTCGGTGACGTCGTCGGTCACCTCGAAGTGGCCGTAGGCTCCGGAACCGCGGGCGTGCACCACACGCTCCGGGATGCGCTCGCGGTTGAAGCGGGCGAGCTTCTCCAGCAGGTGCTGGTCCTGGATCAGGAGCGGGCCGCCGATGCCGGCGGAGGCGGAGTTCTGGTTGTCGGCGACCGGGGCGCCGGACTCTGTCGTGAGCACGCGCTGCGACATCGGGGACCTTCCGTGCGAGGGTTCAGCGGAAACTTGTTTCCGCTTCGTGGAGCCTAGATTTGGGGCGGAGGCACGTCAACAGTTTGTTGAAGTGGGTTCCGGGCGACGCCGCCGCTCGGGCGCGACAGGACAGGTGTCAGCGACGGCGCCGCCCGGAAGTCTCGTGAGGTGCCCGCGGTCAGACCTGGGCGCCGGAGAGGCGCTCCACGGCCCGCAGCAGGGCCGAGTGGTCCAGGCCGCCGTCGCCCTGGGCGCGCAGTGAGGCGACCAGCTGGGCGACCACGGCGCCGACCGGCAGCGCGGCGCCGACGTTGCGGGCGGCGTCGGTGACGATGCCCATGTCCTTGTGGTGCAGGTCGATGCGGAAGCCCGGCTTGAAGTCGCGGGCCAGGAAGTTGTCCTTCTTCCGCGTCAGCACGGTCGAGCCGGCCAGGCCGCCGCCCAGGACGTCGAGGGCGGCCTTGAGGTCCACGCCCGACTTCTCCAGGAAGACCACGGCCTCGGCGCACGCCTGGATGTTGACGGCGACGATCAGCTGGTTGGCGGCCTTCACGGTCTGGCCCGAGCCGTGCGGACCGCACAGCACGATCGTCTTGCCCAGCGCCTCCAGGAGCGGCTTGACCTCGTCGAAGTCGGCCTGCTCACCGCCGACCATGATGGACAGGACGGCCTCGACGGCACCGGCCTCGCCGCCGGAGACGGGGGCGTCCAGGACGCGGACGCCCTTGTCCTTGGCGGCCTTCGCCAGGTCGACGGAGGTCTGCGGGGTGATCGAGGACATGTCGACCAGCAGGGCGCCGGACCTCGCGTTCTCCAGGATGCCGTCGGGGCCGTAGGCGATGGCCTCGACCTGCGGGGACGCGGGCACCATGGTGACGATCACGTCGGCGTCGCGCACGGCCTCGGCGATCGAGCCGGCCACGGTGCCGCCGGCGGAGGACAGACGGTCCAGCTTCTCCTGCTCCAGGGTGAAGCCGGTGACCTGGTAACCCGCCTTGATCAGGTTCTCCGACATGGGGGATCCCATGATGCCGAGACCGATCCAGGCGACCTTGGGAAGCGTGCTCATGATGGATGCCTCTCTGAAAATCTCTGAAAAGTTCCTGCGGTACGGCGCTCAGCGGGCCGCGCGGGCCTCGGCCGGCAGCCAGGAGAAGGCCTCGGCGCTGGGGTTGTCGCCCGGCTTGTACTCCAGACCGACCCAGCCGTCGTAACCGGCCTTCCTCAGCCGGCCGAGCAGTTCCTCCAGCGGGAGGGAGCCCGTGCCGGGGGCGCCGCGGCCGGGGTTGTCGGCGATCTGGACGTGGCCGGTCCTCGCGGCGTACGCGTCGATCACCCGCGGCAGGTCCTCGCCGTTCATGGACAGGTGGTAGAGGTCCATGAGGAACTTGGCGTTGCCGAGCCCCGTGGCCTCGTTGACCTGGTCGACGACCGCGACGGCGGCCGGCGCCGAGACCAGCGGGTACAGCGGCGACTCGGGTTTGTTGAGCGCCTCGACCAGCAGGATGGCGCCGATCCGGTCGGCCGCGCGGGCGGCGAGGACCAGGTTCTCCAGCGCGAGCCTGTCCTGCTCGGCCGGGTCCACGCCCTCGACGCGGTTGCCGTACAGCGCGTTGAGCGCCGTACAGCCCAGCGACTTGGCGAAGTCGGCGGCCACGTCGATGTTGGCGCGGAACCGGTCCGACTCCTCGCCGGGGACCGACAGGGCGCCGCGGTCGGGGCCGGGCAGCTTCCCGGCGTAGAAGTTCAGCCCGGTGAGCTGGACGCCCGCGTCCTCGATGGCCTTCCTCAGGGCGTCGAGTTCGGACTGCTCGGGGGTGGGCGAGTCGATCCAGGGCCACCACAGCTCGACCGCGGTGAAGCCGGCCGCGGCGGCGGCCGCGGGACGCTCCAGGAGCGGGAGTTCCGTGAAGAGGATCGACAGGTTGACGTTGAAGCGCTGGTCTGCGGCTGTGCTCCACTCGAAACCTGGCATCGGGTGCCGCGCTCCCTTCCGTTCGATCGTATTCCGCATTACGGAAGTTCGTTTCTGCTTAATGGAAGATTGCCGTCAGGGCTTCCGCCTTGTCAAGAGGGGGCGGCGGAAACGGTCACCGCGCGTTAGGTTGACCGGGTGCGATTGAGAGTGGAGTTCACGACCGAGCCCTTCGACCTGGACGAGGCACCCGCGCACGCGGTGGTGGCCCGGGAGGTCGTCGAGGCCGCGGAGCTGGACGAGGTCGACGTCGGCCCGTTCGGCAACACCGCCGAGGGCGGTGCCGACGCGGTGCTCACCGCCGTGGACGCGCTGCTGCGCCGCTCCCTGGAGGCGGGCGCCACCCGGATCTCGCTCCAGGTGAACCTGGTCGAGGAGAGCGTGGCCGGTGAAAGCGTGTCCGGGGAGGGCGAGCGGTGACGGGCCCGGGGGAGGAGCCCTTCATCGCGGCCGTGAAACCCCTGGTCGACGCCATCGGCGGCGAGATACTCCCGCCGGACGAGGCCGGCCAGGACGACGTCGTGCTCTCCTGGGAGGGTGCCGACGTCGTCGCCGTACGCCTGCCGCAGCTCGCCGACTCCCTGGACCACATCCTGGCCGCCATGGAGCGCCGGCAGGGCAGGCCGCTGGCCGAACTCGACCGGCGGACCAAGCAGGAGGTCGTGCGGACGCTGGAGGCGCGCGGCGCCTTCTCCGTGCGGCACGGCGTGGAGACCGTCGCGGGCGCCCTGGGCGTCAGCCGCTTCACCGTCTACAACTACCTCAACCGCGAGAAGGGTGCCTGACCAAGACCGGGTCTGTGACCAGGCACGACCTCATGAACGGCAAGCCGCCGCCCGGTTACCGGGCGGCGGTTTTCGTTACTCCGAATTTTCAACAAAGTGTTGACGGCTTGTTTCCGAGCGCGTTAGCTATCGGCACGCCCGTTCAGCACAAGGCCACGGAGGCTCCCGTGACGTCCATTTCCGCGTCGGGCCTGGCCCGTTTCAACACCCTCGAGGAGTCCGCCGCGCTCGCGGAACTCCACGAGGCGTGTGCCTCCACGGCGTGGGCCCGGCACCTGCTCGCAGCCCGCCCCTTCACCACCGTGGAGGACCTCCACACCGCCAGCGACGCCGCCATGGCCGAGCTGACGGCCGAGGACCTCGCCCAGGCGATGGCCGGGCACCCGCCGATCGGCCGCCCCAAGCCGGGCGACCCGACCTCGTCCCGCGAGCAGGCCGCAATGGCCGGCGCCGCCGAGGAACTCAAGGCGGAGATGCTCGAACTCAACCTGGCCTACCAGGAGAAGTTCGGCCACGTCTTCCTCATCTGCGCCACCGGCCGGACCGGCGAGCAGATGCGGGACTCGGCTCGGGAACGGATCGGCAACTCGCCCGAGCAGGAGCGGGAGATCGTCCGCACCGAACTGGGGAAGATCAACCGCATCCGCCTGACCCGACTCGTCGAACAGGACGCCCGACCATGAGCACCAGCACCACCGCCTCCGTGTCCACGCACATCCTGGACACCAGCGCCGGCCGCCCCGCCGAGGCCGTCGCCGTCCAACTCGCCGCCCGCGCGGGCGGCGACGCGGACTGGCAGACGCTCGGCGGCTCCGCCACCGACGCGGACGGCCGGTGCAAGGACCTGCCGGCCCTGCCGGAGGGCACCACACACGTACGGCTCGACTTCGACACCGAGACGTACTTCGCCAAGAAACAAGCCGCGGCCCAGCAGGACGCCCCCGCGCTCCGGGACAGCGAGAACGGCCGGCCGGTGTTCTTCCCCGAGGTCACCATCACCTTCGCGGTGGTGCCCGGGGAGCACTACCACGTTCCGCTGCTGCTCAACCCGTTCGGCTACTCCGTTTACCGAGGGAGCTGACCGACACATGACCCGTTTCGTCCTGGGACAGAACCAGTACGGCAAGGCAGAGAACCGCGTTGTCAAGATCACGCGTGACGGCGACACGCACCACATCAAGGACCTGAACGTCTCCGTCGCCCTCTCCGGCGACATGGAGGAGGTCCACCGCAGCGGGTCCAACGCGAACGTCCTGCCGACCGACACCACCAAGAACACGGTGTTCGCCTTCGCCAAGGAGCACGGGATCGAGAGCGCCGAGGACCTCGGCGTCAAGCTCGCCCGCCACTTCGTGGACAACAACGACCCCATCCACCGGGCCCGCATCCGCGTCGAGGAGTACGGCTGGGAGCGGATCGAGACCTCCAAGGGCGGCGCCCGCTTCGTCGGCTCGGAGGAGATCGCCCACTCCTTCGTCCGCACCGGCCAGGAGACCCGCGTCGCGGAGATCACCTACGACGGCCACGGCATCCAGGTGCTCTCCGGCTTCAAGGACCTGACCGTCCTGAACTCGACCAACTCCGAGTTCTTCGGCTACCTGAAGGACAAGTACACCACCCTCAAGGAGGACTACGACCGGATCCTCGCCACCACCGTCTCCACCTGGTGGCGGCACAACTGGGACGGCGTCGACTCGCACGCCCCCGACTGGGACCGCTCGTACAACGGGGTGCGCAAGCACGCGCTCCAGGCGTTCGCCGAGACCTACTCGTACTCGCTCCAGCAGACCCTCTTCGAGATGGGTGTGCGGGTGCTGAACTCCCGCGACGAGGTCGACGAGATCCGCTTCTCCATGCCCAACAAGCACCACTTCCGCTCGGACCTGTCGCCCTTCGGGATCGACAACGAGGCCAAGGACGGCGCCGTCTACTACGCCGCCGACCGCCCGTACGGCCTGATCGAGGCCACCATCCTGCGCGACGGCGCCGAGCAACTCATCCCGGTCGACATGACCAACCTCTGACGCGGGAAGCGCGCCGCCGGCCCGGCCCCCCGGGGCCGGCGGCGCGCCACACCGGAGGGAAGACCATGGCACAGCCTGCAACGGAGCCGGCGAAAGGCTCCTGTTCCACCCCGCCGGTGCACACGGAGGACGCCGTCACGTCCGTGCACCCGGTGGACGAGAAGCTCCACCCCTCGCGGCTCGCCCCCGCCGCGCTCCAGCACATCGCCGCCATGTACGCGGGCGTCGTCACCCCTCCGCTCATCATCGGCCAGGCCTGCGGACTCGACGTCGAGGGCCGCACCAGGCTGATCGCCGCGAGCCTGCTCATCGCCGGCGTCGCGACCCTGCTCCAGACCCTCGGCGTCAAAGGCTTCATGGGCAACCGCCTGCCGTTCGTCAACGCGGCCTCCTCGGCCGGTATCGCACCCATCCTCGCCATCGCCGAGACCAACGGCGACGGCCGCCAACTCCCCGCCATCTACGGCGCGGTGATGGTCGCCGGCGTCTTCTGCCTCGCCGTCGGACCGTTCTTCGGCCGGCTGCTCCGCTTCTTCCCGCCCCTGGTCACCGGCGTCGTCATCACCCTCATCGGCGTCACCCTGATGCCGGTCCCGGTCGGCTGGGCCCAGGGCGGCGACGAGAGCGCCGCCGACTTCGGCTCGATGCGCAACCTCGCGCTCGCCGCCTTCACCCTCGCCGTCATCCTCGTCATGCAGCGCTTCGGCAAGGGCTTCCTCAAGCAGGTCGCCCTGCTCTTCGGCCTGCTCGTCGGCACCCTGGTCGCGATCCCCGTCGGCATGGCCGACTTCAGCGCCCTGAAGTCCGCGCCCATCGCCGCGCTGCCCACCCCCTTCGCCTTCGGCGCCCCCGAGTTCCAGCCCGCGGCCATCCTGTCGCTGTGCATCGTGATGCTGGTCCTGATGACCGAGTCGTCCGCCGGCATGCTCGCCCTCGGAGAGATCTGCGACCGCCCCGCCGACGCCAAGGTGATCACCCGCGGCCTGCGCACCGACGGCCTCGCCACCCTGGTCGGCCCCGTCTTCGGCGGCTTCCCCACCTCCGCCTTCGCGCAGAACGTGGGCGTCGTCACCCTCACCCGGGTACGCAGCCGCTACGTCGTCGCCGTCGCCGGCGCCACCCTGCTCGTCCTGGGTGCCTTCCCGGTCCTCGGCGCGGTCGTCTCCCTGGTCCCCATGCCGGTCCTGGGCGGTGCGGGCATCGTGCTCTTCGGGTCGATCGCCGTCAGCGGCATCCGTACGCTGGCCGAGGCAGGCCTCGACGACAGCTCCAACATCATCCTGGTGGCCGTGGCGCTCGGCGCGGGCATCATCCCGCTGGCCGCGCCGACCTTCTACGCCGAGTTCCCGGCCTGGGCGCAGACCGTCCTCGGCTCCGGCATCAGCGCCGGCGCGCTCGTCGCGGTCGGTCTCAACCTGTTCTTCCACCATCTCGGCACCCGGAGCCGCACCACCGTTCCGGCACTCAAATCCTCCTAGGGTCCTGCCGTGCCCTCCCCGTGGGTACTCACTCCCGCCCATGGGCCCCACTGAAAGAGAAGGAAGCAGCATGGCAGCATCATCGGCACCGGAGCGCGCGTCCGAGCGCGTGGTCGAACGCGTGGTCATCGAGAACTGCGCGATCGCCACGGTGGACGCGGGCGACACCGAGATCGCCTCGGGTCATCTCGTCCTCGTGGGCAACAGGATCGAGTCCGTCGGCGCGGGAGGGGCACCCGAGGGCCTGGAGAACGTGGTGCGCCGGATCGACGCGACCGGCCACCTGGCCACGCCCGGACTGGTCAACACCCACCACCACTTCTACCAGTGGATCACCCGGGGCCTGGCCACCGACCACAACCTGTTCGACTGGCTGGTCGCGCTGTACCCGACCTGGGCGCGGATCGACGAGCCGATGGCGTACGCGGCGGCCCAGGGCTCACTCGCCATGATGGCCCGCGGCGGCGTCACCACCGCCATGGACCACCACTACGTCTTCCCGCGGGGCTCCGGCGACCTGTCCGGCGCGATCATCCTCGCCGCCCGCGAGATGGGCGTCCGCTTCACCCTCGCCCGCGGCTCCATGGACCGCGGCGAGTCCGACGGCGGGCTGCCGCCGGACTTCGCGGTGGAGAGCCTGGACGGCGCGCTCGCCGCCACCGAGGCCACCGTCCGGGAACACCACGACGCCTCCTTCGACGCCATGACCCAGGTCGCGGTCGCCCCCTGCTCCCCCTTCTCCGTCTCCACCGAACTGATGCGCCAGGGCGCGGAGCTGGCCCGCCGGCTCGGCGTACGGCTGCACACCCACGGCTCGGAGACCGTGGAGGAGGAGAAGTTCTGCCACGAGCTGTTCGGCATGGGCCCGACCGACTACTTCGAGTCCACCGGCTGGCTCGGCGAGGACGTGTGGATGGCGCACTGCGTCCACATGAACGACTCCGACATCGCCGCCTTCGCCCGTACCGGGACCGGCGTCGCGCACTGCCCGTCCTCCAACGCGCGACTGGCCGCCGGAATCGCCCGCGTCCCCGACATGCTCGCCGCCGGCGTCCCGGTCGGCCTCGGCGTCGACGGCACCGCCTCCAACGAGTCCGGGGAACTCCACACCGAACTGCGAGGCGCCCTGCTGATCAACCGCCTCGGGCCCCAACGCGAGGCCGCGCTGAACGCCCGCAAGGCGCTGCGCCTGGGCACCTACGGCGGCGCCCAGGTCCTGGGCCGGGCCGCCGAGACCGGCTCGCTGGAGCCGGGCAAGCTGGCAGACCTGGTGCTGTGGCGGATGGACACCGTCGCCCACTCCTCGATCGCCGACCCGGTGACCGCCCTGGTCCTCGGCGCCGCCGCCCCGGTCACCGCGTCGTTCGTGAACGGCCGCCAGATCGTCGAGAACGGCCGGCTGCTCACCGCCGACGAGGATGCCATCGCCCGCTCCACCCGGGACGAGGCACGACGCCTGGCGCGGATCGCCGCGCAGGGCTGAAGGACGCACGACTGTCGGACGCACAGCTGAAACACGCACCACCACGCACCACTTGATCTCCGGCCGGGAGGGACGGCTTCCGGCCGGTAGCCGTGGACCCGAGCGGGGTCCATGGCGGCTGTCTCCGGGGCGCGTGCGCCCAAGCGCGCACGCTCCCGGAGCGGTCACCGTTTCCCGGAACGGTCCGTCCCGGTCCCGCACGACCACCACCCGCACCACCTCCCTGACACCCGCGTCAGAGCCGACGTGTACCCGACCGGAGGAACGCCGCCGTGGCCGACCACCCTGTTGACGAGAAACTCCCGCCACTGAAAATGGCGACGACCGGCCTGCAGCACGTGGCCGCCATGTACGCCGGAGTCGTCGCTCCACCCCTGATCGTCGGTGCGGCCATCGGCCTGACCGCGACCGAACTGACCTTCCTCACCGGTGCCTGTCTGTTCACCGCCGGCCTCGCCACCTTCCTGCAGACCCTGGGCATCTGGAAGATCGGTGCCCGGCTGCCCTTCGTGAACGGCGTCACCTTCGCCGGCGTCGCCCCCATGACCGCGATCGTCGCCTCCACCGAGGACAAGTCCGACGCGTTGCCGATCATCTTCGGCGCCGTCATCGTCGCCGGACTCATAGGCTTCTTCGCGGCCCCCTTCTTCAGCAAGGCGATCCGGTTCTTCCCACCGGTCGTCACCGGTACGGTCATCACCCTCATCGGTATATCCCTGCTGCCCGTGGCCTTCGGCTGGGCACAGGGATCCAGCCCCGAGGCCGACGACTTCGGGT
Source organism: Streptomyces sp. NPDC017225 (assembly GCF_044331465.1). NCBI lineage: Bacteria > Bacillati > Actinomycetota > Actinomycetes > Kitasatosporales > Streptomycetaceae > Streptomyces > Streptomyces sp. NPDC017225. The sequence continues at coordinate 50,688 of NZ_JBIRNE010000027.1, read as the reverse complement.
CGTCGACCAACCTGGGCCTGGCCGCGATCACCCTCGTCATCGTCCTCCTGCTGCGCCGCTTCACCCGCGGCTTCGTCAAGCAGATCGCCGTGCTGCTGGGCCTGGTCGCGGGCACGCTCATCGCCATCCCGTTCGGCGTCACGGACTTCGGGCCGGTCGCGGACGCGAGCGTCGTCGGCTTCCCGACCCCGTTCCACTTCGGCGCCCCGCAGTTCCAGCTCGCCGCGATCCTCTCCATGTGCGTGGTGATGGTGGTCTCGATGACCGAGTCCACCGCCGACATGCTCGCCCTGGGCGAGATCGTGGACCGCCCGGCCGACGAGAAGACCATCGCGGCCGGCCTGCGCGCCGACACCCTCGGCTCCGCGCTGAGCCCGGTCTTCAACGGCTTCATGTGCAGCGCCTTCGCCCAGAACATCGGCCTCGTCGCGATGACGAAGATCCGCAGCCGCTTCGTCGTGGCCGCGGGCGGCGGCTTCCTGGTCCTGATGGGCCTGTGCCCGATGGCCGCCTCGCTCATCGCCGTCGTGCCCCGCCCGGTGCTCGGCGGCGCCGGCGTGGTGCTGTTCGGCTCGGTCGCGGCCAGCGGTATCCAGACCCTGGTCCGGGCCAGCCTCGACAAGGACAACAACGTCCTGATCGTGGCGGTCTCCCTGGCCGTCGGCATCATCCCGATCGCGGCGCCGGAGTTCTACCACTCGTTCCCGGAGAACGCGAAGATCATCCTCGACTCGGGCATCTCGACCGGCTGTCTGGCCGCCGTCCTGCTCAACCTGGTCTTCAACCACATCGGCGGCCGGGGGAAGGAAGCGGAGGACGTGACCCATCCGATGGAGGCGGGAACGGAGATCACCGAGGCGTCCCGGGCCCCGGCCACGCCGTGACCCCATGGTCAGCCTGACGCGGTCGGACGGCGTATCGGACCGATGCGCCGTCCGACCGCGTCAGGCCTCCGGGACGAGCCGGGACGAGCCGGGACGAGCCGGCACGTCACGCCCCGAACAGCCCCGATTCCGCCGCCAGTTCCGCGGACCGCCCGCGCGGGTTCGCCACCAGCCGGCGCTCGCGCAGGTCCATCGGGCCGCCGACACCCTCGACCTCGGCCGCGACCGTGCCGTCCGCCTTGCGGATGACCTGCCGTGTCCGGAAGGCCCTGCCCTCGCCTTACTCGAACGCGCAGGACACCGTGACCTCGTCACCGGCGAGCAGCTCCCGCCACAAGCGGATGGTCGTCTCCAGAGCGACGGGACCCACACCCCGGGCCACCGGATCGGCCTGCCGGATACCGGCCGCCCGGAGCAGCGACCAGCGGGCGCGCTCGGCGTCACGGGAGCGTCACACCTTCCGCGGCGAGGCCAGCAGGTAACGGGCGCGCGTGCGCGGCTCGGTGTGCTCCCCGACCTGCCACCCCACCCGCTCCAGCGTCGCCGCACAGCCCCGCAGGGCCGCCTCGTCCGGCTCGTACACGGCGACGGCGTCCGGCTGGGGCGTCGCCCGGACCCGGTACCCGTCATCGCCGTCCGGTCCCGCCGGACGATGCCCGGCCGCCTCCAGCGCGAGGGCGGCGGCGCGCACGAGATGTGCCCGCTCCCACCCGCAGGGCCGCTCCGTGCTCCCGTCGGAGTGCGTCATCCGGCGCAACTCCAGCAGTCCCTGCCAGGCGCTTCGCACCTCACGCAGCCGAGCCGGCCCGGCATCGCCCGGTACGGCCTCCTCCCCACCCACCCGCGCGGCGAACACCCCGTCGTCGGCGGCGGCGGGCGCCGCCGGCCCGGGCGTCCTCGGCGCCCCGGGCCCGGCGGGGGCCTCCCGTGTCCGGTGCCCGGCCGGCGTCAGGAAGTGGTCGTGCGGCGGACGCGGATGCCGGAAGGCGAGCCCTCGCCTCACCAGCGCCGCGAGCTGTGCCTCCGTGCCCTTCAGACGCCCGGTGACGGCGTCGGCGGCGTCGATGACGCGCCGCTGCGCGGCGGTGGGCGACAGTGCCACGGCGTCCTCCTTCCACCCTCACCGCCGAGACCTTCGAAGCCGGCGGCTCCCTCGAACCCGGCGGCTTGCCCGAAGCCGGTGACTCCCTCGAAGGCTACGACGGAGGTCTGACATTCCAGGCCGCGATCACCGGCCGCGCGTGCTCCGTGCCCAGCCGGCACAGCGTGCCCGTGCCCAGCTGGAACAGCGCCCCGTGCGACGCCGGAAGTCCCAGGTACCGCGCGGTGAGCGCCCGCAGGAAATGCCCGTGCGCCACCAGCACCACGCACCCCTCCGTGTTGGCGAAGGCGGCCTCCACCCTGGCCAGCACCCGGTCGGCCCGATCGCCGACCTGCTCCGGTGACTCCCCGGGACGGTCCGGCGGCCCGGGCTCGACCCCGTCGGTGAACAGGAACCAGTCCGGCCGGCTCCGGTGGATCTCGACCGTCGTGACCCCCTCGTACCCGCCGTAGTCCCACTCGTGCAGGTCGGAGTCGATCCGCACCTCCTCGCGCAGCCCGATCAGCTCGGCCGTCTCCCGGGCCCGCTGGAACGGGCTGACGAACGCGGCCCCGATGCGGTGCGACCGGATCAACGGCACAAGACCGCGCGCCTGCTCCCGCCCGTGCTCGGTCAGTGGCACGTCCGTCAGCCCGGTGTGCCGCCCGGACCGCGACCACTCGGTCTCACCGTGCCGGACCAGAAAAAGATCACCCATGCCGACCAGGCTACGGAAGGGAGCCCGGTGATCGGCGCGCATACGTCCGCGTGTGCCGTGTCCGTGCCCCGCCGTGTCCGTGCCCCGCCGTGCCCGGGACCCGCCGTGCCCGGGACCCGTCGGACCCGGGGGCCGCGGAACCCGGGGACGGCGAAACCGGGGTACCCGGGGAGGCGATAATGAACCCATGCAGTCACGCGGCGAGTTGGGAGACTTCTTACGCTCACGGCGGGCCAGGATCCGGCCCGAGGACGTCGGTTACGCCTCCGGCTCGGGCCTGCGGCGCGTGCCGGGGCTGCGCCGTGAGGAGCTGGCACACCTGGCGGGGGTGAGTATCGACTACTACGTACGCCTGGAGCAGGGCCGCAACCGCGGCGTCTCGGACACCGTGCTCGGTGCGGTGGCCGCCGCCCTGAGGCTGGACGAGGACGAGCGCGCCCATCTCTTCCGGCTGGCACGGCCGCGGAAGCCGGAACCGGACGCCGAGCAGTCCGCCCCGCGAGTGGCGGTGCGTCCCGGGGTGCGCGGGCTGCTGGACTGGATCACCGCTCCGGCGCTCGCCATGGGCCGCCGGATGGACGTACTGGCCTGGAACCGGCCCCTGTGTGCCCTCATCACCGATTTCGACGCGCTGCCCGTGGCCGACCGCAACCTGTGCCGGCTCCATCTGCTGAACGACGAGATCGGCAGCCGCTACCCCGACCGTGAGATGATCGCCCGTGAGGTGGTGGGCCACCTCCGCATCGCGGCGGGCCGCTTCCCCGAGGACCCGGAACTGTGGCGGCTGGTCGAGGAACTCAACCAGGGCAGCGAGGAGTTCCGGCGCCACTGGCAGCGGCACACCGTGCGCACCAAGTCCCACGGCCTCAAACGCATCGACCACCCCGAGGCCGGCCCGCTCACCCTTTCGTACGAGATCACCCACTTCCCCCAGGACCCCGAGCTGAGCCTCCTCGTCTACACGGCCGCTCCGGGCTCGCCCGAGGAGGAGGCACTGCGCGTCATGGCCAGGACACAGGCCCGGTGAGGGGGTCCGGCGGTACCCAGGTTCGCCGTGTCTCCGGTGGGACGGAGCGGAGGGAACCGGACCCGGTCCGGCCCAGGATGGACGAAACATCCGCCCCACCTACCCCACCGAGGCCTCCATGCGCCTGCTCGCTTCCGCCCTGGCGACCGTCACCGTGCTCGCCGTCACCGTCGCCACCGGCTCCCAGGCCGCCGTCGGCTCCGAATCCGCCGTCGGCTCCCAATCCGCCGCCCGCTCCGAATCCGCCACCGCGCGGCTTCCCGACCACTACGTGATCCCGGGGGAGAAGGCCTTTCCCACCGGGGTGGCCTACGACCCGCGCACCGGGCACTACTACGTGGGCAGCGCCCAGGACGGCACCCTCTACCGGGGGCATGTACGCAAACCCGACGCCCGGGTCTGGTCGCCCGCCGGGCGGGACGGGCGTTCCTTCACCGCCGGCATGACCATGGACGGTGAGGGGCGGCTGTACGTCAACGGGGGCGGCACCGGCACGCTGCGCGTCTACGACTCGGCGACCGGCACCCTGCTGACCACACAGCACGGCGCGAAGGGCGGATTCGTCAACGACGTCACGGTGGCCGCGGACGGCACCGCCTACGTCACCGACTCCTTCAAGCCGGTCGTCTACCGCCTGACCGAGGACGAGCGAGGCCGGTGGAAGCTGGAGCACTGGCTCGACGTCGACGCCTCGGGCGTCGACTGGGTCGACGGCCAGCACAACCTCAACGGCATCGTGGCGGTCGGCACCCGCCACCTGCTCGCCGTGCAGAGCAACACCGGGAAGCTGTGGCGCATCGACCGCTCCACCGGCCGGACCACCGAGGTCGACCTCGGCGGCCACACCCTTGTCAACGGAGACGCCCTGGCCTGGAGGGACGGCCGCCTCTACGTGACCCAGGGCAACCTGTACGACGATCCCGACACCGAGCCGCAGGTCGCCGTCGTCGAGATGGACGACGACCTCACCAGCGGCCGGTTCCTCCACGCCCTCGTGCCGCCGGAAGGCCTCCTCCACCCCTCCGCCGCGGTCATCACCGACCACGACCGGCTGCTCGTCGTGAACAGTCAGTACAACCGCTGGGTCGGGGGTCTGCCGCCGGAGAGCCTCCCCTTCACGGTCTCCAGCCTGCCGCTCGGGTAGCGCGGCTACTGCCGGTATCCGCCGAGGAAGCGCCCGATCCGTCCGATGGCCGCCTCCAGGTCGTCCGCGTGGGGCAGCGTCAGGATGCGGAAGTGGTCGGGGGAGGGCCAGTTGAAGCCGGTGCCCTGGACGACCTGGATCTTCTCCCGCAGCAGCAGGTCCAGGACGAACTTCTCGTCGTCGTGGATCTTGTGCACGGCCGGGTCGAGGCGCGCGAACGCGTACAGCGCGCCCTTCGGCTTCACACACGACACACCCGGGATCTCGTTCAGCTTCTCCCAGGCCACGTCCCGCTGTTCGCGCAGTCGTCCGCCCGGGGCCGTCAGCTCGTGGATGGACTGGCGGCCGCCGAGCGCGGCCTGGATGGCGTACTGGGCGGGCGCGTTGGCGCACAGGCGCATGGAGGCCAGCATGGTCAGGCCCTCCAGGTAGTCGCGGGCGTGCTGCCGAGGGCCCGTGACCACCATCCAGCCGGAGCGGAAGCCCGCCACCCGGTACGTCTTCGACAGGCCGCAGAAGGTGAGGACCACCAGGTCGGGGGCGAGCGCGGCGGCCGAGTGGTGCACGGCGTCGTCGTACAGGATCTGGTCGTAGATCTCGTCGGCGAAGACCATCAGACCGTGCCGGCGGGCGAGGTCGAGGACGCCCTCGACGATCTCCTTGGGATAGACGGCGCCGGTGGGGTTGTTGGGGTTGATGATGACGACCGCCTTGGTGCGGTCGGTGATCTTCGACTCCATGTCGGCCAGGTCCGGGTACCACTCCGCCTGCTCGTCGCAGAGGTAGTGCACCGCCTTGCCGCCGGCGAGGGTCGTCACCGCCGTCCAGAGGGGGAAGTCGGGGGCGGGGATCAGGACTTCGTCGCCGTCCTCGAGCAGCGCCTGTACGGCCATGGAGACCAGCTCGGAGACGCCGTTGCCCAGGAAGACGTCGTCCACGTCGACCTCCAGGCCGAGGGCCTGGTAGCGCTGGGCGACGGCTCGGCGGGCGGAGAGGACGCCGCGCGAGTCGGTGTAGCCGTGCGCCTGCGGCAGCATGCGGATCATGTCCTGGATGATCTCCTCCGGCGCCTCGAACCCGAAGGCGGCCGGGTTGCCGGTGTTGAGCCGCAGCACGCTGTGCCCCGCCTCCTCCAGCGCGTTGGCGTGCTCTATCACCGGGCCGCGGATCTCGTAACAGACCTCGCTGAGCTTGTTCGACTGCCGGAATTCCATGCGGCGCTTCCCCTCCGGTATCTGGTGTTGCTTGGTTTTACCAAGTGAGAGCTTGGAAAGTCCAACAACTTGTCTACACTGCGTCGCATGTCACCTCGCCGAAGCTACGACCAGTACTGTTCCGCCGCCCGCGCGCTCGACACCGCCGGCGATCGCTGGACCCTGCTGATCGTCCGGGAGCTGCTCGCCGGTCCGCGGCGCTACACCGACCTGCACGCCGACCTGCCCGGCGTCAGTACGGACGTACTCGCCTCGCGGCTCAAGGACATGGAGCGCGACGGGCTGACGACCCGGCGCCGGCTGCCCCCGCCCGGAGCGGCCTACGTCTACGAACTCACCGGACGGGGCCGCGGGTTGCTGCCGGTCCTGGAGGCGCTGGGCGCGTGGGGTGCCGACGAGCTGGGGGAGCGGCGGCCGACGGACGCCGTACGGGCGCACTGGTTCGCACTGCCCCTGCTGCGGGCGCTGCGGGAGGCCGGGGCGGGGGAGGGGCTCGTCGAAGTGCGGGCGGACGAGGGCGACTTCCACCTGTACGCCGGAATGGACGGGGAGGGCCCCGTGTACGGCGACGGGCCCGCACCGGGGGAGCCCGACGCCCGGCTGGTACTGGACGCGGGGACCTGCGCGGCGCTCAGCCGCGGGGAGCTGGCCTTGCGGGACGCGGTGCGGGACGGGCGAGTCGGGGTGAGCGGCGACGGCACGGTCGCCAAGGCGCTCCGGGAAGCGCTCCGGGAGGGATGAGACGGCGGAAGGCCCGCCGGGGGCGGGCCTTCCGCGATGGCGTCAGACGCTCGGAGGCATCCGCGACGGCCGCCCCGACCCGCGGGTCAGCGCGTATCCGCCGATGCCCGCGAGCGCGGCCAGCACGCCGCCGATCCCGGTCCACACCCACCGGTCGGACCACCAGCCGGAGGACCAGCCGTCCTCGGGCTCGATGGCGGACAGCACGGCGCCGCCGCCCGAGTCCTCCTCCTCGGCCGGGGAGTTCATCGCCACGCCCGGTACCAGCGGCTCGGCCAGCGAACCGTCCACCGCCGCCGCCCCGCCGACGTCCTTGGAGTCCACCCGGACCTCCGCGGAGACCGGGACGCCCAGGTCGGACGTCGGCAGGTTCACCGCCGTCAGCCGGATGTAGTACGTACCCGGCAGCGGGTCGTTCGCCCACGGCTCCGACCACGCGCGGACCGTCCGCAGCACACAGGCCAGCTCCACGGAGGAGGTGCCGGCCGCCGCGATGCGGGTCTGTGCCCCGTACTGGCAGGCCTGACGGCGGCGCAGGCCGTCGTACACGTCGATCCGCCAGGTCTCGGCGGCGTGCGTCTCGGGCAGTTTCACCGTGGCCTTCACGGTGGGACGCTGACCGGCGTCCGCCGGGAACGACCAGTACAGGTAGTCACCCGCGGAACCGTTCGCCGTGGCACGCTGCCCCTGCTCGAACTCGGCCGCCGTACGGAAGGACGTACCCGCCTCGGTCGGCGCGCCGCCGTCGTCCGACGGGCTCGCGGAGGGCGAGGAGTCGGCCGCCGCGGGGGTCGCGGCCAGGCCGAGCAGCAGCACAGCCGCACTCAACGCTCGGGTGAGACGCATCAGTTGGTCCTCCAGACCGCGAACCGCCAGCGCGACAGCCAGCCCCACAGCAGACCGGCGACGAAGCCGATGAGCACCAGCACTCCGAGCAGCCACCAGCCGCGCCCGAGGCCGAAGGAGGCCACGTCGTCGGAGTCGCCCGGACCGTCCACGACGTCGACCGTCAGCTCCAGCGGCAGCCCGGGCGTGGTCTTCACGCCGGAGGCGACGGAGAAGGAGTTGGTGACCTGGAGGCACACGGTCTCGGCCGGGGCGTCCTCCTCGTCGCTCTCCGCCTTCGGGTAGCGCAGGCCGGTGGAGAGCACGTCCGTACGGCCGTTGCCCGCCGCCTCACCGCGCACGATCTCCCGGCCGTGCACCGTCACCGCCCGCAGCAGCACCCCGTAGGACGGGTTCACGGTCCGGTCGGCGCCCACGCTCACCGAGGCGCGCAGCTCCTGGCCGGGCAGCATGTCCACCCGGTACCAGCGCTGCTTGCCGAAGTCCTCACGGTCGGTGTACAGCCCCGACTTCAGCGTCGGCGCCTTCGCGCAGGCGTCCGCGCCCTCGGTGGCGACCGGCGTCACCACCGGGTCGGCCGCGCGGTCCACCAACTGGTTCACCTTGTCGGTGAGTTCGTCGGTGTGCTCGACCGAGGTGTACGTCCCGCCGGTCGCCTCGGCGATGCAGCTGAGCTGCTGACGCATCTTGGCGTTGGGAACCAGGCCCAGCGTGTCGATGGTCAGCCCGATGCCCTTGGCGGCGATCTCGCGGGCCACCTCGCACGGGTCGAGCGGGGCACAGGTGTCCTCGCCGTCGCTGATCAGCACGATGCGCTTGGAGCCGTCGCCGCCGTCGAGGTCGTCGGCCGCCTCGAGCAGCGCCGGGCCGATCGGCGTCCAGCCGGTGGGCGCCAGCGTCGCCACCGCCGTCTTGGCCTCGGTGCGGTCCAGCGGGCCGACCGGGTAGAGCTGGGCCGTGTCCTTGCAGCCGGTCTTGCGGTCGTCGCCCGGATAGTCGGCGCCCAGGGTCCGGATCCCGAGCCGCACCTCCTCGGGCGTCGCGTCGAGCACCTCGTTGAACGCCTGCTTCGCCGCGGCCATCCGGGTCCCGCCGTCGATGTCCCGGGTCCGCATCGAACCGCTGACGTCGAGCACCAGGTTGACCTTCGGCGCGTCCTCGTCCGTGGGTTCACCGGCGGCCGCCGGGGCCGGGAAGGCGATCCCGGCCGTCAGCGCGGCGAGCAGGGCACAGGCACCCGCCGCCAGCCGTGTTCTTGTGATCATCGGCGGATCTTATTGATCAGTGGTGCCGGGTTCCAAAACGAGACCGCGGCGCCACCCCGACTTCACCGCGGGCGCAGCGGATTGGGCAGCTCCGCCCACAGATCCCCGGCGTTCCCCGGCGAAGTACGCATCACCGTCAGCGCCTTCACCGGCAGCGGCTCCTCGCACAGGGCCAGGACGTCCGGCGTGCGGGGCAGTTCGCGTACGGCGGCCTCCAGCGCCTCCCCCAGCGCCGCACCCGAACCCGTCGTCGCCGCCAGCGCGCCCCCCACCAGCGAGCCGAACAGTTTGCGGCGCAGCGCCACCGGATCGTCGGTGAGGATCCGGGCGGGCAGGTCCGGGACATCGATGCCGTGGCGGGCCAGGCGCGCCGGGCTGACGCGGATGTCGGCCAGGTCCCGGTAGACCAGGCGCACCGGATCACCCGCGGAAGACAGCACCACGAGGAGGTTCTGGCCGTGCGCCTCCAGGGCCACGCCGAGCTCCAGCAGGCGCAGCCCCACGGTGAGGGCGAGACGGGCGAACCCCGCCCGCCAGGTGGGGGAGCCGGACAGCCCGGTGCTCGCCAGTGCGGCCACCGGGACGACGTGTTCGCCGGGCGCCGCGTGGACCGTCGGCGGCTCGCGCAGCACGGCGGCCAGGTCGGGAGAGCCGGCGGCCACCGCGCCCAGGGTGCGGGTGACGTGCAGCAGCCCGTCCGCGCGCGCGGTCAGCGCCTGCCCGAAGTCCGACAGGTGAGCGGACGCGGCGACGGAGGCGATCGAGATGTCCCGCACCGAGGAAGTCAGCCGGGCGCTCAGCGCGGTCTTGACGTGCGGCCCGCCGGGGACGGCGAGGGTCCGCAGGGACATCAGCGGGCGTGCGTCCGGCCCCTTCTCGCACGGACCCCTGAGCACGTGCGCCGCCTGCCACGGATGCACCGGGACCAGCACCCTCGACCCGTCCCGCAGCTCCCGCGGCCACGACCCCGACACCACGCACCCGGCCACCGGGGCCGGCACCAGCCCCAGCCCCACCACCGGACCGTGCTCGGGCCCGTAGGCGAGCTGCTCCGCCACCGAGAAACCCGGCCGGGAACGGCAGTTCGGGTGGTACGGATGTCCGTCGACCACCCGCCGCTCCCAGCCCCAGTCGCTGTCCGGCCACTCGTCCGGGTGAATCTCCTGCCCCGCCCGCGACAGCGCCAACGACGCGGCACTGTGCCCGAGTTCCGCGGCGAACTCCGCCGAGTGCGGTGCGGCGATGTCCGCCATCAGCCGCGCCGGATCGTCGTACGCGGCCTCGTCGAGCCGTACGACGTGGACGTACGCGTCCGTGCGGTACGGGTCGGCCACCGGACCGGCCAGTCGGCGGCCGTCCCCCAGGCGCATCACCAGACCGCCCCCGGCCGCGGGCTCCCGGCCGGCGATCCACGGCAGTGGCTCATGGGCGAAGGCACGCCACAGCCGGGACAGCACGGCCGCGCGGGCGCCGGGCAGTTCGGCCGTGAACCGGTCGACCAGACCGGGCCGGACGGCCGCCAGCTCGTCGGCGACCTCGGCCGCTGCGCTGGGGAGACGATGCACGGGCGGGCTCCTCGGGTACGAGTAGGACGTCACGGCGGGGGGACGGCGACGGACATACTGATCGTCTCCGGCAACTCCGCCACCTCCGCCATGGACAGCATGGACAGACCGTAGGGAACGAGTGGAACGCGTGGATCTCCTGCCCCCGCCCACCGGCGCCGACGCCGCCTTCCGGGACGACGTCGCGGAACGTGCCGACGCCTACGCGTCGGTGCCGCTGCTGAACTGCCTGCTGCGCGAGGTGGCCGCCCCCCTCCCGGGCCCCGGCCCTCGCCCGAACCCCGGCCCCCGCCCGAACCCCGGCCCCCGCCCGGCCCCGGGCACACGGCGGGTGTACCGGCTGCCCGGCGGCAGACTGCTCCGGGTGCTCGAGGGCCGGCGGCCCGCCGAACCCGAGGTGCGCGGGGCGGACGGCTGGCACCGCGTGGGCCACACCGAGCTGGTGAAACTCGTCGCGGAGGAACTCCGCCGGCACACCGGCCTGCCCAATCACGAACTGCCCACCGAGATGACCGACAGCCGGGACGCGGTGGCCGCGCTGCTGACGGCACGCGAGCGTGCCACCCCGCCCCACGACCCCTATCTCCGCTCCGAGCAGTCCCTCCTCACCGGCCACACCCACCATCCCGCCCCCAAGGCGCGTGGCGGTGGCCCGCACGCGGGGTGGCTGCCGTACGCGCCCGAGGCGCACGCGCGATTCCCGCTGACTCTGCTCGCCGTACGCGAGGACACGGTCGTCGACGAGGGCGACACCGCCGCCCTGGACGCCCTCGGCGAGACCCCGCCCGGCTACCGGCTGCTGCCCGCCCACCCCTGGCAGCTGGACCTGACGGCGGCCGCCCTCGCCCCCGCCTTCGCCGACGGCCGCCTCGTCCGCCTCGGCACGACCGGCTTCCTCACCTGGCCGACGGCCGCGATCCGCACGGTCTACGCGCCCGACCACCTGCCCGGGCAGGACCTGTTCCTCAAGTTCAGCCTCGACGTGCGCATCACCAACGACATCCGCCGCCTGTGGCGCCACGACCTGCTGAGACTGCGCCGCACCGACACGGCGGTCACCGAGGCCTTCGACGCCGTCGCGCCCCCGGCGGCCTGGCTCGGCGACCGCGGCTACCGCACCGCGGACTTCGCCTTCGAGGAACTGGCCGTCGTCGTCCGCGACGGACTGCGCGACCGCGTCCTGCCCGGCGCGACCCCGCTCCTGGCCGCCGCGCTCGTGGAGGGCTTCCCGGACAACCCGCTGGCCCGCACCACGGACCCGGCGGCCTGGTGGGAGGCGTACCTCGCCGCCGTCGTCCCGCCCGTCCTGACCGCCTTCGCCGACGACGGCGTCGTCCTGGAGGCACACCTGCAGAACACACTGGTCGCCATGGACGCCTCCGGCACACCGGTGCAGGCCCTCTTCCGGGACGCCGAGGGCGTCAAACTGCTGCCGGACACCTCCCGGCCGGCGGGCTGGGAGCGGCTGGTCTACTGCCTCGTCGTCAACCACCTCTGCGAGATCGCCGCCGCCCTGGCCGAACACCACCCCGGCCTCGACCCCTGGCCCGCCGCCCGCCGAGCCCTGGGCCGCCACGAGGACCTCCCCGAGATCCCCGCCCTCCTCACCTCGCCCACCCTGCCCGGCAAGACCAACCTCCTGCTCCGCTGGACGGGCGCGGACGGCGCCACCGCCCGCTACCGGCCGCTGCCCAACCCGTTGCTCGGGGCCTGACGCCGTCGGACGAGCCGGGTGCGGGGAAGCGCCCCGCCCGGCGCCCGGCCGGGAGCGGTTCGGTCCCGCCTACCGGAGGGGCGGTGCGGTGGCTCGAACGAGGGCTCGTGCCGCGTCAGTGCTTGCCGAGAGGGTGTCGAGCGCGAGAGGCCGCGTGGCGAGAGCGCCCTCGTGCAGCACGAGGAGCTGGGTGGCGAGCGTAGCGGGCCCCGAGCAGCCCGCCGCGGTGGCCAGTTCCTCGAACAGGTCGCGCAGCCAGAGCTTCTGGTCCGCGGCGACGCGGTACGCGGGGTGCGAGGGATCCGGGAGTTCGGCGAGCGCGTTGATGAACGCGCATCCGCGGGTGTTGGTCTCGCTCCAGGTCCGCAGCGCGTCAAAGGGTGCGACGACGGCCTCGACAGGACCGTCACAGGCGTCGACGGCGGCCCGGACGAGTGACTGCCAGCGATGACCGCGTTCCGCCAGGTAGACCGACACGAGGTGGTCCTTCGAGCCGAACCGGTTGTACAGGGTCCGCTTGGTCAGACCCGAGTGCTCGGCGATCAGGTCCACGCCGACCGCCGTGATCCCGCGGTTGTAGAAGAGCTCCTCGGCGGCCGCCACGATACGGCGCCCCGCCGGTGTCATGGGCTGTGCTTCCTGCATTCGACGTACCTTTACCGATCGGTGTACCGTGGTGGGAAGTTCACAGATCAGTATACCTGTGAGGAGATTGAGTGATGTGTTTCCCCGAGACCATGCGCGCGGTGCGGATCGCGGAGCACGGTGGACCGGAGGTTCTTGAGCTGACGGAGGTGGCCGTGCCCGCCCCGCAGGCAGGAGAGGTACTGGTCCAGGTCAGCGCGGTGGCGCTGAACAACACCGACCTGTGGACCCGGGAGGGCGCCTACGGCCGCCCGGGGGACCCGCGAGCACTGTCGGGCTGGCGGGGCCCGGTCGACTTCCCGCGCATCCAGGGTGCCGACGTGGCCGGCCGGGTCGTGGCGGTCGGCGCCGAGGTGGACGGGAGCCTCGTCGGCCGCCGCGTGGTCGTCGACCCGGCGATCTACGACACCGAAGGTCCGGACGCGAACCCGGTGGGCCTGATGGGCAGCGAACGCGACGGCGGCTACGCCGAGTACGTGACCGCGCCGGCGGCGCGCGTGCACGACGTGACGCAGTCCCCGCTCACGGACGATCAGCTCGCGACGCTGCCGACCGCCTACGGCACCGCACTGGGCATGATCGAGCGGGGCCGGCTGCGAGAGGGCGAGACCGCCCTGGTCTCGGGAGCGTCCGGCGGCGTCGGCATCGCCCTGGTGCAGATCGCCCGGGCGCGAGGCGCGAGGGTACTCGCCGTCAGCAGCGGGTCCAAGATCGGCTCGGTGCGCGAGGCGGGCGCGCACGAAGTCGTCGACCGGGCGGGGGACGTCGCCGGGCAGATCCGCGCCGCCGCCCCGGAGGGCGTCGACGTCGCACTCGACGTCGTGGCCGGGGACCTGGTGGGTGAGGGACTGCCGCTGCTGCGCGAAGGCGGCCGGTGGGTCGTCGCCGGTGCCCTCGGCGGGTACGACGTGGCCTTCGACGTGCGCCGTCTCTATCTGCACAACGCGCAGGTGATCGGCTCCTCGATGCACACACCGGCGCACTTCGGCCTCTTGATGGGCCTGGCCCGTCGGGCCGAGATCCAGCCCGTCGTCGCCGCGGTCTTCCCGCTGGACCGGGCCGCTCGGGCGCAGGAAGAGCTCGCCCTCAGGGGGCACGTGGGAAAGATCGTCATGCATCCGTAGACCGTGGGCGGTTCGGGCACTCATCGCCGACGATCACCCCGGCTACTATGCTCACTTCACACCGGAAGCCGGAAGCCGGAAGCCGGAAGCCGGAAGCCGGAAGCCGGAAGCAAGGGGCGAATGGCCACCGAAGGGCTGCCGGGGAGGCGGGCCGGACTCGCGGTTGAGTACCCCAGGAGGTTGCCGTGGATCGCAAGGCCGACGACGTCGGCGGGCTGGGAAAATGCTGAGGCAAGTCACCGCCACCCGCTATGTCGAACCTCTGCGCTCCGGGGGCTCCGTCCCCGGCGTCGTCGAGGCCGACGACCTGGGCACCTACGTCGTGAAGTTCACCGGCTCCGCGCAGGGCCGCAAGGCGCTGGTCGCCGAGGTGATCGTCGGGGAGCTGGCGCGTGAGCTGGGGCTTCGGGTGCCGGAGCTGGTCCTCGCCCATTTCGACCCGGCGGTCGCCGCCGACGAACCGCACCAGGAGGTGCGGGACCTGCTGGACGCCAGCGCGGGGCTCAACCTCGGCATGGACTACCTGTCGGGCGGCGCCGACCTCACGCCCGAGGTCGCGGCGGTGTTCCCGGTGGACGCGGGGGAGGCCGGGCGCGTCGTCTGGCTGGACGCCCTCACCGTGAACGTGGACCGCACGGTGCACAGTTCCAACCTGATGGTCTGGCCCACCTTCGGCACCGCGCCTTCGCGCCTGTGGCTGATCGACCACGGCGCGGCCCTCGTCTTCCACCACCGCTGGGGCGCCTCCCCGCCCGAGAAGGCGTACGACTTCCGTCACCACGCCCTCGGCCACCACGCGCCCGACGTCCGGGCGGCCGACGCAGAGCTGGCGCCGAAGGTGACCCAGGAGCTGCTGCGCGACGTGGTGGCCAGGGTGCCGGAGGCCTGGCTGACCCCCGAGGCCGGTTTCGGCACACCGGACGCCGTCCGGGACGCCTACGTCGGCTATCTGCACGCGCGCGTGCGGGCGTCCCGGGAGTGGCTGCCCACCGACTTCCCGACCCGTGAGGAGCTCGCGGCCGAGAACGCCGCCCGCGCGGCGCGCACCGAGCGGGGCCGTCCCGACTGGCTCAAGCGCGTCCCCGACCTGCACGGCAAGCCGCCCGCCGAACAGGACTGGTCCGTACACCTGGGCTGAGACGCGTCCGCGCCCCGGTGCTGTGGGGCACCGGGGGCGCGGACGGGCTTTCCCGGGGCCGGGCGTCAGCCCTTCAGCTGCTCGTACGCCGGCAGCGTCAGGAAGTCGGCGTAGTCCTCGTCGAGGGAGACGGTCAGGAGCAGGTCGTGGGCCTGCTGCCAGTTGCCGGCGGCGAAGGCCTCGTCGCCGATCTCGGCGCGGATGTTCGCCAGCTCCTCGGCGGCGACCTTGCGGGCCAGCTCCGCGGTGACCTGTTCGCCGTTGTCGAGGACGACCTCCGCGTTGATCCACTGCCAGATCTGCGAGCGGGAGATCTCGGCGGTTGCCGCGTCCTCCATCAGGTTGAAGATGGCCACCGCGCCGAGGCCGCGCAGCCACGCCTCGATGTAGCGGACACCCACCTGCACGGCGTTGACCAGGCCCGCGTACGTCGGCTTGGCGTCCAGGGAGTCGACGGCGATCAGGTCGGCCGCCTTGACGTCGACGTCCTCGCGCAGCCGGTCCTTCTGGTGGGGCCTGTCGCCGAGCACCTTGTCGAAGGACTCCATGGCGATCGGCACCAGGTCGGGGTGGGCGACCCAGGAGCCGTCGAAGCCGTCACCGGCCTCGCGGTCCTTGTCGGCGCGGACCTTCTCGAAGGCCACCTTGTTGACCTCGGCGTCCCGGCGGGACGGGATGAACGCCGCCATGCCGCCGATCGCGTGCGCGCCCCGCTTGTGGCAGGTGCGGACGAGGAGTTCGGTGTACGCGCGCATGAACGGGGCGGTCATCGTCACCGCGTTGCGGTCCGGAAGGACGAACTTGGCGCCGCCGTCGCGGAAGTTCTTGACGATGGAGAACAGGTAGTCCCAGCGGCCCGCGTTCAGCCCGGAGGCGTGGTCGCGCAGCTCGTAGAGGATCTCCTCCATCTCGTACGCGGCCGTGATCGTCTCGATCAGGACGGTGGCGCGGACGGTGCCCTGCGGGACGCCGACGTAGTCCTGCGCGAAGACGAAGACCTCGTTCCAGAGGCGGGCCTCCAGGTGCGACTCCGTCTTGGGCAGGTAGAAGTACGGGCCCTTGCCGAGGTCCAGCAGGCGCTGGGCGTTGTGGAAGAAGTACAGGCCGAAGTCGACCAGGGCGCCGGGGACCGGCCGGCCGTCGACCTGGAGGTGGCGCTCGTCGAGGTGCCAGCCGCGCGGGCGCATGACGACCGTCGCCAGTTCCTCGTCCGGGCGCAGGGCGTACGACTTGCCGGTGCGCTCGTCGGTGAAGTCGATGCTCCGCGTGTAGGCGGAGGCCAGGTTGAGCTGGCCGAGGACGACGTTCTCCCAGGTCGGCGCGGAGGCGTCCTCGAAGTCCGCGAGCCAGACCCTCGCGCCCGAGTTGAGGGCGTTGATGGTCATCTTGCGGTCGGTGGGGCCGGTGATCTCGACCCGGCGGTCCTGCAGCGCGGCCGGGGCCGGGGCCACCTTCCAGGAGTCGTCCGCGCGGATCGCGGCGGTCTGAGGGAGGAAGTCGAGCGTGGAGGTGCGGGCGATCTCGGCGCGGCGCTCCGCACGGCGGGCGAGGAGCTCGTCACGCCGGGGCGTGAACCGCCGGTGCAGCTCGGCCACGAAGGCGAGCGCCGCATCGGTGAGGACCTCCTCCTGCCGGGGCAGGGGCTCGGCGTCGACGATGGCCAGCGTGGACGGCGCTGGTGCGGACATGAGCTGTCACTTCCTTCAGCGTGGCACCGGGTGCCAGAGGGTGCGTATGGGACATAGCGCACCCGACGTGCGGGCGGGTGCTTCTGGTCAGTGGATAGTAGTTTCCTCATCGTGGAACTTCAATGGTTTGTTGATGTCGAGATTCTCTGAGTCGAGGGAAGGTGGCGCCCAGTGCCACACCCCTTACTCAAGGTGGCGCAGGTCGGCCTCGGTGTCGATGTCGTACGGCCGCGCCACGTCCCCGCACTCCACGAGCTCGATCTCCGCCTCGTGTTCCCTCAGGTAGGCGCGTGCCCCGCGGTCCCCGGTCGCAGTCGCCGCGACCCCCGCCCAGTGGGCGGCACCCAGGAGGACGGGGTGCCCGCGCACGCCCGCGTACGCGGCGGAGGCGAGCGACGCGTCGGCCCGGTGTCCGGCACGCACCCGCGCCATCGCCTCCGGGCCGATGCCGGGCTGGTCCACCAGCGACACCAGCGCGGCCCGCGCCCCACTGCCGGCCAGTGAGGCGAGCCCGGCGCGCAGCGACGACCCCATGCCCTGTTCCCAGTCGGGGTTGTCCACGAGCACGCACCCGTCGAGCACCGCCCGCGCCCGTACGTCCTCGGCCCGCGCCCCCAGGACCACGTGCACGCGCGTGCAGCCGGCCGCGCGCAACGCCGCGACCGCGTGTTCGACGAGTGGACGTCCGCGGTGTTCGAGCAGCGCCTTGGGGCGTCCGCCGAGCCGCCGCCCGCCCCCGGCGGCGAGCAGCAGCCCCGCCACCCCCGCTGCCTGGTCTTCGTTGTCCGTCATGCGTCCTGCATACCTGACCGCCCGCCGAACGCTCCGGCGTGCGCCGGGTTTCCGGAGGCTGAATTTCGGTCCGCGCGGTGGCGCGTCCGGTGCGCGGTGGCGTTTACTGGCCCGCGTCCCCGGCGCCCGACCAGCGTCACGGGGGCGCTCGGCACGTTGACCATGTAGGGGCGCACAACGGGGTGCGAGGGGGAGGGCTGTGTTGCGGAGCTTGGGGCAGAGGCACGTGATCATCGGCGACGAGGACGACGTGAGGGTGGTGGCACTGCGGACCGCGGTGTCCCGGTTGCGTCGCGAACTCGCCCTGCTGCCTGCCGACTTTCCGGACCGGGTCATCGCCGAGGACGAACTGGCCGACCTCGCCGCGATGACGGACCACGGTGTCCCCGAGGTGCCGCGGCTGCACCGCTCCCTGCTGCTGATAGCGGGCGCGATCGGCTCCGTGAGCGCCTTGTCGCGTGGGCTGACGGACGTCCGCCACGCCGTGGAGCTGCTCGGCGACACACCGCGCCGGTGAGGTGCCGGCCGCGCTGGACCGCCGCGTTGAACGGCCGCGCTGGACCGCCGCGTTGAAGGGGCCGTGCTGGACGGCCGTGCTGAACGGAACGGCGGCGCCGGGTGCGCGCTGAGTGACGTGCCGAGTGCCGAGTGCCGCGTGCCGCGTGCCGCGTGCCGCGTGACGTGCGACGACCGCCGCCCCCGGCCTCGGTGAGGCCGGGGGCGGCGTGTTCGCGGCGTGGCTCAGGCGGCCGGGTTGCCGTTCGAGGCGAGGAGGGCCTCCGACAGCTCCGCCGCCACCTGCTGGAGCAGCGGCACCATCCGCTCGGTCGCGGTCTCCGTGACCCGGCCGGCCGGACCGGAGATCGAGATGGCGGCCGCGGTGGGGGAGTCCGGCACGGAGACGGCCAGGCAGCGGACGCCGATCTCCTGCTCGTTGTCGTCGATCGCGTATCCCTGGCGCCGCACGTCCTCCAGCGCCGCGATGAAGCCGTCCGGCGTGGTGATCGTCTTCTCGGTCGCGGCCGGCATGCCGGTCCGGCCCAGCAGGGCCCGCACCTCGTCCGCCGGGAAGTCCGCGAGCAGCGCCTTGCCGACGCCGGTGGAGTGCGGCAGGACGCGCCGGCCGACCTCGGTGAACATGCGCATCGAGTGCTTGGACGGCACCTGGGCGACGTACACGATCTCGTCCCCGTCGAGCAGCGCCATGTTCGCGGTCTCGCCGGTCTCCTCCACCAGGCGGGCCAGGTGCGGGCGGGCCCAGGTGCCGAGCAGCCGGGAGGCGGACTCGCCGAGCCGGATCAGGCGGGGGCCGAGCGCGTAGCGGCGGTTGGGCTGCTGGCGTACGTATCCGCAGGCCACGAGGGTGCGCATCAGACGGTGGATGGTCGGCAGCGGCAGCCCGCTGCTCGCGGAGAGCTCGCTGAGGCCGACCTCGCCGCCCGCGTCCGCCATCCGTTCGAGCAGGTCGAAGGCGCGCTCCAGGGACTGGACGCCACCTGTGGCGGACCTGGCGGAGTCGGTGGTGCTGGCGCTGGACGTCGGCACGGCACGTTCCTTTCGGGGCTGGCGGGAGAAAGAAGCGTACCCGGCGGCCGGTTGACTACCGGCTTGTACGTAGCTACGTTCTGCTTGCTGGAATTCTAATTCCGCTTTGTGGAAACGTCCAGGGCGGTGTCGTTGGGCATGCCCGCACAAAGGGTGCCTCTTGACGTCGCGGAACCGGGAATGAAGACTCCTTCAACAGAACGTTGAAATCGGCGGCAGAGAGAGGGGTTCGGGTGTCCGAGGCTGAACTGGCGCTGCGCTCGACGCGCGTCATCACTCCCGAGGGGGTACGCGCCGCGTCGATCGCGGTGACCGGGGGGAAGATCACGGCCGTTCTGCCGTACGACGCCCCCGTCCCGGCGGGCGCCCGGCTGGAGGACGTCGGCGACCACGTCGTCCTGCCCGGTCTGGTCGACACCCATGTGCACGTGAACGACCCCGGGCGCACCGAGTGGGAGGGCTTCTGGACCGCCACCCGCGCCGCGGCGGCCGGCGGCATCACCACCCTCGTCGACATGCCGCTCAACTCCCTCCCGCCGACCACCACCGTCGACCACCTGCGCACCAAGCGCGAGGTCGCCGCCGACAAGGCCCACATCGACGTCGGCTTCTGGGGCGGCGCCCTTCCCGACAACGTCAAGGACCTGCGTCCGCTGCACGAGGCCGGGGTCTTCGGCTTCAAGGCGTTCCTGTCGCCGTCGGGCGTGGACGAGTTCCCGCACCTCGACCAGGAGCAGCTCGCCCGGTCCCTCGCGGAGATCGCCGACCTCGGCGGCCTGCTGATCGTGCACGCGGAGGACCCGCACCACCTGGCCGCGGCCCCGCAGCAGGGCGGTCCCAAGTACACCCACTTCCTCGCCAGCCGCCCGCGCGACGCCGAGGACACCGCGATCGCCGCCCTTCTCGCGCAGGCCAAGCGGTTCGACGCGCGCGTGCACGTGCTCCACCTGTCCTCCGGCGACGCCCTGCCGCTGATCGCCGAGGCCCGTGCCGAGGGCGTGCGGGTCACCGTCGAGACGTGCCCCCACTACCTCACCCTCACCGCCGAGGAAGTGCCGGACGGCGCGAGCGAGTTCAAGTGCTGCCCGCCCATCCGTGAGGCGGCCAACCAGGACCTGCTGTGGCAGGCGCTGGCGGACGGCACGATCGACTGCGTGGTCACCGACCACTCGCCGTCCACCGCCGACCTCAAGACCGACGACTTCGCCACCGCCTGGGGCGGCATAGCCGGCCTCCAGCTCAGCCTGCCGGCCATGTGGACCGCGGCCCGCGAGCGCGGCCTGGGCCTGGAGGACATCGTGCGCTGGATGTCGGCGCACACGGCCCGCCTGGTGGGGCTCGACGCGCACAAGGGCGCCATCGCCGCGGGCCGGGACGCGGACTTCGCGGTCCTCGCCCCCGACGAGACCTTCACCGTCGACCCGGCCGCCCTCCAGCACCGCAACCGCGTCACCGCGTACGCGGGCAAGACCCTGTACGGCGTCGTGAAGTCCACCTGGCTGCGCGGAGAGCGCATCGTGGCGGACGGCGCGTTCACCGAGCCGAAGGGACAGCTCCTCACCCGGCCCTGACGGGTCCGGACCTCCTGAACCCAGATCATCCCGAACGCCCCGAAAGGAACACCTGATCACCGTGACGGCCCAGCAGAAGCCCTCGTTGGCCAGTTTCACCGGCGACGCGAACCCGTACGGAGGCGGCGACCCGTACGCCGACTACCGCACCGCCGACCTCCCCTTCACCCAGTACGCCAACCTTGCCGACCGGCAGCTCGGCGCGGGTGTCGTCGCCGCCAACGACGAGTTCTTCGCCCAGCGAGAGAACCTGCTGGTGCCCGAGCCCGCCGAGTTCGACCCCGAGCACTTCGGGCACAAGGGCAAGGTCATGGACGGCTGGGAGACCCGCCGGCGCCGCGGTGCCTCGGCCGGCCACCCCTGGCCCACCGAGGACGACCACGACTGGGCGCTGATCCGCCTCGGCGCCCCCGGCGTGATCCGCGGCATCGTCGTCGACACCGCCCATTTCCGCGGCAACTACCCACAGGCCGTCTCCGTCGAGGGCACCTCGGTCGCCGGCTCCCCGTCGCCCGGGGAACTGCTCGCGGACGACGTGAAGTGGACGACCCTCGTCCCGCGCACCGCCGTCGGCGGCCACGCGGCCAACGGCTTCGCCGTCTCGGCCGAGCAGCGCTTCACCCACCTGCGGCTCAAGCAGCACCCCGACGGAGGCATCGCCCGCCTGCGCGTGTACGGCGAGGTCGTCCCGGACCCCGCGTGGCTCGCGGCCCTCGGCACCTTCGACGTGGTGGCGCTGGAGAACGGCGGCCAGGTCGAGGACGCCTCCAACCTCTTCTACTCGCCGGCCACCAACACCATCCAGCCGGGGCGCTCCCGCAAGATGGACGACGGCTGGGAGACCCGGCGCCGCCGCGACCAGGGCAACGACTGGATCAGCTACCGCCTGGTGGACCGCGTCCGGATTCGCGCGATCGAGATCGACACGGCCTACCTGAAGGGCAACTCGGCCGGCTGGGCCTCGGTGTCCGTGAAGGACGGCGAGTCGGGCGAGTGGCGCGAGGTCCTGCCGCGCACCCGCATGCAGCCCGACACCAACCACCGGTTCGTGCTGCCCGAGGCGGCCGTCGGCACCCACGCGCGCGTGGACATCTTCCCCGACGGCGGCATCTCCCGCCTGCGCCTGTTCGGCTCCCTGACGGAGGACGGCACCGGCCGCCTGACCGCCCGCCACCAGGAACTCGGCGGCTGACCCACCGCTCACAGACCCGCGGGGCGCACCGGCCGGACAGCACCGGTGCGCCCCGCGCGCATGCCGCCCATCGACGCGGGACCACCGCCTGATGAGGCGTGGCGCCTACGCCGCGTGTCCGCCGTCCACCGCGAACTCCGCGCCCGTGACGTACGCGGCGCCCGCCAGGTACGCCACCGTCGATGCGACCTCGTCCGCGGTGCCGAAACGGCTCAGCGCGGTCAAGGCCGCCTGCGCGTCCGCGTGGGGACCGTCCGCCGGGTTCATGTCGGTGTCGATCGGCCCCGGGTGGACGATGTTCGCCGTGATCCCCCGCGGACCGAGCTCCCTGGCCAGGGCCTTGGTCAGCCCGATCAGCGCCGACTTGCTCATCGCGTACAGCGTCCCGCCCGGACCGGGCACCCGCTGGGTCATGCAGGTGCCGACGGTGATGATCCGGCCGCCCTCGGTCATGCGGGACGCGGCCGCCTGCGAGGTGAGGAAGACCCCGCGGACGTTCACGGCGAGCAGCCGGTCGACATCGGCGAGCGACAGACCGTCGAGCGGGCCGAGCAGGCCCAGACCCACGTTGTTGACCAGCACGTCGGGGTTTCCGCCGAGCGCCTGTGCCGCGCGCTCCACCGCCCCCGCCGCCTCGTCCGCGTCGGCGGAGTCCGCCCGCAGGGCCACCGCCCTGCGCCCCAGTGCCCCGACGGCCCGTACGACGTCCTCGGCCGCGTCCTTGCCGTTGAGGTAGGTGAGGGCCACGTCCGCGCCCTCCCGTGCCAGCCGCAGCGCGGTCGCCGCACCGATGCCGCGGCTGCCGCCCGTCACCAGGGCCGTCCGGCCGGTCAGCGGCGCCGAGGGACGGATGAGTGTTTCCGTGTTCGTGTTCATGGCTCCATCCCAGTGCACCCGCCCCGCACACGCTGGCGGTGAACGGACGTCGACGTGACCGACCGATGAGTCCTCGACGCCGGCGGAGTCTGAACCGGTGACAGCACAAGCCACCGCACCGGAAAGCAGGCACCCGTCATGGGCAAGCTCGTTCTCACCACCTTCCTCTCCCTCGATGGCGTCCACCAGGCCCCCGGCGGGCCCCGGGAGGACACCCGCGACGGCTTCGACCAGGGCGGCTGGACCGTCCCGTACGGCGACGAGGACTTCGGCGGTTTCGTCGACGAGGTGTTCGGCCGGGTCGGCGCCTTCCTCCTCGGCCGCCGTACGTACGAGATCTTCGCCTCCTACTGGCCGAAGATCACCGACCCGGCCGACCCCGTCGCGTCCAAGCTGAACGGTCTGCCGAAGTACGTCGCCTCCACCACCCTCACCGACCCGGGGTGGGCGGGCACGACCGTGCTCGGCGGCGACCTCGCCAAGGAGGTCACCGCGGTGCAGGAGCGCACCGACGGGGAACTCCAGGTGCACGGCAGCGGAGCCCTCGCGAGGTCGCTGCTGGCGCTCGACCTCGTCGACACGGTCCACCTGCTGACCTTCCCCGTGGTGCTCGGCGCGGGGCGCCGCCTGTTCGCGGAGGGCACCCGGCCCACGGCCTTCCGGCACACCGGCGGGCGCGTGACGGCGGCGGGCGTCTCCATTCAGTCGTACGACCTGGCCGGACGCCCGGAGTACGGCTCTTACGAACTGCCGGAGAACGCCTGACCGCGCCCGGGGCGCTTCATCGCCGCCGCTCGGACGGGTGGGGGCGGCGGCGTGCGCACTCGCCGAAAGCACATATGACTTCCCGGGAAACTCCACGACCTTGTCATTGACATGCCATGGTCTACGCGCGTCATCATGAGGTCATGCGATTCCCCCCACGCGCCGCTCGGCTCGGCGCGGCAGCCGCGGTCCTGTCCGCCCTCCTCGTGGGCGGCACCGTCTCCGCGACCACGGCGAACGCCGCCACGGCGGCGAACGCCTCCGCCACCGCGAACGCCGCCACCATGGCCAGTGGTGTCCCCTCGGCGGGCGCAGTCGCCGCGACGGTCGGCGACATCTGTTACAGCGACCTGCCCTCCCAGGCGCACGACACGCTCGACCTGATCGAGCAGGGCGGTCCCTACCCGTTCGAACAGGACGGGACCGTCTTCCAGAACAGGGAGGGCATCCTGCCCGGTCGGTCCACCGGCTACTACCACGAGTACACGGTGATCACTCCCGGCTCCGACACACGCGGTGCCCGCCGCGTCGTCACCGGTGAGGACCACCAGGAGGACTACTACACGGCCGACCACTACGCCTCGTTCGACCTCGTCGACCACGGCTGCTGAGGCGGCGGGCGGTCACGGGGGCGGGCTGCCGGATTCACCGGGACTTCCCGCTCTCGGCGGCGGCGAACAGCGCCAGGGCCAGTACGACGAGGGCCACGCTCGCGTAGATCTCGTAGCCGTCCAGGAAACCGATCCGGTGCACGAATCCCCAGTTCCAGTCGGCGAACTCGTGCACGAGGCCCGCCACGCCCTGCACCAGGGCGAAGAAGCCGATGAAGCCCAGTAGTTCCTTCATGCCCCCGACTCTCGCCCCGCGGTCCCCCCACACGCATCGGCCGCGGGGCGAGCCCCGTCCTACCGAAGTACCCGTTCCCCGTCGTCCGGCGCGCCGAAAGTCGGCGGTTCCCCGACCTCGGTCGGCGATCCCGTACGCACGGCGGTCACGGGGCCCGGTGCTGCGTAGATTCGTCGACTGTGAACAAAGAAAGGCAGGCGCGGATCACCCCGGCGTTCCCGGAGCGTCGCTGGCTGCTGCCCTCGGCGCTGATCGCACAGCTCGACCCGAGCCCGGGTCCCGAAGCGTCCGGAGGGGGGTCCCGGCGGCACCGGCGGACCGCACGCGACTGGACCGTCGACTTCAGCTGCTTCCTGATCGCCGTCGTGATCGGCATCCTCAGCGCGGACGCGCTGGAGAACGAGCCGCACCTGCCGCATTCCATGGAGGTCGCCGACCAGGTGATCGGCGCCCTCGCCTGCGCCGCCGTCTGGCTCAGGCGCCGGTGGCCGGTCGCACTCGCCGTGGCCATGCTGCCCATCGGCTTCCTCTCGGTCACGTCGAGCGGCACCGCGCTGGTCTCCCTCTTCACCGTGGCCGTGCACCGGCCCTTCCGGTACGTGGCCTGGGTGGCGGGCGCGCACATCGTGGTCCAGCCCGTCTTCTACTGGGTGCGCCCCGACCCCGAGCTGCCCTACCTCGGGGTCGTCTTCTTCGGCATCCTGCTCGCCGCCGCGGTGGCGGGCTGGGGCATGCTCGCCCGCTCCAAGCGGCAGCTCATGCTCAGCCTGCGCGACCGGGCCCGGCGCGCCGAGACGGAGGCCCGGCTCCGTGCCGAGCAGGCGCAACGGCTGGCCCGGGAGGCCATCGCCCGCGAGATGCACGACGTCCTCGCACACCGGCTGACACTGCTCAGCGTGCACGCGGGCGCCCTGGAGTTCCGGCCGGACGCGTCCCGCGAGGACGTGGTGCGAGCGGCCGGCGTCATCCGCGAGAGCGCGCACGACGCCCTTCAGGACCTGCGGGAGATCATCGGCGTCCTGCGGGCCGCGGAGCCCGATGACTCCGGGCGTCCCCAGCCGACGCTCGCGGCGCTCGACGCCCTGGTCGCCGAGTCCCGCGAAGCGGGCATGAAGGTCGCCCTCGCGGGAGGCGTCACCGACCCCGCCGCCGTGCCCGCGTCCGTCGGCCGCACCGCCTACCGCATCGCCCAGGAGGCACTGACCAACGCGCGCAAGCACGCCCCAGGCACCGAGGTCACCGTCTCCGTCACCGGAGCGCCCGGAGACGGTCTCGTCATCACCGTGCGCAACGCCCCGCCCGAGGGTGAGGTGCCCGACGTGCCCGGCTCGGGACAGGGCCTGATCGGGCTGACCGAGCGCGCCACCCTCGCGGGCGGCGCCCTGGACCACGGCCCCACCCCCGAGGGCGGCTTCGCGGTACGGGCGCGGCTGCCGTGGGGGTGAGCCGGGCGGTCGTGGGGGGAGGACCGTCATCGGGTGCGTCGGGTGCGTCGGGTGCGTCGGGTGCGTCGGGTGCGTCGGGTGCGTCGAGCCCGTTGCGGTCGCTGGGGTCGCTGGGGTCGCCGAGGCCGTCGCAGTTCCCGAAGCCGCCGGAATCGCGGAAGGAACCAAGTCGGCCACCGGCAGCCGTGATTACGTAGGCCGTATGACTGTGATCAGACTGCTCCTCGTCGACGACGACCCGCTGGTGCGGGCCGGGTTGTCGTTCATGCTGGGCGGCGCCGACGACGTCGAGATCGTCGGCGAGGCCGCCGACGGCGACGAGGTCGAGGCCCTCGTCGACCGCACCCGCCCGGACGTCGTCCTCATGGACATCCGGATGCCGGTGGTGGACGGTCTGACCGCCACCGAGCGGCTGCGGGGCCGCCCGGACGCCCCGCAGGTCGTCGTGCTCACCACCTTCCACGCGGACGAGCAGGTGCTGCGGGCCCTGCGCGCCGGTGCCGCCGGGTTCGTCCTCAAGGACACCCCGCCCCCCGAGATCCTCGACGCGGTGCGCAGGGTCGCGGCCGGCGACCCCGTCCTGTCGCCCGCCGTGACCCGGCGGCTGATGGAGCACGCGGCCGACGCCGCCGCCGACACCAGACGCACGCGCGCGCGTACGCGCATCGCCGCCCTCAACGACCGCGAGCGTGAGGTCGCCGTCGCCGTCGGCCGAGGCATGGCCAACGCCGCCATCGCGGCGGAACTCTTCATGAGCGTCGCCACCGTCAAGACGCACGTCTCCCGCGTCCTGGCCAAGCTCGACCTCAACAACCGGGTGCAGATCGCGCTCTTGGCGTACGACGCGGGACTTCTGGAGGAATACGAGACGTAGAGGGAGGACGGACACCGGCCGGCGGACGTACCCGTTCACGGTGCGGGAGCACAGGGGGCCGCCCGCCCGATCCGGCCCCGCCCCTCACCCGGACGCCGGAGCCCCGGGGACCTCCGCCAGCCGCACCGCTCTGCGCTCGCGCCGGGAGATCTCGCAGGCCTCGGCGATCCGCAGGGCCTGCAGCGCCTCGCGCCCGTCGCACGGATTGGCCCGCTCACCGCGCACGACCTCCACGAACGTGGCCAGCTCCGCCTCGTAGGCGGGCCCGAACCGTTCCACGAAGCCGGTCCACGGCTTGTCCGCGGCCGGCGGCCCGTGCGGCTCGGTCGAGGCGATCGGCGTGCGGTCGTCCAGGCCCACGACGATCTGGTCCAGCTCCCCGGCCAGCTCCATGCGGACGTCGTACCCCGCGCCGTTCAGCCGCGTCGCCGTCACCGTGGCCAGCGTGCCGTCCTCCAGGGTGAGGAGCGCCGCGCCCGTGTCCACGTCGTCGGCCGCGCGGAACATCGCCGGCCCGGCGTCGGACCCGGCGGCGTACACATCGGTGATCTCCCGGCCGGTCACCCAGCGCAGGATGTCGAAGTCGTGGATGAGCGTGTCCCGGTAGAGCCCGCCGGACTGCGGCAGATACGCGGCCGGCGGCGGCGCCTGGTCGCTGGTCACGGCCCGGACGGTGTGCAGCCGGCCGAGCCGCCCGGACCGTACCGCCTCACGGGCGCCCGTGTAGCCGGCGTCGAAGCGACGCTGGAACCCCATCTGCAGAATCGTCCCGGCGGCCTCCACCTCGGCGATCGCCTGCAGCGTGCCCGGCAGGTCCAGCGCGATGGGCTTCTCGCAGAACACCGGTAAACCCGAGCGCGCCGCCCGACCGATCAGTTCGGCGTGGGCCGGCGTCGCCGTGGTGATCACCACGGCGTCCACGCCCCACTGGAAGATCTCGTCGACTCCTGGTGCCGCCGTCTCGCCCAGCCGGTTGGCCAGGTCCTGGGCCCGCGCCAGGTCCGCGTCCGTGAGGATCAGGGATCCCACGTCGCGATGGCGGCTGAGCGTGTTGGCGTGAACGGTGCCGATGCGGCCCGTTCCGATGACCCCGATGCGCATGGAATCAAAGTGGGCTCACAGCGCATGCGCTGTCAATGCGTATGTCCGGACAATCGAACTGCACAACTTCCCGTCAACAGCGCACGGAGCTACGCTCGGCCCGTGCCGAAACCAGAAGTGGACCCCACCGTGTCGCTGGAGCTCAGCGTGGATCGCAGCAGCCCCGTGCCGCTGTACTTCCAGCTGTCGCAGCAACTGGAGGCGGCGATCGAGCACGGCGCGCTGACCCCCGGCAGCCTGCTGGGCAACGAGATCGAGCTGGCCGCGCGGCTCGGTCTGTCCCGTCCCACGGTCCGCCAGGCCATCCAGTCGCTCGTCGACAAGGGCCTGCTGGTGCGCCGCAGGGGTGTCGGCACCCAGGTGGTGCACAGCAAGGTCAAGCGCCCGCTCGAGCTCAGCAGTCTCTACGACGACCTGGAGGCGGCGGGGCAACGTCCGGCCACGAAAGTGCTGGTCAACACCGTCGTCCCCGCGACCGCCGAGGTCGCCGCCGCGCTCGGTGTCGCCGAGGAGAGCGACGTGCACCGGGTGGAGCGGCTGCGGCTGACGCACGGGGAGCCGATGGCGCATCTGTGCAACTACCTGCCGCCGGGTCTCTTCGACCTGGACACCGAGCAGCTGGAGGCCACGGGTCTGTACCGGCTGATGCGGGCCGCCGGGATCACCCTGCACAGTGCCCGCCAGTCCATCGGCGCCCGCGCCGCCACCGCCGGCGAGGCCGAGCGGCTCGGTGAGGACGAGGGTGCCCCCCTGCTCACCATGGAGCGCACGACGTTCGACGATACGGGACGCGCGGTCGAGTTCGGCGCGCACACCTACCGGCCGTCCCGCTACTCCTTCGAGTTCCAGCTCCTCGTACGGTCCTGACCGGCCGCCGACGGCACGGAGCGGCCCCGAGTCCGCCGCCCGGTGCGCCGCGTCGGCCGCTGCCCGGTGCGCCTCCCCCCGTGCCGCCGCCCGGTGCGCCGCCCGGTACGCGGCGTGATTCGCCGTGCGAGTTCGTCGCATTGTCCGGACAATGTGTCCGACGCCTGCTCCCCGGCGCCGAGTGATCGTTCTCCATGTCGGACAATGGGGCGTTTGGGGTTTCGAGAACCCGGCCGGGTTCCCGCGGAACCCCGGCACGCACAGCACGGCACAGCAAGAAGGGCACGGCCTCGTGGCACGGTTTCGGACCTGGGTAGGCATAGCGCTGGCAGGGGCACTGTCGGTGTCCCTGGCCGGCTGCAGCAGTACGGGCGGCAAGCGCGCCGAGGACGCCCGCAAGGCCGCGTCGGCCCAGGGGAAGGCGGCGGTGGACACGCCCCGCTGGACCTTCGCGATGATCACTCACTCGGGTGATGGCGACTCGTTCTGGGACATCGTCCAGAGCGGCGCCGAGCAGGCCGCGTTGAAGGACAACATCAACTTCCTGTACTCCCAGGACGACGAGGGCCAGCAGCAGGCGCAGCTCGTGAACGCGGCCATCGACAAGAAGGTCGACGGGATCATCGTCACCCTCGCCAAGCCCGCCGCGATGAAGTCGGCCCTGGCCCGTGCGCAGAAGGCGGGCATCCCCGTGATCACCGTGAACTCCGGCTCCGAGGAGTCCAAGGAGTTCGGCGCCCTCACCCACATCGGCCAGGACGAGACGATCGCCGGTGAGGCGGTCGGCGAGGAGCTGAACGAGCGCGGGCGCGAGCAGGCGGTCTGCGTGCTGCACGAGCAGGGCAACGTCGGTCACGAGCAGCGCTGCGACGGCGTGGAGAAGAGCTTCGAGGGCAAGGTCGAGCGGCTCTACGTCAACGGCACCAGCATGCCGGACGTGCAGTCCGCCATCGAGGCCAAGCTCCAGACCGACAAGGCCGTCGACGCCGTGGTCACCCTCGGCGCCCCCTACGCCGCCACCGCCGTGAAGGCCAAGCAGGGCGCGGGCAGCAAGGCCGAGATCGACACCTTCGACCTCAACGCCAAGGTGGCCGCCGGGCTGGAGGACGGCACCCTCGGGTTCGCCGTCGACCAGCAGCCCTACCTCCAGGGCTACGAGGCGGTCGACCTGCTGTGGCTGTACAAGTACAACGCCGACGTCCTCGGCGGCGGCCGGCCGGTGCTCACCGGGCCGCAGGTCATCACCAAGGACGACGCCGCCGCGCTGGCCGACTACACGAGGCGGGGCACCCGATGAGCGCCGGCACGGACGCGGCGGCCGCCGGCCAAAGCGCTGACGAAAGGATTCTGCACGCCTCTCCGCTGCGGAAACTGCTGGGCCGCCCGGAGCTGGGCTCCGTGGTCGGCGCGATCGCGGTCTTCGTCTTCTTCGCGTTCTTCGCCGACAGCTTCCTGCGTGCCACGAGCCTCAGTACGGTGCTCTACGCCGCCTCGACGATCGGCATCATGGCCGTCCCGGTGGCGCTGCTGATGATCGGCGGCGAGTTCGACCTGTCCGCGGGCGTCATGGTCACCTCGTCGGCCCTGGTGTCGTCGATGTTCAGCTACCAGATGACCGCCAACGTCTGGGTCGGTGTCGGCGTCTCCCTGCTGGTCACCCTGGCACTGGGCGTCTTCAACGGCTTCATGCTCACCCGCACCAGGCTGCCCAGCTTCATCATCACGCTCGGCACCTTCCTGATGCTGACCGGCCTGAACCTCGGCTTCACCAAGCTGATCGGCGGCACCGTCTCCACCAAGACGATCGCCGACATGGAGGGCTTCGACTCCGCCCGTGAGATCTTCGCCTCCACCCTCACCATCGGCGGTGTCGGCTTCAAGGTCACCATCCTGTGGTGGCTCGCCCTGGTCGCCGTCGCCAGCTGGATCCTGCTGCGCACCCGCGCCGGCAACTGGATCTTCGCCGTCGGCGGCAACAGGGACGCCGCCCGCGCGGTCGGCGTGCCGGTCAACAGGACGAAGATCGGCCTGTACATGGGAGTGGCCCTCGGCGCCTGGATCTCGGGCCAGCACCTGCTCTTCTCCTACGACGTCGTCCAGTCCGGCGAGGGCGTCGGCAACGAGCTGATCTACATCATCGCGGCCGTCATCGGCGGCTGTCTGATCACCGGCGGTTACGGCAGCGCCGTCGGCTCGGCGGTCGGCGCCCTCATCTTCGGCATGACCAGCAAGGGCATCGTCTTCGCCGAGTGGAACCCCGACTGGTTCAAGTTCTTCCTCGGAGCGATGCTGCTCCTCGCGACCCTGCTCAACGCCTGGGTCCGCAAGCGCGCGGAGGCCACCAAGTGACGCAGACCGAAAGCGGTACGCCGCGCAGCCGCACGGCACTCGTCGAGCTGTCCGGCGTCAGCAAGAACTACGGGAACGTCCGCGCCCTGGAGGGGGTGTCGCTGGAGGTGCACGCGGGTGACATCACCTGCGTGCTCGGCGACAACGGCGCCGGCAAGTCGACGCTCATCAAGATCATCTCCGGCCTGCACCAGCACGACGGCGGCACACTGAGCCTCGACGGCGA
The DNA here is from genome assembly GCF_044331465.1 of Streptomyces sp. NPDC017225. Taxonomy (NCBI): domain Bacteria; kingdom Bacillati; phylum Actinomycetota; class Actinomycetes; order Kitasatosporales; family Streptomycetaceae; genus Streptomyces; species Streptomyces sp. NPDC017225. Next base: position 19,445 of record NZ_JBIRNE010000027.1, on the reverse strand, counting down.
GGAGACCCGCCTCTCCTCCCCGCGCGAGGCACTGGACCGCGGCATCGCCACCGTCTACCAGGACCTGGCCGTGGTCCCCCTCATGCCGGTCTGGCGCAACTTCTTCCTCGGCTCCGAGCCGCGCAAGGGCGTCGCCCCGTTCAAGCGCATGGACGTCGACCACATGCGCCGCACCACCCGCGCGGAACTCCTCCGCATGGGCATCGACCTGCGCGACGTCGACCAGCCCATCGGCACCCTCTCCGGCGGCGAGCGCCAGTGCGTGGCGATCGCCCGCGCGGTGTACTTCGGCGCGAAGGTACTGGTGCTGGACGAGCCGACGGCGGCGCTGGGCGTGAAGCAGTCCGGCGTGGTCCTGAAGTATGTGGCGGCGGCACGGGACCAGGGCCTGGGTGTTGTGTTGATCACCCACAACCCGCACCACGCGTACCTGGTGGGAGACAGGTTCGTCCTGCTGAAGCGCGGCACGATGGTGGCCAATCAGCCGCGTGACGAGGTCACGCTGGACGAGCTGACCCAGCAGATGGCCGGTGGGACGGAGCTGGACGACCTACGTCATGAACTGGAACGCCGATGACGGGCGCGGGGCCGTATCGATGAGCGGCTCCGCCGTGCGCGCGACCAGCCATGCCGTGCGCGTGACCAGCCACGACGCACCCGCGCCCGGCGACGGACCGCTCCCCTCGCCCCCTGTCCATTCGGCACCCAGCGTGAGCGTGCGGCACAATCGCACCCGATGAGCACCTACCGCGACCTCACCGCCCCCATCGGCTCCCGCCGCGCCCCGGTCCTGCGCACCGTGGGTACGAGGGAACGCCGCTCGCACCTCACGGCACCCCGCGTGCCGACGGTCGGCATCGACATCGGCGGTACGAAAGTCATGGCGGGCGTCGTGGACGCCGACGGCAACATCCTGGAGAAGCTCCGCACGGAGACCCCCGACAAGTCCAAGAGTCCCAAGGTCGTCGAGGACACCATCGTCGAACTGGTCCTGGACCTCTCCGACCGGCACGACGTGCACGCCGTCGGCATCGGCGCGGCCGGCTGGGTCGACGCCGACCGCAACCGGGTGCTGTTCGCCCCCCACCTGTCCTGGCGCAACGAACCGCTGCGCGACCGCATCGCCGGCCGCCTCGCGGTCCCCGTCCTGGTGGACAACGACGCGAACACCGCCGCCTGGGCCGAGTGGCGCTTCGGCGCCGGCCGCGGCGAGGACCACCTCGTCATGATCACGCTCGGTACCGGCATCGGCGGCGCGATCCTGGAGGACGGCCAGGTCAAACGCGGCAAGTACGGCGTCGCCGGCGAGTTCGGCCACATGCAGGTCGTCCCCGGCGGCCACCGCTGCCCGTGCGGCAACCGCGGCTGCTGGGAGCAGTACAGCTCCGGGAACGCCCTGGTCAGAGAGGCCCGCGAGCTGGCCGCCGCCGACTCGCCGGTGGCGTACGGGATCATCGAGCACGTCAAGGGCAGCATCGGCGACATCACCGGCCCGATGATCACCGAGCTGGCCCGCGACGGCGACGCCATGTGCGTCGAACTGCTCCAGGACATCGGACAGTGGCTCGGCGTCGGCATCGCGAACCTCGCCGCGGCCCTCGACCCGTCCTGCTTCGTGATCGGCGGCGGGGTCAGCGCCGCCGACGACCTGCTGATCGGCCCCGCGCGCGACGCCTTCAAACGCCAGCTCACCGGCCGCGGCTACCGCCCCGAGGCGCGCATCGTCCGCGCCCAGCTCGGCCCCGAGGCCGGCATGGTGGGCGCCGCCGACCTGTCCCGGCTGGTCGCCCGCCGGTTCCGCCGCGCCAAGCGGCGCCGGGTGGAGCGCTACGAGCGCTACGAGCGGTACGCGGAGGCCCGCCGCACGCCCGGGGAGTCGCTGTGACGGATTCCCTGCCGCACCAGGCCGGGCCCCCGCAGGACCCCGGCCCTCCGGCGGAGGGCCGTCGGCGCATGATCCGCCGCCGGTCGCTCACCCTGCTCACCATCGTGCTGCTCATCGGCATCCCGGCCGGCTACCTCGTGATCTCCGCCAACCAGAGCCGCGACAGCGGCAGGGAGAAGGAGGCGAAGTACGCGGCGACCGGCATGACCGAGGGCTGGCCGTCCAAGCTGCAGCGCCGCATCTACGAGCTGCCCGTCCCGGTCCCGTCCGACGAGGTCGCCTACTACGAGACGAACAACTGGAAGACCAGCCGTCTCTACGTCCAGTTCGAGACCACCGGCGCCGGTCTGGACGCCTTCCTGGCGGGACTGGGCGTCGACCGGGACGCGCTGGAGAAGGACAAGATCGCCATCAGTGACCGTGCCCAGCAGGTCACCGGATGGGAGTTCGGCGGGTCCGGCTCCTGGTGGGGCCTCGTCAACGAGCAGCCGAACCCGGCGCCCACCCACGACGTCGTCGTGAACATGCGCAATCCGGACTACCCGATGGTGTACGTCGTCTCCCGCACGGTTCCCTGACCGCGTACGTACGACGGCGACCGCGTACGTGCGACGGCGACCGCGTACGTGCGACGGCGACCGCTGCGTACGGCGGCCGTGGCCCGGCAGGCCGCCGGGGCCGATTGTCAGACCCCGCCCGTAGAGTCGAAGACATCTGATGCGGAACGCGGGCGAGGGGGTGACAGGACGTATGAACGACACGATCGTGGCGGGCACGCCGGCCGCCGGACGAGCGGGGGAGCGGGGAGGGACGAGGCGGTCGGAGGGGCTCGTCCCGTCCGTCCCCGTCCGGCTCGCGGCGGTCTTCCTGCCCGCTCCTCTGCCGCGTGACGGGCGGATCGCCTTCTGGGACCCCGGCGACGGGCCCGTCACCACCGTCTTCTCCGAAGAGGGGGCCGCCGCCGGGTCCGGGGGCGGCACCGCCCCCGCCGGAGACGGGCCTGCCGCCGCGCCTTCCGAAGACGGGGCCGCTGTCGTCGGGCCGCCCGGTGGCGGGACCACTCTTGTCGCGTCGTCCGGTCGCGGGACCGCTGCCGCGTCGTCGGGGAGCGCGTCCGCCGTCGCCGAGGCCCTCGGAGACGGCGCCCGGACCGCCGGGATCACCGAGCTCACCGTCGTCCGGCGGCACGGCGCCGGTGTGCGGCGCAGGACGGCCCCCGCGGTGTCGCTGCCGCTCGCCGAGGCACTGCCCCTCCTGGTGAGCGCCCGGCACGACCCGGCCGCCCATCCGGCCACCGCCTGCTGGGGCGCCGCGGCCCTGCACGCCCTGCGGCTCACCGCACGCGGCCGGCTGCTGCCCGGCCTGACGGCGACCGGTGACGACGCCTGGCGGGCCGGTCCCCTGGACCCCGACGACATCGCGCACCTGCGGGCGGTGGCCGCCGCACTGCCGCCGGAGGGCCACGCGGTCCCCCTGGACGGCCCGGGCCCGATCCGGCTGCCGGAGCCGGAGGCACTCGTCCGCGCCTTCCTGGACGCGGTCGCCGACACCCTGCCGCGCACCCCGGCCGCGCCCCACGCCTCGGGCCGGCCCTTCGCCGCACGCCCCGCCCAGCGCCTGCCCGACGCACACGACTGGGCGGCGGAGGTCGCCGCCGGCATGGACGCGGGCGTGCGGATCTCGCTCCGCCTGGACCTGTCGGCGTACGACCTGTTCGACGGGGACGACGCCGAGACCGGGGAAGGCGGCGGCGGTGTGCGCAGGGCGGGGGCGGCGGTCGTCCAGGTGCACAGCCTCGCCGACCCCACCCTCGTGGCCGACGCGGCGGACCTGTGGTCGGGGACGGCCGACGCCGCGTTCGGTCCCCGCACGCGCGTGGACGCCGCCCTCGCGGTGCGGCGCGCGGCGCGGGTCTGGCCGCCGCTCGACCGGCTCACCGAGCAGGACGTGCCGGACGTCCTCAGCCTGTCCGAGGAGGAGGTCGTCGACCTGCTGGGCGTGGCGGCCGGCCGGCTCTCCGCCGCCGGGGTCGCCGTGCACTGGCCCCGCGACCTGGCCCAGGACCTCACCGCGACCGCGGTGGTCCGGCCCGCGCCCGGCTCGGCGACCGACGGTACGGGCTTCTTCGAGAGCGAGGACCTCCTCCAGTTCCGCTGGCAGCTGGCGATCGGCGGCGACCCGCTCACCGAGGCCGAGATGGACACCCTGGCGGAGGCCCACCGCCCGGTCGTCCGGCTCCGCGACCGGTGGGTGCTGGTCGACCCTGCCCTCGTCCGCCGCGCCCGCAAGCGCGACCTCGGCCTGCTCGACCCGGTCGACGCCCTGTCCGTCGCCCTCACCGGCAGCGCGGAGGCCGACGGCGAGACGGTCGACGTGGTGCCGGTCGGCGCGCTGGCCGCCCTGCGCGACCGCCTCACGGCGGGCGTCCGCCCCGCCGAACCGCCACCCGGCCTGCACGCCACCCTCCGCGACTACCAGCTGCGGGGCCTGGCCTGGCTCGACCTCATGACCTCCCTCGGTCTCGGCGGCTGCCTCGCCGACGACATGGGCCTCGGCAAGACGGTCACCGTCATCGCCCTGCACCTCGAACGGGGCCGCACCGAACCGACCCTGGTGGTCTGCCCCGCCTCCCTGCTGGGCAACTGGCAGCGGGAGATCACCCGGTTCGCGCCCGGCGTCCCCGTCCGCCGCTTCCACGGCCCCGAGCGCACCCTGGACGGCCTGACCGGCGGCTTCGTCCTCACCACGTACGGCACGATGCGCTCCGCCGCGGCGACACTGGCCGAGCAGCACTGGGGCATGGTCGTCGCGGACGAGGCCCAGCACGTCAAGAACCCGTACTCGGCGACGGCGAAGGCCCTGCGCACGATCCCGTCCCCCGCACGCGTCGCACTGACCGGCACACCCGTGGAGAACAACCTCTCCGAGCTGTGGGCACTGCTCGACTGGACCACCCCAGGGCTCCTCGGCCCCCTCAAGTCCTTCCGCGCCCGGCACGCGCGCGCGGTGGAGAACGGCGAGGACGAGGAGGCGGTGGAGCGCCTCGCCAGTCTGATCCGCCCCTTCCTGCTGCGCCGCAAGAAGTCCGACCCGGGCATCGTCCCGGAACTGCCGCCGAAGACCGAGACGGACCACCCCGTCCCGCTCACCCGCGAACAGGCCGCGCTGTACGAGGCGGTGGTGCGCGAGTCGATGCTCGCCATCGAGTCGGCCGAGGGCATGGGCCGCCGAGGGCTGGTGCTCAAGCTCCTGACCTCGCTGAAGCAGATCTGCGACCACCCCGCGCTGTTCCTGAAGGAGGAACACCCGCCGGGCGGCGCCGACCGGCTGACCGCGCGCTCCGGCAAGCTCGCCCTGCTGGACGAGCTGTTGGACACGCTGCTCGCGGAGGACGGTTCGGCCCTCGTCTTCACGCAGTACGTCGGCATGGCCCGCCTCATCACCGCCCACCTGACGGCTCGCGCGGTCCCGGTCGACCTGCTGCACGGCGGTACGCCGGTGCCGGAACGCGAGAACATGGTGGACCGATTCCAGAGCGGGGCCACGCCCGTCCTCGTCCTGTCCCTGAAGGCCGCCGGCACCGGTCTGAACCTCACCCGCGCGGGCCACGTCGTGCACTTCGACCGCTGGTGGAACCCGGCCGTCGAGGAACAGGCCACCGACCGCGCCTACCGCATCGGCCAGACCCAGCCGGTCCAGGTCCACCGCCTCATCACCGAGGGCACGGTCGAGGACCGCATCGCCGAGATGCTCCAGTCCAAGCGTGCCCTGGCCGACGCGGTCCTCGGCTCCGGCGAGGCGGCCCTCACCGAACTGACCGCCCGTGAACTGTCCGACCTGGTGTCCCTGCGGAGGCCGTCATGACCCCCCGGCCCGCCGACGAGGCCCGCCGCGCCCTGCGCGAGGCTCGCGAACGCGGCGAGGGGGCGCCGGGCCACTGCGCCGATACCGACGTCCACGCGGGTGTCACGGACCGCGAGCCGGCGCGGGAACACGGACGCGACCTGAGCCAGGACCAGGACCGGACCGAGGTCCACGACCGGACCGAGGACCACGACGACCGGACCGAGGACCAAGGCCGGGGCCCGGATCGGGGCCGGAAGAACCCGGAGGAGCGCACTGGGCCGCGCCCCGGGGACGTCGCACGCGCGGCGCTGCGCAGCGCGCGGACCGCACGGTATGTGGGCGCGGACGCAGACGTCGGCAGCACGGCGGGGAAGAGTGAGAACCCTCGAGACGCGAAAGAGGCGAAACCGGACGCGACCACGGACGCGACCACGGGCGCGGGCTCGGGCTCGGTCGCGGACACGACCGGGTACGTCCCTCCAGGCACACCCGGCACTCCGCGAGAGGAGGCGGACCCGCCCGCAGCCGGGACTCGGCCTGCTGGGCCGACCGCCCCCGGCCCGGCCCACCCTCCTGCCGAGGCGACGCCCGCGGCCCGCCCCGACTCCGTGGACGGGAGCGACGGACGACCGGCGGACGTGGCGCGTGAGGCTTTGCGGGCGGCTCGTCGGCAGGCGAAGTCGGACACCGCGGTCAACGGCGCGGCGAGCACACGGCGACTGTCACGTTCGGCCGGTCGTCCGCAGGGGGCCGTCGGCGGTCCGCGCACCGCCGACGCCCGCGCCCGTGCCGTGCGGGACTTCGTCGCGGGTGCGTTCCGGCTGCCTCCGGAGGCGGACCCGGCCGGCGACCCGCTGCCCCACGGAGACCCACACGGAGCCCTTCACGGAGATCCCGCCGGAGAGCCGGCGGGTGGCGGCTCCGCCAAGAGCCCGGCGGCTCCGCTTCCGCACCCGGCCCTGTCGCACGCCTCGTACGCCACCCCCGGATCTCCCACGGCAACCGCCGACGAGCCGTGGCCCTCACCCGCGTCGTCACACGAGTCACCGCCACCACCGCCTCCACAGCCACCACGGCCGCAGGCGTCGCAGCCGACGGCGCACGGCCAGGCCTTCTCCGCACCGCCCGCCAAGCCCCGCACCCCCCGCTCGATGGCGGCCCCGGGCCGCGACGGCGAACTCCGCCGTACCTTCCCCGCCCTCCCGCCCCGGGCGGCGGCGGACGAGGGCTTCGCCGGGACGTGGTGGGGGAACGCGTGGGTGACCGCGTTGGAGGAGGGCGCCCTGGACGCCGCGAGACTCGCGCGAGGACGCGGATATGCCGAACGGGGACACGTCGACGCCATCACCGTGACGCCCGGCCTGGTCCTCGCCTACGTACAGGGCAGCAGGCCCCGGCCGTACCGCGTGCAGGTGCGGCTGCGCACGCTGGACGACGCCGACTGGGAGCGGTTCCTGGACACCGCGGTGGCAAGGCCCGGGCACATCGCCGCCCTCCTCGACAAGGAGCTGCCCCACTCCCTGGCCGACTGCGGTGTCCCCCTGCTCCCAGGCCCCGGCGACCTCGCCCCGCAGTGCAGCTGCCCCGACTCCGGACACCCCTGCAAGCATGCCGCCGCCCTCTGCTACCAGACGGCACGGCTGCTCGACGCCGACCCCTTCGTCCTGCTCCTGCTCCGAGGCCGGGGCGAACGCGAGCTGCTCGACGCCCTGTCCCGGCTGAACGCCGCCCGGGCGGCCCGCGCCGCCCAGGAGCGCGGGCCGGCCTCCCTGCCCGGCGTCCGGGCGGGTGAGGCCATGACCGCGCGCGCCCTGCCGCCCCTCCCGACGCCGCTGCCCGCACCTCCGCATCCCGAGCAGCCCCCGGCCTACCCGGCGGCACCGGGCGGCCCCGACCCCTTCGCGCTGGACCAACTGGCCACCGACGCCGCCGCCCGCGCCCACGCCCTGCTCACCACGGGCCGCGACCCGGTGGGCGGGCTGACGCTGTGGCAGGACGCCGTCCGCCTCGCCGCGGCCCGCCCCGGCTCCGGCCTCACCGCCGGCACACGGGCGCTCTACGCGTCCCTCGCCAAGGCCGCCGGCCGCGGTACGGCGGAACTGGCGCGTGCCGTGGCCGCCTGGCGCCAGGGCGGACCCGACGGCCTGGACGTCCTGGAGGAGGCCTGGGACCCGCCGGCCGGCCGCTTCGACAGGGCCCGCCCCCTGCTGCTCGCCGCCGACCTCCCCGCCTTCCGCCCCTGGCGCAACCGCCTCACCCACCCCCAGGGCCACGTCCAGCTCCGCCTCGGCCGGGCCGGGCTCTGGTACGCGTACGAGTCGGAGCCCGGCCACGACGACTGGTGGCCGCGCGGCACCCCCGACCTCGACCCGGTCGGCGCGCTGACCGGCCTGGGCGCGTCCGGCGACCTCTGACGTGGCCGGGCCGGCCGGGTGGTGCGACGCGTGCCGCGTGGCCGACGCCGACAGGACCAGCAACGGCCCCTTCACCTCACCGCTTACGTGGCGCACCCTGAAGGTTCCGCCGGTGCGGGACGAGAGGCTGAGCGGCAGGGACCAGTACTTTCTCGTGCGGATCTGGCGCACGTCCGCCGGGTGAGGAGACCACGGGGGCCCGGCACGTGGTCGGGCCCCCGTGCGCGTCAGGCCACGGCGGGGATCGAGCGGCCCGCCCAGTCAGGAGCCGGTTCGGTCAGCTCCGTGAAGCGGTGCCGGACCGCGGGCGGGAACTCGGTGGCCCGGCCCGCCCGCTGGTCGACGTGGACCGCGAGCAGCTCGGTCGTCGCCACCGGGGCCGCGCCGGGTGTCGGCTCCGACTCCGGGTCGGACACCACGTACATCTCGTGCGCGAAGCGCGACTTGCGCGCCGCCGCTCCCAGCACCCGCGTACGGATGGCCAGATGGGCGGCCTCGGGCACGTCCTGGAGGAAGCGGATGTGCGACTCGACCGTGTAGAGGGAGCAGCCCGTGGACTCGCGGTAACTGGAGCCCAGGCCCGTCTCGATCATCAGCGCGTCCGTGGCGTGACCGAAGACGAGGACGTAGAAGGCCTCGCTCATATGGCCGTTGTAGTCGATCCACTCCGGACGGACCGTGCTGTGGAGCAGAGGGAGCCTCGTCATCGGGAGCCCTCCTCGCGGTCCAGGCGGCCGGTGGCGCGCAGCACTTCGATGACGCCCCGGTCGCGTTCGGCCACCAGGTCCGCGATGGAGCGGCCGTCCGCCGCCTCGTCGCAGCCCGCCACCACGGCGTCGTACAACTCCTTGTCCAGCTCCGGCGCCTCGAGGCGCGTCCACGGGGACTTCAGGGACGGGCCGAAGTGGTCCAGCATGTGCGCCATGCCGCCCTCGCCGCCCGCGAGCGCGAACGTCAGCATCGGTCCCATCACCGCCCAGCGCAGCCCGGGACCCTCGGTGATCGACAGGTCGATGTCCCGGACGGTCGCCTCGCCGCTCGCGACCATGTGCAGGGCCTCGCGCCACAGAGCCTCCTGGAGGCGGTTGGCGATGAAGCCCGGTACCTCGTTGTCCATCGTGATGACGGACTTGCCCGCGATCTCGTAGAAGCGGGACGCCCAGGCGACCGCCGTCGCGTCGGTGCGCTCACCGCCGACGACCTCGACGAGCGGAATGAGATACGGCGGGTTGAACGGGTGGCCGACGACCAGTCGCGACGGGTCCGCGGCCGTCGTCTGCATGTCGGTCATCGGATAGCCGGAGGTGGAGGAGGCGATGACGACGCCGGGCGGTGTCGCCGCGTCCAGGCGGGCCAGCAGGTCGCGTTTGAGGTCGAGCTTCTCGGGCGCGCTCTCCTGGACGAACTCGGCTTCGGCCACAGCCTGTTCGAGTGTGTCGCTCACGGTGAGCCGGTCGGTCGACGCGCCCTCGGCGAGGCCGAGCAGGGTGAGCGCCGGCCATGCGGCGTCTACCAGGCGGCGCAGCTTCTGTCCGGCGTCGGGCGCCGGGTCCCAGGCGGTCACGTCGTAGCCGCGCGCCAGGAAGTGGGCGACCCAGCCGCCGCCGATGACTCCGGCACCGACACAGGCGACGCGGCGGACGTTCTCCGGTGAGGTCATGAGAGGGATCCTTCGTCGTCGCGGCGGGCTACTTGCGGGGCTTGAGACCGAGAGTGGCGCGGGCCTCGTCCGGTGTCGCGACGCGTGCGCCGATGGACTCGGTGAGGGTGACGGCCCGCTCGACGAGCCGGGCGTTGGTCGCCTTGTCGCCCTTGCCGAGGTACAGGTTGTCCTCCAGGCCCACGCGGACGTGACCGCCGAGCAGGATCGACTGCGCGACCCACGGCATCTGCATCCGGCCGAGCGCGAAGCTCGCCCAACGTGCTCCGTCCGGAAGCATGTTGACCATCGACTGGAGTACTCCGGGGTCAGCGGGCGCACCCCACGGGATGCCCATGCACAGCTGGAACACGGTCGGGTCGTCGAGCAGGCCCTCCGCGAGCAGTTGCTTGGCGAACCAGAGCTGACCCGTGTCGAAGATCTCCAGCTCGGGCCGCACGCCCAGCTCCTGGATGCGCCGCGCGCCCGCGCGCAGCATGTCGGGCGTCGAGACGTAGAGGTTCGAGCCGTCGCCGAAGTTGAGGGAGCCGCAGTCCAGCGTGCAGATGTCGGGAAGCAGGTCCTCGACGTGCGGAAGGCGCTCCAGACCGCTGACGAGATCGGTGCCGGGGAGGTGGGTGAGCGGGTCCTCCGGGTCGATGACCAGGTCGCCGCCCATGCCGGCGGTGAGGTTGATGACGACGTCGGTGCCGGTCTCCTTGATGCGCTCGACGACCTCGCGGTAGAGCTTCGGGTCGCGGGACGGGTCACCGGTCTCCGGATCGCGTACGTGGATGTGGACGACGGCCGCTCCGGCGTCGGCCGCCTCCACGGCGTTCCTGGCTATCTGTTCCGGGGTGACGGGGACGTGGGGGCTCTTGCGGACGGTGTCGCCGGCGCCGGTGAGCGCGCAGGTGATGATGACGTTCTCGGTCATGGGCATGCGGGGGCCTCCCGGGATCTTGCCGCTCCGGCGCTGGCGGAGCGGGGTGGGGTGGGGGGAAGTGCAGGGCAGGGGGCGACGGGGCGGTGGCGGGGCTTGGCCGGCTTCTGGGCTACGGAGCCAGGATCGTGTGGGTGACGTGGGCGGTCAGTGCCGCGTGCATCGCGTCCGCGGCCGTGGCGGACGACGGCTCGCTCACCGACAGGACGTGTGTCGCCAGGCCGTCGATCAGCGCGGTCAGCGTCAGCGCCGCCGCCCGCGGATCCACCCCGGCGCGGAACACGCCCTGTCCGACACCTCGGCGTACGACGTCGGCGACGGTCTCCCGCCACTGCCGGTAGTACTCGGAGTGCAGTCGGCCCACCGCCGTGGACCGCGCGGCCTCGGCCCAGAGGTCGAGCCACACCGCCCACTGGCGGCGCTGCTGCGCGGTGCGCGGTGTCTGAAGCTCGATGAGCTGGCGCAGCTCCGCCGCCGCGTCGTCCGCCTCGGCGAGACGGGCGGCACGGCGCGAGGTGTCCTCGTCCATGCACCAGCGCACGGCCGCCTCCAGCAGTTCGGCGCGACCCGGGAAGTGGTAGTGGATCGCGGCGCTGCTGGTGGCGCAGGCGCGGGCGATGTCGGCGACCCGCACCGCGTGGAAACCGTGCTCCGCGATCAGCCGGACCGTCTCGCGGACGATCTGCAGCGGTCGCCCGCCCTCGACACCGGCGGCCGGCGTCGTGGCCTCCTCGCGGGGCCGGGTACCGAGCAGCCAGCCCGCGTCGACCCGCCCCTCGTCGGCGATCCGAGCCAGCTCCGCGGCCGTGAAGCGGCGGGTGCCGCTCAGCGAACGCGAGAGCTTGGACGGATCCATGACGACACGGCGCGCGAACTCGCGCTGGCTCACGCCCGCTGCCGAGATGACCTCGCGGACACGGGCGGCGGCGTCGGCGGTCGGTGCGCCGTCGAGGGCATCGTCGGTTTCCACGGGCACGACCTTAGAAGCGTGTTGCGAAAAACTCAACATCTCACGCGAAAGAAGCCCAAGGAACCCACAGTAAGCCCAGCTGGAACGCCTGATTGAGACCCTGACTGGCGTGCCAGTCAGAAACGCAACGGCCTGGAGCCGAGCTCGGGCGCTGCCGAACGCGGGCGCACGGGCGGTACGACGTGGGCCGGCGCCCTTGTGATGGAGCCGGTCGCGCCGAGCCCGGGGCCGCCTGCCCCGCCGACGTGGGCACACGCGTCCGGGCCGGTCCTCCGGAGGTCGGGGGTACAGTCGGCTCGCCGCTCAGCCCGCGCCGGACCGGGCATCGCGGCCCGGTGTTTCCTCGTCGTGTTCCGGCCAGGGATGCCATGACCAGTACGCAGGAACAGCCCGAACTGAGCCCGTCGGCCCCACAAACACCGGGCACCCAGCCCGTGGAGGAGCGCGTCGCGCGGATACGGCGACGTCTGGAGCGGCTGATCGGGATCGCGGCGACCGAGGGTAACGCGTTGACCGTCCTGCGCAACGGGGACGAGATCTTCGCCGCGATGCTGGCCCGGATCCGCCGTGCCGAGCACACGGTGGACATGATGACGTTCGTGTACTGGAAGGGCGACATCGCCCGCCGGTTCGCCGAGGCCCTCGCGGAGCGTGCCCGTGCCGGCGTGCGGGTGCGGCTGCTGCTGGACGGCTTCGGCAGCCGGTTGATCGAGACCGAGCAACTGGGGACGATGGAGCGGGCCGGGGTGCAGGTGGCGTGGTTCCGCAAGCCGCTGTACCTTTCGCCGCTCAAGCAGAATCACCGGTGCCACCGCAAGGTTCTGGTCGTCGACGAGGAGACCGCCTTCACCGGAGGGGTGGGGATCGCCGAGGAATGGTGCGGCGACGCGCGCAATCCGCACGAGTGGCGTGACACCCACGTCGAGGTCCGTGGTCCCGCGGTGGACGGCGTCGCCGCGGCCTTCGCGCAGAACTGGGCGGAGTGCCACGACGAACTCTTCGACGACCGGGACCGGTTCGTCACGCACCCGCACCAGGGCGACGCGATCGTCCAGGTGGTGCGCGGTTCGGCGAGCTTCGGCTGGCAGGACATGCAGACCCTGATCCGCGTGATGCTGGAGTCGGCCGAGGAGCGCGTCCGTCTGGCCACCGCGTACTTCTCACCGGACGCGTACTTCGTCGAGCTGCTGTGCGCCACCGCGCGGCGCGGGGTCGAGGTGGAGATCGTGCTGCCCGGGCCGCACACCGACAAGCGGGTCTGCCAGCTGGCCGGACAGCATTACTACGAGTACCTCACCGCATGCGGGGTGAGGATCTACCAGTACCAGCCGACGATGATGCACGCGAAGGTCGTCACCGTCGACCGAGTCGCCGCCCTGATCGGGTCGACCAACTTCAACCGCCGCTCGCTCGACCACGACGAGGAGGTCATGCTGGCTGTGCTGGATCCGGAGTTCACCGCGACGCTGGACGAGCACTTCGAGGCCGACATCGCGGCCAGCACACTGATCCGGGCGGGCAGGTGGAAGATGCGATCCGCCGTCCAGCGGGCCCGTGAGGCCGCTGTCCGGCCCATCCGCCGGTTCCTGTGACCGGCACCCGTACGGGGAAGGCGGAGCAGTGGACACAGAGCCGGGCGGACCACCGGACGCCCCGACCTGCACGGGCTGCTCGGTCACACCCGCCAGACCCTCCGATGGACGTCGGCGGCATCCGCACCACACCCGCCACCCCGCGAGCACGGGTGGAGGAGACGCTCCGGCCCGTCCCGCGGCGCCGGGTACGGCTTCTCGAAGAACTGCTGTCCCTGGGACGGGCCCGCGACGGACCAGTGTCCTGACTCCCGGATCGACGTTCCCTCCACCTGCCCGCGCCGTGCGCAGTGGCCTCTCGGAGGGGTGATCCCCGGTCACGGTGGCGGGAACGTGCCGGATTCGCACCGGCTTCCCGCGACCCGGCCGCACGCCCCGCGCCTTCGTCACGCTTCGCGTACCGCTCGCAGCACGAGCCGCTCGGCGTTCTCGTCGTAGGGGCGTCCGTCGAACCCGCCGAAGACCTCCACGCGGCCGAAACCCGCATCCTCGGCCATCCGGCGAAGCTCCACCGCGCTGTACACGAACCACGTCAAGGTGGCCCGCGTCACCCGATCATCCCGGACCAGCACCCACTCGCTGCGTAGCCGCGCCCACTCGTCCAGCACGGTGTCGGTCTGCACCATCAGGTCGTCGCCCCGCCGCACCACCTTGGGCGGGGTGACCCTGCGGGCCAGGAGTTCTTTCCCGGCGAGGTCCAGGACGAGCGTGCCGCCGGGCGCCAGGCAGGTGTGCATGGTGCGCAGTACGCGCGCGTTGTCGGCGGGGTTCTCGAAGTACCCGAAGGAGGTGAACATGTTGAGGACGACGTCGAAGCCGCCCGGCGCCTCGTACTCGCGGGCGTCGGCCCGTACGTACGTCACGTCGGCACCGGCGTCGGCCGACCGCTTGCGTGCCCGGTTCAGCATGGCCGGGCTCAGATCCACTCCGGTCACGCGGTGACCGCGACGGGCGAGCGGCACGGTGAACACCCCTGGCCCGCAGCACAGGTCCAGCACCCGTGATCCGTCGGGGAGGGCGAGCAGGGGGGAGGCGTCGAGCAGTTCCTCGGCCTGCTCGTAGCGCTGCTCGGAGAAGAGGAAGTCGTGGAACTCGGTCCAGAAGTCATCGTCCTGGAATCCGCCCGTCCGTGTCATCGCGCGTCAGTGCTCCTTCATGGTCGCCGTCGGGGACAGGGCGCCGCGCCGTGCGACGGCGCAGCGTGAGCAGCAGAGGGGGAAGCAGGAGACACTGGGCGGCTGCCAGCAACCAGAACCAGCCGGCGTGTCCGGCCCGTTCGCCGAGGCCGTACACCTGCCCGCCCAGCAAGCCGCTCGCGCAGGCGCCCAGGCCCGCGGCCAGCCGCTGCTGGCCGAAGACCACGGCGTCTGAGCGGGGGCTGCGGCGCAGTGCCTCCAGATCGTTCTTGAGGAACAGCACGATGTCGCCGAGGGTGATCAGCGCGCCGCCCGCCAGTAGTGCCGTCCGGGTGCCGGCCGCCAGAACGGCCAGTCCCGCCGCCAGGCCCGTGAAGCCGACCGCGAGGGCGAGGGCGTACGGCATGCGCCGGATCAGGCCGGACGCGAGCGGCTGTACGACGATGACCAGCGTGAAGCAGAGCAGCAGTACCACGCTGTAGAACGCGCTGGAGGCACGCTCGACGGCGTACACCGCCAGGAAGTGCTGGAAGTGGAAGTACAGGTAGAAGGCCAGCGCGTTGGCGGCGAACGGCAGGAGCGCCACGCCGGCCAGGAGACCGGAGGGAGCCGTTCCCGTCGATCCGGTGAGGTGTTCCCCGTGGGTTTTGGGGAGCCGCGCGTGTCCCGCCGTGACCGCGAGGAACAGCGCCGTGACGGCCGCGAACAGCCAGCCGGGCGACGACAGGACGAAGGGCCCGGCGATGAGCGGGCCGACGGCCATGCCGGCGTTGAGTGCCGCGTTGCCCGCCGACAGGAACGCCGGACGGCGCTCGTCGTCGACGCCGCGCACCAGGTACGCCTTGTTGGCGGGCAGGTAGAGCGCGGCACCGCAGCAGGTCAGGACCAGCGCCCAGATCGCGAGGGGCGGCCAGCGCAGGGCCAGCAGGAGCCCGGCGAAACCGGCGGTGCGTACGACGAGCGCCCACAGCATCGTGCGGCGCAGTCCGATCCGGTCCGCGAGGGCTCCACCGACGACGCCGCCGGAGAACTGCACGAGCGATGCCACGGCCAGGACGACGCCGACCGTACCGAGTCCCATGCCGAGCCGTTCGTGCAGGAAGACCGACATGAACGGCAGGACCATGAAGCTGCCGAGCGGAATGAGGAACGAGCTGAGCAGCAGGAACCGCAGTGGGCCGGTGAGTGGGAACAGCGAGGCCCGCAGGCCCGGCCCCCGGGCGGTGCGCTCACCCACCGGGCGCCTCCCGGCCGGCCGGGTCGGGGAACGGGGCGGTGAGCACACGCAAGGCGTTTGCGGCGGTCACCGCGCGGTGGGTGGCGAGTTCGGCGGTCTCCGCCTCCGCGTACACGATGCCCGCGTATCCACGGCTGTCGCCCAGGTGCTCGATGCGTTCGCCGGCCTGCTTGATCGGGTACCAGACGCAGCTTCCCGGCATGTCGGTGAGCCTGTCGAGCCCGGCGACGCCGGTGAACACGCCGGGGGAGGCCGGGTAGCCGAGAACAAAGGCGACGGCCGGACCGCCGGGACAGTCCGCGTCCATGAGACCGGGGCGGTGACCGAGCGCGGCCTCGATCATCGCCTCGTACACGTTGACGCCGAGCGCCCGGCACAAACCCTCCCCGACCAGCGCGCCCCCGATGCGGGGATTGACCTCCACCACTTCCGGGCCGTCGGCGGTCAGCACGAACTCCACGTGAGCGAACCGGTCGGTGTAGTCGATGGCGGCGAGCACCCGATCGAGCCAGCTCTCCAGCGATGTCCGCTGCGGGCCCGGGAAGGCGACGGGGAAGGCGGTGATCTCCTCCCGGAAGTGCGGCTCCGGTGACATGAGCCGACTGGAGACGCCCAGCAGCCGGGTGCGGCCGTCCCAGGTGAGCGTCTCGGCGCTGTACACCGGGCCGCTGAAATAGGGCTCGGCGAACAGCCGCCCTTTCAGGTCCCGATCGGAAGCCTCCGCCAGCGCCGCGTCGAGTTCGGCCTCGTCACGGACCAGCCACACGTTCTGGCTCCCGGTGCCCGCGGTGTCCTTGAGTACGAGCGGCAGCCCCGTCTCCTTGAGCAGGAGCCCGCGTGCCTCGTGGTCCGGGTCGGCGCTTTCGACGGCCCGTGCGCGGGTGAGACCCGCGTCGTGCAGCCTGTTGCGTACGGCGGCCTTGTCCCGGGTCAGCCGCAGGGCGGCTGGATCGAGCCCCGGCAGGCCGAGGCGTTCGGCGAGGGCGGCGCCGGTCAGGGTCCAGGTGTCGGTGGAACTGATCAGGCCACGCAGCCCCGGAGTGCGCCGGAGCAGAGCGGCGACCCGCTCCACGTCGAAGGTGTCGGTCACGACGACGTCGAGGGC
This sequence comes from Streptomyces sp. NPDC017225, assembly GCF_044331465.1. NCBI lineage: Bacteria > Bacillati > Actinomycetota > Actinomycetes > Kitasatosporales > Streptomycetaceae > Streptomyces > Streptomyces sp. NPDC017225. The sequence continues at coordinate 2,678 of NZ_JBIRNE010000027.1, read as the reverse complement.
GTCGCTGGGCAGCCGGTCCAGTTCGTGGGCGTAGTAGGCGGGGTCCCGGGTGAGGAGAAGCAGGCGCTCACCGAGCCGGTCGGCGGCGCGGACCAGATGGCCGAGGCCGAAGGTCAGTGACTCCAGGCAGGCCACGGTCATGCGGCACTCTCCTTCCGGCCTGCCGGGCAGGGCGTGCGCTGCCACGTCATCCTCGACCAGGGCATGGTCATCTCCTCCGGACTGCGTACCTCGTGGGGCTTGAGCGCGGCCGGATCCAGGGCCTCGGCGTGCCGGGCGAACACGCGCTCCACGTAGCGGTGTCCGGTGTCGGCCCCCATCACCAGGTGCAGTCGGTCGGGGTGGCGGCGGGCCTCGTACGTCGCCGTCAGGTAGCCGGCACCGGTGGACAGTCCGGCGAAGACCGCGTGCTCGCGCAGCAGGGCGACGGCGCCGGACATGGCGTGGGTGAAGTCCAGCCAGTGCACGGTGTCGTAGAGATGGTGGCGGACGTTGTCGAAGACGATCGACGAGCCGATGCCGGCGATGATCGCCTCGGGATCGTGATGGTCCTGGCTGCCGAAGGTGACGCTGCCGAAGGGCTGGACGCCGATCAGACGCACCGAGGGGTCCGTCATGCGCAGGCGTTCCACGATGCCGCCGGTCGAGGCCCCGGATCCCACCCCGCCGACGACGGTCAGCGGTGCGTCCGGGAACTCCGCCGCGATCCGGTCGGCCACCTCCTGGTAGCCGAGGTAGTGGACGTCGTCGTGGTACTGGCGCATCCAGTGGTGGCCGGGACGCTCGGCGAGGATCTCGCGCACCCGTCGCACCCTCAGTTCCTGGTCGAGTTTGAGGTTCCGCGACGGTCTGACCTGTTCCACCGTGGTGCCGAGGATCTCCAGCTGGGCGAGTGTGGTGGCGTCGACGGTGGTGGACGCGACGATGTGGCACCGCATGCCGTACCGGTGGCAGGCCAGGGCGAGGGCGTAGGCGTAGATGCCGCTGGAGCTGTCGATCAGGGTCTGTCCCGGGCGGACCGTGCCCCGCTCCATCAGGTGACGGACGGCGGCCAGGGCCGAGTAGATCTTCATCGACTCGAACCTCAGCAGGACCAGGCCGTCAGTGAGCCGGACGAGGTCCGGGACTTTCAGGGCATCGGCGATGTGGGGGTGGATCACCCGTAGCCTCCTTGGGCGAAGGTGCACTGGTGGCCGAGCGAGTGGAAGAACGTGGAGAGTTCGGACTTGACCTCGGCCCGTGGGCGCGAGGCGAAGAGGTAGCCGGCCAGGCAGCCGGTGTGGGCGACGAAGACGCCGTCGGCGCCGAACCGCTCACGATGGGCTTGCAGGCTGCCGAAGGTCGTCTTGGGCAGCACCTCCTGGGACAGGGCGGCACTGACCGTCGCGGCACGGGCGACGGCGGCCGGGTCGCCCGAGTCGAAGCCCTTCACCAGGTCGGTCAGACACCGCTGGTACTCCTCGCCGCGGCGCCGGTAGTGGTCCAGCAGCAGGGGAGTGACAGCGGCGGTGTCCACCGTGCCGGGTTCCGTGACGTAGGCGGTGTGGAAGCCGATGTCCGGGCCCAGCCGCCGCACCACCCGGTGCATGCCGCTGAGATACAGGGCGAACTCGTCGAGGAAGACACTGTCGGCGCGCTCGATGTCCGCCAGGACACCGAGGACCACGTCCACGTCGTACGGCAGCGAGAAAACGCGGAACAGACAGCGCAGCGTCGCCACGATGTCCGCCGTCGAACTGGCCATCCCCACGCCCACCGGCAGTTCGGAGTGGGTGCGCCACTCGCCCGGGGGCATGGCGAGGCCGTAATGGTCCAGGAAGAGCCGGGCCGCTTCCACCGACTTCTCCCCGAGCGGCGGCGTGTGCGGCGCAGGATCGGCCGCCGCCTTCGGAGTGAAGTACACCCAGGAGTGACGGTCCACGGGAAAGGACACCACCGCGATCTCAGGATCGGTGCCCGCCCGCAACGGGCCCTGGTACAGCTCGCCCAGAGTGCCATGGCAGACACCGGACACGGTGCCGCGGGACACGTTCCGCCCCTGCGGGACGTCCGCGACGGGTCCGGGGGCCGTCTGTCCCGGTCCGTCGGACGAGACGTCGGCCCGGGGGCGGAAGGGCCGATCCGAAGCGGCTGTGTACCGCACACCATCCTCCTTCGTACCGGGCCTTGAACACCGACAGGGAAGGAGACGCGGCCACACGCACGACGTACGACCGCTCATACCGCCGACCCAGTCCACGAGGTCACGTGCACAGCCCGCGCGGGCCGCGGGCGCAGTGGCAGGTCTTCGGACTCGCGGGCACGTCCGCCGAAAGGGCGGACACCTACCGGCCGTCTCTTCCCCGGCCCTGACGCGGACCCAGTGACATCGACGGCTTCCGTTCCCACTCACCGCTGCGGGACAGCCCCGGATTCGCACCGGGTTCCCTCTTGCGTCGCGCCACCGGGCGCCCGGGTGGGCGGGAGGCGCGAACCGACTGCGTGCATCAGCGTAGAGGCGCTCGTATTCCGGCGACAGTGGGCCTTCGGCGGTTGTCTTGAATGTGGAGGGGAGGAAGAACCAGGCGTGTTCCCCGGGCAGTTGCCGTCCGGTCTCTGGCCGGATATCGCCTCAGAGGTTCGTCGTCCCTTCAGCAAGACTTGTTGCCCCACGCCACATGCGCACCGCTGCCGCGGTG
>NZ_JBIRNE010000026.1:0-85656 GCF_044331465.1 Streptomyces sp. NPDC017225 | reverse complement strand
CGACGCTCGGGCCCTCGGCCTGCCCACCCTCAGCTCACGGCACGAAAACGGGCCACCGACTCCGTCGGCGGCCCATCACGAAACTTCGAAGCTAAGGGAGTTTCACAAAACCCGGAGCTTGACAGACAACAACATGAGGTGGCGCCTCGACCACAACGGGAGGCCGATCACCAGGAGCGGCCTTCAAACAGCAACGTCCGCACCTTCCTCGACGGACTCCGCGCCACCTGTCAGTGTTGCGCCCAGAAACGGGACTCCGTTCGGCGGTCTTGCTGCGCCATCGGCCAGTGCTGCGGAAAGCGGCTTTCGCCGCTGACCGTGACGTACGTCCATGCGGTCCTCAAGTCCGCGCTGGAACACGCCGTCCGCGAGGACGAACTGCCGCGCAACGTCGCCCGGAACGTCAAGACGACCGCGCCCCGGCCCAGGCGCTTCCAGCCCCTCACCGCCGCCGAAGCCCGGCAGCTTCTCCATGCGGCCAACGGTGACCGGCTTCACGCCCTGTACGAACTCGTTCTGCGCACCGGGCTCCGCAAGGGCGAACTTCTCGGCCTTCACTGGGAAGACCTCGACCTCGACGGCGGCACCGCGACCATCCACCGTTTCCTCCAGCGGACCCGCAGCCAGGGCCTGACCGTCCTGAACACCAAGACCCTGGCCTCCGAGCGCCGCATCACCCTCCCCACCGAATGCATCACCTCCCTCAAGATCCGCCAGGAACGGCAGCAGGAAGAGCGCCAGGTGGCCGGAACGGGCTGGACGGACAACAGGCTCGTCTTCACGACCGTGAAAAGCGGACCCCTCGACCCCGGTAACCTCACCGGCCGCTTCCGCCGCCTCCTCCAGGGCGCAGGCCTCCGGACGATCCGCTTCCACGACCTCAGGCACTCGACCGCCATCCTGCTCCTGGGAACAAGGCGTCGACCTCGTCGTCATCAAGGAACTCCTCGGCCACGCCCACATCGGCGTCACCGCCGGCGTCTACGCCCACGTACGCCTCCGCCTCCAACGGCAAGCCATCGACACCCTCGGCAGCATCCTCGGCCCGACCGACGCCCCGGATGACCCGCCCGCCGCAGCCGTCGTCCGCTGACGTTGCCGTCAGCATTGCCGTCAAATGCCCAGGAGCCCCCACCGAGTACCGACTCGGTAGGGGCTCCCAATCTGCATCCAAGCGAACTCAGAAATCCCCGGATACTCCCTTTACGAGGCACCGGGAACGTTGGCGCCTACGACAGGTTGTGCCAAGCGTGGCTGCATGATCCCTGGCACTGCGTCTCCCGCCGACGCGTGTCGGCCACCGCAAACGTAGAAATCAGGACTCGGAACGCCTTCAGGTATTCATGCTGAGGCAGTCTTTCGATCTTCCCTACTTGTTCGAGGATCGGCTCCCGAACAATTAGAACCGCAGGGGTCATGGTCGCCTTAACTCCTGATTTCTCGAGACCCTTACGCCCGTCATTCACAGTAACGTGCGCCTGCATCAGATAGAGAGCGATCTCATGCAGAACGGACTGCTGCTCCTCTGAAACCAACCCGGAGAACCACTCCACGCCCTCTTCGAGGGTGCGCACCTCCTGGGCGACTTCATTTATCACGCGCTCCGAGGCTCGCAATTCATTCACGCCTACCTCCCTCTGGGTGCGAAGACCACATATGGCCTATTCCTGTCCAATTCCGTGTACTGTTTGGCATTTGGGTTGTAGCTCTGGTAGAAGTCTCGGCCTCGTCCACTTCCACCCTCACCATCCCCCATCCCTTGAGGCAGGGAGTTCTTGACACTGCTACGAGACCGGGACGGTCCAGTGAGTATGTAATCCCAGTCAGAAGTCGGGTTGAGATTCCCGTTGCCCGCTCGACTCCCGACCACGATGATCGTCTGGTCTGTCTTGTCGGCCGCATTCTGTATGCGCTTCGCATCATTAGGTCTAATACCCGCATCTGACGGTGATCGAAAACCGGGTCCGCACCACCCATTGGAGTTATGGACTAGGACCGGAGTCTGCCCCGCCAGCACATAGTACGTGTGCTGCGCGGACCCCTCTACCTGCTTTTTCGCAGGTCAAGCGCAGTTTGCTGGTCCGGTGAAGTGCATGGGTGTCCGTGGTTGTGCGGGGTTGTTGCCGTCGCTACTGCCGTCAGACGATTCAGCCCAGGTACGGCTTCTCGCGCTGTTCCAGGAAGTGCTGGAGCCTGAGTCGTTGGGTGTGGTGCATCGGCAACTGCTCGATCTCTTCGGGCGGCACGAACCGGAGTTCGGTGGACTCGTCGGAGATTGCTAGTTGGCCGCCGGTGATACGGGCGGTGAAGCAGACGTTGAACTGGCGGCGGACCTCGCCGTCGGTGTAGGCGATGATGTGTTTCGGGTCGGTGTAGGTGCCGACCAGGCCGGTGATCTCGACGTCGAGGCCGGTCTCTTCCTTTACCTCGCGGACGGCCGTGCCTGGCAGGGAATCGGTGAGGTCCATGCCGCCGCCGGGCAGGGCCCACAGGTCGTTGTCGCGGCGGCGCTGGAGGAGGATGCGCCCGTGCTCGTCGGTGACGACGGCGGACGCGGCGACGACCATACTGTTCGGCTCGGGCGCGCTGGGGTCGTCGTAGTACTCGGTGCGGGCCACGGTCAGCCTTCCTCTCGTACGGGGGTCGCGGTCGTCCACACCGCGTCGAAGCTCTCGGCGTAGGTGTCGAACATGCCGCCTGTCTCGTGTCGGCGAAGATGCCAGACGGGGGCGGCGTACGCGTTGACGCCCCAGACATGGGCATTGACGAGTTGCTGGCCGTCGGCGCGGTAGAGGGAGTTGTAGAGCGTGGTGCCGTGGGAGCGGACTTCGATGCCGGGGGTGCCGGCGAGCGGCCTGTAGTGCATGAGGGCGAGGCGGCAGCGGGATTCGATGCCGTGGCCGAACCGCTCCTCCTGGCCGCGGGCTTGGACGTTGTCGCTGTCGGCGTCCCCGATCGCGATGCGGACGGTGCAGCCTTCGGCGGCGCGTTCGGTGAGGAGTTCGTTCAGCCGCGGGTACGCCTCGTGGAGGAAGACGGCCGCGTACACGAGGATGTCGATCCGCTCCCGGGCCTGGGCCATCAGATCGGTGAACACCGAGACGGGGAGGTCGGCCCGCTGCTCGTAGAGCGCCACCAACTCAGGGCTGATGGCGCGGGCGGGGCGGGCCTGGCGGAGCGCCGGCCAGAGTGCGTGCACGTCTTCTCCCAGGGCCTTGGCCGCCTGGAGAGCGGTGGCACGGCGTGGGATACGCCCGAGGTTCACCCAGCGCTCGACCGACTTGGGGTCGACCTCGACCTGCTGAGCGAGTGCGGCGTACGTCCAGCCTCCCGCCGCCATGACGGCTCGTAGTCTCTCGTTCGGCACGAGTCTCCCCCTTCGACTCAGGACGGCACCAGGGACGTTCTACATGGTGCAGGACGTCCCGGAGTGGGGTTTGGTGGAGGTTCCCTCGTCCCGGTGACCGGCGTGAGGATCGGTGCCGACCCCGCGGCACCAACAGACCCAGGGGCCCGCATCAACGCCGCCGAGGAGCGTCAACGTGCGAATGAGCGCCACCCCATGTGTTCCCGCCCTGCGACTGGACGCCCGGTCGCGCGCCGCCTCGCCGGGGTGGTCACGATGACGGCCCCCACCCCTGATGCCGACGGCCACACCGCCTCGCCCGATGCCGGCGCCCTGGTGGTCGACCGACGAAACGGCAAGGTGGGCGTGGTGATGGGGCATGTGGGACCGTACGTGCAGGTTCGGCCGCCGCGCGGTGGCCGGGAGTGGGACGTGCCGCCCGAGGACGTTCGTCTGCCGACTCCGACGGAGGAGTTGAGCGCGAAGGTGGCCGTGGCCAACCGGAGGTGGGGACGGTGACCCCTCGCTCGGTCCTGCGCTACGAGACCTGGACGCTCCAGCCCGACCGCGAGCCGGACGCGGAGCCGGTCCTGTACGCGATGCAGTGCGCCGTGGACGGAGAGACCTCACCGACAAGCGAGGACTTCGCCGAACCGCAGGACTGGGTACTGCGGCACTGCGGCCAGAACCCGTCCCACCACACCTACCGGGAGATCATCACCCGCCCCTGGCGGACCTGGCGCCAGACGTGACCCACCTCGCTCGCCCAAGCACCGCACCGCGCTGACCCACCCGACTCCCGCCCCTGCCGGGCGCAGCCGATCGAGGCTCCCCCGCACTCGTCAGCCCCGGCAGGGACGGGCCCTCACGTACCTGCCGTGCCCATGGTCATGAGGTTCTGGCGTAAGCCACAGAAAGTCAGCCACGACGGCGGGCGCGCCGACCGACCACCCGCCACGTGTGTCTCGCTCAACCCCGCACCGGCATCAGCCCAGTTATCTCCATCGTCACGGCCCCCAGCCAGGCAGCAAGCATGGGCGTCCGGGACGGCGCGAGCCCGCCGGGCGGCCTCTCAGGTGCCCGGCCAGTCTGCTGCCGAGCGGTTGGACCGGGGCTTCCGATTGGTAGTCCGGCCTACGCTCCCGGGCTCTGCGCGCCGAGTGGTCGGCGGCCGTCGCCAGCGGGGCGGCAGACAGGAGCGGGCGGCGGTCACCGACCGCCGACGCGCGGCGGCCCGCGTCAGCGGGACGCCCTTGATCAAGTAAAGAAACTCTGAACAGCTCACCCACCCGGTACAGTCCCATGGAACTCCCCTGGCTGAGCTGCCGGACTTCCCGTCAAGGGCGCTGCTGTCGCCGCTTCCTCGACTCGGCCAGTGCGGCCTCCAGCTTCTCGCGTGGCGACATGTCCGGGTCCGCATCGTCGTCGTGGAGGGCTGGCAGGAACAGGCCGCGTCGGCTCTTCTCGCGTTTGATCTTCCGGCGTTCGTTGAAGACTCGCTGGTGCTCCTCGCGGATCGTGGCCCATCGCTGGTCCAGCTCCGCTTCCCGTTCCAGCAGGTCGTCATCGGTGAGGTCGGCGAACTCGGCGGCGGAGGCGCGGGCCTCGCGGTCGACTTGTTCCCGTAGCAGGTAGTTGGTGATCGGCCCGTGGTGCTTGCCCGGCTCCGGAGCCGGGCGTACGAAGACGCCGCGCCCCTTGACCGCATACACGAGCCCTGCCTGCTTGAGGCTCCGGTAGGCGTTCTGCGCGGTGGAGTTGGCGACCTGGAACCGCTCCTGGATCTCACGGGCCGGGGGCAGCTGGGAGCCGGGCGGATAGGTGCCTTCCTCGATCTCGCGGCGGAGGATGTCGGCCACCTGAACGTACGGCGGGCGGCTGTCTTCGTTGCGGATGAGGTCGACCGGCCAGTCCGGGCCTTCGGACTCGGCGTCGCCGTGGTCGTCGTCAGCTGGGCCGGCGCTCTGGCCTGCGGAGGCGCTGACGTAGCTGCCCCGACCGAGCTGGGAGTAGACGAGTCCTTCCTGCTTGAGCACGCGCAGGGCGTTTTGGACGGTGGAGCTGGAGACGCCGAAGCGGTCCCGCAGCACGTTGGCCGAGGGCAGGCGCTCGCCGGGGCGGAACTCGCCGTTCAAGATCGCGTCCCGCAGCGCCTCGGCAGCCTGGAGATACGGCGGCCGGGAGTCCTCGTCCAAGGGCAGGGTCATGCCACCCACGGTATCGCCAGCCAGCCGTAGCGCTACAGGCACATCCACGCGTTCCCCGCCTGATCGCCTCACAACCTGAGCGTCTTCACGACCTAATCGACCTTGCAAGTTGAGCGATGATCTCCTTATGCTCCTTGATGCTCCTTGCGAGCCGATCAAGCGGCTCCATCGATCAAGGGGTGTGATGGCATGGCCATGTCTCGAATCCGGGTTGCTCTGCTGCCGTCGGCGGTGTGCATCGCGGGCACCGAGCCGGTGCTGAAGATCAAGGACCAGCAGACCGGGGAGGTCGCCACCGACCGGGAGACCGGCGCGTCGCTGTACACGGTGACTGTGATGCTCATGGAGGACGGCCGGGCCGAGGTCCTGAAGATCACCGCCCCGGAGACGGGCCTGGCTGCCGGGCTGAAGCCGGGCGTAATGGTCCGGCCGGTGGAGCTGTTCGCCACCCCGTGGGCGCGGATCTTCAACGGGCAGCTCTCCGACGGCGTCGCCTACCGCGCCGCCCGCCTCGAACTGGTCACGGCGGAGGCCGCCCAGTGACCGGCTTCGGCCGGCAGGGGCCGCAGCGGGAGCTGCATGCGCTGCGGCCCCTGCCGGGCACCGAGGGCAAGGCCACGTTCTCCGCGTCCGGTGCAGTGCTCGCCAGGCTCGGCCTGACCCCGGCGGACGCGGCCGGGTTCGACCTGGCCGACGTGCTTCACCTGATACGCGCGACCGAGGGGGACTGACGTGGAGAACCTGACCGATCACTCGCCGCAGGTGTTGCTGGTCGTGGCCGTGCTGGTCAGTCTGACGCTGCTGCTGGTCATGGTGCGCTACGCACGCGCCGACCGGGGCACGCGGGTCAGCATGCGGCAGGCCGTGCGGGTGCGCTGGGGCTGGGTGCGCCTGGCGCGGATGGCCGGACTGACGGTCACCGACAAGACGCCGGGCCTGCTAGCGCAGCTCACCGCCCAGAAGGACAGTCCCGCCCCTGCGCCCCGGGTGCTGACTCCCAGGATCAAGGTCAAGCCGGACCGGTTCGGCGTGATCGTCCGGGCCAGGACCCTGCCGCAGGTCGGGCTGGAGGAGTACCAGAAGGCGGCACGCTTCCTGGCGGACGCCTGGCGGTGCACGCGGGTCTCCGTCCTGCCGGACGGCCCCGGCAAGGTAGTGATCCGTGGCGTGCGCTCCGACCCGTTGACCACGCCGACCAAGCACCGGCCACCGGCCACCCGCCGGAGGATGTCGCACGCTGGGAACTGGGAGTGGACGAGTACGCCGCACCAGTGTGCGTGTCTCTGGCAAACGTGCCTAGGGTGACGGTGGCCGGCACACCCGGCGCGGGCAAGACCTCGACAGTCAACAAGTTCGTCTGCGACCTCGCGCCCTCACCGGCCGTGCAGATCGTGGGCTTCGATGGGAAGGTGTCGCGGGCCGAAGAGGGCGACTACGCAGACCTGGTCAAGCGGATGTTCGCGTTCTGCGGTGACGACCTGGACGAGGCCAACGCGCTGTTCAAGCGCCAGGTTCAGCTGCGTCGGCGGCGGTCGTCGGTGATCCGGGATGTGCTGGGCGTGAAGAACATGTGGCACGTCGGCCCCTCGCGGCTGTGGCCGCTCACGGTGGTGCTCATCGATGAGGCGCACACGTTCTTCCGCGAGTACAAGGGCAGCGACGCCGAGACGAAACGTTTGGCCGCGCTGACGGCGGAGAACGCCCGGCTGGTGGAGGACCTAGTCAAGAAGGGCCGCAGCGTCGGCATCCTGACCATCCTGATCAGCCAGAAGACCACGGGCGATGCCATCCCGACGTTCATCCGCGACGTGTGCCCGGTGGGGCTGTCGTTCGCGCAGAAGACGGTGGAAGCCGCGGTGGCCGCACTCGGTGACGACATCCGCAACTGGCCCGATGCCAGCCCGGTCACCTTGCAGGACCCCGCCTATGTCGGAGTCGCGGTGATGGCGATGCAGGGCCGTCCCGGCTTCACCCGCATCCGCACCCCGTACGTCTCCGACGCAGACGCCGCCCGTATCGCGGAAGCCACCTCCCACCTGACCGCCGACCCCGCCCTGTGCCTGGACGCCCTCCTCGACACCACCGGCCACACGAACCCCGACGACGACGGGCCGGACGGTACGTCCGTCTCCCTGGGCAAGTCCTGAACGCCCCCGATCCCGACGCCCTGACAGGAGGTCCCGCGCATGGCGGAGGAACGGTTCACCCGGCACACCGTGACCGTGGTCATGGCGGTCATCGCGGCCCTGGCCTTCGTCTTCTCCTTCGGCAACGTCTGGGCGCTCGCCCTGCGGCTCGGCGTCCCCCGCCCCATCGCCCCGCTGATCGCCCCCATGGTGGACCTGTCCGTCGTCGGCCTCCTGGTCGCCCTGCGGTTCCTCGCCCTGCGCGGCGTCCCCGGCCACGACCTGAAGGCCGGCACCCGACTGCTGCACCTGTGCGGACTGCTCACCCTCGCCCTCAACACCGCCGAACCCCTGCTCACAGGACGCTACGGACGCGCCTGCCTGGACACCGTCGCCCCGCTCCTGCTGCTCGGCTGGGGACACGTCGGCCCCGCCTTCCTCACCCAGTTCCACACCCTCACCCACCCCACCGAGAACCAGGAAACCACCACCCCCGTCTCCGGACCGGTGCCCGACGAAGCACCCACACCCCCGACGCCCACCCCGGTCACTGCGGTCTCCGCTGACGAGGAACCGCAGACCGCTCCAGCTCCGACCTCCGCTCCGCCCGTCGTCGCCAAGACGGCTCGGCCCGCTTCCGGCCAGGCCCTGCCTGTCGCCCTGCTGGACGCGGCTCGGCGCATCGCGGACACCCACCGCACCGAACACAACGTGCCCATCACCGCCGCCCAGTTGGGCCAGCGCATGGGTATCGCGCTGCCGGTCGCCACCGCTGCCCTCGCTCAACTCTGAGCCCCCGGCCCCACCACCCGCACCACCGCTCTCTGACCCTCGCCCGCCCCCTGGGCCCGGTTCGTCATGCCCCGAGCAGCATCAACACGCCCTTCCACCTGGCTGGTTGCTGCTCGGGGCCGCCCACCCGACAGAAGGGACACGCCCCCAATGGTCACCCTGGACCTGCGCCACGTGGCAAGCCCCGCCGTACGGGACCTGCTCCACCTCATCAACCAGCCCGACTTCGACCGCGCCCAGCAGCAGATCGAACGTCTCGGCGGCTGCGCCGAACCCGTTCGCCTGACCGGCCAGAGCGCCACCGTCGACACCACGACCGGCGAGGTACTGCGCTCCTACGCCTCCTCCGACGAGCCCATGGGCAGCCTGCTCACCGGGTGCGGCAACCGCCGTGCCTCCCGCTGCCCGGCCTGCTCCCGTCTCTACGCCGCCGACACCTACCACCTCATCCGCGCCGGCCTCTCCGGCGGCAAGACCGTGCCCGACACCGTCCGTACCCACCCCCGCGTCTTCGCCACCCTCACCGCCCCCTCCTTCGGCCCCGTCCACAACCGTCCCGACGCCCGGCCCTGTCGCTGCAGCACCCGCCACGACCTCACAGACCCGCTACTCGGTACGCCGCTGAACCCGGCGACATACGACTATGCGGGCGCGGTTCTCTTCAACGCCCACGCTGGAGCCTTGTGGGCGCGCTTCACCACCTACCTGCGCCGCGAACTCGCCGTCCGGCTCGGCCTGACCCAGAAGGCCGCCCGCACGGTTCTGCGGGTGTCCTTCGCCAAGGTCGCCGAGTATCAGAAGCGCGGCCTGGTCCACTTCCACGCCGTGATCCGGCTCGACGGCCCCGACGGCAGCACCCAGCCCCCGCCCCCGGCCGCCACCGGCGCCGTGCTCACCGACGCCATCAGGGCCGCCGCACCCCGCGCCCGCCTCTCCGTCGTCTCGGACGTGATCGGGGAACGCGAACTTACCTGGGGCCAGCAGCTCGACGTACGCGAGATCGCCGCCTTCGGCACCGACAGCGAACTCACCGACCAGGCCGTGGCCGCCTACGTGGCCAAGTACGCCACCAAGTCCGCCGACGCCACCGGCACTCTCGACCGCTCCTTGTTCTGCCGCCCCTGCCAGGGGCGCGCAGCCACCCTCCTGCCCCACGGAACCTCGCTCCCCTGCACCGCCTGCGACGGAACCGGACAGGCCCGGCCGCTGCCCCGCCTCCCCGTCGCCCAGCACATGCGGCAGATGATCCGCACCTGCTGGGAGCTGGGCAGGCTGCCGGAGTTCGCCCACCTGAAGCTCTGGAAGTGGGCGCACATGCTCGGCTTCCGTGGCCACTTCTCCACCAAGTCCCGCAGCTACTCCACCACCCTCGGCGCGCTCCGCGAGACCCGCCGGGCCTGGCGCACCGAACAGGCCCGCGCCCACGCCGGACTGCCCGAGTCCGACCCGGCGACCACGCTCGTCGTCGGCCACTGGGACTACCTCGGCTCGGGCTACAGCCCCGGCGCGCGACTCCTCGCCGCTGGCGTTTGGCACCGCAAGGAACTGGCACGGCAGATCACGGCCGAAGGCGGTAGCTGATGACCACGCCTCCCTCTGCAGTCCTTCACCCCGCGCTGAGTCCGGCGCAGGAACTGCTGACGGTGCCCCAGGTGATGGACCGCCTCCAGCTCGGCCGCTCTGCCGTCTACGACCTGCTCCGCACCGGTCAACTCGCCTCGATCACCCTCGGCCGCGCCCGCCGCATCCCCACCCACGCCCTCACCGACTTCATCCGCACGCGCCTCGAACAGGAAGCCGCCGCCTGATGACCACACCCCGCGACACCCCCGCCTCCCGCCGCGTCCGCGCCAACGGCGACGGAACCGTCTACCAGCGCAAGGACAGCCGCTGGGAGGCCGCCGGATACGTCCTCGCACCCGGCAACACGCGCAAGCGCATCCGCGTCTACGGCACCACCCGCAAGGAGGCCCTGGCCAAGCTCACCGAGAAGATCGCCAACAGTAACCGCGGCCTCCCCATTCCGTCCGCGCAGGGCAGCGTAGCCGCGTACCTGACGTACTGGATCGACGCTGTCGCCGTCCACCAGCTCCGCGAGAACACCCACACCCGCTACACCGCCGTCGCCCGGCTCTACCTGATCCCCGGCCTCGGACGGAAGAAGCTCGCCAAGCTCACCGCCAAAGACGTCCGCACCTGGCTCAACCAGCTCCGCACCACCTGCCAGTGCTGCACCCGCCGCCTCGACGCCGACCGCGACGAGCCCCGCTGCTGCGCTGCCGGAAACTGCTGCTCCAAGCGGCTCTCACCGCTGACCCTGGCCTACGTGCACTCCGTGCTCAAGTCCGCTTTGGAGCACGCGGTGCGTGAAGAGGAAATCCCGCGCAACGTCGCCCGTAACGTCCTCACCGGCACGCCCCGGCCCCGCCGCTTCGAACCCCTCACCGGCGACGAAGCGCGCAGCTTCCTGGCTGCCACCAGCGGTCACCGGTTGCAGCCTCTGTTCGAACTCGCTCTGCATACCGGCCTCCGCAAGGGTGAACTCCTCGGACTGCGCTGGGAAGACCTCGACCTGGCCGGCGGAACCGCCAGCATCCGCCGCACTCTCCAGCGCACCAGCTCCAGCGGCTTGACCGCCCTCCCGACCAAGACCAAGAGCTCCGAACGGCGCATCGCCCTGCCGACGCCGTGCTTGCGCTCACTCGAACAGCAACGCAACCGGCAACTCCAGGAACGCGAGGCGGCGGGGACGGGCTGGAAGGACAGCAGCTACGTTTTCACCCGTCCCGACGGCGCCCCGATCGAAGGGTCCACCCTCACCCGGCACTTCAACACCCTGCTCGACCGGGCCAGACTCCGCCGCATCCGGTTCCACGACCTCCGCCACTCGGCGGCGACCCTCCTCCTGGAACAAGGAGTGGAACTCGTCGTGATCAAGGAGCTGCTGGGGCACGCCCACATCGGCGTCACCGCCACCGTCTATGCTCACGTCCGGCTCCGCCTCCAACGCGACGCCATCGACCTCCTCGGACACGCCCTCCGCGCTCCCGCCGAAACCGGCAACCGGCCCGACGACGGCCACGAACCGCCGCTCTGCGCAGCCCCCGTCCGCTGACGTTGCCGTCAACTACTGCCGTCACGCCACGCTGAAGTCCCGCCAGGCACCGCCTGACGGGACTTCAGATTCGCGTGTGCACGTGAGCTACTGGCCCCCGATGGACTCGCGGAACCGCCGCACCTGAGAGATGGTCGTCGACCACTCAGAAATTTGGTTCCCGTCCTCGTCAACCAAACTCCGAGCCTCGACATATCGCCAAGGCTCTTGCGGATTGAACTGCTCTTCGAGGCCATCCAGGAAGATGATCGAGTTTTGCACGTAGACATCTTCCCCTTCCCGGTAAATAGGCCAGCAGAAGATGAAGTTAGCGGTCTCCGGGTCCGTGATCGAAGAGATGAGGCACGAGGTCGAATTCTTGCTCGCCTCAAGCTCCCTCAGGGCTCTCTCCCAACTTCGAGAGTAGTCACTCACAGTCCAGAAGCTCAGATCCATCGGGAATGATTCCGAGAAATTCCCGACTGTGACCCTACCGGCGGCCTCGGAAGGCGACGAGACGCCGCCCTCCGAGGCAGGATCACCGACCACTTCGATCGCGAATCGATTATTCCTTGAGGTAGTTGAGGTCTGGGTCATAAGTACCGATCCGTTGGCCCTTGCGATTGAACATCTTCCAGCCGCCCGACACATTATGCCCGTCAACATCCGGCGTGATGTAGTTCTTCCCGTTCGAGAAGACCACCTGACCGTGCGAATTGAACGGAGCCTTTTGCGCAGGGATTCTCTGCCCATACCCAAGGGCTCCCGCCCTATCCCGTACGGTTCCGGCGTACAACTCCCGGTTCTGCGCACTCCGCCCGGCTACCGAGTCCGGATGATACGGATCACCCTTGAGCGCCGGGGAGGAGGTGTACCCCTCAGGAAGATCACAGTTGCTGTTGTGAACGAGCACCGGTGTCTGACCAGCGAGTACATAGTACGTGTGAAGGTCATCGACAGTCAGGTTGTACGTAGTGGCGTGACTGGTGTAGGCCTTGTTTTCCGTGACGAGAACCGTGCCGCCATCGTCGGTGAGCAGTGTCATACCGGCGATGAGATCGCCGGCTTCTACCCAGGACTCTTCCGACGGGGACCAGAACGGGTGCTCGTAGGTGGCTGTGAGTTTTTCGACGCCGTCTTCGGCCGCTATCGACAGGACGTTGAAGTGCTTGTCGTCCTCGGTCTTGATGAGGCGAGTGACCTTCCTTGGCCCTTCTTCGCCAGTTTCCGGGTTCTTGGCCATAACCTCATCGCCAAGCCGGACATCTTCGATGTCCTTCATCTTTCCGTCGGCCATCAAGATGTCGGTGCCTGCCAGGAAGCACTTACAGGATCCGCCCTTAAAGCCTCGCCCAACGCCCTTCCCTGGCCCTTCTGCGGAAAAGCCAGCAGCGGCTGCAGAGCCTGCCCATGCCCACATTAGTTCCTTCTTGGAGGGGCATTTTACGAGATGACAGGAATCCAGCAGAGCTGAGTAGATGTCGCTACGAACGTACGGGACATCCGCATTCAATACATAGTGGTCAAGCCCGTAATCGGTGAGGCCGAAGAGCTGACTGTAGAAGGCCTGTACGAACTCGTTCTTGTCTTTCCAATGTGCAGGAATGGCCGCCGTAGGAAGCAACTGGATATAGCCATCATAGTTGACATCCGTGCCCGTTCCGTTGCCCTCAGCCCTCCAATCAGCCGGTCCGCAATGACTGTTGCAGGGATGCTGAGTTTTGGGGGGACCACCGTATGTGCCTTCGTTGGGCACCCCGACTCCTTGTGACCCGTCGGGGCGTTTCGGGCAGCTTTCCGAAGCTCCGCCGGCTCCGCCGCAGGCGAGGCCCATGCCGGTGGGGTCGGAGTAGAGGAGGGGGTTCTGTGCCCCGTAGCTGTAGCCGTTGAGGGTCTGGGGTCTGTCCGTTTCCAGCAGTGGGTCGACGCTGATGAACTGCCCGATGCTGGGGTCGTATTCGCGGGCGTCGATGTGGGTGAGGCCGGTGGTGGTGTCGCGGGTTTTGCCGAGGAATCCCTTGTCGTCGGGCCAGGGGCCGTACTGGGGTTTGCCGCGGTCGGCGCCGAAGGGGGTGGTGTAGCGCTTGGTGAAGGCGAGGGTGCTGTCTCGGTTGATGGCCAGGTGAGAGGTGCCGTGATGGTCACTGACGAGGTAGGTGACCTTGGGGGCGCCGCCGGTTTGGTTGGAGCGCATGGCGGCGGTGATGCCGTCTGCGGCGTAGTAGCGCTGGGCCCAGGTGGTGCCGTCGGCGCGGAGGTGGAGTTCGGTGGCGCCGGCGTAGAGGACGCGTTCGCCGTTTTCGGTGGTGCGGATGAGGAGGGTGCCGTCGGCGCTGTAGAGGTAGTCGGTGGACTGGCCGTCCTGGGTGAGGCGGGTGAGTTTGCCTTCGTCCGACCAGGTGAGGTTCTGGGTGGTGTTGTCGGCTGTGCCGGGGCGCCTGGTGGTGTTGCCGGTGGTGTCGTAGGTGTAGGTGCGTTCGGGGGTGGTGCAGTCGGTGCTGGTGGTGGTGCCGGTGAGGGTGTGGGGCTGGTTTTTGTTGGTGTAGCAGTAGGTGGTTTTGGTGCTGTTGGTGTTGGTGTGCTGGGTTTCGGTGGTGCGCTGGCCTGCGGTGTTGTAGGTGTAGCTGGTCCAGTAGGGGGCCGGTCCCGACAGTGCGGTGGTGCTGGGGGTGTCGGTGCAGTTCTGGGAGGTGGGGGTCCAGGCTTCGGTCAGGCGCTGGTGTGCGTCGTAGGTGAAGCACTGGGTGTCGGCGCTGGTGGTGCCGCCGAGGGTGGTGTTGTCGCGGATCTGGGTGACGTTGCCGGTCTGGTCGTAGGTGTAGGTGAGGTCCTGGGGCCGGTAGGGGTGGATTTCGTCCTGGACGTAGCGGTGGGTCAGGCGGCCGGTGCCGGTTTCGAATTCGTTGGCTATGAAGAGGCTGGTGGCGCCGGTGCCCAGGGTCAGCCTTTGCGGTTGGGACAGGGCGGAGTATTTGATGTCGGTGAGGTAGGTGCCGATCGAGGTCAGGTTGCCCAGGGCGTCGTACGTGTACGAGGTTTGCTCGTCGGACAGGCCGCCGAGCGCGGGTTCCCTGGTGCTTTTCACCGCACCAGGAATGTTGTAGGCCGTGGCGAACTCGAGCGTGGCGGGTTGTCCGGCCTTGACGAAGGGGTCGTTGTCGGGCAGGCGTAGTTCGGTGCGGGTGGCGCGGCCCATGGTGTCGTGGGCGGTGACGGCCTGGGTGTAGGCGTCTCCGTTCTTGCCGCCGACGTAGCGGGTGGAGTCGGTGGGCTGGCCCTTGAGGAGGGTGTCGTAGGTGTAGCTGGTGAGCTGGTTGGCGTCGGTCTTGGTGCCGGCCCAGGTGGCGGTGGGGCGGCCGAGTTCGTCGTAGGCGCTCAGGATCGACTTGCCGCGGGAGTCGGTGGTCTTGATGACCTGGTCGAGGGTGTTGTACTGGGTGGTGGCTTTGCCCTTGTCGGGGTCGTCGGCGCTGGTCTGGCGGCCGAACAGGTCGTAGCCGTAGGACCAGGTGGCGCCGTCGGGGCCTGTGATGGTCTGCTGCCGGCCGCCGGGGGCGTAGGTGAACTTGGTGGAGGTGTAGGTGGCGCCGGGGCCGGCGCCGAAGTCGGCGTCAGCGGGATTGACCCCGGTGTAGGAGCGGGTTTCGGTGGTGCGGCCGCGGATGTCGGTGAGGGTGCGCTGGGCTGAGCCGCCGTCGAGGGCGGTAGTGGCGGTGGAGTCGCCGGTGTAGCTGGTGGTGGTGGCCCACTTCTTGACGCCCTTGACGTACAGGGTGTTGGTGGTGGGCCGGCCGGCGCCGTCGAAGACGGTCTCCGTCTGCTGGGGTACACGGCCGTACTCGGCGCGCGAGTAGGTGCCGTTGGGCGTGCTGGCGCTATCAAACATGTCCGCGTAGGTCTCGTAGGCCAGGCCGCGGGTGTCGTACCGGGTGTCGGTCAGCAGCCGCCCGCCGTTGGGGGCCGGTGACTGGGTCTGCAGCGGCCGCAGAAGCGCGTCGTAAAGGCTGTAGCTGGTGCTGTAAGTCTCGCTGTCGGTGGTCAGCGTGGAGGACGACACCCAGGACGGCTTGGTGTTCTCGAGGTGATAGGCGAACTTGACGCTCGGGCCCTGGCTGCCGCTGCGGTTGGGCAGCCACACGCCGGTGAGCCGGCCGAGTGCGTCGTACTTCTGCTCGGTGAGCTTGTGGTTGATGTCGACGGTCTGCCGGGCCAGGCCTCGGCGGGGGTCGAGGTAACTGTACGAGCGGTAGCCCTTGGGGTCGGTCGAGACCGTTCTGGTCAGCGGCCCGGCGTCGGCGGGGACGTATGCGGTGGAGGTGGTGCGGCCTGCGGTGTCGGTGACGGTCAGGGGGCGGCCGAGAGCGTCGTAGGTGGTGGTGGCGGTGGTCTGCCAGCCGGAGGGCAGGCGCTGGCCGTCACTGCCGGCGGTGGCGGTGTAGCCGGTGGCGCGGCCGGTCCAGGTGATCTGGCCCTTGGTGGGCTTCTGGGTGGCCAGCCAGGTGGTGGCGTCGGCCTTGTCGTAGACGGCCGCCGTGTCGGCCAGTACGTCGCCGCTGGTGCTGCTGTTGGCGGGCAGGTTCAGGCTGGCGTCGGTGACCGAGCACTGCTTGGCGACAGTGCGGGTGCGGGAGACCAGGCTGGTGATGCCCGCCTCCGGGTTGCGGGCGTACCAGGTGTAGGTGCAGGTCTCGTCGCCGCCCAGGCCGGCCTGGCCCCAGTCGTCGGCGGCGTACACCATGCCGAGGTCGTCGTACTTGTGGCCGGTGGTGTGGGTGCGCCAGGTCTTGGAGCCGGTGAGGTAGGTGCTGGTGTAGGTGGAGGAGTTGCGGACCCACAGCGCGGTGTGGTCGGTGGCGTCCGGGACCGTCTGGGTGGCGGTGTTCTTGTAGGTGTAGTTCTTGAAGACGCTGCTGATGGGCTGGCTGCCGTTGTAGGTGACCTGTTGGCGCAGCGCGCCCTTGTAGCGGTCACTGTCGGTGGCGGCGGAGAAGTCGACGTCCGTGTCGAGCAGCGGCTCGATGGTGACGGACTTGGTCGTGCCGTCTTTCTTCTTGTCGCCGTGCATGCCCTGCAGGTAGAGGGAGACGGTCTTGGAGCGGGTTGTGCCGGCGGCGCCGGTGTATGCGGTGACCTGGCGGTAGCCGCGCCAGTCCGACCAGGTCCGCTCGTCCTTCGGTGTGAAGGGGTCGTCGTTGTGGTGCCAGGCGGCGCCGCTGTAGGAGTAGGCGTACTCGACGGCGGGATTGCCAGCGGCCGCGTCGTGTACCGAGACGGCGGTGACGCGGTACTTGTGGAACCAGTCGATCGCCGCGTCCTCAGACCCGTTGATGTGCCAGTACTGCGGGTAGCAGGAGCGGGTGTTGGTGTCCGGCGCCGCGCCCAGGACCTCGCTGCGCTTGCACTCCGGCAGCGTCAGGGTCACTTCGGTGATCGCGCCGGTCTCGGAGGTGACGGTGGAGATGCGGGGGCGGGTCAGGGGCAGGATGTCGTCGGTGGCGTCGACCCGGTTCGGGCGCATCTGGTAGGTGAAGGTGATCGGGTCGACCGTGATGCTGGTGTCGCCGGCCTTCGCGGTCCGCTTGAGTGACTTGAGGGTGAGGACCTGGTCGGAGCTGTCGCCGATGTCACCGCCGTCCAGGTACTCCTCGGTCAGCGCCCAGGAGTCCACCGGGTCGTAGGTGCTGCCGGCGGCGTCGTAGGAGAAGGTGTCGATGCCGGTCAGCCGTTTACGGGTGAAGAAGGAGGGGCCGGCCGCGTCGCATTCGTCGTCGTCCTTGGAGCAGATCGCGTCGAACGGCACGTCGGGCCAGTTCTCCGCGGTGTCCTTGGTCAGGCTGTCGCAGTCGGAGGCGGTGCAGCGCTCGGCGTAGGTGAAGGTGACCTTGGCGTCCGGCTTGTCGGTGAACAGGGCGTCCTGGCGCAGGCCGTACTCGATGCGGTTGAGGTAGCCGCCGCGGATGTAGGAGGTGCCGGCCTTGGTGGCCTTGTTCTTCTTGTAGTAGTTCGATTCCTTGGTGTACCAGTACGTGGACGCGTTGCCGCGGGTGTCTTCGATGTAGTCGAGGTTCCAGCGCCAGGCCTGGGTCAGGGCGCGGTCGGCGAAGGAGTCACCGGCGCTGTGGCCGGGTTCGCCAGAGTCGTCGCCGAAGATGGGGACGGTCCAGGTGGAGTTGGTGCGCTGGGTGCCGGCGCCGTCGAGTTTGTTCTTGCCGAAGACGTACTTGGTGCCGTCGCCGGTGGTGACGGTCCAGTACTCGCCGTTGTCGTCGCCGTTGTCGGCTCCGGTGGAGCGGGTCACGGTGGAGGCGTCGTCGTCGGCGAGGTGCCATTTGCCGCTGTCGTTGTCCTTGACCAGGCGGGTCGACTTGCCGTTGAGGACCAGGCTCGCGTTGTCGTACTTCCAGCACTGGTCGTAGACGTCGTCGTGGCCGTCGTCGTCGCAGGAGCCGTAGGTGCGGGTGATGTAGGACTCGGTGAGGGTGAAGCCCTCGCCGATCGTGGTGGTCTGGTTGTTGGTGGTGGCGGTGCGGCCGTCGACGCTGCCGGAGTCGTAGGACAGGGACAGGGGCGGCACGGGGCCGGCCGCGGCGGGTGGCAGGGTGAAGTCGTGGGACCAGGTGAAGGCGCCGGAACTGCCGCCGGAACTGCCAGGACGAGGACTCCGACAGCTTCGTCGCCGAGTAGTCGCCGGCTCCCTTGGGTGACTGGCCCGATCCTGCGGAGGCGGCGGTGACCGCCAGCACCGTCGCGCCGGACGCGGCGCTCTTCGCCTCGCCGAGCAGCTGGGTGGACGGGCCGTTCTGTGCTGCCTGTGTGAGAGCGACCTGCGCGGAGACGGTCTGGTTGTCGAGGTCGTTGTCCGACGGCAGCGGCGTCTGCTCGCGGCACTCCGTCTTGTGCGGGGTCGTCAGTGCACAGGACGGCAGTTGCACGATCCGCAGGCGTTGGGACCAGCCGCCGCCGATGGCGGAGGCGAACGCGGAGTAGTCGACGCTCAGGTCGGCCGAGCCCGGACTCTGCGCCGCTGCCGTCAGCAGGACGCCGGTGACGCCTGCCTTGCGGGCTGCCTCCTGGTCCAGGACGGTGATCCGCGCCGTGCCGGTCGCCGCCGAGGCCGAGGCCGTCGAAGAGCGCTGCTTGGTGGACGTTGCCGGTTTCAGGGTGACGGGGACACCGGCCGGTTCGGCGGTGCGCCGCGTGTCGGGCTTGAGGGTGAGGGACGCGGTGCCGTTCTTGGGCCAGTCGGCCTTCCGCTCCTCACTCGCCTGCTTGGCCAGGGCGGTGTTGGCCTTGCGGTCCTTGGCGACCTTGGCACGAGCCTTCTTGGCGCCGGGCCCGTCGAATTCCTTGACCTTGGTCGCCGGTGTCCCGGGGACGTCGGGTCGTCCCAGGCCGTCTGACTCAACGGCCTGTGCCACCTGGGCCAGGCCGGTGGGCACGACGAGTGCCAGAGCCAGCGACTGCGCCAGCAGCCGGCCCGCTCTGCGCCGAGTCCCCTCCCCACGCCGCTTTGAGGTGCCTCTGCCAAAGACCATGGTTCCCGCCCCACCCATTTCCTGAATCTCGAGAAGTCCCGCACGCTGGTCGCAGCCCGGCGTCGGGCCTGCCGCGCTTTTCGTCCAGTGAGGACAGCCGCCGACGCGGTGGTCCTCACCCGATGCCTCGTCAGTCGCCCACG
Organism: Streptomyces sp. NPDC017225; assembly: GCF_044331465.1. Taxonomy (NCBI): domain Bacteria; kingdom Bacillati; phylum Actinomycetota; class Actinomycetes; order Kitasatosporales; family Streptomycetaceae; genus Streptomyces; species Streptomyces sp. NPDC017225. Next base: position 66,413 of record NZ_JBIRNE010000026.1, on the reverse strand, counting down.
GCTTCGCCGACCTGCTCTTCGGTGGCCAACGCACCCGCCCAGACCCGCGTCTCCGTCACGCTGGCTGGGAGATAGTGCTGCCATGTGTCCTTGGAGAAGCCCTTGCCGAGGGTGAACTCCCCCGCTGCGGCCTTCGCCGTGAAAGCCTGCGGCTCCCCGTTGAGGTTGCGGCTCAGGTAAAGGCTGACCGTTCCCTCATGAGCGTCGAACACACCAGTCAGCCGGACCATGCCGTCCAGCACCGCTGCCTCGCTGGAAGCGACCGCGCTGAAGCTGCCGTCGGCGTTCAGACGGCCGAAGCGCCAGAAGCCCTCCGGAACACTCTTCAGTTCCCCCGTTGTTTCGTCGAACACGGTCGTGCTGCCGGTCCGCTCATACCAGATGCCCCAGGCCGAGCCGTCCGCGGCGCGCTGGCCCAGAACCTGGCCGGTGTAGCCGACCGGCTTGGCCAGGAGCTTGTCCGAGTCGAGGGCTGCCAGCGTGGTGACGGTGAACGATCCCGTGTCGTCGACCAGCGGTCCCGCGGTGGCGGCCGCGTCGTCCGCGCCGTCGAAGACCATCGCCTCGCCGTCCAGGACCGCTCCGCCGGACAGCGTCAAGGACTTGCCGTAACCGGAGGTGGTGTCGGGGACGGTGGTGCCGCTGCCTCGGTCGGCCGACCAGTCGGCGACCAGTTCCACCCCCGCGCGGTTCGGCGAGTTCATCAGCCGGGCGTCGTCGGCGATGAGGTCGCGGGTCAGGGCCTGCTGCCAGACGGTGACCTCGTCGATGGAGCCGGCGAAGTAGTCGGTGTAGGCATCACGCCACAGCACCCGGCCGATCTGCAACGGGCCCTCTGCCGCCCATGCCGCGGACACCGTGTCGCTGCCCTGCAGCCTGCCGTTCACATACAGGCTGATCTGCTGCTTGGGGGCGTTGTACACCGCCGCGAGATGGGTCCACACGCCGCGTGCGGCGGGCTGCGTGGCTGTCACCTTCTGCTCGGTGATGTTGCCGCCTGTGTCGTCAGCGGGTGAGGTGCTCAGCGTCCACGTCTTCTCCGCCTCCCGGTAGGTGAGGTAGAAGCCGCTGTAGAAATCGCCGTCCTGGCCCAGAACGGTCTGGTTCTGTGTCACGCCCGGCTTGAGCATGGCCCAGGCGGAGACCGTGTAGGAGGCGCGGGTGTCCACCACCGGTGTGCTGGTGGCGGCGTAGCCGGTGGTTCCGTTCAGGGTCAGTCCCTGGTCCGTGACCGGGGTCTCGAGCGGGTTGTCCTGGGTGTCGTGGGTGATCAGGCCGCGGCGGCCGTGGTCGTTCCGTGCCGCTTGCCCGTTCAGGGTGGCGTCGTCGCGTCCGTCGACGGTGGCGGAGTCGACTGCTGCCCCGGAGGTTTCGTTGAAGTGGTAGCGGCCGACCGGTGCCTCGCCGGAGTCGACGAGGAAGTCGGTCACGGACTGTTCGCCCCAGCCGAGGCTGTCCTTGGCCCGCACGTACATGCGGTACAGGCCCCCGCGGGTGGGGGTGACCTTCGCTGTGGCGGTGGCGCCCTTCAGCTCGGCCGACCACGCCGCATCGGAGGATGCCTTGTACTGGTAGGCGGCGTTTACATCCCCGCTGGCGGGCTTGAACGTGAACGACGCCGTCACCCCGGGTCCGCCGCCGGCCACGCAGGCGTTGCTGGTGCACTCGGTGTACGGGCCGTCGATGGTGACCTGCGGGGCCTTCGGCGGCAGGGAGTCCACCCGGAAGTAGCAGTAGCCGCCGGAGGACGGGCCGTGCAGGTAACTGGAGCCGTTGTAGTAGGAGCGGGTCGCTGCGTGGTAGCGGTAGAGCTTGCCGTCGGCCAGTTTCGACCAGGTCAGCGACAGTGCCCGTCCGTCGGCGACGTAGCCGGTGGAGGGGCTCAGGGAGCCGTTGCCCGGGTTGACGTCTGTCCAGGTCTTGTCGGGGTTCTGCACGTCGACGTCGAAGTAGACCCGCAGCTGGGAGTCCTTCTCCCCGCCCGACTTCGTCTGCGCGGTGGCCTTCAGCAGGGGGGTGGGGTCGGACACGATCGCCGGGTCGCCCTCACTGCGCTCGCAGACCGGGGCCGTGCTGGACCCGCCGCCCTGCAGGCCGACACCCGTGGGTTTGTCCGGCAGTCCCACGAAGCTCACCGCGAGGACGGCGTCGTTCTTGAACCGCTTCCAGGCGGCCGTGTCCGACTCGTTGTTCGCGCGCAGCTCCAGCGTCAGCCGGGAGAACTTGCCGGCCGCGAAGTCCCGCACGGTCGGGGTGAGGTTCTCGTTCGGCTCTTCGGGGTTGTCGTTGAACTCGATCGGCGCGTCCGGGGAGTTCGGGTCACAGGCCGAGCCGCGGCCGGCGGACACCCACCGGTCGACCATCCAGTCCAGTTCCTTCGGGCGAGAGGACCAGGTGGTCGAGGAGGAGATGTTGTTGGTGCGTACGAGATCCACCAGGCGCGGGTCGCACTGGAAAGCCCAGGGCTCGGTCACCCGGAAGGTGGCGTCCAGGACCTTCTTGCCCTTGAGGCTGGAGGGCGAGAACTCGAAGTACAGGCGCTGCACGTAGCCCGGCCCGCAGTAGTAGCCGCTCCAGGAACCGCATTTGCCCACCCCCTTGCCCTGGCCGTCGTCGCCGTTGCCCCAGCCGTAGGACTCGTAGCCGTCGCTGCGCAGCAGTGTGCGTTCCGACTCGCCCCAGGTCACCGTGGGGTCGATGAACAGCGGGAACGCCGATTCTTCGGTGGTGGTCAGCATGTCTGTGTCCGGGATGACCGACAGGGAGCCGGTGGTGACCTCGACGTCCATCCGGGCCACGGTGTCGCCCTGGCCGGGCTCCAGGCCCGACCCGGACGGTGCCGTCTCCGACGGGTCCGCGGGTTCGGCCGGCTGGGCGCCGTCGTCGGTGCTGAGGCCGGTCGCGGTCAGCAGCTGGGGCTGCGCGCCACCGGCGGTGTCCTGGCCGGCCGAGTCCCACATCCGCGCTGGCGGCGCTTTGAACACGGTGGTGCCGTTGCGTCGAGAGCGGCCAGGTTGCCGGCCGCGCCCTCGCGGACGGTGAGGTTGCTGGTCTTGAGGCCGAAGGTGAGCTTCTCCAGTTCCTCGCCGGCTGCCGCTTCGGGGGTCTTCACCACCAGCACGTGCTGGAAGCTCTCCGGGGTCGCGGTGACCTGCAGGTCGACGTCCGGGAGTACCTCCGGGTAGACGGCGCTGGAGCCGTCCAGGCGCGGGGCGGGCAGCGTGCCTGGCCAGTCCAGGGCCAGGGAGCGGCCCTCGTCCTCGATCCGCGCCAGCGGGGCAGCGTCACCGCCGCCGGAGAACGCCATCTGCACCGCAGCGCCCTTCGGGCCCACCGTGCCGTCCGACCGCTGCTCGAGTGTCGGATCCGGGGCCTTCCAGCCGCCGTCGGATGCCGGTACACGCACGGGTATCGCCGATTCCTCCAGCGTGAACGTGTAGCCGTCGGGGTTGGCGAACACCGTGGTCCGCTCCGTACGCTCCCCCGTCACCTCCACCCGCCGGCCGGTCTCCTGTGCCTGCTCGAGAGCCTTCTGCCCCTCCGACAACGGTGTGGCGGGCGGCTCGTCACCAGCCGCATAGGCCATCGGACCGGGCACGAGAGCCGCGAGCACCGCCGCACACACCACCGCGGTCATACCCGCGGTGGCACGGCCGCCACGTCCGTGTCTTCCGCCAGGTTCCCCTGCGCGCCCTTCAGTCCGGGCCCCACTCCCCGCCCGTCCCGCAACCGGGTCCACATCCCCGCCACACCCCACCCACAAGATTTACAAAGTAGCCAGGGGTAACTAACGCCTCAACAGAACGCCAGGTCAACGGGCAGGAAACGGACAACAACACGTCAAGTTCCGGAAGGCCACGTGAGGAACCCGACGTTTACCCAGGGTTGTACGCCACAAGATCACATTCCCGCATCCTTACCAGCACGCCAAGATCAACAACAGCACCTGGCGAGACAGGTCGGCCCTGGCGTCCCCAGCCCTGCCAACTCCGCTCGATCGCGGTGAGCAGGACCGGTCCGAACCCGTCGGCCGCGTAGGCAACGGCGGTGGTGAGGCCGGCCTTCGACGAGGACGGAGCACTGCACAGGGCACTCGAAACCTCCGCCCACCCGTCACACGCGGTCTGGCGGACGACGGCGCGAGCCTGCGATCGACAGCAGGTGATGCACCTCCGGTGCCGGCCTGCAGGACGGTGACTCCCGCAGGCGAGGCAGGCCGCGCGGACGGCTTCACCCTTCAGCCGGGCCGAGCATCGGCAGCAGTCCTGCCGGTCGATCAAACCGACCGGCGCCCGTACCCGGTGCAGTGCCACTGCTTCTTCCTCACGTCTCGTACGCGCTACTTCGGTCGGATCGGCGGCACGGACCAGCCCGGGACCCCGGCGGCTCGGGACAGATCGCTCGCTCGCACCGGTGCCGGGCTCGACAGTGCCGCTCTGACGGGAAGGGCTGCCGGTGAGGTGGTAGCTGGTGCACCCGGTGGCTCAGGACGAACGGGTAGTCCTCCCTTGGGCTGTCCGGCGAGGGTAATAGGGGACGGCCTTGAGGAACGCGCGCCCGTCGGGACGCTTGGCGCGGTACTCCTGCCCACCTGAGACTCAAGCAGAGCTTCGTGGGCGACCCACTCAGCGAGGTGCCCGATCGCTCAGGAAGGGGCACCCCGCTGGGTGGGCTCCATTCAAAGCAGCAGCACTCCTGCGGCTCCGATCACCATGCCGCATCCAGCAAGCGCCAGTACCGTCTTGTGGCGCCCTCGGTGACGAGCCTTCGGTTCGCCCACGAACTGCAGAAGCAACGTTACGAATCCGGTGACGGCCGAGACGGCAAGCAGTACGTAAGCGGCTTTACTCGCCATTCAGCACTCCTTGAGAAGACAGGCTACGGTGCCGATGGTCGCCGCCGGAGCCGTTGCCAGAGAGATACCTCCAGCTACGAGCGCAACCGGGCCAGTAGCCACTGCGGCAGCGACGGTGGCCACGCCTCCAACGACTCCAAGCACGCCAATCGTCCACTCACCGGCGCTGGCCAACCCTGCGGGGTCGGTGTTGTTGATGGGGTCGCCGGCGGCGTAGAGGTAGGGGTTGGTTTCCTGGCCGCTGGGGTCGGGCTGGGTGAAACGGCCGAGGGTGGGGTCGTAGTAGCGGTGCCCCATCTTGTACAGGCCGGTCGGGTCGGCGTACGCGCCCGCGTACCGGTACGGCTGAGGGACGGACTCAGTCGGCGTGGTCCGCGGCAGGCCCGTCGGTCCGTAGGCGTAGGTATGGGTGCGCTTGCCGGTGCTGTCGGCGAGGCCGAGGACGTTGCCGGTGGCGTCGGTGAGGTAGTAGTAGGACTTCCCCCCAGTCGTCATGGAGTTCAGCGTGCCCGCCGGCTCGCGGATGAATCCCGTGTCGACGCCGTTCGTGGTCGTGGAGGCGAGGCCGAGTGCGGTGTGGTGGAACCAGGTGGAACCGAGCTTGGTGCGCTCATTGTTGCTGGTGCCGGCGTGGACCAGGTCGTAGCTTTTGCCGCCCGTGGTGATGCCGGCCAGCTGGCTGTAGTCAGTCCAGGTTTCGCCGGTGCGGGGGATGTTGCCGGCGGCTGTGGTTTCGTTGCCGAGCTTGTCGTAGGACCAGCCGGTGGTGGAGCCGTTCTTACCGGTCAGCTCGCTCGCGTCGTTGTAGGTGTAGGTCGTGCCGCCAGGGCAGGTGTTCTTGCTACCGTCCCGGCTGGTGAGGTTGCCGGCCTTGTCGAAGCAGTACAGCCACGACGCCTTGCGGGCGCCTGCCGCGTCGGCTTCCAGGGCGTAGCGGAGGCGGTCCTGGGAGTCGTAGTCGTAGGTGGTGGTGTATTTGGTGAGGTTGTCGGTGCGGGTGCGGATCTTGGTGGTGTCCTTGCCCGCGGTGTTCTTGTAGCTGTAGGCGAGGTCGATGAAGGTCTGGGTGCCGGAGGTGGTCTTGATCGCCTGCGGGCGGCCGTTGTTGTCGATGGTGACGGTCTGGGTGGTGCCGCCGGGGTAGACGGTTTTGGTGCGCTTGTCGTTGTTGTTGTAGTCGAAGTCGGTCTTCTTGCCGTCCGGGGCGGTCAGGTGGTCGAGGCGGTCGGCCTTGTCCCAGGTGTAGTCCGTCTTTCCGGTCGGGTCGGTGTAGTGGTCGACGTCGCCGCCGGGGTGTAGGCGAGGGCGGTTTGGGCGCCGTTCTGCAGGGTGCGGACGCTTTCGCGGTTGAGCTTGTCGTAGTCCCATTTCGTGGTCCCGGAGGCGTCCGTGCGGGACTTCACGTTGCCGTCACCGTCGTAGGAGTACGTGACCGTGAAGTTCGTGGAGGACACCTCGCGGACGCGGTCGCGGGAGTCGTAGCCGTAGACGGTGGTGATGCCGCGGCCGTCCTTGATCGTCTCCACCCGGCCCAGTCCGTCATAGGTGTAGGTCGTCTCCCCCAGCGGCGCCGGCGGCTTGACCTTGATCAGGTTGCCCTGGTCGTCGTAGGTGAAGGAGGTGACCTTGCCGTTGCCGTCCTCGGCGGTGCAGCGCTGGCCCTCGAAACCGCCGCAGGTCGCAGTGTCCTTGTTGTAGGTGTACTCACGCGTCGCACCGGCCGTGCCCGCCGTGGTCACCGACAGGGTGTTGCCGTTGGTGTCGTACTTGAAGCTGTCCGTGCGGCCGTTGGCCCCGGTCATGTCGCTGGGCAGGTCGGTGCCCGCGATGGTCTGGTACTGCGAGACCTGGGCGGTGGCGCCCATGGGCAGCTTCTGGGAGACGGCATTGTTGCGGCCGTCCCAGCCGTACGTCGTGGTGTTGCCGCCGGTGCCCTCAGCGCCGGTGCCCATCGCGTCGATGGCGGTCTGGGTCAGGTGGTTCTTGTAGGTGGCGTGACGGGAGTGGCCCAGCGGGTCCCGTCACGCCACTCCCGGCACATCGCCCTCGCCGACCTGTACGGATGCCCCCTCTACAACGTCGAATCCGCCCCCATCACCTTGCACCTGACCATCCCGCCCGGGCCGGACGGCATTCTGCACCCCGCGATCCCGACATCCACCGCCACCAAGACCATGAGCGCTTTCCCACTTCTGTCTGAGCTGGTCGGACACAGGCAGAGGGTCTGCGTGTCAGAGCAGGGCCGCCCCAGCACAGCAGCCGAGTACCGTGCCCGTCAGGCTCAGGGCGAGAAGGACGTTACGGGCGCGCACCTGCTCGGGTCCAGATGCCACCACCATGCCGCTGCGGTCAAGCCGCACGCACCACAGCAACAAGGCCGCACCCCATCTGCGGAACAGCCATCGTCCGTACAGCACGCCGAGCAGCAGGGTGCTCAGCAGGCCGATGACGGCCATGACCACCCGGCTCTGGCTTGTGTCGGCGACGAACGCCGCGGACCAGAGAAAGCGGGCTCCGAGGGCCGCACCCAGAACGAAGGGCGCCGCAGCGGCCGGCAGGGGCCCGCGGACGCCCTCCTGCCAAGCATGGATGAGCAGTGCCAGCGTCGCGAGACCCACCACCCACGGCGCCGCAATCGCGTAGCCGGTACCGGGGGGACACGGGACACCGATGCGCGGACCGCAGTTCGTGGCCGCTCCTGCGAACTCCCACCCGAACACGAAGAGACAGCTCACTCCGCCCCAGACCAGCAGATTGAGCACGAGTACCGTGAGCCCGGATACGAACATGCTGTTCGGAACGGCCCCTTTGCCACGCCTGTCTTCCCCATTCATATGTGCATCGAGCACTGGGCGTTCTCCATTCGTGTGGTCCGGCGGCCAGTTGGACCGAGAGACAGGTGAAGCCCCTGGTAGATGGGTTTTCGACCAAGAATTCCTTCTCCACCAGAGGCTTCGTGTGCTTGTCTACCCGTCCGGCGCCGACGTGTCCAACTCTGTCCTGCGCTTCCTGGCGGCCAAGCTCCGCCAACACCGCCGAGAGCTCGGCAGCCGGTGGAGGCGCCCGACCCCAGGCCGGCAGGCTCTGCTCACACTCGCCCACCTCCGCAACGGCCACCCCTACGCCCAGCTCGCGGCCGGGTTCGGCGTCGGCACCGCGACCGCCTACCGATACGTCACCGAAGCCGTCGACCGCCTGGCCGCACTCGCCCCGATCCTCAAGGAGGCCGCCCGTACGGCATCCACGAAGGCGTTCGTGCTGCTGGACGGCACGCTGCTGCCCATCGACCGGATCGCCGCTGACCGCCCCTTCTGCTCTGGACAGCACAAGAAGCACGGGATGAACGTGCAGATCCTGACCGACCCGTCCGGCCGGCTGCTATGGGCATCACCGGCTCTTCCCGGCGCCGTCCACGACGTCCGGGCCGCCCGCGAACACGGCATCGTCCGCGTGCTCACGGACACCAACATCAAGTGCTGGGCGGACAAGGGATACCGAGGTCCTGGAGGCACGGTCCGCATCCTTCACTGGGGACGCTGGGAGACGCTCTCCGACGGTCAGAAGGCCGTCAACCGGTTCCACGCCAAGATCAGGGCCCTCGTCGAGCAAGCCGTCGCCACCCTCAAGTCCTGGCGACTCCTCCGCAAGCTGCGGTGCTCGACCACCCGCATCACAAGCTTGGTCCAAGCCGTCCTGCCCCTGCATCTGGCCAGCTCAGACCGATGATGGAAAAGGCTCATTCTAAGAGCTCGTAACACGATCATGAGCGGGGCACTTCGGGATCCTCGTGGGCTGCGCGCTGCGACGGGTGTGGCATCGTCGTGCGGATGAGCCATGTGAACAGCGCTGCCAGTTCCTCCGGAGGCGCCTGGGTCTTCGGTCTGGAGGAGATCCCCGCCGCTGACGCGACCGGGGACGGTGCGACGCATCGCCCACCATAACCAATGGGACGATCTGGTCGTCCCTATCGCAGTTGTTCGACGCATGCTGGTTGACATGGCACACTTCATCGTCACGGAGGCCCGGCACCCGCTGCCTGCCTGGCGGATCAGGCGGCTGGGGAGAACGGGACTGGAGCCGCAGGCACGATGCTGAGTAGGTCAGGTCGGCATGCGCGACCTTCGTCAAACTCTCCGTCGTGGTGCGCACTCAGTTGTCTTCTTGAGTCGCCGCCAGCAGATGAGGCTGCAGGCGAGGGAGACGAAGGCGTCGTGGAGTTCGGTGCGGCGTTCCCAGCGGATGGCGAGGCGTTTGAACTGGTGGAGCAGGGCGAAGGTCTGCTCGACGACATAGCGGAGTTTGCCCAAGCCCTTGATGTTGGGTGCCCCCTTGCGGGAGACGACGGGCAGGATCCGGCGCTTGCGCAGCGCGTCTCGGTTCGGGTTGGAGTCGTAGCCCTTGAGCCTTTTCCATCACCCGGCTGAGCAGGCCAGATGCAGGGCAAGGACGGACTGGACGAGAGCGGTGACTCGGGTGGTCGAGCATCGCGTTTTGCGGAGGAGCCGCCGGGACTTGAGGGTGGCCATGGCCTGCTCGACAAGTGCACGGATCTTCGCATGGGACCGATTCACAGCCTGCTGTCCGGCGGAAAGTGTCTCCCACCGCCCCCAGTGCGGGATGTGGACCGTGCCGCCGGCGCCCCGACCCACAACAACCCCAGTCACACCGCTCGTTCGACAGACCCGGCCCAGCAGGGGTTTCAGGAAAGATCACCCTGACGAGCCGAAGACAGACGGGGCTACTCGGCCGCGACGGCGCGTGAGCCCTCGCGGCCGTGTCAGTGGCGGCTCAGCGGTGGACGGGGCGGTAGGCGTCGTTGGCCTCCACCGGGGCGCCGCCCGCGAGGACGCCGCCGCCGGGGATGTGGATCGTGCCGCGTACGGCGACGGCGGCCGTGCCGTGGCGCGGCACCGGCATGGGCGCCAGCCGCTGCCACCGGTCGCGCACGGTGTCGTACGCCTCGGTCTCGTCGAAGACCGTGTTCGGGTTGCCGCCGTCGTGCCGGCCCTCACCGCCGAAGGTGTAGATCCTCCTCCCCACGGCCGCGGCGGCGATGCCGCCCCGGGCGGTGGGCATCGGTGCCCGCTGGGACCAGCGGCGGGCACGCGGGTCGAGGGCGTAGACGGTGTCCCGTACGTGTACCTGCCCCCGGTCCCGGCCGCCCAGGACGTAGAACGTCCCGCCGACGACGGCTCCGCCCACATGGTCGCGGGCCTGCGGCAGGCTCGGCAGGCTCTTCCAGCGGCCGGTCACGACGTCGTACGCGGACACCGTGTCCACCGTGTCCTGAAGGCCGCCCGGACCCGGCACGAGGACACGCATACCGCCGGCGAGGAGGATCTTGGTCCCGTGCACGCCCATCGCGGCGCTCCCCCGCTCGATACCCGCGGGCACGGGGGAAAGCCGGCTCCATCGGCCGGCGCGCGGCGAGTAGACGAAGCTGTCGCGCAGGGCCTGCCACGCGGATCCGCCGGACAGCCCGCCGAGGACGTAGATCCGGCCGTGGACCACCGCCACGTTGGGGTGGTTCATCGCGACGGGCAGCGGTGCCGCGACCGACCAGGTGTCGCGACGCGTGTCGTAGACCTCCACCCGTCCGGTCGTGGTGACGCCGCCGGACGCCTCGGGGACGATGCCACCGATGAGGTAGACCTTGTCGCCGACCGCGGCGACGCTGTGCTCCTGCCGGGGGCCGCTCGCGATCGGCGCGAGCCTGCGCCAGCCCTCGCCGTAGGGCCCCTCCGTCACGGGGGGCGTCTTGCCGGGTGTGGCAGGGTGGCCCGGATGGGCGTGGGCCTTGACGGCCGGGGACGCCGCCAACGCCGCTCCGAGGAGGAGGACTGTCCGCCGCTGCATGAGCAACTCCTTGTCACAGAGCCTGAGATCGGTCGGAAGCCGGTGGCTTCGGTCCGTTCAGTGTTTCGGTGTGTGGCAGGGGCAACCAGGGGATGTCATCCCGTGGGTGGGAGTAGTCACCACTCGGCTGAGGGCGTGTCGGTGTCAGGGTGCGGAGCCGACGACGTCCCGGGTGCCGAGAACGGCGAGCGGTTCGAGTCGGTCGGCGCTGCCGGTGCCCACGGCGGGAGTGAACCAGAGCAGGCGCTGCCGGCCGTCCTCGCTGCACAGGTCGAGGCAGGTGACCTCCAGGACACCGAGCGCGGGGTGCCGGAGGCGTTCGCGGTCGTCGCGCCGGAAGGCCACACCGGGGAAGACGACGACGGGGCCAGGAGCACCATCCCGTACACGTCGAGCAGCCGCAACAGCGCGGCCGCGCATGCCTTCCGCCGTTTGTTCACCGCAGCTGTCGAGGACGCACCCGCGCTCCGGTGGCCCGGGCGGAAGTACGCTGTGGGAAAGCTTCCGGCCGGTCACCGCGAAAGTTCCGTCGGGTGAGGGCGGCCGCGGTGTTACGCGTGCCTGGCAATCTGGGTGTGCTCCGCGGTGGACGCTGCGGCCAAGGGGGAGACCTGCTCCGGTTCCGTCTCGGCTCGGCGTTCCTGGGACTTGCCTGGTTCTTTCCGCGTCCGCTGGTGGTGTTGCGCCGCAGAGGTATCACCGTCCGGGCCGGCATCGTCCGCTATCACCGCCTGCGCCAGGCCGTCATCCCCCGCTACCGCCACACCACCACCAACAGTGTCACGGTCACGGCCGACCGTGGCGCCCTCGAACCATTGCTCGCCGAAGGTTTCCGCCTCGCCCTGGAGAGGTCGGTGCCCGGGTGGTCGGTCGCCGGCGCCCGGGCGAGTGCGCGACCCGACTCGGCTTCGCTGATCCTGACCGACTCGACGGGCGCCAGAGGTGGCATCCCCGTTCCGTCCGCCACCGTTTTCATCGCTCCGGCAAGCTGTGCCGGCGCGATGCCGGTCTTGTGCTCGTAGTGGCGTACAACTCCGCCAGTGGCGGTGAAAGCACCCACCGAAGTCGAACCAGATCATGGGTCGACCTCATGCCGGACCGGTCAACTACGCTATTCCGTGAGGAACTTGGCTGCCGATCCCGAGTCGAGGACTGAAGCCGGTCCGGTCGGTGCCGGCGAACTCCACGCCGAGACCGCGCGCTCCCTCTCCCGCCCACCGTCGCGTCGGGGCGGGCGGAGCTGTCAGCCGTGGGACGACGATGACCGCCGGGCTGACGACCTGGCCGGGCGCCAGGTACTCACGGAGCCATGACAGAGGTGGTTCAGGCTGGTTCGTGGTCCTCGGCGGTCCCGGGCCGGGTCCGCCGATCGGATGTGGCGGGCTTCTCCCAGGGCCGGCGGAGGTCCGCGGCGAGTGGCGGCAAATCGGAGCCGGGTGTGGGTGAGGGGCGGCAGCCACTGGTGGTCGCCCTGCTGGTGCTGGGCCTGTCAGGACTGCCGCGCGACGATGGTGTTCTGAGGCCGCAGACGGCCTGGCCCATTGTCCGGTCGAGTGAATCACGGCTACGGACCCGCGGGTGGAGGGCGGCACCCGCGTGTTCCCAACGCTCCAGGCGCAGTGGAGTGTTCTGCCCTGTGAGGTTGAGGTTGGGGACGCGGCTGGCGGATGGTTCGCCGGCGAGTGCGGTGTGTCCGGTCGGCCACCCACAGCGACATCGGCCGGCGCGCGGCCGTAGCGGCTGCGCATCCGCGTGGAACCGCGACCGCAGTCCGGACACGCCGCCGTCAACTCGTGGGTGCGGGCCTCGGTGCGGACGATGCCTCACGCCGCCCATACTCGCTCCACCCGCACCGCAACCGGCGCACGGTCGCACCCAGCATGACGGAAATCTTGTCAGGGCCAGGAAGGTCCGTACGCCGAACACCAGGACCGGTCCCCCGAGCGAGCTACGTGTTTTTGTCCTCTCTGGGGTGACGCGCGCCACCGGTGGTCTCCTGTTGACTCGAATCGTCAACACAACGGCCGGACAAGGCCGATCAGCCCAGTAGCCAAGGACAACACATGCCCACGACACGCAGTTCCGCGCAGCACGGTTTCCCCAGAGGCCGCCGAATCGCCGCAGCTCTGCTGGTTTCCACGCTGGGAGGAACCGCACTGGTCGCGTGTAGTGCCGACGCCAAGGACTCGACACCGGCCAAGGTCTCCGGCAAGAGCGTCGGCGAGACCGCGGGCGACGCCGAGATCAATTGGGGTACGTGCCCGGCCCTGGCCGAGGGACAGACTCGTGACCCCGACCTGACCTGTGGAACGTTGGAGGTGCCACTCGACTACCAGAACCCGGGCGGCATGAAGATCGACCTGGCGGTCTCCCGGCTGTCCACCGCGAAGCCCGGGAAGCGACATGGTGTTCTGCTGCTGAACCCCGGCGGGCCCGCCCTGGGCGGTCTCGGCATGCCCGAAACCATGGCGTCCGCACTGCCGAAGTCCGTGCTGGACCGCTACGACCTGATCGGTTTCGACCCGCGCGGCGTCGCCCACAGCACCCCACAGAGTTGCGGTCTGCAGGACCCCGGCGTGCCCGGGCTCTTCCCCTATCCTGCCGCGGACGGCTCGATCACCAAGAACGTGGCCCTCGCCAAAGCCGTCGCCAAGCAGTGCGCCGACACGGTGGGCGAGGACCTGCGGCACTACAACACCGCCAACACCGCCCGCGACATGGACCGCATCCGTCAGGCGCTCGGTGAGAAGAAGATCTCCTACTGGGGCCAGTCCTACGGCACCTACCTCGGCGCCGTCTACCGCTCCCTCTTCCAGGACCGCACCGACCGGATGGTCCTGGAAGGCAACGTCGACCCCACCAAGGTATGGGCCAACCAGGTGTCGGACACCTGGGGCAAGGGCATGGCCGACCGGTTCCCCGATGCCGCCCGCGTCGCCGCGGCGCAGGCCGGCACCCTCGAACTGGGCACGAACGTCGAGGAGGTGACCCGCACCTATCTCACCCTCGCCGACCGGCTCGACCGCACGCCCGCAGCGATTCCCGGCACACCGGTGTCGCTGGACGGGGCACTGCTGCGGAACATGACCTACGCCCTGCTTCTGCACGACGACACCCTTCCCGTGCTCGCCAAGTTCTGGAAGGCCGCCGACAACCTGTCCCACGGCACCACTACGGCCGCCGACACCGCGGTTCTCAAGGAGGTGTTCGCCCAGACACCGGCGTCCCCGGGCATCCCCGCGGACAACCAGGCCACCATGTTCCTGGCGCTCACCTGCGGCGACGCCGAATGGCCGCACGACGTCGACGGCTACGCCGCCCGCACCACCGCCGACCGCGAGAAGTGGCCGCTCACCGCGGGCATGCCCGCCAACATCTGGGCATGCGCCTACTGGGACAAGCCCGCTGAGGCGACCGCCAAGATAGTGAAGGACGGCCCGCGCAACACCCTGATCCTGCAGAACCGCCGGGACAATGCCACCCCGTGGGAAGGCGGCGTCGGGCTGCACAAGTCCCTCGGCGACGGCTCTGCCTTCGTCGGTGTCGACAACGGCGGGCACTCCGTCTACGGCGCGGGCTCGGCCTGCGCCGACAAGGCCACCGTCGGCTTCCTGGCCACCGGCCACCTGCCGGACAAGGACGTCTACTGCACCGACGTCACCCAGAAGTAACCCGGTAGTCGGGGCTACTGGCGGGCTGCCGACAGACGGCCGAACCTGCGACTCCGTCCACCTCGCCGAAGTTGCGCGGCTCCATGCCCGACCTCGTCCAGGCCGTCGGCCGTGCGCTGCGCATGCAGCCCGGCGAGGGCAAGGCCGCCCCCCTCCTCGTGCCGGTCCTGCTCGGTCCGGGCGAGACGGCCGACAACAGGCTCACCTCCCGGGCGTTCGGTGGGCCGGCCAAGCTGCTGGAAGCGCTCCGGGCCCACGACGCCCGAGTCGTGGAGCAGCTCGCCGAACAGCAGGCGCAAAGCCGCGTCCAAGGCGTGCAGAGCCGTAGCGGGTTGGAAGTCGAGGAAACCGGGAGCGACCGAAGCGACCGTGACGTGTCGGTGCCGGCCCGGGCGCTGCTGAAGTTCAGTACACCCGTGACCCGGCGCAGCCGGCCGCGTGGCCCGATTGACCCCCTCGGGTACGAGACCACCTTCCCTCCGGCCGAGCTCTGGCTGGACAACCCCGCCGGCACCCCCTCGTGCAGCAGTCCCGTCAGCGCCCAAGGCCGGCCGCTCCGCCCGTTTCCCCGACAGGAGCAGATGGACGGGACGGGGCGAGACGGGCGGAGCGGGGGCAGGGGCAGGGTGGCGCCCGCCGGTCAGACCTTGCCCGCCAGGTGTTCACGCGCGGGCTCGCCGGTGGTGTCCGAGCCGATGTCCGAGCCGGATTCGCCGGCCGTCGGCCTCGGAGAGCCAGCGCAGGGCGGCGGCGCCGAGCGCGGCATGCAGCAGGCCGGCCACCATGACGACGGCGTGCAGGCCGGTGACGAAGGCGCCCCTCGCGTCCTTCAGCGCCGCGGGCACGAGGTCCGGCAGGTGGAGCGTCTCGTCCAGGGTGGGAGCGGGGTCCGGCCCCTGGAGGCGGAAGATCAGTGCGGCGAGCGACCCGAGGATCGCGATGCCGAGGGCGTTGCCGATCCCGTTGCTGGTCTCCGCGATCGCGCCGGCCGACCCCGCACGCTCCGCGGGGACCGCGCCGACCGCGGTGTCGGCGACGACGCTGAAGGAGATGCCGTACCCCACTCCGGCGATCGCGGTCGAGGCGACGTACCAGCCGACGCCGCCGGTGACGGTGGTGGACAGGAGCAGAAGCAGACCGCCCGCAATGGTGAAGTGGCAGACGATGAGCGCGGCCTTCTTGCCGATGCGTTCGACGAAGGCGGGGGTGGCGATGCAGGAGATGGTGAGGACCGCCGCTCCGGGGAGCGCGAGCAGTGCCGCGTGCGGGACGCTCAGGCCCAGGACGGACTGGAGGTAGATGCCGGACGGGTACGCCGTCGCCGACCACGCCGCCAGCGGCAGCAGCCCGGTGATGATCGCGATCGTGAAGGTGCGGTCGCGGAACAGGGAGAAGTCGATCAGCGGGTGCTCCAGGTGCCGCTGGCGCAGCGCGAAGAACGTCAGGGCCACGAGGCCGAGGAGCCCTGTCACGACCGGCAGGACCGAGAGGCCGTCCGCGGCCAGGTGCTTGATGCCGTAGATCGTGAGCAGCAGGCCCCCGGCGGAGGCCGCGACGCTGACCAGGTCGATGCGGCCGGTCCGGGTCTCCCGTACCTCGCGCAGCAGAACCGGCGCGAACGCCAGGAAGACGACGATGACGGGCAGGTTGACCAGGAACACCGAGCCCCACCAGAACCGCCCGAGCAGCGCCCCGCCGACGACCGGGCCGATGGCGAACCCGGGCGCGAACGCGGCGGCGAAGATCCCGATCGCCCGGGCGCGCTGTTTCGGGTCGGGGAACGGTTCGCTCAGCACCGCGAGCGCGGAGGGCAGCAGGGTCGCGCCGGCCACGCCCACGAGCGCCCGGCAGGCGATGAGAAGCTCCGGGTTCGGTGCGAACGCCGCCCCGGCGGATCCGATGCCGAACACGGTCGCGCCGGTCATCAGGAGCTTCAGGGGGCCGTAGCGGTCGCCGACGCTGCCGAAGGCGACCAGCAGGGAACCCACGGCGAAGCCGTAGACGTCCAGGATCCACAAGGCCTGGTCGGCGGTGGGCGAGATGGCCTCGGTGATGTCCGGCATCGCCAGGAACAGGATGGAGCCGTCCATCGAGACCAGCAGGACCGGGCCGAGGACCACCGCGAGCCCGAGCCGGGCCCGCAGGCCGGGTGAGGTGTGCGCAGGCAGTTGAGTCACGCCTCGACGGTCCGGCACCTCGGGTGCGACAGCCATCCCCGTGCCGTGGGTACACCCGACAGGTACACCCACGGGCCCGGCCCGCGTCCTAGGCTCGAGGACATGGAGAGCCTCGGAACGTTCCTGGAGAGCCGCCGTGAGGGGGTCACTCCGGCCGGAGATCGGTCTGCGCACCCACGGCACCTTGCGCCGGGTCCCGGGCCTCAGACGTGAAGAGCTCGCTCAGCTCGCCGGAGTGAGCACGGGGTACTGCACGCGTCTGGAGCAGGGCCAGGCCGAGACAGCGTCCGAGCAGGTGCTCGACGCGCTGGCCCGGGTGCTCAGGCTGGACCAGGTGGAGACCGTCCACCTGCACAATCCCGCCCGGCAGTCCGCGAAGCCCGGCCTGAGCGAACCGCCGCCCGAGGAGCCGCACCCGCGCGTCCTCAGGCTCCTGGAGTCGCTCGGCGAGGCCACCCCCGCGATCGTCCTCGGCAGGCGCGGGGACGTGCTCGCGTGGAACCGCACCGGGCACGCGCTCGTCGCCGAGCACGTCTCCTACGAGGACGCGGGGGACTTGGAGCGGCGTCCGTCGATCCCCCGGATGTTCTTCCTCGACCCGCACACCGTGAACGTGGACTACCAGGTGTGGCTCCAGCCCGACAGCCCAGACCACCGGGTCGAGCTCTACACCGCGAACGACTCGACCTCGTCCGACGCGGTGCGGGTTCTGGCCCAGCAGAGCGGCCGGGCCGACGAGCGGGAGCCGGTCGTACGACACTGACCCGGACCGTGGCGAGCGGACGGCGCGCCGGACGGCCGCTGCCGTACGACGCCAGGTAAGGGTGGGCGTCGTATGCGAGGAGCATGCCGACAGCGACGCCGATCGCCGCGTCCAGCCCGGTGACAAAGGCGTTCTTGGCCTGGTCCGCGTCCTCGAAGGAGAGGGCCGAGGCGCCCGGGGTCGTGTCGAGGTTGCCCTCATCGCCGGTACCCGAGGAGCCGGAAGAGGAAAGCGGCGAGCGAGTCGAGCGGGAGAGCTGCCGAGCACTTCGCTCATCTCCGCGATCGCAGCGGCCGACTCCGCACGCTCGGCGGGTACCGCGCCGACGGCGGTGTCGGCGACGACGCCGTAGGAGAGCCCGTAGCCGACGCCCGCGTTGACGGTGGAGGCAATGTGGAACCGCGCGGTGTTGTGGCTGATCGGTCCGGTCAGCGTGTGCCGCGAGCAGTCACTGGGCGACCAGGCGGCGCCGGAGTTCCTCTTCCGTGACATCTTCCACATGGGTCAGAAAGACCCATATGTGGCCTGAAGGGTCCTTGAGGATGACGGTGCGGTCACCGTGGAACATGTCCTTCGGCGGCTGGAGGATCTCTGCGCCGGCAGCCGCCGCGCGCTCCGCCAGGCTGTCGACGTCCGACACGAAAACGTGCAGGGTGACGGACGTGCCTCCACCGAGCGAGGCCGGTGCGGCGAAGGACGCGGCCTCAGCCTCGTCCGCGCTGGCGTCGCCCAACATCAGCGCCGACCGTCCGATGGTGATCTCGGCGTGCAGAATCCCTCCGCCCGGAGCGTCGATCCTGAAGTCCTCGCGGGCACCGAAGGCGCGCTGGTAGAAATCGATCGCCGCAGCGGCGTCGTCGACCATGATGTGCGGGATCACGGCATAGCGGTAACGGTCGGGAATCTCGATGTCGGCTGTGCGCTCGGTCATGGCGAACCTCCTCGAAGGGCACCGCTGGTCGGTTCCTGCGGCTCCGGAACGAACCTAGGAGCTCAAGCTTGGTTCAGGTCAAGCGGTGCTGTGACCGCTGCGGCGCCCCCGGCAGGAGAGCATCTGCGCGTCAGCGGGCGCGTACCTCAGCCTTCTTGGTGACAACCGCTTTGCTTCTGCGACAACCACCGTGCGTCGGCTCGGCATCGACCCGGCGAACCCGCGCGGGGCGTTCGCCGTCACCAGTACTTGCCCTAGAGCGCGGTCCAGCATCTAGCGTCTGCGCCATGACGACACCTCAGCACAAGATCGGATCGGGTTTCGGCGCCCGGAGCACCGCGGACGACGTCCTGAGCGGGATCGACCTGTCCGGCAGCACGGCGATCGTCACCGGTGGCTACTCGGGACTTGGTCTGGAGACAACCCGCGCCCTGGCGGGCGCCGGAGCCCGCGTCGTGGTCCCCGCCCGGCGACGGGCGGCCGCCCAGGAGGCGGTCAAGGGCATCGACGGTGTCGAGACCGACGACCTCGACCTGTCCGACCTCGAAAGCGTCCGCGGTTTCGCCGAGCGGTTCCTGGCCTCGGGTCGCACGGTCGACATCGTGATCAACAACGCCGGGGTCATGGCCTGCCCCGAGACGCGGGTCGGCCCGGGCTGGGAGGCGCAGTTCGCCACCAACCACCTCGGTCACTACGCGCTGGTCAACCATCTCTGGCCGGCGATCGCCCGCGGTGGCGCGCGCGTGGTCGCCGTGTCCTCCGGCGCCCACGGCATCACCGGCGTGCGCTGGGACGACGTGCAGTTCGAGCACGGCTACGACAGATGGCAGGCCTACGGGCAGGCCAAGGCGGCGAACGTGCTGTTCGCCGTGCAGCTCGACGCGCTCGGCCGCGACGCCGGAGTCAGGGCGTTCGCCGTGCACCCGGGCAGTATCCTCACCCCGCTGCAGCGCCACCTCGCCAAGGCGGAGATGGTCGACGCGGGCTGGATCGACGAGAACGGCGACCTGACCGATCCCACCTTCAAGACGCCCGGGCAGGGCGCGGCGACGCAGGTATGGGCGGCGACCTCCCCCCAACTGGCGGGCATGGGCGGCGTGTACTGCGAGGACTGCGACATAGCCGAACCGGCCGGTGACGGCTCGGAAGGCGGCGTGCACGCGCATGCGACCGACCCCGGGCAAGCCGCGCGCCTGTGGGCGCTGTCGGCCGACCTCACCGGCGTCGACGTTTTCGCGGCGGCAACCTGAAGGAACCTGCCGACCGACGGGGACGCGATCGAGGAGTGGGCGCGCGCGGATGCTGCCGTGCCGTTGGCCGGGGGTCAGCAGGGTGGCGAGCGGCCGGCCACGGCCGTCGCAGGCGAGGTGGATTCTGGTGGGCAGTCCGTCTCAGGGCCGGCCGAACACGCAGGCCATCGCACCCCGACGGCCTGCATGGCCTGCATGGCCTGCATGGCCTGCATGGTCACCAGGTAGGCGGTGTCGGGGACGACGCCCCTGCCGCGGGTGACGAGTATGCCGACGACCACGTCGTGCCGCGGGTCTCACACAGCGGCACCGCTGGATCCCGGTCCGATGCGTACGCTCTCGCCCTGCGGCAGCAGGTCGGCCTGGAGGCGGTCGGCCCGCTGGCGGCCGCGCATCCTGCCGGTGGCGTTCACACCCCGGGAGCCCCGACGGGGAAGCCGAACGCCCGGGGCGGGTCGCCCCGCGGCCGCCTCGGTGGCGGGGCCTGATCGCGTGCACTTCGTTGGGGCCGCGCTGTTGGACCGAATGAGCGAGCCGCCGAAGGGTCACTGCGTGGCGCCCGGAAGTGCGGCGCAGTCCGGTGGGCATTGTGGTTCCAGGTGTCCTCTTGGAAGCCTCTCGATCCAGATGCGAATGGAGACGCTCGTGAACGATCGATCACCGAGCCCGGCCCTTCCGCCTGTGGTGGACAGGAAGACCTACCAGGAGGCCCGGGAATCTCTGCTCGTACGGGAGAAGGCGCACACCCGTGAAGGAGACGCGATCGCGGCGGCGCGGCGGCGGCTGCCGATGGTGGAAATCGACGCCACCATCGAGGTCATCGGCCCCGACGGGCCGGTCACGATCCTCGACGTCTTCGAGGGCCGCAAGCAGCTCATCGCCTACTTCCACGCCTGGTGGCCCGGACGACCCGCCGCCGGGCAGTGCGAGGGTTGCACCTTTTTCAACAGTCAGGTCCGCGAGCTGTCCTACATCCACTCCCGCGACGCCACGTACGCCACGCTCTGCAAGGGCCCGTACCAGGAGAGCGTCCGCTACCGGGACTTCCTGGGCCTGGACATGCCGTGGTACTCGGTCGAGAGGACGGCGCCGCGACTCCTGGAGGGCCGTGACTGGCAGCGTCACCACCTCGTCTGCTATGTCCGCGACGGGAAGCGGGTGTTCGAGACGTACTACACCGGCGGTCGCGGGGTCGAAGTCATGGCGCCCACCCACGGGCTGCTGGACATGACCGTCTACGGACGCCAGGAGGCGTGGGAGGACTCCCCCCGCGGCTGGCCCCAGCCCTGGTACTCCGCCGAGAACCCCGAGGAGTGGCGTACGAACGGGCGCCCCATCGCCCAGTGGTCCCGCATCGAAGCCGGCCGCTCCGACGAGCTGACCTAGACGATTGATTCCAAGGGGTCAGTGGTCGTAGGCGGTCAGTGAGCGCAGGACGGGTTGTCCGGTGTGGTCGTTGTGCCGGATCGCGACGGTCAGCGCGAGGATCCGCTGCATGACACGGGTGATGACGCCGCCAGGTGTACGGCCGCGGTGCTGCTCGAGATCGAGCTGCCCTTTGATGGTCTCATTCACCGACTCGGTGACCTGCCGCAACGGCTTGAACAGGGGTGCACCGGGTCGTTCCTGGCCTCGCCCTTGCGGGCCGGTCGCAGCATCCGGATGCCCTGCTCGACCAGTTGACGTTCGAAGTCGCGGCCGAAGCAGTTCTTGTCGCCGATCAGCGTCTGCCCGGGCCGGTCGGCGAGGAGGCCGGGCTCGGCCGCCAGCAGGTCCAGCAGGGTCTCGCGTTCGTCGGCCTTGGCTCCGGTCAGGCCAAAGGCGATGGGCGGGGTTTCCGGGTTGATGCCCAGATCGGCGGCGGCCTGCCGGATCGTCGCCTCGGGTCGCGACTGGTACAGCAGCGACCGCGTCCGCCTTGAACTGCGGCGGGTAGTTCTTCATGACCACGAGATGTCCGTTCTCAGATCCTCAGATCCTCAGATCCAGTGTCTCGTGTGTCCAAGACCAGGGGCCAAGGCCCTCTCACCCATCACCCGAGCCTCGGGCAAGAAGTCCGCCGTCACCACGGTTCGACCAGAGCCCACAACTCATCGTCCACGATCCACGGTCGCCTACCCACATCTCACGAACGGCCGAATCACCACACCGGTCGTCACGGCCTACCAGGGCATTCCAATAGGACCGTGTTATGAGCTCAAAGCGGGACAACAGGGCCAACGCCTGGCCTGCGGGCGCCGCGGTGGAGGGAATCACGGGCAGCGGCCTTTCTCTCGTGCTTCATTACTCTACATCTCGAAGCGTGAGGAACGGCCGGCTCGCGCGTCCCGGAATTCTGGATCTCAGCAGGTCGAGTGACCTGCGATGTTGAACGCCAAGCTCAGGGGGAGCGCGCTCCGGTTCTTGGGCGCGGCGCTTTTTCCCGCCCAGGGAAGGTCATGCGTTCAAGATACACATGACGGTCGCTAGAGCGCTGACGGAACAGGGTTGACCTCTTCCCAATTGCATGTCGAAGATTGCACTGCCCAATCGGATGACATCACTATGGAAGGTCCCATGAGCCTGCCCGAGCATTGGTGGAGTAAAAGTCATAGTTATGTCTCGGAGATTCTCGCGCTGCTCGCAGCCGCGCCGGGTCGAGATGTCGTCCATTGGCGCGGTAAGACCTTCTCCGGCAGTGATCTGATTCGGTCCGTGACTGAAACTTTCCTTGCGCTGCGCAATAGCGGAGTGGGTAAGGGGGACATGGTAGCGATCCTGGTCGCGCCCAACAGCCCTGAGATGCTCACCGCGCGGTACGCGACGCATCTGCTCGGCGGCGCCGTGTGCTATCTGCGAACCACTAATCCCGGTACCAGGACGACGGTCCTTCCGCTGGATCAACAGATTCAGATCCTGCGCGAGACCGAAGCCGTGACCATCTATGCCGACACCGAAGGCTCCGAGCGCGCGGTGGAGCTCGCTGACGGCAGTGGGATACCGGTGACGCGGCTTCCGCACGGGGAGCGCAACGAGGCCGGCCGAACCGGTGGTGCCGATGCCCCGGACGCCGTGTCGTGGGAGCCGAACGCGCCGGCCTTCATCGGCTTCACGAGTGGCAGCACGGGGCGGCCCAAGGGCATCCGGTTGTCGGGCCGAGCGTGGGAAGCCACCGTGAGCGCATGGATGGAGCTCGGCCTTGAGGCCGACTGCGCGACGATACTGGTGTCGACCCCTCTGAGCCATGGCGTCGCCCCGATGGCGGACGCGGTCCTCGCCCTGGGCGGAGCGCTGTATCTCCACGAGAGTTTCGATGCCGAGAAGTTCGTGGACACCGTCTCGGCGGAGAAGGAGGTCTCGTGGACGTTCATGGCGTCGAACCACGTGTTCCAGCTCATCGACCACCTGCTCGAGCGGGGAATCCGCGACACTGACGCGGTGGAGGCCGCGGGCCTGTCTTCACTGAAGCGGATCGTCTACGGCGGCAGTCCTGCGGCACCCGCAAGAATTGCCCAGGCCTTCCGGATTTTCGGCCCTGTCCTGTGGCAGGGGTATGCCGCGACCGAATGTGGTCGAATCACGACCCTGACACCTCCGGAGCACGGCGACCCAGATCTTTCGGCTACCGTCGGGCGACCCTTCCCCTATGTGGAGATCGCCGTCTGCGACCCGGATACGGGTGCGCAACTGGCGACGGGCGAAACCGGCGAGGTTCACGTCCGATCTCCTCAGATGATGGACGGCTATCACGGGGACCCGGAATTGACGGCACGAGTTCTTCGTGACGGCTGGTACTCCACCGGAGACATCGGCTTTATCGACGAGCGAGGCTATCTGACACTCATGGGCCGGGTGGCCCATGTCATCAAGGTGGGTGGCGTCAAGGTGCATCCCATCGTTCTCGAGGCGGAAATCCTTTCCCACCCGGGCGTCCGGCATGCCGCCGTCTACAGCGTCCGGGACGAGGACGGAAGCGAGCACATCCACGCTGCGATCGAATGCGATCCGGCCGAGGTGGTAGAGGTGGAAGATATCCGCTCGAGAATTACTGAGGCACTGTCCCCGATTCACGTGCCCGAGAAGATACACGTCTTGAGCACGCTGCCGATGAACAGCAACGGCAAGCCCGACAAGGTGCTCCTGAAGTCACAGTTTTCCTAGCGTAGACCTCGTGCGCAGGCCAGTCCAATCGATACGTCGAGAAGGCGAGTAAATGAACGTTCACCTGGCGTCCTACCTGAGTAGCAAAACCGCTGGAGATCTCGCTGAAAGCAAGCGCGAGTTCCTGGAGATCGGCCGTCGTTCCGGTCACTACCCCATGGCCTCTGCCCGGCGTGACGGGGTGAATTCAGAAGTAAATGTGTGGTGCAGCAACGACTATCTGGGCATGGGGCAGAACCGACAGGTCATCGAGGCGATGAAGGCCGCGATAGAGACCCATGGCGCAGGCTCCGGAGGGTCCCGGAACATCGGCGGAACCAACCACCATCACGTCCGTCTGGAGAACGAACTGGCGGATCTGCACGGCAAGGAGGCCGCACTCCTCTTCACCTCGGGCTATACCGCCAACGAAGGCGCCCTCACCGTGCTGGCTGGAATGCCGAAGGACACCGTCGTATTCTCCGATACGAAGAACCACGCATCGATCATCGACGGACTCCGGCACAGCGGCGCGAAGAAGCACGTCTTCAGGCATAACGACACCGCCCACCTGGAAGAACTGATCGCGGCGGCTCCCGCCGACTGCCCGAAGCTCATCGTCGTGGAATCGGTCTACTCCATGTCGGGCAACGTCGCGCCGCTCGCCGAGATCGCCGACATCGCCGACAAGTACGGTGCCACGACCTTCATCGACGAGGTTCACGCGGTCGGCATGTACGGCCCGCAGGGCGCCGGCATCGCCGCGCGGGAAGGCATCGCCGATCGCTTCACGGTCGTGATGGGTACCTTGGCCAAGGGGTTCGGAACGGTCGGCGGCTACATCGCGGGACCGGCGGCCCTCGTGGACGCGGTGCGGACCTATGCGCGCTCGTTCGTCTTCACCACCTCGCTGCCGCCTGCGGTCGCGGCCGCTGCGCTGGCGTCGGTTCAGTATCTGCGGTCCTCCGACGCCGAGCGAAAGCTCCTCTCGGAGAGCGCGCAGCTTCTGCACAGCCTTCTGATCGAGGCCGACATCCCGTTCGTCTCGACGGACTCCCACATCGTTGCGGCCTTCGTCGGGGACGACGATCTGTGCAAGCGGGCGTCCCGGCTGCTGTTCGAGCGGCACGGGATCTACGTCCAGTCCATCAACGCCCCCAGCGTGCCCGCGGGTGAGGAGATCCTGCGGATCGCTCCGTCCGCCGTGCACGATCAGAACGATGTCGAGAACTTCGCCCATGCTCTTCGGGGAATCTGGAAGGAACTGAACATTCCGACCGCGAGTGCCCGGGACTGGTTCACGTCCGAGCTCTGCGGTGGCGGCATCCGCAGCGCCGCGAAAGCCGAAGTGCTGCCGTAATGACGATGTCAGTTGTCGGCGTACTGGCCGGCACGGCGGCGCAGCGACCCGACCACCCGGCCGTGGTCTACGAGTCCGAGCACTTCACGTACGGGTGGCTGTGGGATCAGGCTCGCCGCTACGCCTCCGTGCTGCGCGACAACGGGGTACGGCCGGGGGACCGGGTCGCCATGCTGCTGGTCGACACCCCGCAGTTTCCCGTCGTGTACTTCGGCGTGCTGGCAGCCGGTGCCGTCGCTATCCCGCTGAACGTGATGGCGACGGCGGCGGAGACCGATCACGTACTGACCGATGCCGACGCCCGTTTCCTGGTGTGCGCCACCTCCTTGCTCGACCGGGCGAGGCAGGCGGCGGAGCGGCGCGGCACGGTGCTCCTCACCGTCGGCCCGGGCCCCGCGGGCACCGTCGACCTGGAGCACGCGGCACAGGGCACGGCGCCGATCGACGAAGCCGCCGCGCCGGGACCCGACGATGTCGCGGTCGTGTTCTACACGTCCGGTACGACGGGTGAGCCCAAGGGCGTGATGCTCACCCACCGGAACATTCTGTACAACGTCGAGAGGATGGTCACCACTCCGTACGCGTTCCGGGGTGACGACGTCCTGCTCGGGTGCCTGCCGCTGGCGCACGGCTTCGGGCAGATCTGCGGCATGCTGACCGGCTTCCGGGCCGGCGTCTCCCTCGTCATGATGCCGAAGTTCTCCGGCCCGCGGGCCCTCGAGCTGATGGCGAAACACCGGTGCACGGTGTTCATGGGCGTGCCGACCATGTACTCCAAGTTGCTCGAAGCGGTGGCTCAGGGAGAGCAGGTCCCTCGGCTCGACCGCGTGTACAGCGGGGGATCGGCGCTTCCCGTCAAGACCCTCGAGGCCGTCCGAAGCACGTTCGGATGCCCTGTGTACGAGGGCTACGGGATGACCGAGACCTCCTGCAGCGTCGCGTACCACTACCCCGGCCTGACGTTTCGCCCCGGAACGGTCGGTGTTCCCATCACCGGCATCACCGTCGGCACAGCTCGGCCGAACGCCGACGGGATCGACCTCCTGCCCGTCGGCGAGGTGGGCGAGATCGTGGTGCGAGGCCAGAACGTCATGGCCGGATATCTCGGCCGCCCGGACCTCACCGCCGAGGTGCTGATCGACGGTTGGTTCCGCACCGGCGATCTCGGCAGGCTGGACGCCGACGGCTACCTCTCGATCGTGGGCCGCAAGAAGGACCTCATTCTGCGCGGCGGCTACAACGTCTATCCGCGCGAGATCGAGGAGATCCTCGTCGGGCATCCGGCCGTGGCACAGGTGGCGGTCATCGGTGTTCCGCACCCCGTGCTCGGTGAGGAGGTCTGGGCGATTGTCGTGCCTGCCCGGCCGGCGGACGTCACCCCCGGATCGGACGAAGAGATCACCGAATGGGGCAAACAGCGTCTCGCCGCATACAAATACCCTCGTCGAGTCGAATTCGTCGACGCCCTCCCGCTCGGGCCCAGTGGAAAAGTTCTCAAGCGAGCGCTCGTGGCGAAATACGAGAAGCATTCTCCGCAGACAGCGGCATGAATTGGTGTAGCACTCGCGACACGGCTGCGGGTGCTACTCCTCCGTTCAAGCATCGAACATAACAGGGGGCAGCTCCACCATGGCCGAATTCCAAGCGGACATGTCGATACCGACAGAGGCGATCGCCGTCGTCGGTATGTCCTGCCGACTGCCACACGCGGAGAACCCCGCTCAGCTGTGGCGGCTGCTGAGCGACGGCCGCAGTGCCATCGGCGCGCCTCCCGCGGGGCGCCCCGAACTGCCCTCACGACCGGGCGGCTACCTCGAGGACGTCAGCGGCTTCGACGCCGGCTTCTTCGGCATCGGTCCGCGTGAGGCATCGTCGATGGATCCGCAGCAGCGGCTGATGCTTGAACTCGCCTGGGAGGCCTTGGAGGACGCCAGGCTCCGCCCGTCCGATCTCGCCGACAGCCGGACCGGCGTCTTCGTCGGCGTCATCGCCGACGACTACGCCGCCCTCACGCACCAGCACGGGATCGAAGGCATCACCCGTCACACCCTGACCGGACTCAACCGCGGCGTCATCGCCAACCGGATCTCCTACACCCTGGGTCTGCACGGACCGAGCGCGGCCGTGGACACCGGCCAGTCCTCCTCACTGGTCGCTGTGCACCAGGCGGTCGAGAGCCTGCGCCGCGGCGAGTCCGCCATGGCCCTCGCCGGCGGTGTCAACCTCAACCTGGTGCCGGACAGCACCATCGGCGCGGAGCGGTTCGGCGCGCTGTCACCGGACGGTCGCAGCTTCACCTTCGACGCGAGGGCGAACGGATACGTACGCGGTGAGGGCGGCGCCTTCGTGGTGCTCAAGCCCTTGCACGCCGCCGTGGCGGACGGCGACCCGGTCTACTGCGTGCTGCGCGGCAGCGCGATGAACAACGACGGAACGACCGAGGGTCTCACCGTACCGAGTCCGGCCGGCCAGCAGAACGTCCTGCGGCAGGCGTACGAGCGTGCCGAGGTGCCCGCCGAGCAGGTGCAGTACGTCGAGCTGCACGGCACGGGTACCAAGCTGGGCGACCCGATCGAAGCGTCGGCGCTGGGCGCGGTGCTCGGCGACGGCCGCGTGGACGGAGCCGACCTGCGGGTCGGATCGGTGAAGACCAACGTCGGACACCTTGAGGGAGCCGCCGGCATCGTCGGCTTGCTGAAGGCGGCACTCTGCATCCGGCACCGCGAGCTCGTGCCGAGCCTGAACTTCGAAACCCCCAACCCGGACATTCCACTCGACCAGTTGAAACTCGCCGTACAGCGCGGCCGCGAGCCGTGGCCGCGGCCGGACGAGCCGCTCTACGCGGGTGTCAGCTCGTTCGGCATGGGCGGTACGAACTGTCACGTCGTGCTCTCGGACTGGCGCGCCGAGCCGGCGGCGCGGGAGGAACCGCCCGGCGCCGAGTCCGGCGCGGGCGTGGTGCCGTGGGTGGTGTCGGGCAGGTCGGCCGAGGCCGTGGCGGGCCAGGCGGATCGCCTGGTGTCCTTCCTGGAGGAGCGTCCGGAGCTGGACGTCGCGGCGGTCGGCCGCTCGCTCGCCGTGACGCGTTCTCGTTTCGATCACCGCGCGGTGGTCGTGGGCCAGACTCGCGAGGAGTTGCTGGCCGGAGCCCGGGCGTTGGCCGAGGGCGTGCCCGCGGCCGGTGTCGTCACGGGTCGTGCGGCGCAGGACGGCGCGCTCGCGTTCCTGTTCTCCGGGCAGGGTAGTCAGCGTGTGGGGATGGGGCGTGAGCTGTACGCGGCGGAGCCGGTGTTCGCGGCCGCGTTCGACGAGGTGGTCGCGGCTCTTGATGTGTATGTGGATCGTTCGCTTGCCGGGGTGATCGCGGGGGATCCGGGGCTGCTCGAGCGGACGGTATTCACTCAGCCGGCGTTGTTCGCCATCGAGGTGGCGTTGTTCCGGCTGCTGTCGCATTACGGGGTGACACCGGATTACCTGCTGGGTCATTCGGTGGGTGAGCTGGCGGCGGCCCATGTGGCGGGTGTGCTGTCGCTCGAGGACGCGGCGCGTCTGGTGTGTGCCCGGGCCCGTCTGATGGAGGGGGTCGCCGCGGGTGGGGCGATGGTGGCCCTGAACGCGGGAGAGGAGCGCGTCGCGGGGTGGCTCGAGGGGCGTTCGGGTGTGGAGGTGGCGGGGGTCAACAGCCCTGTCGACACGGTGGTCTCGGGTGACGAGGCGGCCGTGCTCGAGGTTTTGGAGCTGGCTCGTGGGGAGGGTGTGAAGGCGACTCGCTTGAAGGTGAGTCATGCGTTCCACTCGGCGCATCTGGACGGGGTGCTGGCGGAGCTGACCGAGGTGGCCCGGACTCTGACCTATTCTCCTGCGCGGATTCCGGTGGTCTCGAATGTGACCGGCGAGCCGGTCGAGGAGTTCACGGCCGAGTACTGGGCTGTTCAGGCCCGTCGGGCGGTGCGTTTCGCCGACGGTGTCGCGACGCTGGCGGGTCTTGGTGTGACGGCGTTCATGGAGCTGGGGCCGGGCGGGACGCTCGCGGGTCTGGCGAGTGGGTGCCTGGCGGATGCCGAGGGCAGGGTCGTGGTTCCGGTGCTGCGCGGGGAACGTGCCGGGAAGCGTTCCCTCCTCGCTGCCCTGGGCGCGGTGCACGCACATGGTGTGGACGTCGACTGGAAGCGGATCCTGCCGGGTTCCGGTCTGGTCGCGCTGCCGACATATGCCTTCCAGCGCCGGCGCTTCTGGCTGGACGGTTCGGCGAAGGGCCCCGTCCAGGTCCGTACCGACGCGACAGGGCAGAGCGGTTCGAAGCAGGTCACGCGAGGCGACACGCTGGAACTGGTGCGTGCGCACGCAGCGGCGGTGCTCGGCCACGGATCGGCGCGCGACGTGGACGTCGACACGACCTTCAAGGACGCCGGCTTCGACTCCCTCTCGGCCGTCGAACTGCGGAACGCGCTGAACGCAGCCACCGGGCTCTCGCTGCCTTCCAGCCTCCTCTTCGACCACCCGACCCCGGCCAGACTCGCCGAACACCTCGACGGTCGGCTCCACGGCCCGGACCGGAGCCAGGGCCGGGAAGACGCCGCGTACGAGGCCACCGCCCTTGACGAGCCGATCGCCATCGTGGGCATGGCATGTCGGCTGCCGGGCGGAGTCGCCTCCGCGGAGGACCTGTGGCGCCTGGTCAGCAGGGAGGCCGACGCGGTCGGCGGATTCCCGACCAACCGCGGCTGGGACCTCGATTCCCTCTTCACCCCCGATCCGGACAGCCCCGGCAAGACCTACGCCGCCCAGGGCGGCTTCCTGCACGACGCGGACCGGTTCGATGCCGCCTTCTTCGGCATCAGCCCCCGCGAGGCAGCCGCGATGGAACCCCAGCAGCGGCTGCTCCTCGAGACGGCCTGGGAGGCCTTCGAACAGGCGGGCATGGACCCCGCCGCGCTGCGCGGCACCCGTACCGGCGTGTACGTGGGCGCGACGGCGCAGGAGTACGGGCCGCGGCTGCACGAGCCGTCCGACGGACACGACGGCTACCTGCTGACGGGCAACACCGCCAGTGTGGCCTCGGGCCGGCTGTCCTACACCTTCGGTCTGCAGGGGCCGGCGGTGACGGTCGACACCGCCTGTTCGTCCTCGCTCGTCGCGCTTCACCTCGCCGCGCAGTCCCTGCGCCGGGGCGAGTCCTCCGTGGCCCTCGCCGGCGGTGTGTCCGTCATGGCCACACCCGGCATGTTCGTGGAGTTCTCCCGGCAGCGCGGGCTGTCGCCGGACGGGCGCTGCAAGGCGTTCTCCTCGTCGGCGGACGGCACCGGGTGGGCCGAGGGCGTGGGGCTGCTGGTGCTGGAACGGCTGTCGGACGCGGAGCGCAACGGGCACCGGGTGCTCGCGGTGATCCGTGGCTCCGCCGTGAACCAGGACGGTGCGAGCAACGGCCTGACGGCGCCGAACGGGCCCTCGCAGGAGCGGGTCATCCGCGCCGCGCTCGCCGACGCCCGCCTGGCGGCGTCCGAGGTGGACGCGGTCGAGGCGCACGGCACCGGCACCACGCTCGGCGACCCGATCGAGGCGCAGGCGCTGCTGGCCACCTACGGCCAGGACCGCGAGGTGCCGCTCCGCCTCGGCTCGCTGAAGTCGAACATCGGTCACACGCAGGCCGCGGCGGGCGTCGCGGGCGTGATCAAGATGGTCATGGCGATGCGTAACGGGGTTCTCCCTGCCACGCTGCACGTGGACGAGCCGACTTCGCACGTCGCCTGGTCGGCCGGCGCGGTCGAGCTGCTGACGCAGGCGCATGAGTGGCCGGAGCTCGGCCGTCCGCGCCGGGCGGGCGTCTCGTCCTTCGGTATCAGCGGGACCAACGCCCACCTCATCGTCGAGCAGGCCAGGCAGGCCGAAGCCCCGGTGGAGGAGCCGGCGGTGCCGGGTCCGGTGCCGTGGGTGGTGTCGGGCAGGTCCGGGGCCGCGCTGTCGGAGCAGGCGGACCGGCTGGTGTCGTTCCTGGAGGACCGGCCGGAACTCGACGCCGTGAGCGTGGGCCGTTCGCTGGCCGTGTCGCGTGCTCGTTTCGATCACCGTGCCGTGCTCGTGGGGGAAACCCGTGAGGAACTCCTCGACGCTCTGCGAGCGCTGACGCCGGGCGAGCCCGTCTCGACGGGTTCCGTCGCGTTCCTGTTCTCGGGCCAAGGCAGTCAGCGCCTGGGCATGGGCCGTGAGCTGTACGCGGCGGAGCCGGTCTTCGCGGCCGCGTTCGACGAGGTCGTCGCGGCGCTGGACGTCCACTTGGACCGGTCGCTCGCCGGGGTGATCGAGGACGAGCCGGAGCTGCTCCGGCGGACGGCGTTCACTCAGCCGGCGTTGTTCGCGATCGAGGTGGCCCTGTTCCGGCTGCTGTCCCATCACGGAGTGACCCCGGACTATCTGGTGGGTCATTCGGTGGGTGAGCTGGCGGCGGCCCATGCGGCGGGTGTGCTGTCGCTCAAGGACGCGGCGCGTCTGGTGTGTGCGCGGGCGCGTCTGATGGACGGCGTCGCTCAGGGCGGGGCGATGGTCGCCCTGAACGCGGATGAGGCGCGTGTTGCGGGGTGGCTCCAGGGCCGTTCCGGTGTGGAGGTGGCCGGGGTCAACAGCCCCGCCAGCACGGTGATCTCGGGTGACGAGCCGGCCGTGCTCGACGTCCTGGAGCTGGCGCGCGGGGAGGGCGTGAAGGCGACCCGGCTGAAGGTGAGCCACGCCTTCCACTCCGCGCACCTGGACGGAATGCTGACGGAGCTCACCGAGGTCGCCCGGACCCTGACCCATGCGGCTCCCCGGATCCCGGTCGTCTCGAACGTCACAGGTGAGGTGATCGAAAAGTTCACCGCCGAGTACTGGGCGGTCCAGGCCCGGTCGGCGGTCCGTTTCGCCGACGGCATGGCCACGCTGGCCGACCTTGGTGTGACGGCGTTCCTGGAGCTGGGCCCCGACGGGACACTCGCGGGTCTGACGGGCGAGTGCCTGGCCGACGCCGACGGCATCGTCGTGGTCCCGCTGCTGCGCAAGGACCGGGCCGAGAAGCGTTCCCTCCTCGCCGCCCTGGGCGCTGTGCACGCGCATGGCGTGGGCGTGGACTGGGAGGGGTTCCTGCCGGGCTCCGGTGTGGTGGAGCTGCCCACGTACGCCTTTCAGCGTGAGCGCTTCTGGCTGGACGCGCCGCGTTCCGGTGACGCGGCGGGCCTGGGCCTGACGGCTGTGAACCATCCGATGCTGGCCGCGGCGATCACGGACCCCGATGGCGATGCGGTGCAGTTCTCGGCCTCGGTGTCGTTGTCCTCGCATCCGTGGCTGGCCGACCACGCGATCGGCGGGACGGTCCTGGTCCCGGGGACGGTGTTCCTGGAGCTCGCGGGCACCGCGGCCGAGCACCTGGGTCATGCCAGCGTCGAGGAACTCACCCTCCAGGCACCCCTGATCCTCTCGGAGAAGACGGGCACCCAGCTGCGGCTGTCCGTCGACCGGGCCGACGCGCGCGGCGATCGTCGGTTCACCGTGTACGCGCGGACCGGCGAAGAGCCGTGGACCGGTCACGCGGCCGGCCTGCTCACTCCCTCCGTCGCCTCGCCGGGCGTCTCCCTGGGCCAGTGGCCGCCGGCCGAAGCCACCCCCGTCCCCGTGGACGGCGTCTACGACCGCCTCGACGACCTGGGCTACGGCTACGGGCCGGCCTTCCACGGCCTGCGCGCCGCCTGGCGCGCAGGCGACGACATCTTCGCCGAGGTCGTCCTGCCCGACCAGCTCCACACCGAGGCCGCGCGCTTCGGCGCGCATCCCGCCCTCCTCGACGCGGTCCTGCACCCGCTCGTTCTCGAGGCCGCGGACTCGGCGCGGGACGACAGCACGATCCGTCTGCCGTTCTCGTTCTCGGGCTTCGCGCTGCACGCGGTCGGCGCCACGGTGCTGCGCGTCCGCTGGACCCGCACCGGCCAGGACACGGCCCGTCTCGTTCTGGCCGACGGCACCGGCGCCCCTGTGGCGGCGATCGAGTCGGTCGCCCTGCGGCCGATCGCCCGTGATCAGCTCGCCGTCGTCAGCCCGGCCCTGGAGTCCCTGTACCGGATGGCCTGGGAGGCCGTCCCAGCGGCCGAGCCGGTCGCCGACCAGCGGTGGGTCCGGCTCGGCGAGGCGCCCTGCACCGACCTCGCCGCGCTCGGCGCCGCGGTCGACGCAGGGGCCACCGCGGCGGAGTTCGTGGTGATCGGCGAGAAGCAGCTCGCCGCAAGCACCACCGGTGACGAGCTCGCCCTGACCCACGCCACGGCGGCGCGCGGGCTCGAGGCGGTCCGGGACTGGCTGGCCGCCCCGCAGTTCGCGGACAGCCGCCTCGTCCTCGTCGTACCGGACGGTGCGCTGCACACGGCCCCGCTCGTGGGCCTGATCCGTACCGCGCAGTCCGAGCAGCCGGGGCGACTGGTCCTCGTCCACGTGGACGAGGACGGTGCGGAGCTGCTCCCCGCCGCGCTGGCGTCCGGCGAGCCCGAGGTGGCGGTGCGCGGCGGCGGGTTGTTCGTGCCGCGTCTGGCGCGCGCCGCGGGTGCCGTGGCGAAGACGGTGAGGGGCCTGGACCCGGAGGGCACGGTCCTGGTGACCGGCGCTCTGGGCACGTTGGGCCGCCTGGTGGCGCGCCGTCTGGTGACGCGTCACGGTGCGCGGCACCTGCTGCTGGTGTCGCGTCGGGGTGCCGAGACCCCGGGCGCCGCCGAGTTCGTGGCGGAGCTGGCGGAGTCGGGCGCGCGTGCCCGGGTGGCGGCGTGCGACGTGTCGGACTTCGACGCGCTGGCGGGTCTGCTGGACGAGGTCGCGGCCGAGCGTCCGCTGACCGCCGTGGTGCACACGGCGGGTGTCCTGGACGACGCGACGGTCGCCTCGCTGTCGGCCGGTCAGCTGGGGCGGGTGATGCGCCCGAAGGTGGACGCGGCCTGGAACCTCCACCGCCTCACCGAGTCCCTCGCCCTCACCTCGTTCATCATGTTCTCGTCCATCGCGGGACTCATGGGCAACGCCGGCCAGGCCAACTACGCGGCCGCGAACACCTTCCTCGACGCCCTCGCCCAGCACCGCCATGCCCGGGACCTGCCTGCCACCTCCCTCGCGTGGAGCCTGTGGGACAGCGCCGACGGCATGGCCGGAACGCTCGCGGACGCCGACGTCGCGCGCTGGAAGCGGAGTGGCATCGTCCCGCTGGCCCCGGAACTGGGGCTCGACTTGTTCGACGCGGCGCTCGCCTCGACGGAGCCGCTGCTGGTCCCCGCCGAATTCGACCTGGGCGCCCTGCGCGCCCTGGGCGCCCTGGGCGAGGAGAACACGCTGCCCAAGCTGTTCACCGGCCTGGTCCCCGTCCGCCGCCGGCAGGCGGCAGGCACCGCCCGCAGCGCCGACTCGTCCTGGGGCCGGCGGATGAGCGCACTGCCCGCGGAGGAGCGGGCGCAGGCCGTGCTCCAGACCGTACGGGAGACCGTCGGGCTGGTCCTCGGGCACGGGGCCGACGCCGGCACAGACCCGGCCAGGGCGTTCAAGGACACCGGCTTCGACTCCCTCACGGGTGTCGAACTGCGCAACCGGCTGGGCTCGGTGACCGGGCTGCGGCTGCCCACCACCCTCGTGTTCGACCACCCGTCGCCCCAGGCGGTGGCGGACTTCCTGCTCGACCGGCTCGACGCGACCGGAACCGCCGCCGTCCCGTCGGTGGCCGCCCACGCCCCGGGACTGGACGAGCCGATCGCCGTGGTCGGTATGGGCTGCCGCTACCCGGGCGGGGTCTCCTCGCCGGAGGACCTGTGGCGGCTCGTGGCAGAGGGCCGGGACGCGATCGGCGACTTCCCGTCCGACCGCGGCTGGGACGTGGAAGGCCTCTTCGACCCGGACCCCGAGAAGATCGGCAAGTCGTACACGCGCAAGGGCGGATTCCTCCACGACGCCGCGGATTTCGACGCCGAGTTCTTCGGTCTGAGTCCGCGCGAAGCGATCGCGACCGACCCGCAGCAGCGTGTGCTGCTCGAGGTCGCGTGGGAGGCGCTGGAGCGGGCGGGAATCGACCCCACCGCGCTGCGCGGCTCCTCGACCGGTGTCTACGCGGGTGTGATGTACAACGACTACGGGTCGCGGC
The DNA here is from genome assembly GCF_044331465.1 of Streptomyces sp. NPDC017225. Lineage (NCBI taxonomy): Bacteria > Bacillati > Actinomycetota > Actinomycetes > Kitasatosporales > Streptomycetaceae > Streptomyces > Streptomyces sp. NPDC017225. The sequence continues at coordinate 31,299 of NZ_JBIRNE010000026.1, read as the reverse complement.
TGGCGAGCGCTCCGGAGGGCTTCGAGGGGCACCTGCTGACGGGCACGATCGCGAGCGTCCTGTCGGGCCGGGTGTCCTACACGTTCGGACTCGAGGGGCCGGCGGTGACGCTGGACACGGCATGCTCCTCGTCGCTGGTGGCGGTCCACCTGGCCGCTCAGGCGCTGCGCCAGGGCGAGTGCTCGATGGCACTCGCCGGCGGTGTCACCGTGATGTCCACGCCGACGACCTTCGTCGAGTTCTCTCGTCAACGCGGTCTGTCGCCGGACGGGACCTGCAAGTCGTTCGCCGCTTCGGCGGACGGTACGGGCTGGGGCGAGGGCGCGGGCATGCTGGTGCTGGAGCGTCTGTCGGACGCCCAGCGGCTCGGGCACCACGTCCTCGGTGTGATCCGTGGTTCCGCGGTCAACCAGGACGGTGCGAGCAACGGCCTCACCGCCCCCAACGGTCCCTCCCAGGAACGCGTCATCCGCCAGGCCCTCGCCAACGCCCGCCTCGCCCCGCACGAGGTGGACGCGATCGAGGCGCACGGCACCGGCACCCGGCTCGGTGACCCGATCGAGGCCAACGCGCTGCTGGCCACCTACGGCCAGGACCGCGGCGAGCCGCTGCGTCTGGGATCGATCAAGTCGAACATCGGTCACACCCAGGCCGCCGCCGGCGTCGCGGGCATCATCAAGATGCTGATGGCGATGCGTCACGCGGAGCTCCCGGCGACGCTGCACGTGGACGAGCCGACGCCGCACGTCGACTGGTCGACCGGTGCGGTGGAGCTGGTCACCGAGCATCGGGCCTGGCCAAAGGTGGCGCGTCCGCGCCGCGCGGCCGTTTCCTCGTTCGGCATCAGCGGTACGAACGCGCATGTGGTCCTGGAACAGGGCCCGGAGCCGGTCGTGGCCGGTGAGCCCGCGGTGGCGGGGCTTCCGCTGGTGGTCTCGGCGAAGAGCGAGGCGGCCCTGGCGGCCCGGGCCGGCCAGATACATGAGCTGCTGGCCTCGGAGAGCGCCGCCCCCGCGCGGGTGGCGTCGGCTCTCGCCACCCGCGTCCCGCACCTCCCCCTGCGGGCGACGGTCTCGGGTGCCGACCGGGACGAACTGCTGGCAGGCCTCGACGCACTGGCCTCGGGCGGGACCGCGCCGAACCTGGTGCAGGGCACGGCCACGGACGCGGGCAAGACGGTGTTCGTGTTCCCGGGACAGGGCTCGCAGTGGCAGGGCATGGCCCTGGAACTCTTCGGCTCCTCCCCGGTGTTCGCCGCCCGGCTCGTGGAGTGCGAGCGGGCGCTGGCGCCGTTCACGAACTGGTCTCTGCTGGACGTCCTGCGCGGTGTGGAGGGCGCGCCCGGATTCGACCGGGTGGACGTGGTGCAGCCGGCGCTGTGGGCCGTGATGGTGTCCCTGGCCGCGCTGTGGCGTTCGGTGGGCATCGAGCCGGACGCGGTGATCGGCCACTCGCAGGGCGAGATCGCGGCGGCCGCGGTGTCCGGCGCGCTGTCGCTGGAGGACGCGGCGAAGGTCGTGGCGCTGCGCAGCCGGGCGATCGTGAAGCTGGCGGGTACGGGCGGGATGGTCTCGGTGGCCCTGCCCGCCGACGACGTCCGCGTCCTCATCACCCGCTGGGACGGCGCCATCGACATCGCCGCACACAACGGCCCGCGTTCCGTGGTGGTCGCCGGAGAGGTGACCGCTCTGGAGGAGTTGGTCGCCCACTGCAAGGACAACAGGACGCGCGCCAAGCGCATCCCGGTCGACTACGCCTCCCACTCCGCGCACGTCGAAAGCCTGCGGGACGAGCTTGTCGACGCCCTGTCCTCGCTCACTCCGCGCGCCGTCGAGGTGCCCTTCCTCTCCACCGTCACCGGTCAGCCGCTGGAGGGCACGGAGCTCGACGGCGCCTACTGGTTCCACAACCTGCGCAGGACCGTCCAGCTGGAGGAGGCCACCCGGACCCTGCTCGATCAGGGCCACCGCGTCTTCATCGAGGCCAGCGCCCACCCGGTGCTGACCATCGCGCTCCAGGAGACGATCGACGACACGTCCTACGACAGCGCCGTCACCGTGCCCTCGCTCCACCGTGACGAAGGTGGACTCGACGACTTCCTCGCCTCCGCGGCGCAGGCCCACGTCTCGGGCGCTGCGCTCGACTGGGCTGCCGTGCTCGGCGGCCCCGGCGCGGTCGTCGACCTGCCGACCTACCCCTTCCGGCGCCGGCGCCACTGGCTGGAGGGCCCGGCGACGGCCGGGGACGCGGGCGGGCTCGGCATGGCCGCAGAGCGGCACCCGCTCGTCGGCGCCGCGCTCTGGCTTGCCGACGTGGACAAGCTGGTCCTGAGCGGCAGGATCGCCCTGACCACGCACCCCTGGCTGGCCGACCACGCCGTGGCCGACACCGTGCTGCTCCCCGGCACCGCGTTCGTGGACCTCGCCATCCGGGCGGGTGACCACACCGGCCTCGACCAGCTCGACGAACTGACCCTCCAGGCACCCCTGGTGCTGTCCGGCCGCGGCGCGGTACAGCTGCAGGTCGTCGTGGACGCCCCGGACGAGGAGGGCCGGCGCGCCCTGTCGGTGCACTCCCGCCCGGAGCCCGGCTTTGACGACGCCCTGATCCACCCGTGGACCCTCCACGCCACCGGCGTACTGGGCCACGCGGAAGGACCTGCCGACGTACCGGCGGACACCGCCTGGCCCCCGGCCGGCGCCGAGCCGGTCGACCTGACGGCGGCGTACGACACGCTCGCCGAGCGGGGCTTCCAGTACGGGCCCGCCTTCCAGGGCCTGCGGGCGCTGTGGCGCACCGGCCAGGAGACGTTCGCCGAGGTCGCGCTCCCAAGGGACGTCTCCCCGGGAGAGTTCGGGATCCACCCGGCCCTCCTCGACGCCGCCCTGCACCCGCTGGCGCTCGCGGAGGACGGCCGCCTGGTGCTGCCGTTCGCCTGGACCGGCGTTCGGCTGCACGCGGTGAACGCCGGCGTGTTGCGCGTACGGATCACCCCGGAAGGCCCGGGTGCCGCCCTGTCCCTCGCCGACGCGGGCGGAGCGCCGATCGCGTCGGTGAGGACGCTCAGCCTGCGGGCCGTGGACCCCGCGCAGCTGACCGGCCCGGGCACGTCCCGCCGGCCGGTGCTCCAGGTGGAGTGGACGGCCGCCCCCGAGGCCGCCCCGGCCGCGGGGTGGGCCGTCCTCGACGACCGCGGCCACGGTCTGCCCGCCCCTGCGGGCAGCTACTCGGACCTCGCCGGCATCGTCGGAAACCCGCCGCTGGTCGTGGTCCCCTTCTCGGGGGAGGACGGCCCCGGCGCCGTGGCACACCGGACCCTGCGGCTGGCCCAGGAATGGCTCGCCGAGGATCGGTTCGCCGACTCGCGCCTGGTCTTCCTGACCCGCGACGCGACCACCGCCCGCACGGAGGCCGGACTCGCCTCGGCCCCCGTCTGGGGTCTTGTGCGTACCGCCATGACCGAGCACCCCGACCGGTTCGGCCTGCTGGACCTGACGGACCGGGACCCCTCCGAGGCCGAGCTCGGCCGTGCACTGGCCGTACCGGAGGCGCAGGTGAGCCTGCGGGACGGGGCCCTGTTCGTACCGCGGCTGGTCAAGTCGCCCGAGGCGGACGGCACCGTGCCCGCCCTGAACCCCGAGGGCACCGTCCTCGTCACGGGCGCCACCGGCACCCTGGGGCAGCTCTTCGCCCGCCACCTCGTCGCCGGACACGGCGTACGGCATCTGCTGCTGGCGAGCCGCCGGGGGCGGGACGCGGCGGGCATGCTCGAGCTGGAGGCCGAACTCACGGCCCACGGTGCCCACGTGTCCGTGGTCGCCTGTGACACGGCCGACCGCCCGTCGGTCGCCGCGATGCTGGACGCGATCCCCTCGTCGCACCCGCTCACCGCGGTCCTGCACACCGCCGGCGTCCTCGACGACGGCACCCTGCACGCCCTCACGGCCGAGCAGCTCGACACCGTCCTGCGCCCCAAGGTCGATGCCGCACGGCATCTGCACGAGCTGACGGCCGGCCTGGACTTGGACGCGTTCGTCCTGTTCTCCTCGTTGGCCGGTACGGTCGGCACCGCGGGACAGGCCAACTACGCCGCGGCCAACACCTATCTGGACGCCCTCGCGCAACACCGCCAGGCCCTGGGCCTGCCCGGTACGTCGCTGGCCTGGGGCCTGTGGGCCGAGGGCAGCGGGATGACCGGTCACCTGACCGACGCCGACCTCGCCCGCATGTCCCGGGGCGGCATCGCCCCCATCGGCAGCGAGCAGGGCCTCGCACTGTTCGACGCGGCCCTCGCCACCCGCCGACCGGTGCTCGTCCCGGCGCTCCTCGACCACACCGGACTGCGGGCCCGGAACGAGGACGGCACGTTGCCCGCGCTCTTCCACGGCCTGGTGCGTCTGGTGCGGCGCGCCGCCGCCGGCGGACAGCCGGGCGGAAACACCCTCCGTGAACGCCTGGCGCCCCTGGCCCCCCAGGACCAGGAGCGCGCGATCCTCGAACTGGTCCGCGGCGTGGTGGCCTCCGTACTGGGGCACACCGACGCCGACCAGGTCTCGCCCGACCGGGCCTTCAGCAAGCTGGGCTTCGACTCGCTCAAGGCGGTGGAACTCCGCAACCGGCTGAACGCGGCCGCGGGCCTGAAGCTGCCCGCGACGCTGGCGTTCGACCACCCGAACACCAGCGAGCTGGCCGGCTTCCTGCGGACCGAACTGCTGGGCTCGGGCGCCGCGCCGGCCGAGGCCGAACCGCTCGAGGCCGCGCCGGCCGGGACCGAACCGGCTGTCGGCGCCTGCGACGAGCCGATCGCGATCGTCTCGATGGCCTGCCGCTACCCGGGCGAGGCCGGCTCCCCGGAGGAGCTGTGGGCACTGCTGTCCGACGAGCGGGACGCCATCGGCCCGTTCCCGACCGACCGCGGCTGGGATCTGGAGAGCCTGTACGACACGGACCCCGACCATGCGGGCACCTCGTACACCCGGCACGGCGGATTCCTCTACGAGGCTCCGCAGTTCGACCCCGAACTCTTCGGGGTCAGCGCACGGGAGGCCACCGCCATCGACCCTCAGCAGCGACTCCTGCTGGAGATCTGCTGGGAGGCCTTCGAGCGCGCGGGCATCGACCCCACCTCCCTCAAGGGCACCCAGACCGGTGTGTTCGCCGGCGTCATGGCCAACGACTACGCGGCACGCCTGAAGGACGCCCCCGAGGGGATGGAGGGCTACCTGTCGGTCGGCAGCACGGTCAGTGTCGCCTCCGGCCGCATCGCCTACACCTTCGGCCTGCAGGGCCCGGCGATCACCGTCGACACCGCCTGCTCCTCCTCGCTCGTATCCATCCACCTCGCCGCCCAGGCACTGCGCAACGGCGAATGCGGGCTGGCCCTCGCCGGCGGCGTGACCGTGCTGGCCGCGCCCACTCTGTTCGTCGAGTTCAGCCGGCAGCGCGGCCTGGCACCGGACGGCCGGTGCAAGTCCTTCTCCGCGCAGGCGGACGGGGCGGCCTGGGCCGAAGGCGCCGGAATCCTCCTGCTGGAGCGGCTCTCCGACGCCCGGCGCAACGGCCGCCGGATCCTCGGCGTGATCCGCGGAACCGCCGTCAACCAGGACGGCGCGAGCAACGGCCTCACCGCCCCCAACGGCCCCTCCCAGGAACGGGTGATCCGCCAGGCGCTGACCAACGCGGGCCTGACCACCGCGGACGTCGACGCGCTGGAGGCCCACGGCACCGGCACCACGCTGGGCGACCCGATCGAGGCCCGGGCCGTACTCGCCACCTACGGGCAGGCGCGCACGTCCCCCCTCCTGATGGGCTCCCTGAAGTCCAACATCGGACACTCCCAGGCCGCCGCCGGTGTGGCCGGCGTCATCAAGATGGTCAAGGCGATGGAGCACGGAGTACTCCCCAAGAGCCTCCACATCGACGAGCCCAGCCCGCACGTGGACTGGTCCTCGGGCGAGGTGGAACTGCTCACCGAGGCGGTGCCGTGGCCCGGGACCGAGCGGCCTCGGCGGGCGGGCGTGTCCTCCTTCGGCATCAGCGGCACCAACGCCCACGTCATCGTGGAGCAGCCGCCGGCCGAGGGGACGGTCCCGCCGGCCGAGCCGATGCCGGTCGTGCCGCTGCTGCTGTCCGGGCACAATGACGCGGCCCTGCTGGCACAGGCCGACCAGGTGGGCGCGGCGCTCGCCGACGCCGGGCCGCGGGACCTGGCATCGACGGGCCGGACCCTGGCCGTCGGACGAGCCGGCCTCCCGCACCGTGCCGTGGTGGTGGCCGCCACCACCGCCGAAGCGGTCGACGCACTCGCGGCACCGACCGTGCGGGGAACACCCGTGGACGGCCGTACCGCCTTCCTGTTCACCGGCCAGGGCAGCCAGCGGCTCGGCATGGGCCGGGAGCTGTACACCGCCTACCCCGCCTACGCCCAGGCCCTGGACGCCGTGTGCGCGGAGCTCGACCCATGGCTGGAGGAGCCGCTGCTCGACATCCTCTTCGGCGAGGACCCGGCGCCGCTGGACCAGACCGGCTTCGCGCAGCCCGCCCTGTTCGCCACCGAGGTCGCGCTCTTCCGGCTCCTCGAGGACTGGGGCGTACGGCCGGACTTCCTCGCGGGTCACTCCATCGGTGAGCTGGCCGCCGCGCACGTCGCCGGTGTCCTCTCACCGGCGGACGCGGCACGGCTCGTCGCGGCACGCGGCCGGCTGATGCAGGCGATGCCCGCAGGCGGCGCGATGCTCGCCGTACAGGCCGGGGAGCAGGAGGTGCTGCCGCTGCTCGACGGACGGGAGGACCTGCTGGCCATCGCCGCCGTCAACGGCCCCGTCTCCGTGGTGCTCTCGGGCGACGCGCAAGCCGTCGAGGCCGTCGGCGCCGAACTCTCGGCCCGGGGGCGCAGGACCAAGCGGCTGCGCGTCAGCCACGCCTTCCACTCCCCGCACATGGACGCGATGCTGGACGAGTTCCAAACGGTCGCCAAGGGGCTCACGTTCGCCGCGCCCACCATCCCGATCATCTCCACCCTGACCGGGCAGCCGGTCGGCGCCGGGGAACTGACCACGCCCGAGTACTGGGTCCGGCACGTCCGCCGGCCCGTGCGCTTCCTGGACGCGGCACGCGCCCTGGAGGCCGCAGGCGTACGGACCTTCCTGGAACTCGGCCCCGACGGCGTGCTCAGCGCGATGGGGCAGGACTTCCTCGACGCGGGATCGCTCCTGGTCCCGGTGCTGCGCGGCGGGCGCCACGAGCCGCACACCGCCGTCACCGCCCTGGCCCACGCCCACGTACGAGGCGTGCCGGTCCACTGGCGCGCGCTGTTCGGCGAGAACGCCGGACCCGCCGCGGACCTGCCGACCTACCCCTTCCAGCGCCAACGCTACTGGCTCACCGAAGGGCCCGGCGGCGGCGACGTCACCTCGGCCGGACTCGACTCCGCCCGGCACCCGCTGCTCGGGGCCGCGGTGCCGCTCGCCGACTCCGACGGCGTCCTGTTCACCGGCCGGATCTCGGCCCGCGACCACCCCTGGTTCGCCGACCACGCCGTCGCCGGCACGCTGCTGGTCCCTGGCACGGCCCTGGTGGAACTCGCGCTCCACGCGGGCGCCGCGCTCGGCTGCGAGCGCCTGGAGGAACTCGCCCTCCAGGCACCCCTGGTCCTCCCCGACGAGGGCGCGCTCCAGCTCCAGATCACCGTCGGCGGCCCCGACGCGGACGGCCGCAGGCCCATCGCCGTCCACTCCCGCGGAGGACAGGAAGGCAGCGTCTGGAACCAGCACGCCACCGGAACCGTGATGGCCGCCGTTCCCGCCGTCCCCGAACCCGACCTCGCGTCCTGGCCTCCGGCCGGTGCCGAACCCCAGCCGGTCGAGGACCTGTACGACCGCCTCGCCGACCAGGGCTACGGCTACGGCCCCGCCTTCCAGGGCCTCCAAGCGGCATGGCGGTCGGGCGACGACCTCTACGCCGAGGTACGGCCGTCCGCCGACCCCGACGGATTCGCCCTGCACCCGGCACTGTTCGACGCCGCGCTGCACGCACTGCTCCTGGAGGAGTCGGCCGAGCTCCGGCTGCCCTTCTCCTTCGGCGGCGTCCAGCTGACCGGGGCCCGGAGCGGCACCGGCACCCTGCGGGTCAAGCTGTCGGCCGGCCCGGACGCAACGGTCGCGGTCGCCATCGCCGACGAGACGGGCGCGCCGGTGGCCACCGTCGCCTCGCTCGCCCTGCGGGCCCTGCCGGCGGGGACCGCGCTGCCCCATCCCTCCGGCCGGCACGTGTACGCGGTGGAGCGGGCCGGTGCGGAACTCTCCGCCGGCGGCGACACGAGCATCGTGGTCCTCGGCGAGGCCGACCTCGGACTCGCCGCCCAGCACTACGCCGACCTCGCCGGGCTGGCCGCCGCGGCGGCCGGCGGCTCGGTCGCACCCGACGTGGTCGTCCTTCCGGTACGTCCGGCCCCCGTGCACGAGACCGGCCGGGTCACTCAGGAAGTGCTGGCGGTCCTGCGGCAGTGGCTCGCCTCCGACGCGCCGGCCGGAGCGCGGCTCGCCGTGGTGAGCACCGGGGACCTGGCGCACAGCGCGCTGTCCGGGCTGATGCGGACCGCAGAGTCGGAACACCCGGGACGTTTCCAGCACGTGATCACGGATGGCCTGCCGGCCGGCCGCGAGCTGCTGGCCGCGGCCCTCGCCGACCCCCGGCCGCGGCTCGAACTGCACCAGGGACAGGTGTACGTGACCAGGCTCGCCAAGGTCCCGCACCCGGTGCGGATGCCGGACGCCGGCGACGCGTTCGACCCGGAGCGCACGGTGCTGATCACCGGTGGCACCGGCGCGCTCGGAGCCCAGGTCGCCCGGCACCTGGTGACCGGCCGCGGCGCCCGACGCCTGCTGCTCACCAGCCGGCGGGGCGGGGCGCAGGACCTCGTCGCCGAACTGACGGAGCTCGGTGCGGAGGTACGGGTCGCGGCATGTGACGCGGCCGACCGCGACGCGCTGGCCGCCCTGCTCGCCTCGATCCCGGACGCGCACCCGCTCACCGCGATCGTGCACGCGGCCGGAGTCGTCGAGGACACCACGCTGGAGGCCTTGAGCCCGCAGAGCCTCTCCCGGGTTCTGCGGCCGAAGGTGGAAGCCGCCTGGAACCTGCACGAGCTGACCGCCGGACTGGAGCTGACGGACTTCGTCCTCTTCTCCTCCGTCGCCGGCCTGGTGGGCAACGCCGGACAGGCCAACTACGCCGCCGGCAACACCTTCCTGGACGCGCTCGCCGCACACCGGCGCGCCGAGGGCCTGCCCGCCGTGTCCCTCGCCTGGGGCATGTGGCAGGACGGCATGGCGAACGACCTCGACCGTGCCGACCGGGCCAGGCTCGCACGCAACGGGATCCTGCCGATGCCGACCGACCAGGCCCTCGCAGCCCTCGACACGGTCCTGGCCGGAGCCGGAGCGCCACGACCCGGCGACGATGCGGTGACCCGGCCGGTGCTCGCCCCGGTGGCACTCGACCTCGCGGTACTGCGCAGCCTCGGGGACGCACTGCCCGAGCTGTACCGGGGCCTGGTGCGCACCGAGCGCCGGGCCGGCCGGCCCGCCTCCGCTCCGGCACCGATCACGCTGGCGCAGCGGCTCACCGGCCTGAACGGGGAAGAACAACAGCGGCTGCTGCTCGACTTCGTCAGGGAACAGGTCGGCATCGTCCTCGCCCACCCGTCCCCCGGGACGATCGACGTCCAGCGCGGGCTGCTGGACCTGGGCCTCGACTCCCTCACCGCGGTCGAACTGCGCAACAGGCTGAACACCGCCACCGCACTGCGGCTGCCCAGCACGCTCGTCTTCGACCACCCGACCACCCGGGCCATCGCCGCATATCTGCAAGGCGAACTGGCCGGCGAAACGGCGGACCCGGTCCAGGCGGCCCTGGACGCACTGGAGGCCGCTCTCTCGGCCGCCGGCCCGTCGGACGGCGACGGACCGGCACAAACGTACGCCGCGCGGCTGCGCGGCCTGCTCCGGACGGTGGCCGGCGGCCCCGACGAAGCCGACATCGATCTGGCGAGCGACGACCAGCTCTTCGCAGCACTTGACAACGAACTCGGCAGGTAGACATGAGCAACGAGCAGAAACTCCGCGACTACCTCAAGCGGGCGACCGTCGACCTGCGGGAGAGCCGTCAGCGTGTGCGGGAACTGGAGGAGCGCGCACACGAGCCGATCGCCATCGTGGGCATGGCCTGCCGGCTCCCGGGCGGTGTCGCCTCCCCGGACGACCTGTGGGAACTGTTGCGCGCCGAACGCGACGCGGTCGGTCCCTTCCCCGAGGGCCGCGACTGGGACCTGGAGAACCTGTACCACCCCGACCCCGACCACCTCGGGACCTCGTACACCCGCGAAGGCGGCTTCCTGTACGAGGCGGACCGGTTCGACGCCGAGTTCTTCGGCATCAGCCCTCGCGAGGCGGCGGCGATGGATCCCCAGCAGCGGTTGCTCCTGGAGACGGCGTGGGAAGCCGTCGAGCACGCGGGCATCGACCCGACCGCGCTGCGGGGCACCCGTACCGGGGTGTACGCGGGCGTCATGTACGACGACTACGGCTCCCGGACTCCGCGTGCGCCCGAGGACTTCGAGGGTTACCTGCTGACCGGCAGCGCCGGCAGCATCGCGTCGGGCCGTCTGTCCTACACCTTCGGCCTGCAGGGGCCGGCGGTGACGGTCGACACCGCGTGCTCGTCCTCGCTGGTCGCGCTGCATCTCGCGGCTCAGTCGCTGCGCCAGGGCGAATGCTCCATGGCGTTGGCCGGCGGTGTCACGGTGATGGCGACACCGGGCACGTTCGTGGAGTTCTCCCGGCAGCGCGGGCTGTCGCCGGACGGACGCTGCAAGGCGTTCTCCTCGTCGGCGGACGGCACCGGCTGGGCCGAGGGCGTGGGCGTCCTGGTGCTGGAGCGGCTGTCGGACGCACAGCGCGACGGGCACCGGGTGCTGGCGGTGCTCCGCGGTTCCGCGATGAACCAGGACGGTGCGAGCAGCCAGCTGACCGCGCCGAACGGGCCCGCGCAGGAGCGGGTCATCCGGGCCGCGCTCGCCGACGCGCGGCTGTCGGCGTCCGAGGTGGACGCGGTGGAGGCGCACGGTACGGGTACGCGTCTGGGTGATCCCATCGAGGCGCAGGCGCTGCTGTCCGCCTATGGCCAGGCCCGTGGGGACGACAACCCGCTGTGGCTGGGTTCGGTCAAGTCGAACATCGGTCACACGCAGGCCGCGGCGGGTGTCGCGGGCGTGATCAAGATGGTCATGGCGATGCGAGAGGGCGTCATGCCCTCGACCTTGCACGTGGACGAGCCGACCCCCGAGGTCGACTGGTCGGCGGGCACCGTGAGACTGCTGACGCGGGCTCGGCCGTGGCCCGATCTCGACCGCCCGCGCCGGACGGGTGTGTCTTCGTTCGGGATCAGCGGGACCAACGCGCACGTGATCCTCGAAGAGGCGCCGCGCGACCGTGATGCTGTCGCACAGGAGCAGGAGCAGGAGCAGGAGCCGGGGCAGGAGCAAGAGCAGGGCCGGCCGGCGCTGCCGGCGCCGTGGTTGCTCTCGGCCAAGTCGGAGACCGCGCTCCGGGCCCAGGCGAGCCGACTGCTGGCCTGGCTCGCCGAGCACCCCGAGGCCGAGGACGCCGACGTCGCTGCCGTCCTGATCACCGCGCGCGCTCAGCTGGGCCGGCGTGGTGCGGTGCTCGGGGCCGACCGGGCGGGTCTCCTCGCCGGCCTCACGGCCCTCGCCGCGGGTTCGGCGTCCCCGCACGCGGTGTCGGGTGCCGCCACCGTCGGCGAGACGGCCTTCCTGTTCACTGGCCAGGGCGCGCAGCGTATCGGTATGGGCGCGGGGCTGGCTGCGGCGTTCCCCGTGTTCGCCGCCGCCCTCGACGAGGTGTGCGCGGAACTCGACGCCCTGCTGGGGGTATCGCTGCGCGAGGTCATGTCCGGCGGGACCGGCGGTGCCGGGTACGGCGGCGGCGACACCGAGCGCACCGCCCTGCTGGACCGGACGGAATTCACGCAGCCCGCGCTGTTCGCGTTCGAGGTGGCGACGTACCGCCTCCTGGAGTCGTTCGGCGTGACCCCTGACGTGGTGGCCGGGCATTCGATCGGCGAGCTGGCCGCAGCCCACGTGGCCGGTGTGTGGTCGCTGCCGGACGCGTGCCGGCTCGTCGCCGCCCGCGGCCGGTTGATGGGGGCGCTGCCGGCCGGCGGCGCGATGCTCGCCGCCGCGGTGCCGGAGGAGCGGACGCGGGAACTGCTCGCGGCCGGGACGGTTTCACTGGCTGCCGTGAACGCGCCTGAGGCGGTGGTGTTCTCGGGCGGGACGGCGGCGATCCTCGCGCTGGAGGACCGGCTGGCCGAAGAGGGGGTGAAGACCAAGCGGCTCACGGTCAGTCACGCCTTCCACTCGGCTCTGATGGAGCCGATGCTCGCCGAGTACGCGCAGGTCGCCGGATCGGTGGAGTACCGGACGCCACGCATCGGCGTGTGCTCCACGGTGTCCGGCGCGCCGGCCGGGCCCGAACTGCTGACGCCGCAGTACTGGGTGCGGCAGGTGCGCGAGGCCGTACGGTTCGCCCCCGCGGTGCGGTCACTCGCCGACGCCGGCGTGCGCCGGTTCGTCGAGGTGGGTCCGGACGCGGTGCTGGCGGCGCTGACCCGCCAGACACTCGGCGACGAGGAGGCGTCCCGCTCGCTGGTCACGGCGGCGGCACGGCGCGGCATCGACGAGGCCGAACAGTTCCTGCGGCTGCTCGCCGACGCGCACTGCTCGGGCGTCGGCGTCGACTGGGCGCCGCTGACATCGGACGGGCCGGCCGGCCACCTCGACCTGCCCGTCTACGCCTTTCAGCACCGCCGTTACTGGGTACAGCCCGACGACGACGCGCTCGGTGACATGAGCCGCGCCGGCCTCCACGCGCTCGATCACCCGATGCTGCGCGTCGCCGCGCCGCTCGCCGGACGCGACGAATGGCTGTTCAGCGGCCGGCTCTCCACCACCGACCAGCCGTGGATCGCCGACCACACGGCCTTCGGAACGGTGCTTCTGCCCGGCACCGGTTTCGTCGACCTCGCCCTGGCCGCGGGCCGCCGGCTGGACCTGCCCGTCCTGGACGAACTCGTCCTGGCGACACCACTGCTCTTCGACGGCACCGCTGCCGTGGACGTGCAGCTCTCGGCGAGCGAACCCGACCACACCGGCCGCCGACGCCTGTCGGTCCACTCGCGTGCCGTCACAGGCACCGCGCCGTCCCACCCGGGCGAGCCGCAGTGGACGCTCCACGCCACCGGCACCCTCGCCCCCGCTGACATCGGGACACCGCACTGGACCGACCCCGACTGGCCGCCCGCCGACGGCACGCTGGTCGACGGGGCACGCCTGTACGACCGGCTGGCCGACCTGGGATTCGGCTACGGCCCGAGCTTCCAGGGCGTGCGCGCCGCCTGGACCAGTGGCGACGAGGTGTTCACCGAGGTGACCCTGGACGAGACGGCGGCGGGCCGGGCGGCGGGCTTCGGGGTGCATCCGGCGCTCCTGGACGCGGTCTTCCACGCCGCGATCGACGTGCTCGCCGAGGACCTGCCCGACGGCAGGCTGCCGCTTCCGTTCTCCTTCGGCGGCGTCCGCGTGTTCCGAACCGGCGCCACCGCGGTCCGCGCCCGCGTCATCCGCTCGGGTCCCGAGAAGGTGCGCGTCGACGCCTGCGACGCCGGCGGCGCCGCGGTGCTGTCGATCGACGCCGTACTCGCCCGCCCCGCGGACGCGAGCGCGCTCGCCGGTGCCCGCAGCCCGCTCTACGCCCTCGACTGGACGCCGGTGACGGCGCCCGCGGCGCCGGACCGGCACCTGGTCGCACTGGGGCGGTCCGTCGCAGGCTGCGCCGAGACCTTCGAGGACGTCGCGGCGTTCGCGGTGGACGGTGGTCACACCGGCGCGGCCGTCGTCTGGTCGCCCGAGACGGCGCCGGCGGACGGCGACGACGTCCCCACGGCCATCCGCACGGCCGTGCACAGCGCCCTTGCGGTGCTGCGCGCCTGGCTCACCGAACCCGACTGCGCCGACTCGACACTGGTCGTGCTGACCCGCAACGGGGCAGGTCTGCCCGGTGAGACACCGGACCCCGCGGCAGCGGCCGTCCGCGGCCTGGTACGCAGTGCGCAGTCGGAGCACCCGGGGCGCATCGTGAACGTCGACCTCGGCATCGACCCCGACGACGTCGCGGACCTGCGTCAACGGATCGCCGCCGCGGCCGCCGCGGACGAACCACAGCTCGCGATCCGCGACGGCGCGACCCTGGCACCACGGCTGGCGCGTGCGACCACCGGCGAACCGGCCGGCGGACACTTCGGTGACGGCACGGTCCTGATCACCGGCGGCGCGGGCGGCCTGGGCGCCGTCACCGCACGCCACCTGGTCACCCGGCACGGGGTGCGCACCCTGTTGCTCGCCTCGCGCCGCGGATCCGCCGCGCCGGGTGTCGAGGAGCTGGTCACCGAGCTGACCGCCCTGGGCGCCGACGTACGCGTCGCCGCGTGCGACGTCAGCGAACGCGCCGAGGTCGCCGCGCTGCTGGAATCCGTACCCGCGCACGAACGGCTGACAGCCGTCGTGCACACCGCGGGCGTGTCCGACGACGGCACCATCGAAACCCTGACCGCCGAGCAGGTGGACCGGGTGCTCGCCCCGAAGATCGACGCCGCCTGGCATCTGCACGAGCTGACCCGCGACATGGACCTGTCGGCGTTCGTGCTGTTCTCCTCCGCCGGGCCGCTGCTCGGCGGGCAGGGGCAGGGCAACTACGCGGCCGCCAACGCGGCGATGGACGCGCTCGTCCAGGCGCGCCGCAGCGCCGGCCTGCCCGCGCACTCGCTGGCCTGGGGACTGTGGAAGCGCGGCATGGCCGAGGCGTTGAACGACGCGGGTGGCGAATATCTGGTGCGTCAGATCCGCACCCGTCTCGGTCTGTCCCCGATCGAGCCGGACACCGGCATGCACATGCTCGACAGCGCGTTGACCTGCGCCGAACCGATGCTGATGACGGCGCTGCTCGACACGCCCGCCCTCACCGCGCTGGGCCGGCACGGCACGCTGCCCGCGGTCCTGCGCGGCCTGATCCACGTACCGTCGCGCGGCCGGATCGCCGACAGTCCGTTGCGTCAGCGGTTGCTCGACGCCCCCGCCGAGCAGTGGGAGACGCTGATCCGCGACGAGGTCCGCGCGATAGCCGCCGCGGTCCTCGGCCACGAGTCGGCCGACGCCGTCGCCCCCGAGACACCGTTCACAGAACTGGGCTTCGACTCGCTCGGCGGAGTCGAGTTCCGCAACAAGGTGACCGCCGCCACCGGTGTCCAGCTCCCGTCCACGCTGGTGTTCGACTACCCGACCGCCGCCGCGGTCGCCGGCTTCCTGCTCACCCGGGTCGACGGTTCGGAGCCGGCGCGACCGCGCCCCGCCCCGACCCGTGCCAGGGCCGCTGCCGGGGCCGACGAGCCGATCGCGATCGTCGGCATGAGCTGCCGGTATCCCGGCGGCGTCGAGAATCCCGACCAGCTCTGGGACCTGATCGACGGGCGCGTCGACGCGATCACCCCGATCCCGGGAGACCGCGGCTGGGACGTCGACCACCTGTACGACACCGACCCCGGCAAACCAGGCAAGATCTACACCCGAGAAGGCGGATTCCTGCACACCGCGGGCGACTTCGACGCCGCCTTCTTCGGAATCGGCCCCCGCGAGGCGGCGGCGATGGACCCTCAGCAGCGGTTGCTTCTGGAGGCGTCCTGGGAAGCGCTCGAAGACGCCGGTATCGATGCGACCTCACTGCGAGGCAGCGACACCGGGGTCTACGCGGGCGTCATGTACCAGGACTACGGCTACACGGCGCGCGAGGCCGCCGACGGCGCCGCGGAAGGCTACCTGGCGACCGGATCCGCCGGCAGCGTCGTCTCCGGCCGGGTGTCCTACGCCCTCGGTCTGGAAGGGCCCGCGGTGACGGTGGACACGGCGTGCTCGTCGTCGCTGGTGGCCCTGCACCTGGCGGTGCAGGCACTGCGCGCGGGGGAGACCTCGCTGGTCCTGGCCAGCGGAGTGACGGTCATGTCGACTCCGCTGCTGTTCCTGGAGTTCTCCCGGCAGCGGGCGCTGTCACCGGACGGGCGCTGCAAGGCGTTCTCGAGCGGTGCGGACGGTGTCTCGTGGGCCGAGGGCGTCGGCGTGCTCGCCCTCGAGCGGCTGTCCGACGCGCAGCGCAACGGACGCCCGGTACTGGCCGTGATCCGCGGCAGCGCCATCAACCAGGACGGTGCGAGCAACGGCCTGACCGCACCCAACGGCCCTTCCCAGGAGCGCGTGATCGCCCAGGCACTGGCCAACGCAGGTGTGGCCGCGGCCGAGGTGGACGCGGTCGAGGCACACGGCACCGGCACCACACTGGGCGACCCGATCGAGGCGCAGGCGCTGATCAACGCCTACGGACAGGAGCGCACCGAGCCGCTGCGGATCGGTTCGCTGAAGTCGAACATCGGGCACACGCAGGCGGCGGCCGGAGTCGGCGGTGTGATCAAGATGGTGCAGGCGCTGCGGCACGAGGTGCTGCCTGCCACCTTGCATGTCGACGCACCCTCGCCGCATGTGGAGTGGGTGGCGGACGCGGTACGGATCCTGACCGACGCCGAGCCGTGGCCGACCGGAGAGCGGCCGCGCCGGGCGGGTGTGTCGTCGTTCGGGATCAGCGGGACCAATGCGCACGTGATCCTCGAAGAGGCGCCCGCGGCCTCGCCGCGGCCGGTCGGCGCACCGAGCCCGGCGGCCCTGCCGCTGCTGCTGTCCGCGCGGACGCCTGCCGCCCTGCGGGCCCAGGCGCGCCGCCTGCACGACACGCTGCGCGAACGCCCCGAACTCGATCCGACCGACGTCGCGGCGACGTTGGCGCTGCACCGCGCGCGACTCGAGGAGCGCGCCGCGGTCGTGGGCCCGGACCGGGAGTCGCTGCTGGCGGCCCTGTCGCGCCTGGCGGCCGGCGAGCCGGGACCGGGCACAGCCGACGGCGCCGGCCGGACAGGTACGACAGCGTTCCTGTTCACTGGTCAGGGCGCGCAGCGGATCGGGATGGGCGCCGGACTGTACCGGGAGTTCCCGGCCTTCGCCTCCGCGCTCGACGAGGTGTGCGCGGAACTCGACGCACACCTGGAGCACGCGCTGCGGGACGTGATGTTCGGCGCGAGCGGCGAGACCCTGCTCGATCGCACCGAGTACGCCCAGCCCGCGTTGTTCGCGTTCGAGGTGGCGACGTACCGCCTCTTCGAGTCGTTCGGCGTGACCCCTGACGTGGTGGCCGGGCATTCGGTCGGCGAGCTGGCCGCAGCCCACGTGGCCGGTGTGTGGTCGCTGCCGGACGCGTGCCGGCTCGTCACCGCCCGCGGCCGGTTGATGGGGGCACTGCCGGCCGGCGGCGCGATGCTCGCCGCCGCGGTGCCGGAGGAGCGGGCCGCGGAGCTGCTGCCAGCGGTCAATACCGGTCCGGCCGCCGCGGTCTCCCTGGCCGCGGTCAACTCCCCCGAAGCGGTGGTCTTCTCCGGAGACACCGACGCGGTGTCGGCACTGGAGTCGATGCTGGCGGCCGAGGACGTCAGGACCAGCCGGCTGCGGGTGAGCCACGCGTTCCACTCCGCCTTGATGGATTCCATGCTGCCCGAGTTCGCGGAGATCGCTGCGGACCTGACGTACCACGAGCCGCGCATTCCTGTGTGCTCCACGGTTTCCGGAGCCTTCGCCGACGAACTCCTGGGCACACCCGAGTACTGGGTACGGCAGGTGCGCGAGGCGGTGCGCTTCGCCCCGGCCGTGCGGTCCCTCCTCCAGTCGGGCGTCGGCCTCTTCGTCGAGCTGGGCCCCGACGCGGTGCTGACCACCATGGCCCGCGCCACGTTGGCGGCTGTCCCCGCACAGCGCGCGTCGGTCGTCGCGGGATCTCGTCGCACGGTCGCCGAACCCGAACAGCTGGTCACCGCGCTGGCAACAGCGCACTGCGCGGGCCGGCCGGTGCGGTGGGCCGACTACTTCGGAGCTCGACCGCAGGCACGGATCGCCTTGCCCACCTATCCCTTCCAGCACGAACGATTCTGGTTGCAGCCCGCGGAGACCGCTGCGCCGCTCGCCGGTGCCGACTCCGCCGACCATCCGCTGCTGCACGCCCGGATGCGGCTCGCCGGCACCGACGAGTGGCTGTTCACCGGCAGGCTCTCGCAGCGCACGCACCCATGGCTCGCCGACCACACCGTCCTCGGCACGGTCGTGATGCCGGGCACCGGATTCGTGGAACTGGCACTGGCCGCCGGTGCCCGGCTCGGCGTGCCGCGCCTGGCGGAACTGGCGCTCGAGGCGCCTGTGATCCTCCCGGCCGAGGGCGGCGCGGACCTTCAGCTCGCCGTGGGCGAACCCGACGCCGACGGGCACCGGACCGTGGCCGTCCACGCCCGCGTCGCCGACACCTGGGTGCCGCAGGCCCGTGGCCTGCTCACCCCCGCCACGCCGGCCCCGGCGCCGGGCTGGCCCCGGGTGTGGCCTCCGGTCGCGGCCGAACCGGTCGACGGGCCAGAGGTGTACCGCGTGCTCGGCGACCTCGGATTCGCGTACGGCCCGGCCTTCCAGGGGGTCCGCGCCGCGTGGTCGCGCGGGGACGAGGTATTCGCCGACCTGGCACTCGACTCCGGCACGGCGGCGCGCGCCACCGCCTTCGGGCTGCACCCGGCACTGCTGGACGCGGTGTTCCACGCAGCCGTCGGCCCTCTCGCCGAAAGCGGGCCTGACGGCCGGGTGCCCCTGCCCTTCGCCTTCGAGGGTGTCCAGCTGGCACAGTCCGGCGCGGGTGCCCTGCGCGTCCGCATCGCCCGCACCGCGCCGAACACCTTCCGCGTGGACGCCGTCGACGCGACCGGTGCTCTCGTACTGAGCGCGGAGTCGGTGCGGGTCCGTCCGATCGAGCGGGCGGCACTGGCCCAACTGCGCGGCTCGGCGCCACTGTTCGACTTCGAATGGGTCACCGTGCCCGCCGCCCCCAAGGCGGACGCCCGGCGCATCGTCGTACTCGGCGATCCCGCGACCGTCGATGCCCCCGAGCCTCCCACCGGCTGCGCCGACCTGGCGGAACTCGCCGCGCTGCAGGAGGTTCCCCACACGGTGGTGTGGCAGGCGCCCCGCACAACCGCGGCCGGCGCGGCGGACGTACACGCCGGTGTGCTGACGACGCTCGCCCTCCTGCAGAGCTGGACCAGCGCCGAACACCCCGGCCGGCTCGCGATCGTGACGCGCCGGGCCGGCGGACTGCCCGGCGAGGAACCCGATCTGGTCGGGGCCGCCGTGGCCGGTCTGGTGCGCAGCGCCCAGTCGGAGCACCCGGGCCGGTTCCTGCTCATCGACCACGACGGTGACGCCCTGCCGATCGCGTCGCTCGCCGATGCCGTGGCCCAGGACGAACCGCACCTGGCCGTTCGCGAGGGCCGGCTCCTGGCACCGCGCCTGCAGCCGCTGCCTGCGACCGAACCGGGCGTACCACCGTCGTTCGACCGCGGCACGGTCCTCATCACCGGCGGCACCGGGGGCATCGGCGCGATCGTCGCCCGGCATCTGGTCGCGGAGCGCGGCGCACGACACCTGCTGCTGGCGTCGCGGCGCGGTCCGGCCGCGGACGGCGCCGACGAACTGGTCGCCGAGCTGACCGCTCTCGGTGCCCACGTCCGGGTCGTGGGGTGCGACGTCACCGACCGTGCCGCCGTCCAGGCTCTGTTGGCCGACATCGACACCGACGCCCCGCTGACCGCTGTCATCCACACGGCGGGCGTCCTGGACGACGGCACGCTCGACACCCTCACCACCGCGCAGACGACGCGGGTGCTGGCACCGAAGGTCGATGCGGCACTGCACCTGCACGAGCTGACCCGCGACCTGGATCTGTCGGCGTTCGTGCTGTTCTCGTCCGCGGCGCCGCTGCTCGGCGGACAAGGGCAGGGCAACTACGCCGCCGCGAACAGCGCGCTGGACGCGCTGGCGCGCGTGCGGCGCAGTGCCGGCCTGCCCGCACATTCACTGGCCTGGGGACTGTGGACCGTCGGCATGGCAGGGGTGCTCGGCGGGGACGGCGGCGATCAGTACGCCCGCCGGATCCGGACCAGGCTGGGCCTGGTCCCGATCGACCCGGAATCCGGCATGGCGCTGTTCGACAACGCACTCGCGATGGACCGCGCGACACCGATGACCGCACTGCTGGACACGGCGGCGCTCACCGACCTGGCGCGCGGCGGCACCCTGCCCGCGACGCTGCGCGGCATGATCCGGGTTCCCCCGGCCGCCGCGAGTACCGATGTCGGCCTGAGGCGGCGATTGGCCGCACTGCCCGACGCGGACCGCGACGGTGCGATCCTGCGGGAGGTGCGCAACGTCACGGCGGCGGTCCTCGGCCACCGGTCGGGCGAGGCGATCGACCCGCACGCGCTGTTCACCGAGCTCGGATTCGACTCCCTCGGCGCCGTCGAATTCCGCAACCGGCTCGGCCGACTGACCGGTCTGGAGCTGCCGTTGACGCTGGTCTTCGACCACCCGACCGCCGCCGACGTGGCGAAGCTCGTGCGATCGCGGATCGAGGAATCCGACACCGATGTGGTCGAGCGGGAACCGGCCGGCGTGCGCGGCACGCTCACCGACCTGGTGTCGGCAGCACACCGCCGCGGTGAACTGGCGGCGGCGATGCCCCTGCTGATCGCGAGCTCGGCTCTGATGCCCACGTACGCCGCCGGCGAGGCCGCCGGACGGCGTCCGGCCGCGGCGCAGCTCCTGGCGCGCGGCGCCGCGGCACCGGCACTGGTCTGCGTCCCGTCCTTCCTGGCGGGATCGGGCCCTCACCAGTTCGCCCGCCTGGCCCGGGAGCTGGGCGGCGAGCGGCAGGTCAGTGCGCTGCGGCTGCCCGGGATGCGCGCAGGCGAGGACCTGCCGGCGACGTGGGAGGCGGCGATCGAGAGCCTCGCCGCGGCCGTCGCACCGGAACTCGAGCGAGGCCCGGTGGCACTCATCGGCTATTCGGCAGGTGGTGCGGTCGCCCATGCGGTCGCCCGGCGGATCGAAGACGACGGCGCCGAACTCGCGGGCCTCGCGATGATCGACACCTACTCCCCCGACGAGCACGAACCGACCCGCCGCGCCCTCACCGACGCGCTGGGGCAGATCCTGTCCCGGGACAACGCACTGACCCCCGTCGACGACCACAGCCTGGTCTCCATGGGCGGCTACGTGCGGATCTACCCCGAGCGCGGGGCCGAGCGGATCGCCGCTCCGACACTGAACCTGCGGGCCACCGTGACGCTGAGCGGCTTCGGCGACGTCGACCCCGTCCCCGACTGGCAACACCGTGGACCGGCCGAGTACATCGAGGCAGATCACTTCTCCATCATCGAGGATCAGGCGGCGAAGACCGCCGCACGCCTTGGGCACTGGCTCGATTCACTCAAGGGCCATTCCGTCCGGCATTCCGATATACGGAGCAGCGGAATGCGCGACACGTAAATATGGTCAGCCAGAGAGGCATAGCCCCAACAGGCAAGTCAAGACTTACCTTTAGGGAGCTTTGACCGTATGGTGTGGCTCGAATCGAAGGAGCTTCTTGTTGTCGAAAACGAATGATTCTGCCGTGCGTGCGGTTGCGTCGGAGCGGGATTATGTGTCCTCGTTGTACAAGTTGCTCACCGAGCGGCTTGCCGAGGCGCGAGTAAATCGAGCGCGTGTACTGAAGGCCCCGACGGACAGCGCCGGTGAGACATACGAGAGGGAAATCGCCGCCGAGCGTCTTGCCAAGGAAATCGGCCGGCTGGAGGGCGCCGAAAAGGGGCTGGTCTTCGGGCGCATCGACTGGACGGATGGCACGGCCCTGCGCATCGGGCGGATCGGCCTGCATACGGAGGAGGACGACCTGCCGCTGCTCGTGGACTGGCGCGCGAACGCGGCGCGGCCCTTCTACGAGGCGACACCGGTCCACCCGATGGATTTGCGGCGGCGCCGGCACCTGCGCCTCGAGGACCGCACCGTCGTCTCGGTGAGCGACGAGCTGCTGGACGGGACCGTCCCGACCGACGAGGACGTCGTGGGGGACGGCCCGTTGACCGAGGCTCTGTCGGCACGGCGTACGGGCAGGATGAACGCGGCCGTCGCGACGCTGCAGGCCGAGCAGGACGAGATCGTCCGCTCCGCCCACCGCGGGGTGACCGTGGTGCAGGGCGGGCCCGGCACCGGCAAGACGGTCGTCGCCCTGCACCGGGCGGCCTATGTCCTGTACGCGTTCCCGCGCGCCGCGGAGGAGGGCGTCCTGGTGGTGGGCCCGAACGCCCGGTTCCTCGACTACATCTCCCAGGTCCTTCCCTCGCTCGGAGAGAACGACGTCGTTCTGGCGACCTGCCAGGAACTGGCCGGAGTGCCCACGGACGTGGCGGACCCGTTCGACACGGCACGTCTCAAGGGCAGCTCCGACCTCGCCGACGCCCTGGCCGCCCTGCTGCGCGTCCACCAAGCTCCCGCCGGTGACTTCACCGTGCGGGTCGGACAGGAAGTGGTCCACCTGTCCCAGAAGGAAGTGGCCACGGCACGCGACGCCGCCGTGGCAGCCGCACCGGGACACAACCCCGCACGCCAGGTGTTCAAGGAGCTGCTGGCCGACGCCGTCACCGACGCGATGCAACGGGACATGGGCGACATCCTGGAGCAGATCGACGCCGACGCCGAGAAGATGACGGGCCTGAACCTCGACCGGTTCACGGGAGCCGCCCAGCGCCGTGCCGAAGGCGCGGCCGATCCGGATCCGGCCCACGAGCTGGACCTGGACGCCATCCGGGCCGACCTCCTCGACGACGCCGGCGTCGACCGGGCGGTCGAGGAGCTGTGGCCGCGGCTCGTGCCGGGCGACCTCGTGAACGCGCTCCTGACGAACGCCGGCACTCTCGCCGAGCACCTGCCTGGCGTGACCGTGCGGGAGCGGCCCCTGTTGCTGCGCGGTCAGGACGACCCGTGGACCGATGCCGATGTGCCGTTGCTGGACGAGGCGGCGAGCCTGGTCGAGGGTCCTCCCGAGCGGACGTACGGGCACGTCGTCGTCGACGAGGCGCAGGAACTGACCGCCATGCAGTGGCGGATGATCGTCCGCCGCTGCCCGGCGAGGGCGATGACGCTGGTGGGTGACTTCGCCCAGGCAGGCCCGGTCTCGACAGCACGCGACTGGAAGGAAGCGCTGAGCCCCCACGTCGGACCGCGGTTCAAACTGCACAACCTGACCGTCAGCTACCGCACCACGCGGGAGATCCTGGAGAGCGTTGGGGACCTGCTCACGCGGATCGCTCCGGACCAGAAGCCCACACGGTCACTGCGAAGCGGTGAGAGCCCTCGCACCGTGACCACACCTCCGGACGGGGCGGTCACCGCCGTCGTCCAGGAACTCCGCGCGCAGAGCACCGCGCACCCGGGCGAGCTTCTGGGAGTGATCTGCGCGGACACCAGGGTGAGCGAACTGACGGCCCAGGGCATCGCTCACCACGCACGCGTCGTGCCGGCGTCCGAAGCGCGCGGCCTGGAATTCGACGGGGTCGTCGTCATGAACCCCGAGGAAATCCTCACGGCCCGCCCCGGTGGGGAAAGGGACTTGTACGTAGCCCTGACCCGGGCCACCAAACGCCTTTGCACCATCTCCGTCCAGCCCGCCTGACGATTCCGCGCCCGCGGTGCCGGCCCGGGCGCATCCGGCGGTCACAGCAGCCGGTCGACGAGCCCGTCGACGTACTCCGGGGTGAGTTCCATGCCGAACAGGACGCGGATGTACATCGGGGCGAGGATGTGGTCCAGCACGTCGAGCGCGGCGGGAGCCCGCTCGCCGCGTTCGACGGCGCGGTCGAGCATGGACTGCATCTGCCGGGTGCGTTCGTCGCGGAGGCCGTCACGTGCCTGCTGGCCCTGTTGGCCCTGCTGGTCGGTGCCGGTGCCGGTGAGGGCGACGGCGAGGCGTACGAGTGCCAGGCCGTCGGGCCCGGTGATCTCGCGGGCGACGTTGGCCGCGTAGGCGTGCAGGTCGCCGGCGAGGCTTCCGGTGTCGGGCATGGGTGACTGCGCGTTGAGGCGGGTGAGCGTCACCTCGGAGAGAAGGTTCTCCAGGCTGCCCCACCGGCGGTAGATGCTGCTGTCGGCCACGCCCGCGCGGGCTGCGACCTCCCCGACGGTGAAGGTGCCGTAGCCCCGCTCGCTGATCAGATCGGTCACCGCCTGATGCACCTGTGCGCCGACGCGGGCGCTGCGCCCGCCGGGCCGCCGGGCGCGCTGTCGTTCGTTCATGCCTCCACCTTAACGCAGGTGAGACTTGCGTTTTGAAGTGACCCTCTGTACAGTCTGCTAACGCAGCCAGTGACTGCCTTAAAGCGCCCGAAGGCTGACCACGCCGGTCGTGGCCGGGCGCGATCGACGATGGAGAGGGATTCCCCATGGCTGCATCGCCTGCGACAGTGGGCAGCCGGCCGAACCGGGCCGTGCTGCTCGCGGTGACCTGCCTGGGCCAGTTCATGGTCCTGCTCGACAACACGATCGTCGGAGCAGCGCTGCCCGACATGCAGCACCGGCTCGACACTCAACTGACCGGCCTGCAATGGATCGTCGACGCCTACGTCCTCCTGGTCGCCATGCTGCTCCTGTCCGGTGGCGTATTCGCCGACCGGTTCGGCCGCAAGCGGGTGTACCTGACCGGCGTGGCGGTGTTCACCGCCGCGTCACTGTTCTGTGCCCTCGCGCCCTCGGCCGGCTGGCTGATCACCGGCCGGGTACTGCAGGGCATCGGAGCCGCGGCACTCGCCCCCGCCTCGCTCGCCCTCCTCGCCGCCGCCTACCCCGTACCGCAAGAACGCGTCAAGGCGATCGGACTGTGGGCCGGACTCAGCGGAATCGGCCTCGCCGCGGGCCCCGTGGCCGGCGGCGTGCTGACCCAGGCCTTCGGCTGGCCCGCCATCTTCCTCGTCAACCTGCCCATCGGCGTGATCCTTCTGCTGGTCGGCATGCGTCACCTCGCCGAGTCCCGCAACCCGAACGCCCCCGCGATCGACATCCCCGGGACGGCGCTGTCCGTCCTGACCGTGGGCGTGCTGACCTACGGCCTGATCGAGGGCGGTGCCCGCGGCTGGACGTCACCGGTGATCCTGGGCAGCTTCGCTGCCTCAGTGATCCTCCTCGCCGCCTTCATCGCCGTCGAAGCCCGCCGCACCGCGCCCATGCTGCCCCTGCGGCTGTTCAAGCAGCGCCTGTTCACTGTGTCCAACACCGCCATGGTCGTGGTCGGGTTCGCCCTCATGGGCTCCTCGTTCTTCTTCTCCCAGTTCTTCGTCTACGTCCAAGGCAGCTCGATCCTGCGTGCCGGCCTGCAGACCCTGCCCCTGTCCCTCGCCATGGTCATCGTCAGCCCGTACGCAGGACGACTCGCCGCCCGATACGGCTTCCGCATCGTGGTCACCACCGGCCTCGCCCTGGCCGGCCTGGGACTGCTGGCACTCGGCACCGTCCACGCCGACACCGGATACGGGAACGTGTGGTGGCGCCTGGCAGTCGCCGGCGCCGGATTCGCCCTGGCCATGTCCCCACTTACGGGAGCCGCCATCCAAGCGGTCAGCCCGCGGGAAGGCGGCCTCGCGTCCGGCGTCAGCACCACCGCCCGGCAGATCGGTGCCGTCTTCGGCGTCGCGGTACTCGGAGCCATCGTCCGCTCCCGGCAATCCAGCGGCGCCACCTTCGAGACCGGCCTCAACAACGCCTTCCTCACTGCCGGCATCGTCACTGTGGCCACCGCCGTGTTCACCGGACTACGGCTGGCGGAGCCCAAGCCCGCGGAAGGCTCCGCAGCGCCGCGACGTTCCACCGATACGGACGCGGTCACCACTTCGCACGACGCACCCGTGACCGGCCGTTGACGGCGACGCCGACCATGGCCGGCAGGCGCGCCGCCAGAGGCCCCCGGCGGGATGTGAGCCGAACCGGGTTTCGCAGCGGCCCTGAAGCCGGGCACGATCGCTCCGGCAGGCGGGAAGCACAGGTCTGATGCCCGCACCCCGGAACTTCCCGACGAGCTCCGGGCGAGCCGTCCGTGAAATACAGAACTCAGGCCGTCCCGTCGCCCAGGTGGCCCGGCATCTCGGGACCCGCTGGGAAGCCTTGCGGCTGTGGGTCCGCCAGCGTGTTCTCGCCCAGGAGGACGTCGTCGCGAAGCGGCTGGAGGGCCGGGTCTCCCCGGCGTCGGCCTCGTCGAGGCGATCGCGCTGAACGTGGTGCTGCCCTTCTGGCGCGACCTGGCGGAGGGTTACACGATCGGCGAGCTGGGCCCGGCACGGCCCTGGACGGCGGCCGGGCATGGCGGGACCGTCGAACCCACCCCTGTCACCCGCACCGTCCGGATCAGCGACGATGTACGGCGTCGAGTGCCTCGGTGAAGTAGACGGCGAGCGGCCGGTCCGCGCCGGCTCGGGTCCAGGCTTCTCCGGCGACGTCGAGACACGTGATCGCACTCGCCACGACGGCCGCCGCACGCAGGTCGGCCGTTTCCTCGGGCGGACCAAGACGTCGGCGCACCTCGGGGACGAGGTCGGACTGCCAGCGCAGGTGCTTCTCGATGCTGCGGGCTCGCAGGGACGGGCTGCCGTACATCATCCGTGCGACCGCGAGCGTGCGCTCCTCGTCCGCCTCCGCGTCTCCGACGGCCAGGATCGCGGAGCGCAGCGCCGTCCAGAGATCCTCGTCATCGGGATGCTTCGCGAGTTCGGCACTCACCCGGGCGCCTTCATCGGCGAGGCCGCCGAGGACGATGTCCTCCTTCGTTCCGAAGTAGCGGAAGAACGAGCGCCGGGACACGCCCGCCAGCGCGACGATCTCGTCGATCGTGGTCTGCTCGAACCCCTTCCGGAGGAACAGGTCCATGGCGACCTGGATGATCTCCGCCTGGACGGAGCGACGGGTCCGGTCCCACAACCGCTCCACCGAACCTGCGCTCTCCGTCATGGGACCAGCATAGCCACGCGTTACCACGGCCCTTTCGAGTGGTCATCGGCGCTGCGCCATGGCGCGGGTCATCATCCGTCCGACGGTTCGTGTCATCCGATGGCGGCCGAGCAGTCGCGAGGCACCAGCGGCGGCCCGGTTCCCACCCCCGACGATGACGCTCGGCTTCGGATCGCGGCGGTCGAGTGCCTCCAGCGCGGTCCGGACGACCGCCGACGCCGTCATCCGCCGGGTGTTGCCGCTCGCGCTCTCCCCGGCCACGTCGAAGAACTCCGTCTGCGTCGCCCCCGGCGAGACGGCGAAGACCTTCACCCCCGAGCCCAGCTCCTCGTACCAGAGCGCCTCGGTGAAACTGAGCACGAACGCCTTGGACGCGCCGTAGACGGCCATGGTGGGGCTCGCGTTGTACGCGGCCATGCTCGCGATGTTGATCAGGAAGCCCTCTCCCCGCTCGCGAAGGCGTGGGAGGAAGGCGTGACTGATCTCCACGACCCCGAGGACATCGAGCGCGATCTCGGCCTTGAGCCGATCGAGCTGCTCGCCGCGGAAGAAGCCGTGGTTGGCGAAACCCGCGTTGTTGACCACTCCGGCGACATCGATCCCCAGCCGGTCGGTCTCGGCACGCAGCGCCTGTCCCGCCCCCGGTTCCGTCAGGTCCATCGGCAGGGCCGTGGCGCGAGCACCGTGGCCGGACAGCTCCGAGGCCAGCGCCTCGAGACGCTCGGCGCGGCGGGCGACGAGCACGGTGTCATGGCCGCGCGCCGCGAGCTGTCGTGCGAACTCCGCACCGATGCCCGCGCTCGCACCGGTCACGACTACCGCTCCAGAGGTGTTCACAGCTTTCCCGCCTTCTCCTGTAAGTGGGTTGGACCTGAACCGGCCTCAACGGATCTGGACCGGCCTGAACGCTCCTGCGACTCGCCGAGCGGCCCGAGGTCCGCGACCTTCGGCGGTACTGTATGCCACCCTGACACCAGGTGCCAGGTTGGCACGCAGTACCCGCACGGTCGGAGCATCGCTCCGTCGTCCCAAGGAGGAAGCGGTAATGACCGAAGCGACTTGCCCGCCCGGGCCCCGGCGAAGAGGCAGGAGCCGTCGAGCCCTGTTACCGATCACGTCGGTAGCGGTCGCGTGGACCCTGGCGGTGTTCACGCCCACATCCACGTTCGCCGCACCAGCCGGTACCCGGGTGGCTGACGTTTCGCCGACGGGCGGGACGGCGGTTCGTTCGTGCGAGAGCATGATCGACGTGCGTCTGCCCGGCAGGACGGTCGAGAGCGCCACTTCGGTCGGTGCCACAGAAGACCTTCCGGCCTACTGCGACGTTCGGCTCACGGTGACCGACCCCGCGTCGGACGAGTCGTTCCGGGTCGGGGTGTTCCTCCCCTCCGCGGCATGGAACGGCCGGTTCGTCGGCACCGGCGGCGGCGGCTTCGTGGGCGGGGGGCCGGACGAGCCGTGCGGCCGGTACGACCCGTGCTCCCTGGCGGCCGGCTACGCCACGGCGAACACCGACGCCGGAGTACCGACGACGAACAACCAGGGGGAGTTCGCGCTCAACCCCGACAACACCCTCAACAAGCCCCTGGTCGATATCTGGAATCACCTGTCCATCCATCAGACAGCTGTCAGCGCCAAGAAGGTGATCAACGCCTACTACGGCAAGGGCCCCGCTCATTCCTACTTCTACGGTGGCTCGGCCGGTGGCCGCCAGGCCATGATGGAGGCGCAGCGTTACCCGCACGACTATGACGGTCTCGCCGTGTTCTGGCCGGCACTGAACATGTCGCGCCTGCTTCCCGCCTCGCTCTGGCCCCAGGTCGTGATGAACGTGGCCGGGCACTTCATCCCGCAATCGACATTCGAGGCGGTGAACGACAGGGCGATCGACGAGTGTGACGGACGTGACGGCGTCCAGGACCGCATCGTCTCCGACTGGCGCGCCTGCGGCTTCGATGCCCGCACCCTGATCGGCGATGTACTCACCGCGCAGGAAGCCGACATCGTCGGCAAGATATGGGAGGGCCCGCGCGGCACCGACGGCGGGTTCCTGTGGCACGGCCCGCCTCCCGGCACTCCGCTCGACCGCATGGCGGGCACCGTGACCGACGAGGACGGGACCACCTCTCCCCAGCCGCGAGCGGACGCCCTGACATGGGTCACGCACTGGGTTCTCCAGGACCCGGACTTCGACTGGCGCACCCTCACCCACGAGACGTTCGCCGACGTCTTCGAGAGGTCGGTCGCGAAATGGGAGCGGACGGTCGACGCGGTGGACCCCGACCTTTCCGCCTTCCGCGCGGCCGGGGGCAGAATGGTCATCACGCACGGCACCTTCGACAGCTCCATCCCCGTGCGGGGAACCGTCGATTACTACAACGAGGTCGCGGACAGAATGGGCGGCACCCGTGAGGTCCAGGACTTCGCACGGCTCTTCCTGGCTCCCGGCGGCGGACACGAAACCCTCATCAGGTCGCACCCTCATCCCGGTGTGATGCCCGCCGGGTACTACGGCGGACTTCCGAGCCCCGGCAGTGCGCTGGAGGCGGTCGTGAACTGGGTCGAGAAGAAGAGGAAGCCCACGACACTGCTCGGCGTCGGCGAGGGACCGACCGGAGAGACCGGCATGACAAGGCCGCTGTGCATGTACCCCCTTGCCGCACGCTACAAGGGCCATGGCAACACGGACGACGCGGACAACTTCCGCTGCGCCGCGAGGTGAGACCCCACTCAGGTCGGACTCGTTGAGCCCGGCCGGTGACGTTTCCTGATCCCTGCTGAAACGGCCAAGGGGGCCAAGGGGGCCATCTCCTTGCCGACAACCGCATCAGCCGCCCTTGTGATCAGCTGATGCCATGGAAGCCATATGGACAAGCGTCGTAGCGGTCGGGGGCACGCTCATGGGTGCCGTGATCACGCACCTCTTCCAGCGCCTCGCGTCCGAACGAAGTGAGCTGTTCGCGCGGTCGGAAGCGCTCCGGCAGGAACGCATAGCCACTTACAGTTCGTTCGCCGCGGCAGCGGAGGACTACCGCCACGGCCAGGCGGACCGCTGGTACCGCAAGCAGCAGGGCCCTGACGGAGAGGCCTTCGTCACAGCACGCGATGAAGCACACCGCCTCCGGACAGCGACCCGGCAAGTGCTCTACCGGGTCAAGTTGCTCACTGATGACCAGGGGGTGATTCTCGCTGCCGAGCAGGCCTATCAGCGCACGCGGGACGTGTCGACCGCAGGGGATCAGGTCGAGCGGGACGCACTGGACGCTCGGGCGAGACAGGCGATCGAGACGTTCGTAGCCCAGGCTTCGCCACTGATCCGTTGAATTGTTGAACTGTTGATCCGTCGGACTGTCGACAGGTGCCTGGGCACCTGTCGTTCTCGAACCGGGGCGGACGTCCGGGTCGTTCAGGTGGTGGTGGGCCAGGCCCGCAGCAGGGCGGCGATCCGTCCGGTGGTGCAGGCCGGGTCCAGAAGCAGGTCTTTGAGGGCGATGGCGTCCTCGCGGGCGGGTTTGACCGTGATTCCGGCCGCCTCGAGGTACATCACGCCGGTGGCGGCGGCAACGGCCAGGTTGGAGCGTTCCAGCCAGCGGCATCGGCCCAGCGTGTGCACCAGGGCGGCGGCCTTGGCGTAGGGGCCGTCGTAGACCGGCTGCTCGAACAGTTCGGCCCGGTGGCGGGCGACGGCCGCCACCGGGACGCCGTAGTCGTCGGGGGCGGGGTCGTCGACGCCGGCGGCTTCGGCGACCTGAAGGATCCAGGGGACGTCGATGCTCAGATCCATCAGGCGGCGCGGGCTCCCCGAGAGGCGTGCTGAGCGTCTTCGGCTTCGTCGAAGACCGCCTGGTGCTCGGCCAGGAAGCGGGTGGCGGCGTCCACCGCGCGGGCGCGCAGACCGCTGGTGTCGTCCTGGACGAGGCGGGCGAGGTAGTCCCCGATACTCAGCCCCAGGTCAGCGGCACGTTTTTTCGCCAGTTCCGCAACGTCCTCTTCCACGCGCGCGCCCAGCTGTGTCTTCGCCATACCGAGCATGATAACAGGCGTTACCATGCTCGCGCCGCCCATCCGTGGCTGTCGTCGCGCGGCCTCCGGCGGTCGCCGCCGGCTGCCCGTCGGGCCGAACTCAGAAGGCGTCGGTGGGGACGTACGTCCCCCAGACCTCCCGCAGCGCGTTGCAGACCTCGCCGACGGTGGCGCGGGCGCGCAGGGCGTCCTTC
>NZ_JBIRNE010000025.1:0-91198 GCF_044331465.1 Streptomyces sp. NPDC017225 | reverse complement strand
CCGGTCCCGGAGTCGTACCAACCCGGCACGAAGGAATCCGCGAAGCCCACCCACAACCGCTCCGCCCACGCCAGCTTCGTCTCGTAACGCACCAGCTCCGCCGCGAACATCAGCGCGTGCGCGAACATCAGGGCCATCGTCGTCAGACTCGTGGTGCGGTGCCAACGCTCCAGCACCTGCCGGGAGACCGGCAGCCGGGCCGGCCGCGGCCCCGACAGCAGCAGCCCGAGCACGACCGTGCCCCAGGCCCACAACAGTCCCGACCAGCCGAACGCCTGGCTGAGCAGGTACATCCAGTACGTCCCGGCATCGTCCATGAACGGCATGACCGCGACAGTGCCCGAAGCACCCGACTCCATACGCGCCCACAACAGGACGAACACGAGCGCCGTGACCACCACCGCCGCGGAGGCGTCCGGCAGAGCGGACCGCAGGTCACCACGGAGAGCGACACGGTCGCCGGAAACCCTTCGCCGCCCGGACGGGCTCGCGGCCCCGCCCTCGTCCGGCCTCGCGTCTGACAGCATCAGGGCCTCCCGGGCACGGGCCACCGCGGCAGCGGTGCGCATGTGGCGTGGGGCAACAAGTCTTGCTGAAGGGACGACGAACCTCTGAGGCGATATCCGGCCAGAGACCGGACGGCTGACGCGGGCCACGCCGACGGGTTCGTGTTCGGCGCCGTGGAGCTGCCGCGGACTGCCGAGGAGGCGTACCCCGGCCGCGTGGACGTCTTCGGCGGCGGGGTCCGCACGCCCTTTCGCCGCCGGCTCGGGGGACCGTAGGATCACCTGGTCATCGCCGCGACGGGAGACAGGAAGCCGGTGCGAATCCGGCACGGTCCCGCCACTGTGACCGGGGAGTACACCCTCTCGACATGCCACTGCGCGCCGCGCGGGAAGGCGGAGGGAGCGTCGATCCGGGAGTCAGGACACTGGTCCGTCGCGGGCCCATTCCGAGGAGCGCGGACTCCACAGGAGGCTCTACGTGTACCACGGCATGCCCCATGCCCCTCTGTTCTCCCCTGCCCGACGGCGCCGGTCTCCGCACGCCGCGGCCGTCGCCCTGTCCGCGGTCGCGGCTCTGCTGGCCGGCTGCGGCTCGTCGGCCGGCACCGCACAGGATCCGAAGGCCGCGGCGTCGTCGGCCAACGGCTTCCCCGTCACCATCGACAACTGCGGCGTGAGGACGACGTACGACAAACCGCCGTCCCGGGTGGTCACCATCCACCAGCACCCGGCGGAACTCATGCTCGCCCTCGGTCTGAGGGACCGCATGATCGGCACCGCCTTCCCCGACTCCGCCGTCCTGCCCGAGCTGAGGAAGGACTACGAGTCCGTCCCGGAACTGGCGGAGAGGGAACCGTCCTTCGAGACCGTCCTGGACGCCGAACCCGACCTCGTCTACGGCGGCTACGGCAGCGCCTTCGACGAGAACGAGGGCCGCTCCCGCGAGGCGTTCGCCGACGCCGGGATCGACACCCACCTCAACCGCGAGTACTGCGGCGAGAAGCGGGTGACGATGCAGGACACCTACGACGAGATCCGCACCATCGGCAGGATCTTCGGTGTCCCGGACCGGGCCGACGAACTGGTCGCCGACCTGGAGGGCCGCGTCGACGAGGCCGCCACCGCCGTCGGTGGCGAGCCCGAGGTGCCCGTCTTCGTCTACGACAGCGGCGACAAGGCCGCCTTCACCGCGGGCGGCAAGAGCCTGGGCACCGAACTGATCCGGCTGGCCGGCGGCGAGAACATCTTCGCCGACCTCGACGACGTCTTCGGTGACGTCTCCTGGGAGCAGGTCGTGGCACGCAAGCCCGAGGTCATCGCCATCTACGACTACGCCGGCGCCGGAAGCGTCGAGCGGAAGAAGCGGTTCCTGCTCTCCCAGCCCGCGCTCGCCGACGTACCCGCCGTCAGGAACGAGCGGTTCGTCGTCCTGCCGCTGACCGCCACCCTGGTCGGCATCCGCTCGGCCCACGCGGTCGACGGCCTGGCCCGCGGACTGCACCCCGAGAGCTTCCGGTGACCCAGGCCGCCGTCGGCTCCCCCGCCGAGCGGACGGCGCAGCGGCAAAGGACCTCCAAGCCGGGAGCGGGGCGTACGGGGCTGGCCGTCACGCTGTTCGTACTCACCGCCCTGCTGCTGGTCTCCGCCGCGGCGGGGCTGGCGATCGGCTCCGTCCAGGTTCCGCCCGGTCAGGTGTGGGGCATCGTGACGCACGCGCTGGGTGCCGACTGGCAGGAGCCGGGCTGGTCGCGGGCCCGGGAGACCATCGTGGTGGACGTGCGGGCACCCCGGGTGCTGCTCGGCGCGGTCATCGGTGCCGGACTGGCGGTCATCGGCACCGCCCTTCAGGCCCTGGTCCGCAATCCGCTCGCCGAGCCCTACCTGCTGGGCGTCTCCTCCGGGGCGTCCCTCGGAGCGGTCGCCGTGATCGTGTTCGGCGTCACCCTGTTCGGGCCGCTCTCCCTGTCCGTGGCCGCGTTCGTGGGCGCGCTCGGCGCGCTGCTGCTCGTCTACGCCACCGCGCGCACCGGCGGCCGCATCAGCTCCACGCGGCTGGTGCTGTCCGGGGTGGCGATCGCGGCGGTGCTCACCGCGGTACTCGATCTGCTGCTGCTCACCACCGACCGGGGCAACGAGGCCCGCGCGGTCCTGGCCTGGACCCTCGGTGGCCTCGGCGGCGTCGGCTGGGACACCCTGTGGCTGCCGAGCGCGGCCCTGCTGCTCGGCATCGGCGTCCTCATGGTGCAGGCACGCAACCTGAACCTGCTGCTGACCGGCGAGGAGGCCGCCACCACGATGGGACTGGACGTGGCCCGGTTCCGCGCCCGGCTGTTCGTCCTGCTCTCCCTCGTCACGGGCGTACTGGTCGCGGCGGCCGGGCCGATCGGCTTCGTCGGCCTGATGATGCCGCACATCGTGCGCCTGTTCGTCGGCGGCGACCACCGCCGGGTACTGCCGACGGCGGCACTGGGCGGTGCGGTCTTCCTCATCTGGGCCGACATCGCCGCACGGACGGTCGCCGCACCGATGGAGATACCCGTCGGCGTGCTCACGGCCCTGTGCGGGGGCCCGTTCTTCCTGTGGCTGATGCGCCGGGACGCCCGGCGCGGCACCGACCGAGGAGTGGCATGACCGCGACCGAACTCTCCGTCGACGGCGTCACGCTCACCGCCGGAGCCCGCCACCTGGTGCGCGACGTCTCCCTGACGGCCCGCCCGGGCGAGACCATCGGGCTGGTGGGTCCCAACGGCAGCGGCAAGTCGAGCCTCCTGCGCGCCGTCTACCGCGTGCTGCGCCCGGACACCGGCCAGGTCCTGGTCGACGGGAGCGACGCCTGGTCCATGCCGGTGCGGCGGCTGGCCCGGACGGTGGCGGCGGTGGTGCAGGACTCGGCCGCCGACTTCGACCTCGCCGTCCGCGAGGTCGTGGCCATGGGGCGCACCCCGCACAAACGGCTTCTCGACGGCGACACCCCCGAGGACGCCGGTCTCGTCGACTCGGCGCTCTTCGAGGCCGACGTCGCCCACCTGGCCGACCGCCCCTTCGACCGGCTCTCCGGCGGCGAACGCCAGCGGGTGCTCATCGCCCGAGCCCTCGCCCAGCAGCCCACCCTGCTGGTCCTCGACGAACCCACCAACCATCTCGACATCCGCCACCAGCTGGGGGTGCTCGGCGTACTGCGCCGGCTGCCCGCGACGGTGCTGCTGGCCCTGCACGACCTCAACCTCGCCGCCTACTACTGCGACCGCCTCTACGTCCTGAGCGACGGCGCGATCACGGCGTCCGGCCCGCCCGGCGCCGTCCTCACGCCCCGGTTGCTGGCCGAGGTGTACGGGGTGGAGGCGGAAGTCGCCACCCATCCGCGGACAGGCGCCCCGCAGGTGACGTTCCTCCCCGGACAGCGGCACGTCTGACGGGCCCGGCGGGCGGTGACTCCACCGAGGGCACGGCGGCGATCCCGCCCCGCCCCTCCGGCACCGACCGCCGCGTGGCCGCTCGTCGCGAGCGGGCATTAGGGTGCGATACGAAGCATGTGCGCGTCTTGTCCGGATGCCGGAGCAACAGGCCCGGGATCCACGCCGCGCACTGGAAGGGAACGAAGCCGTGCATGGCGAATACAAGGTGCCCGGCGGCAAGCTGGTCGTCGTGGACCTGGACGCCGGGGAAGGCGTCCTCCGTGACGTGACAGTCGCCGGGGACTTCTTCCTGGAGCCCGACGAGGCGATCCTGTCGATCAACAAGGCCCTGGAGGGCGCCCCCTCCTCCACGGACGCGGCGGGACTCGCCGCGCGGATCGACGCGGCGCTGCCCGAGGGCACCGTGATGTACGGGCTGACCTCGGAGGCCGTCGGCATCGCCGTACGCCGCGCCCTGGCGCGCGCCACCGACTGGACGGACTACGACTGGCAGCTGATCCACGAGGGCCCGCAGCCCCCGGCCCTGCACATGGCGCTGGACGAGGTGCTGACCGCCGAGGTCGCCGCGGGCCGGCGTCCGCCGACGCTGCGGGTGTGGGAGTGGGGCGCCCCGGCGGTGATCATCGGCAGCTTCCAGTCGCTGCGCAACGAGGTGGACGCCGAGGGCGCCGCCCGCCACGGCATCGAGGTGGTACGCAGGATCTCCGGCGGCGGCGCCATGTTCGTGGAGCCCGGCAACACGATCACCTACTCGCTGTCCGTGCCGGAGGCGCTGGTGCAGGGGCTCTCCTTCCAGGACAGCTACGCGTACCTCGACGACTGGGTGCTCGGCGCGCTCGGCGAGCTGGGGATCCGCGCCTGGTACCAGCCGCTGAACGACATCGCCACCGACCAGGGCAAGATCGCGGGTGCCGCGCAGAAGCGCGTCGTGGGGCCGGACGGCGGCCCCGGCGCCGTACTGCACCACGTGACCATGTCGTACGACATCGACGCCGACAAGATGCTCGAGGTGCTGCGCATCGGGCGGGAGAAGATGTCCGACAAGGGCATCAAGAGCGCGAAGAAGCGGGTGGATCCGCTGCGCCGGCAGACCGGGCTGGCCCGGGAGGCCGTCATCGAGCGCATGATCGAGTCGTTCGGCGGCCGGTACGGGCTGTGCCGGGGCAAGGTGACCGACGAGGAGCTGACCCGGGCACGGGAGCTGGCCCGCGCCAAGTTCGGTTCCGCCGAGTGGACCGCGCGAGTCCCCTGACCGTGGCGCGTGTCTCCTGACGGCGGCGTACATCTCCCGGGGGAGGCGCGGCATCACCTGACGACGGCGCGGCATCACCTACCGGTGGCGTGCCTCCACCAGGCCCGACTCGTAGGCGAACACCACGAGCTGTGCCCGGTCCCGGGCGCCCAGCTTGGTCATCGCCCGGCTGATGTGCGTCTTGGCGGTCAGTGGGCTGATCACCATGTGTGCGGCGATCTCCTCGTTGCTGAGGCCGTGGGCGGCGAGCGCGGTGACCTCGCGTTCGCGCCGGGTGAGGCGGTCCAGGCCCGGGGCGGTGGCCCGGTCCGGGGGCCGGGAGACGAACTCGCCGATCAGGGTGCGGGTGACCGACGGGGAGAGCAGCGCCTCCCCTCGCGCCACCACCTCGATGGCCTGGAGCAGGTCGGCCGGCTCGGTGTCCTTCAGGAGGAAACCGCTCGCTCCCGCCCGCAGGGCGTCGAAGACGTACTCGTCCAGGCCGTAGTTGGTGAGGATGACCACGCGGACGGCGGCGAGGGCCGGGTCGGCGGCGATACGGCGGGTCGCCTCGATGCCCGACATCACGGGCATCTGCACGTCGACCAGCGCCACGTCGGGCACCTGCGCCCGCACCAGTGCCACGCCCTGCTCGCCGTCGGCGGCCTCGCCGACCACCTCGATGCCGTCCTCCGCGTCGAGGAGCGCCCGGAAGCCGGCGCGCATCAGCGCCTGGTCGTCGACGAGCGCCACCCTCAGGGCCACCTCGCTCATACCGTCTCCCCCAGCGGCAGCCGGGCCCGCACCGAGAAGCCGCCCTCCGCGCGCGGGGCGGCGGACAGGGTTCCGCCGAGGGCCGTCACGCGTTCCCGCATGCCGGTCAGGCCGGTGCCCGGCACCGGTGGGCGGCCCGGCTCGGCGGCTCCGTCGTCGTCCACGTCTATGGTCAACTCCCCCTGGTTTCCCGCGCCGTAGTCGATCCGGACCATCACCTTCGCCGGTCCCGCGTGGCGTGCCGCGTTGGTGAGCGCTTCCTGGACGATGCGGTAGGCGGCGCGGCCGAGGGCCTGCGGCAGGGGGCGCTCGTCGCCGGTGACCGTCAGGCCGACGGCCAGACCGGCCGCGCGGGCCCGCTCCACGAGCAGCGCCGGGGTTCCGGTCGGTTCGTCGGCGCGAAGCACCTGGAGCGCGGAGCGCAGCTCGCGCATCGCCTCGCCACTGGCCTCCTGGATGGCGAGCAGCGCGGGCGGCACCTCCTCGCCGCGCTTGCGGGCCAGGTGGACGGCGACGCCCGCCTGGAGCTTGACGATGGAGATGCTGTGGGTGAGTGAGTCGTGCAACTCCCTTGCGATGCGCAGGCGTTCCTCGCCGGCCCGGCGCAGGGCCGCCTCCTCCCGGGTGCGCTCCGCCTCCAGGGCGCGCTGCTCGGTCTGGCGCAGGTACGCCTGCCAGTTCCGGTCGGCGAGCCCGGTCACCACCGCGCACAGGAACCAGCCGGCGAGCAGCCCGGCCCGCTCGGCCACGTCCTGGGTCCCGGGGCCGGTGGCCACGTACCCGGCCAGGAACACCGCGCCGCCGGCCGCCGCGACGCCCCGGTGGCCGACCCGGGCCGCGGTGTGCACGGCTCCCAGAACGGGCAGCGCGGCAAGCGGCCCGGGATGGGCGTGCAGGACGTACGCCGTGCCGAGCCCGGTGGCGACGGCGAGCACCGCGCGCGGGGCGGCGCGGTGGAAGGCGAGCGCCGCGGAGGCGAGGGCGATGAGCACGTGGTCGAGCGCCCCGGTGTCGTCGTCGAAGGCGGCGACGGTCATGCCGAGGGCACCGACCACGACCGCGAGGATCACGTCGGCGAGCCGTCCACGATCGATCCGACGCCCACTCATGTCCGCACCCTAGACGGCTCCGCCGACGGCCGCGTCGGCCCTGTGGACGGCTTGCGGACTACTCCCGGCGAAGTAGTGCCCCTTGGGACCGGGCCTCGGCGGCGCAGCGCCGACCGCATCCGCCCGTACGACGACCACCGGCACCCCGGCGGCGCACGCTGCTGTCCATGCCCACACCCTTCCGTCACACCGGACCCCTGCCTCCGAAAGCGGCCACCGGCCGCGTCGCCGAGGTCTACGCACAGGCCGCGCGGGACTTCGGCATCCCCGAGCCCGCCCCGTTCGTGGTCCTCTCCTCCGCACCCGAACTCGTCGCCCCGGCCTGGGCGCTGATGCGCGAGTCCCTGATCGCCGGCCCCGGCGGCCGGACCGGCAAGGAGGTCGCCGCCTTCGGGGTGTCGCAGGCCAACAAGTGCCGGTTCTGCGTGGACGCGCACACCATGCTGCTGCACGCGACCGGCGACCACGCCCTGGCCGAGCGGCTGGCCCGGGGCCAGGAGCCGGCGGACGAGCGGCACGCGCGCGTGCTCGACTGGGCGCGGCGCACCCGGGTCCCGGGGGCCGCGCGGGAGCCGTACCCGTTCCCCCGCGCGGAGGTTCCCGGCTATCTCGGCACCGTGCTGGCCTTCCACTTCATCAACCGGATCGTGTCGGCCCTGGTGGCCGAGAAACTCCTCCCGGCCGACGCGCAGCGGCTGCGGCCGGTGCGGAGCCTGGCGGGCCGGTCGCTGTCCCGTACCGTGCGCCGCCCGGCCGTCCCCGGCGCCTCCCTGCCCCTGCTCGACGACCCCGGCCCGGGGCCGGCGTGGGCGGCGGGCACGCCGGTCGGCCCCGCCTACGCGGCACTGAGCAGCACCGCCACGATGGGCGCGGGCCTCCTCGACGCCGACGACCAGGCCCTCGTACGCACCACCCTGCGCGCCTGGGACGGGTCCCATCCGCCCCTCACACCGGACCCGTTCCCCGACCGGCGGGAGCGGCCCGGCGCGCGGCTGGCGCTGCTGGCCGCGCTCGCGCCGTACCGGATCACGGACGCGGACGTCGCGGCGTGGCGCCGGCCCGAGCACACCGACCACTGCCTGGTGCACCTGGTCGCGTACGGCGCGTTCGCCGCCGTGGACCGCGTCGAGACCGCCCTGAACGCGCCCGCCGCCCGGGCCACCCCATCGCCCACCACGGAGACCTCATGACCGTGCTCGTCCGTCCGCCCGAGGCGCGGGCGCTCGCCCCGTCCGAGGTCCCGCCCGGGCACGAGGAGGGAGTGGTCGGCCCGCGCGCAGTCGAGGCGGCCCGGGGGCGGGACGCGCGTGGCCCCGTCGAGTTCCTGCTGTCGCCCGTTCCGGGCGGCGCGCTCCCCGCGTCCCGATTCGTCCGGACCGGGCGTTCCCCTTCGTCTGCGTCACCGGGCGGCCACGCACCGAGTTCGCCCTTCCGCCCCACGGGGACTCGTGTGAGACTGGCGTCCCGTCCGCTGTGCGGGCCCCCCGCACCATCCCCCACGAGAAGTGCGCCGTGCGTTCTCTTCCCCTGCCGCTCGCCCTGACCGCGCGTCTGGCGCCGGTCGCCGTGCTCGCCACGGCGGGCTGGGCGCTGTCGTCCGGGCCGGACTCCTCACCGGCCGCCAAGGACAAGACGCCGCCCGACACCACGAACCGGTCGGCCTCCGCGCCGGCGACCGAGGCGGTGACGAAGACGTACGCCGCCGCCCCGGCGCCCTGCGAGAGCCTGGCCGGCAAGACGGTCGGCTCACTGGTTCCGGGCGCGAAGGCGGACGGCAAGGAGATCCCGTCGACGGACACCGACGCCCGCCGCACCTGCTCCTGGAACGCCCTCAAGGGGTACGACTACCGGTGGCTCGACGTCTCCTACGAGGTGATGGCCTCGGACGAGGCGGCACTGAAGTCGTACAAGGAGCGGGTCGCCGACCGGAGCGGCGGAGGTGAGGTCCCGGGGCTCGGCGACGCGGCCTACTCCGTCGTGAACCTCACCACCGAGGACAAGCAGCAGACGCGCGAGGGCACCGTGCTGGTCCGCGCGTCCAACGCCCTGGTGATGATCACGTACAACGGCAGCGACTTCGAGTCGAAGAAGGCACCGACTACGGAGACGATCAACAAGGGTGCCATCCAGGCGGCCAAGGAGGCGGTGGCCGCCCTGGAGAACGGTCAGGGCTGAGGAGGCACCGGGACGGCTGTCGGCCAGCGGTGCCGAGAGGGTGCGCGGGTGCGGCCTGGTCCCCCTCCCCCGAGGCGGGGAAGGGGGAGGGAGCGCGTCAGGCGTTGACAGCCGGGATGATCTTCGTGCCGTAGGCGTCGATCACGGCTTCCCGCGCGTCGTGCATGTCGTAGAGCGCGAACTGGTCGACGCCGAGGGCGTGCAGGGCGTTCAGCTTCTCGATGTGCTTCTCGGCCGGCCCGATCAGGCAGAACCGGTCGACGATCTCGTCCGGCACGAACCGGGTGTCGGGGTTGCCGCTGCGTCCGTGGTGGGCGTAGTCGTAGCCCTCGCGGGCCTCGATGTAGTCGGTGAGTTCGCCGGGGACGGCGGCGGAGTGCTCGCCGTACTTGTCGACCAGGTCGGCGACGTGGTTGCCGACCATGCCGCCGAACCAGCGGCACTGCTCGCGCGCGTGGGCGAGTGCCTCGGGCGAGTCGTCCGCTGTGACGTAGGCCGGTGCGGCGACGCAGACGGTCACCTCGGAAGGGTCCCGTCCGGCGGCGACGGCGGCGTCCTTGACTGCCTTGACCATGTACTCGGTCAGGTAGAGGTCGGCGAGCTGGAGGATGAAGCCGTCGGCCTCCTCGCCGGTCATCCTCAGCGCCTTGGGGCCGTAGGCCGCCATCCACACGGGCACTTCGGCGCCCGGCTTGATCCAGGGGAACCTGACGACGGTGCCGCCGCCGAGGTCGGCCTCCTCTCCCCTGCCCAGTGCCCGGATGACCCGCATGGACTCGCTGATGCGGGCCAGGGTGCTGGGTTTGCGGCCGGCGACGCGCATCGCGGAGTCGCCGCGGCCGATGCCGCAGACGGTGCGGTTGCCGAACATGTCGTTGAGGGTGGCGAAGGTGGAGGCGGTCACCTCCCAGGTGCGGGTGCCCGGGTTGGTGACCATCGGGCCGACCTTCAGTGTCGTGGTGTGGGCCAGGATCTGGCTGTAGATCACGAACGGCTCCTGCCACAGCACGGAGGAGTCGAAGGTCCAGCCGTGGCTGAAACCGTTGTCCTCCGCCCGCTTCATCAGGTCGACCACGCGGGAGGCGGGTGGGTCGGTCTGCAGGACGAGTCCGAAGTCCATGGGCGCGGCTCCTAGCTAGTTCAGGTACTGGCAGGTGGCGCGCGGGGTGTAGACGCCGTGGCCCTTGCGCCCGGTGTACTCCCGCTCGGTGACGACCGGTACGCCGCGCGAGAGCACGGTCTCCACCCGGCCGGTGATCCGCCTGCCCTCGTACGCCGAGTAGTCGACGTTCATGTGGTGGGTCTCGGCGGAGATGACCTGCTCGGCGTGCGGGTCGTAGACGACCACGTCGGCGTCGGCGCCGGGCGCGATGGTGCCCTTCTTCGGGTAGAGGCCGAACATGCGGGCCGGGGTGGCGCAGGCGATCTCGATCCAGCGGCGCCGGGTGATGTGCCCGTCGACGACGGCCTGGTGGAGCAGGTCCATGCGGTTCTCGACGCCCGGCATGCCGTTGGGGATCTTGGAGAAGTCGCCCCGGCCCAGCTCCTTCTGGCCGCTGAAGCAGAAGGGGCAGTGGTCGGTGGAGACCACCTGGAGGTCGTTGGTCCGCAGGCCCCGCCACAGGGCCGCCTGGTGCTCGCGCGGGCGCAGCGGGGTGCTGCACACGTACTTGGCGCCCTCGAAGCCGGGCTCGGCGAGGTTGTCGGTGGACAGGAAGAGGTACTGGGGGCAGGTCTCGCCGAAGACGTTCAGGCCCTCGTCGCGGGCCCGGGTCAGCTCCGCGACCGCCTCCGTCGCGGAGACGTGCACGACGTACAGGGGCGCGCCGGCGACCTGGGCGAGCTTGATGGCGCGGTGGGTCGCCTCGGCCTCCAGGAGGGCCTTGCGGACCTCGCCGTGGTGGCGCGGGTCGGTCTCGCCGCGGGCGAGGGCCTGCTCGGCCAGGACGTCGATCGCGATGCCGTTCTCGGCGTGCATCATGATCAGGCCGCCGTTGCCGGCGGCGCGCTGCATGGCGCGCAGGATCTGGCCGTCGTCGGAGTAGAACACGCCGGGGTAGGCCATGAACTGCTTGAAGGAGGTGACGCCCTCCTCCACCAGCAGGTCCATCTCCTTGAGCGTCTTCTGGTTCACGTCGGAGACGATCATGTGGAAGGCGTAGTCGATCGCGCAGTTGCCCTCGGCCTTGGCGTGCCAGGCGTCCAGGCCGGAACGCAGGGAGTGCCCGACGCCCTGGACGGCGAAGTCGACGATCGTGGTCGTACCGCCCCAGGCGGCGGCCCTGGTGCCGGTCTCGAAGGTGTCGGCGGCGTAGGTGCCGCCGAAGGGCATCTCCATGTGGGTGTGGCCGTCGACGCCTCCGGGGATGACGTACTTCCCGGTCGCGTCGATGCTGTGCCCGGCCGTGAAGGCCTCGGCGGCCGGGGTGCCGGACGCGGCGAGGGCGGCGACGCGGCCGTCCTCGATCAGGACGTCGGCGTGGAGTTCGTCGGACGCGGTGACGACGAGGCCGCCGCGGATGACGGTACGGCTGCTCATGCTGCTGTTCCCTCCTTCTCAGAGCCCCGGTCGGTCAGGGCGCGGTCAGCGGGGAGGAGGCGCCCGGCGCCCGGTCGCGGTAGAACTGCCAGCGGTCGCGGACCTCGCGCGGCTTGCCCATGTCGAGGTCCCGGACGACGAGTTCGCTCTCCTTGTCGCTCGCGACCTCGCCGACGAACCGCGCCCCGGGGTCGACGAAGGTAGCCGCACAGCACCAGCCGCCCCCAGCGCTCCCCGCGGCCGCTCAGCTCGGCGCGGATCCAGCCGTCGGCCGTCCCGGCACCGGCCTGGCGGGCGATGCGCTCCCAGTCCCGGAGCACGTCGTCGACCGCGGGCCGCGCCCCCGCCGTGGCGAGGACGCGGTGGGCGAGGTTGGTGACGACGACCGGGCAGCCGCCGTGCCGGGCCACCTCGTCGAGGAGGCGCTGCACCGGGGCGCCCGCGGTGATCAGACCGGTCGGTTCGGTGCGTACGGCCTCGGAGAGGCTGACGGCGGCGAACTTGCGCCGCAGCAGCCGGGACTGCACCTCCTCGGTCAGTTCGGCGAAGGGGAAGGGCCGGTGCAGGACGACCAGGGGCAGTCCGCACCGCTCGGCCGCCCGGCGCATCACCTCCGGCGGGGTGGGGAAGGCACGGCCGAGTCCGAGCACGACGGCGGCGGCCTCCGCGCGGTGCAGGGAGCGGATGTACTCGCCCTGCCTGTCCTCGTCGCCGGCGAGCAGCACCCCGGTGGTGAGCACCATCTCGCCGCCGCTGAGCATCACTCCGACGTCGGCCGCCTCGGCGACGTGCACCCAGCGCACGGGCCGGTCGAGCCGGTGCGCGCCGGCCACCACCTCGGGCTGCCCGGCGAGCACCCGCTCCAGGCCGAGGACCTGGCGGACCGACAGGGCGGGTTCCCAGACCTGCTGCTCCGGAGCCTTCGAGGTCTCCGGAGCCTTCGAGGCGTGAAAGGTCTCCGAGGCCTTCGAGGTCTCCGAGGTAGAGGTCATGGCGGCGGTCCCTCCGCTCGTTGCACGGCCGGTGTACGGCTGTCAAATGCTCCGCAGGGCGCGTTCGAGGATCGCGGCGCCCTCCTCGGCCTCCGCGACGGTGAGGGACATCGGCGGGGCGATGCGCAGGACGCTGGTGTTGTGGCCGCCGCCCTTGCCGATGAGCAGGCCGCCCGCGCGGGCCTCCTCCAGCACGGTGGCCGCCGCCTCGGGTACGGCCTCGTCGGTGCCGGGCCGGGCCAGCTCGACGCCGATCATCAGCCCGCGCCCGCGTACCTCGCGTACGTGCGGCACCCGGGCCGCGACGGCCCGCAGCCGTTCGATGAGCAGTCCGCCGACG
Source organism: Streptomyces sp. NPDC017225 (assembly GCF_044331465.1). NCBI lineage: Bacteria > Bacillati > Actinomycetota > Actinomycetes > Kitasatosporales > Streptomycetaceae > Streptomyces > Streptomyces sp. NPDC017225. The sequence continues at coordinate 78,116 of NZ_JBIRNE010000025.1, read as the reverse complement.
CGCCGGGCGTTGCCCTGGAGGTCGTGTTCCAGCAGGTAGGTGAGGTTGGCGAGGCCGGCCGCCATGGTGACCTGGGTGCCGCCGAAGGTGGAGATGCTGTTGGCGTCCAGGCAGTTCATGATCTCGGCGCGGGCGATGACACCGCCGACGGACATGCCGTTGCCGATGCCCTTGGCGAAGGTCACGATGTCCGGCGGGCCGCTGCGCCCGTGGGCCTGCCAGCCCCAGAAGTGCTCGCCGGTGCGGCCCCAGCCGGTCTGCACCTCGTCGGCGATCCACAGGATGCCCCGCTCGTGCAGCACCTCGCGGAACGCGGCGTACAGGCCGTCCGGCGGAGAGGTGAAGCCGCCGACGCCCTGCACGGGTTCGGCGATCAGCGCGGCGGGCGGGCGGGTGTGGCCGAGGAGGTCCTCGAGGTCCTCGACGCAGGCGTCGACGAAGTCCCGGTCGTCCAGGTGCGCGTAGGGGCCGCGGGTGCGCACGCCGCCGTGCACGTAGAGCGTCTGGAGCGGGGAGAGCGAGGTCGGGGACCAGCCGCGGTTGCCGGTGATGCCGACCGAGCTGAAGGAGCGGCCGTGGTAGCTGTTGCGCATCGCCAGGATCGTGTTGCTGCGCCGGTGGGCGGTGGCGAGCAGCAGGGCGGTGTCGTTGGCCTCGGTACCGGAGGTGGTGAAGAAGACGCGGGCGTCCGGGATGGCGGAGACGTGGGCGACGCGCTCGGCGAGTTCGACCATCGGCCGGTTGAGGTAGAGCGTGGACGAGTGGATGATCCGCCCGGCCTGCTCACTCACCGCCTTGGTCACCTCGGGCAGGGCGTGGGCGGTCATCGTGGTGAGGATGCCGCCGAAGAAGTCGAGGTACGTGTTGCCGGCGGCGTCCCATACCCGGCGGCCCTCGCCGTGGGTGATCTCCAGCGGGTCCTCGTAGTACAGGGCGAGCCAGTCGGGCAGGACGGCGCGGTGCCGGCCGAACAGGTCCCTGGTCACGGCCGCACCAGCCCTTCGTAGGCGTCGGGGCGTCGGTCGCGGTAGAAGGCCCACTGCTGCCGCACCTCGTCGATGAGGGCGAAGTCGAGGTCCCGGACGACGAGTTCCTCCTTGGTGTCGCTGGCCGTCTCGCCGACGAACTGCCCGCGCGGGTCGACGAAGTACGACGACCCGTAGAAGTCGTTGTCCCCGTACTCCTCCTGCCCGACGCGGTTGATCGCGGCGACGAAGTACTCGTTGGCGACGGCCGCCGCGGGCTGTTCGAGCCGCCACAGGTGGGCGGAGAGGCCGCGGTGCGTGGCGGAGGGGTTGTAGACGAGCTGGGCGCCGCCGAGGCCGAGTTGCCGCCAGCCCTCGGGGAAGTGCCGGTCGTAGCAGATGTAGACGCCGACCTTGCCGACGGCGGTGTCGAAGACCGGCCAGCCGAGGTTGCCGGGCCGGAAGTAGAACTTCTCCCAGAAGCCCTTGACCTGCGGGATGTGATGCTTGCGGTACGTGCCGAGGACGGTGCCGTCGGCGTCGATCACGGCCGCGGTGTTGTAGTAGAAGCCGGACTGCTCGACCTCGAAGACGGGGACGACGATCACCATGCCGGTCTCGCGGGCGAGGGCCCGCATACGGCGGGTGGTCGGGCCGTCGGGCACGGGCTCGGCCCAGCGGTAGTGCTCGGGGTCCTGCACCTGGCAGAAGTAGGGGGCGTTGAAGACTTCCTGGAAGCCGATGATCCCGGCCCCCTGCCGGGCCGCCTCGCGGGCGTGCTCCTCGTGCTTCGCCACCATGGACTCGGTGTCGCCGGTCCAGGTGGCCTGGACGAGAGCGGCACGTACGACGTTGGCCATGAGCTGCTCCTTCGACACGACGTCAGAGCCTCTACGCCCGTAGAGCAGGCCGTAGGGGGTCGAAGGTAAGCCTGGCCACGGGGGCTTGCCAAGACCATCGTCGCCACGGCGCGGTGTCGACCGGTTTTCGCACTCCTGCGGGTGAGTGGAGTGGCCGGTGGGGCGGCTGGGACGGACGCCGCCGCCCGGCGCTCACACGCCCGCGAGCGCGCACCACCCCGCCAGCTCGTCCATGGAGAGCCCCAGCGCGCGGGCCAGCGCGGCCACCGTGAAGAACGCCGGGGTGGGCGCCCGGCCGGTCTCGATCTTGCGCAGGGTCTCGGCGGAGATCCCGGCCTCGGCCGCGACCTCCGTCATGCTCCGGTCGCCGCGGGCCGCGCGGAGCAGCCGCCCGAGGCGCTCACCGCGTTCACGCTCTTCGGGGGTCAGGGGGGTGCGTACCATGCCGTCATTCTAATACCGGTTTCCCTTACCGGACCGGTACGGGAACCAGGAGATCCGGTGACGCGGGCCACGGCGGGAATCCAATTCAAATACCGGTATAGTAATTGGCATGGTGGAACTGAAGACAGACACATCGATCGACGCCATGCACGCGGCCGGCCAGGTCGTCGCGCGCGCCCTGACCGCCGTACGGCGGGCCGCGGACGTGGGCGTGTCCCTGCTGGAGCTGGACGCGGTGGCCCACGAGGTGCTGCGGGAGGCGGGCGCCGGTTCGCCGTTCCTCGGCTACCGGCCCTCCTTCGCGCCGGCGCCGTTCCCGGGCGTCATCTGCGCGTCGGTGAACGACGCGATCGTGCACGGCATCCCCGACGGCTACCGGCTGCGCGACGGCGACCTCGTCTCCATCGACTGCGGCGCCACCCTGGACGGCTGGGCCGGCGACTCGGCGGTCAGCTTCGTCGTGGGCACCCCGCGCCCGGCGGACGTGACGCTGATCGAGGCCGCCGAGCGGGCCCTCGCGGCGGGCATCGACGCGGCCGTCGTCGGCAACCGCGTCGGGGACATCGCGCACGCCATCGGCACGGTCTGCCGGGGGGCCGGCTACGGCATCATGGAGGACTTCGGCGGCCACGGCATCGGCCGGCAGATGCACGAGGACCCCGGGGTCCCCAACGAGGGCCGGCCGGGACGCGGGCTGCCCCTGCGGCACGGCATGGTCATCGCCATCGAGCCGATGCTGATCAGCAGCGGCCGGGACGACTACCACCCCGCCCCGGACGGCTGGACCCTGCGCACGAACGACGGCTCCCGGGCGGCGCACGTGGAGCACACGGTGGCGATCACCGAGGCCGGTCCGCGCGTCCTGACCTCGCGGGACGGCCTCTGAGACGGGCCGGGGCCCGGGGTTCCCGCACATGCCCGCCGGAACAGAACGTGTCATGTTGGGCATGAGCTCACCCCGCCCGGGTTACCCGGCCCCGGCACGTCGATCAGCGAAGCAGCGGAGGACCGGAAACGATGAGCAGCGGCTTCATGGGCCCGGAGGGTGACCCGTTCGCGGAATTCCTGGCACGCTTCTTCGGCGGGCCCAGGCCGAGGCAGATCGACATCGGGCGGCTGCTCAGCCAGCCCGCCCGGGAGCTGGTGCGCGGCGCCGCCCAGTACGCCGCCGAGCACGGCAGCCGGGACCTGGACACCGAGCACCTGCTGCGGGCCGCGCTCTCCACCGAGCCGACCCGGGGCCTGCTCAGCCGGGCCGGTGCCGATCCCGACTCGATGGCCTCGCAGATCGACGAGCGGAGCGGCCCGGTGCAGCACCCGCCCGGTGAGGTGCCGCCTCCGACCTCGCTCTCCCTGACCCCGGCCGTCAAGCGCGCCCTGCTGGACGCGCACGAGCTGGCCCGGTCGACCGGCACCGGGTACATCGGCCCGGAGCACGTGCTCAGCGCCCTGGCCGCCAACCCGGACTCGGCCGCCGGGCACATCCTGAACGCGGCCCGGTTCGCCCCCTCCGGTCTGCCGACGGAGGCACCGGACGCCGCGAAGGCCCGCACGGAGGGGCCGCGGACCACCAACACGCCGACCCTGGACAAGTACGGCCGCGACCTCACCGAACTGGCCCAGCAGGGCCGGATCGACCCGGTGATCGGGCGCGAGGAGGAGATCGAGCAGACCGTGGAGGTGCTCTCCCGCCGCGGCAAGAACAACCCGGTCCTCATCGGTGACGCGGGGGTCGGCAAGACCGCCGTCGTGGAGGGGCTGGCTCAGCGCATCACGGACGGCGACGTCCCCGACGTGCTGGTCGGGCGCCGGGTGGTCGCGCTGGACCTGACCGGCGTGGTCGCCGGCACCCGCTACCGGGGCGACTTCGAGGAGCGGATGAACAACATCGTGGGCGAGATCCGCGCCCACTCCGACCAGTTGATCATCTTCATCGACGAGCTGCACACCGTCGTCGGCGCGGGCGGTGGCGGCGAGGGCGGCTCGATGGACGCCGGGAACATCCTCAAGCCGGCCCTGGCCCGCGGCGAGCTGCACATCGTGGGTGCCACCACGCTGGAGGAGTACCGCCGGATCGAGAAGGACGCGGCCCTCGCCCGCCGCTTCCAGCCGATCCTGGTCCCGGAGCCCACCACCGCGGACGCGATCGAGATCCTGCGCGGCCTGCGCGACCGCTACGAGGCCCACCACCAGGTCCGTTACACCGACGAGGCGCTGGTGGCGGCCGTGGAGATGTCCGACCGCTACCTCACCGACCGGCGGCTGCCGGACAAGGCCATCGACCTGATCGACCAGGCGGGCGCCCGGGTGCGGCTGCGGGCCCGCACCAAGGGCACGGACGTACGGGCCATGGAGCGCGAGGTGGACCAGCTGGTCCGGGACAAGGACCAGGCGGTCGCGGACGAGAGTTACGAACAGGCCACCCAGCTGCGCGACCGGATCGTCGAGCTGAAGCAGCGGATCACCGAGGCCGACGGCGGCGGCGAGGCCGACGAGGGCCTGAACCTGGTCGTCGGCACCGAGTCCATCGCCGAGGTGGTGTCACGGCTGACCGGCATCCCGGTCAGCAGCCTCACCCAGGAGGAGAAGGACCGCCTGCTGGGCCTGGAGTCCCACCTGCACGAGCGGGTGGTGGGCCAGGAGGAGGCCGTACGGGTCGTCGCCGACGCCGTACTGCGCTCCCGCGCCGGGCTCGCCAGCCCCGACCGGCCCATCGGCAGCTTCCTCTTCCTCGGCCCGACCGGCGTCGGCAAGACCGAGCTGGCCCGCGCGCTGGCCGAGGCGCTGTTCGGCAGCGAGGAGCGGATGGTCCGGCTCGACATGAGCGAGTACCAGGAGCGGCACACCGTCAGCCGTCTGGTCGGCGCCCCGCCCGGCTACGTCGGACACGAGGAGGCCGGTCAGCTCACCGAGGTGGTACGCCGGCACCCGTACTCGCTGCTCCTGCTGGACGAGGTGGAGAAGGCGCACCCGGACGTCTTCAACATCCTGCTCCAGGTGCTCGACGACGGGCGCCTGACCGACTCGCAGGGCCGGACGGTGGACTTCAGCAACACGGTCGTCGTGATGACCAGCAACCTGGGCTCCGACGTGATCACCCGGCGCGGTGCGGGCATCGGCTTCGGCGCCGGCGGCTCGGATGCGGACGAGGAAGCCCGGCGCGAGCAGGTGCTGCGCCCGCTGCGCGAGCACTTCCGGCCCGAGTTCCTCAACCGCATCGACGAGATCGTCGTCTTCCGCCAGCTCAGCGGCGAGCAGCTGCGGCAGATCACCAGCCTGCTCCTCGAGCAGACCCGCCGCATGGTGCACGCGCAGGGCGTCACGGTCGACTTCACCGACGCGGCCGTGGACTGGCTCGCCGAGCGCGGCTACCAGCCCGAGTACGGCGCGCGACCACTGCGCCGCACCATCCAGCGCGAGGTCGACAACGAACTGTCCCGGCTGCTGCTGGACGGCCGTATCGCGGAGGGCGGCCGGGTGACGGTCGACGTCGAGGACGGGCGGCTGGCCTTCCGGACGCCCGAGCGGCCCGTCCCCGAGCTGTGAGTCGGACAGGCCTGGCTAGCGCACTGGTTCGACGACCATCGCCGAGCCGCCGCCACGTCGTTCCTTCTCGGCGGCGGCCAGCCACCTGCCGTTCGGCAGCCGCTGCACTCCGGTCGCCGCGCCGATCTCCGGGGTCTGCTTGAAGGAGTGCCCGAGGGCCTCCAGCTCCTCCCGCACGCCGCTGTCGTGGAGACCGGGTTCCAGTTCGGTCTGCGCGGTGTTGCGCTGGCTGGCGCGCGGGGCCGCGATCGCGTCGGCGAGCGGGAGCCCGCGGTCGATGACGCCGGTGAGCGTCTGGAGCACGGTGGTGATGATGGTGGAGCCGCCGGGTGAGCCGACCGCCACGACCGGCCTGTGGTGCTGGTCCAGGACGATGGTCGGCGCGATCGAGGACCGCGGGCGCTTGCCGGGGCCGGGCAGGTTCGGATCGTGGACGGCCGGGTTGGCCGGCGCGAAGGAGAAGTCCGTCAGCTCGTTGTTGAGCAGGAAGCCGCGGTCGGGCACGGTGATGCCGCTGCCGCCGGTCTGCTCGATGGTGAGCGTGTAGGCGACGACGTTCCCCCATTTGTCGGCCACCGTCAGGTGCGTGGTGCTCTCGCCCTCGTACGTCGTCGGCGCCGCCGTACCGCCGCCCGCGCAGGGGGCGGGGTGCCGGGGGTCGCCGGGCGCGAGGGGGCTGGTGAGCACCGCGTCGTCCTTGATCAGGCACTCGCGCGAGTCGGCGTACCGCTGGGACAGCAGTTCCCTCGTCGGTACGTCCTCGAAGGCCGGGTCGCCGAGCCAGCGCCCGCGGTCGGCGAACGCGATGCGGCTCGCCTCGATGAAGCGGTGCAGGTACCGGGCCTTGCTCGCCTTGGAGAGGTCGGTGCGCTCGAGGATGTTGAGGGCCTCGCCGACCGTGGTGCCGCCGGAGGAGGAGGGCGCGACGGAGTAGACGTGCCGACCGCGGTACGAGGTCCTGGTGGGCGCCTGGAACTTGGCCTCGTAGGCCGCGAGGTCCTCGGCGGACAGGTCGCCGGGGCGGGCGTCCCAGCCGGAGTCCGGGTCGACGGGCGGCTCGTTGACGGTGGCGACGATGTCCTCGCCGAGCTCGCCGTGGTAGATCGCGCCGACGCCCTCGCGGGCCAGCTCCTTGTACGTGCGCGCCAGGTCCGGGTTCTTGAACGTGGAACCGACGACGGGGAGGTCGCCGCCCGGCAGGAACAGCTCGGCGGTGGCCGGGAAGTAGCGGAAACGCCGCTCGTTGGCGGCGGTCTGGGAGCGGAAGGTGTCGTCGACGGTGAAGCCGTGCCGGGCCAGGCGCTCGGCGGGCTTGAGCACCGAGCCGAGCTTCCGGGTGCCCCACTTGTCGAGGGCGGACTGCCAGGTGGCGGGTGTGCCCGGGGTGCCGACGGCGAGGCCGCTGCTGACGGCGTCGGCGAAGGCGAGCGGCTCGCCGTTCTCCGTGAAGAGGCTCTCGTCCGCGGTCAGCGGCGCGGTCTCGCGGCCGTCGATGGTCCGCACCGTGCGGGACTCGGCGTCGTAGTAGACGAAGTAGCCGCCTCCGCCGATGCCGGCCGAGTAGGGCTCCGTGACGCCGAGCGCGGCGGCGGTGGCGACGGCGGCGTCGACGGCGTTGCCGCCCTTGCGCAGGACCTCGATGCCGGCGGCCGAGGCGTCGGCGTCGACGCTGGCGACCGCGCCGCCGTACCCGACGGCGACCGGTGTCTTCGGGGCGGCGGGTCTGCTCTGCGCGGCGGGTGGCGCCGTCGCGGCGGGTGGCGCCGTCGCGGCGGGTGGCGCCGCCGCCCCCACCGACACCACGGCGGTCGAGACCGCCAGGACCGTCAGATTCCGTGCGACAGGGCGACGCATCCGCACCTCCAGGGAAGGGCCGTTCGGGCAGCTTAGTTGATCGTCATGGCCGCGTCAGGAGCACGTGCGCCGCGGCCCGTCGAACGCCGGTGCGCCGACGCCCGATAGCATGCGCGCCCATGACTGACGACGTACGCAACATCGTCCTCGGCGTGGTCGCGGCCGGCATCAGCGCCGCGCTGGGCTGGTTCACCCGCACCTACCTGTGGAAGCGGAGACTCCGCCGCAAGCAGGCGTTCTTCGGCCTGCCGGACAGTTCCGAGTCGCTGCTGGTCGTCAACCGGGACCCCGCCGCCGCCGAACCGGCGGTCCACCGCTTCGACGTCTTCGCGCTGCTGGAGCTGTCCGCGCTGATCAAGAACTGCGGCGCGCACGTGCAGGTGGTCACGCAGGACATGGTCCATCAGGGCTTCGGCGAGCGCACGGAGTTCTGCGTGGGCGGTCCCGGGTCGAACCGGCGCATGGTGGCCCACATGGCGGCCATGCTGCCCGGGGTGCGGATCAACATCGATCCGGAACCGGGACCGGACCGCGGCGCCTTCCAGATAGGCGGGGAGCGCTACCGCATGGACGCGGGCGTCACGGAGTACGTGCTGCTGGCCCGTCTCACCGCCGGGGAGCGGCGCGAGGCCCGGCCCGCGTTCCTGTTCTGCGGCCAGCGCGCGATCACCAACCAGGCCGCCACCCGCTACCTCGCGCGTCACCACGAGAAGCTGGCCCGCAAGCACGGCGGCAACTCCTTCGTGCTGCTGCTGAAGGTGGTCAACTCGCAGGCGTACGGACCGGATGTCGTCGAGCTCGTCGGGGACGTGACCCGGGCGGCGACGAGCCCCCTGCCGGCACCGGCGCCCACCCCCCGCAACTCCCACCGGGCCTGAGCCCGGCGCGCGGCTGACTTCTCCTCACCCGCGGACGGCCCGTCGTGGCGTCCGATCCGCCGCGCGGCGCCAGCGGTGATCTCCGGCCGCTCCCCGCGTGTGCCTCCGGGGCCTGGCCCCCGGCTCCCGGACAGGTACCGGGCCGACGAGTCGGTCGTGGCACTCGTCCAAAGCCGCGGCACCCGGGCCGTCGGGCCCACCGGACCGCGCTCCTGCTCGCCTTCACCGCCGCCCCGCCCTCGACGCGGCCCGGAACGACTCCGACCGACAGACAGCGCCGACCCGGTGGTCCGCGTCCGGCCACCGCTCGCCGTACGTGAGTTCAGGCAGCCATGACCTCGTCATCATCTGCTGGTGGTGCCGTTGCCGGTGGTGCGAGTGTTGCGTTGATCGGGCACGGGCGGGGTGATCGGACCGCGGGCAGCCCTGGTCAGGACGAGGACGACGTTGTGGCCCCCGAAGCCGAAGGAGTGGCTGACGGCGGTACGGACCTCCTGCCGTCGGGGCTCCCCGGTGACGCAGTCGATGCCGAACTCGGGCGCCGGGGCACCCGGGTTCGCGATCGGCGGCACCGTACGGTGCTGGAGGGTGAGCACCGTCAGCGCCGTCTCGACGGCGCCCGCCGCCCCCAGGCTGTGACCGAGTACGCCCTTGGGCGCCGTGACACTGGGACGGTGCGGCAGGACGCGGGCGATCAGGGCTGCCTCGCCCGCGTCGCCCAGCGGCGTGGAGGTGCCGTGGGCGTTGACGTGGTCGACATCCCGCGGAGCCAGCCCCGCGTCCGCCAGGGCGGTGCGCAGAGCCGCCTCCGCGCCCCGGGCCTCCGGGGCGGGCGCGGTGGGACGGTGGGCGTCCGAGGTACTGCCGCGGCCCGCCAGCAGGGCGCGGGTGCGGGCGCCGCGGGTGGTCGCGTCCTCGGTCCGTTCCAGGACGAGGACTCCGGCTCCCTCCGCCAGGACGAAACCGTCGCGGTCGGCGGCGAAGGGCCGGGACGCGCCGGCGCGCCGGGACAGGGCACCCATGCGCCAGAACCCGGCGGACACCAGCGGAGTGAGGGCGGCTTCGGTGGCTCCGGCCACCGCGACGTCGCACCGGCCGGTGGCGAGAGGATCGCGGGCCACGGTGACGGCGGTGGCGCCCGAGGCGCAGGCGGTGGCCGGGGCGAGGGCGGGGCCGCGGGCAGGCCGGCCAGCGCCGGGCCGCGGTGCCCACGCCGCGGCAGACCGCGTCCCAGGTGGCGTCGGCGCCTTCTCCGGCGGCGGTGACCAGACCGAGGCCGGTGACGGCGACGGGCCTGCTCATTCGGAGGTCACCGTCCCCGTGCTCCCCGTACGCAGCGCGTCGAGGTGATCGGCGACCTGGGCGACGGTCGTGCCCCGGGAGGCGTACTCGCTGTCGATCCTCACGCCGAGCCGTTCGTGGAGGATGAGCGCCAGTCCCGTCAGGGCCAGCGAGTCCAGGTCCAGTTGCTCCAGCGTGAGTCCGGGCTGGATCTCCTCCTCCGGGACACGGAAGGCGCTGGTCAGGATGGAACGGGCGGCGTCGTGGGTTTCCGTCACGGCGTCTCGTCGCGGTCTTTCGGTGCGGGCGCGGTGAGCCGGGTGAGTTCCGCGATCCCGGCCTCGAATCCGATCGGCGGTGCGAAGCCCAGGTCGCGGCGGGCCGCGGTGAGGTCGAAGTGGTGCGGATGCAGCAGTTCCGCGACCAGGAAGCGGCTCAGGGCGTGGGTGCGGGGGCTGCGGACCGTGCGCAGGAAGGTGTCGCTGACGGTGGCCGCCGCGGTGGCGAGCCGGGGCGGTACGGCGCACCAGCGGGCGTCGATGCCGGCGGCCCGCAGGAACTGCTCGGTGATCTCCCTCAGGGGGCGCGGGTCGTCCTGGCTGATGAAGTAGGCACGGCCGCCCACCGCCGGTGTCTGCCGCAGGCGGTCCAGGGCGAGCAGGTGCGCGTGGGCGGCGGTACGGACGTGGGTGGTGTCGACGAGATTGCCGCCGTCGCCGGGCATCAGCAGCCGGCCGGCCCGCACGGCGCGTGCGAGGGCGGGGGCGAAGTGGGGGTCGCCCGGCCCCCAGATGATGTGCGGGCGCAGGGAGGCGGTGGCGAGCTCGGGGCCGTGCGCGGCCAGTACCAGGGCCTCGGCGCGGGCCTTGGTGGCGGGGTAGGCGGTCAGGTGGCAGAGGGCGGGGGGAAGGTCCTCGGTGACGTCTTCCAGGCCGCCGGGCCGGAAGGCGACACTGGCGGTCGAGGTGTAGAGGAGCGTGCGTACGCCGTGGGCACGGCATTGCCCGATCACGTGGCGGGTGCCGACGACGTTGGTGGACCAGTAGGGGCGCGGTGGGCCGCTGACGCCGGCCAGCGCGGCGTTGTGGATGACGGCGTCGCACCCGGCGACGGCGCGGGAGACCGCGTCGGCGTCGGCGAGATCGCCCAGGTGCTGGTGGACGCCCAGCTGTTCCAGCGCGTTGCTGGGGCGGCGGCCCAAAGAGGAGACGACGATCCCGCGGGCGCTCAGCCGGCGGCAGATCTCCCGCCCGAGGAAGCCGCTTCCCCCGGTGACCAGTACCTTCACCGGAGCCTCCCGCGCAGCCGCCCGGCGGCCCAGCCGGCCAGTCGCAGACGGTCGATCTTGGAGTTGTGCCGGGGGTCGGTGGGGAAGCCGCGGTGCAGCAGCACGGCGCCGACGCGGTGCGCGTCCGGGTGATCGCTCAGGGCAGCGCGTACGGCTGCCAGGGCGGTGGCGCGGGGGGTGGCGCGCAGGGGTTCCACGCACAGGACGGGCAGCTGGCACAGGGCCGTGCCGACCCCGACGAGCGCGGTGCGCCGGATGCCGGGCGCGGTGTCCGCCGTGGCCTCGAGGTCCTCGGTGGTCAGCGTGAAGCCGGTGCCGGTGACCAGGTGGGCCTTGCGGCCGAGGAACCACAGCCGGCCCCGGTCGTCGAGCCGTCCGAGGTCTCCGGTGCGGTGCAGCACGCCGTGGTCGGTGACGCTCTTGGTGGCGGCTTCGGCGTCGGGGCGCGCGTGGTAGGCGGGACTCACGGTGGGGCCGGTGACGGCGATCTCGCCGAGTCCGGTGGTGTCGGCGTCCAGGATCCGGGCGCGGATGCCGGGCAGCGGCCGGCCCAGGCAGGTCCCGGCGTGCCCGGCGGGTGGCCGGCTGCGGGCGGCCCGCAGGTCGTGGTCGCCGATCGCGGAGACGGGCAGACACTCCGTGGCGCCGTAGACACTGAGGATCTCGGCGTCGTCCGGGACGACGGTGCGCAGGGCGTCGGCGAGGCGGACGCGCAGCGGGGCGCCGAAGGAGAGGATCTGCCGGACCGCCGGCAGGGTGACGCGGTGGCGGGCGCAGTGGCCGGCGATCAGGGCGAGAACGGCGGGAGACGCCAGGATTGTGGTGACGCGGTGCCTCAGGATCGGCCCGACGAGTTCCCCGGGCGGGGTGCGGGCCGGAGCGAGATGGTTCACGGCCGGGACGACGGTGGCCGGCCCCAGCAGCGGGCCGAGCAGCGCGACGGGCAGGAATCCGGCGAGGAGTACGTCGTCGGGGCGCGGGTCCAGCAGGGCCGTCAGCGCGTCGAGCTGCCCGGTCAGCGTGGCGTGGCGGTACTCCGCGCCCTTGGGCCGCCCGGTGGAGCCGGAGGTGAAGGCGATCATGGCCAGCTCGTCGCCGTCGCGCTCCCGGGTCCGGAGCGACGGGCCGCCGCGGGCAGGCTCCCGCGGGGTCAGCCGCCGCCCCAGCGGGCGCGGAGCGACGGCGGTGACCAGGGGAATCCGGACGTGTGGCCGGCCCCACCCCAGGACGCGGCGTCCGAGGTGGGCCAGGGGTTCGCCGATGAAGACGTCCGGGGCGACGTCCCGCAGGCAGCGGCCCACCTCGGCGCGCGGTTCGATCAGGACCGGGACGGCGCCGAGGGCACCGAGGGCGTACGAGAGGGTGGTCAGGTCGTAGGCGTCGCGCGTCATCACGACCGCTTTGTGGCCGGGCCGCACACCGGCGTCGTGCAGGGCCTGCGCGATGGCGAGGCAGTCCCGCACCAGCTCGCCGCGGCTGGTCGTCCGGGAGGCGCCCTTGCGGCACCGGACGAGAGCGGTCGCGTCGGGCCGGTCGCCCAGGTGGGCGGCGAAACCGGGAACGGACATGGTCATGCGGCCCCCTGGAGGAAGTCACGGACGCGGTCGCCCAGTTCGGCGGCGGCGTCCTCCATCACGAAGTGCCCGGCCTCGGGGAAGCGGTGCACGGCGGCATGGGGGAAGCGGCGGACCCACTCCTCCAGCAGTACCGGGGTGAAGACGGGATCGCGCATGCCCCAGCCGATGAGCAGGGGCAGTTCCGACAGGCCTGGCCCGGCGGCGGGGGGTTCGAGCAGTCGCCATGCCGGGTCCGTGAGGTCACGGGGGATCGCCCGGACGGCGTCGATGACCGCCCGGCGTTCCGCGCGGCGGGCGTACGGCCCGAGGCAGGCCCTGCGTTCGGCCGGTGGCAGTGGGTGGTGGACCCCGGCGCGCAGGGCGACGCGGGCGAACGCGTTGGTGAGGTGGACGAGTTCGGCGACCGGCCGGTGGTCGCGGATCCAGCGCAGGTAGAACGGCAGCCGGAAGCCGTCCGGGAAGGGAAACGCCACGGTGTTGCAGACGACCAGCCGGGCCACCGCACCCGGGTGCCGCAGGGCCCAGGCGGCGCCGAGCGGGCCGCCCCAGTCGTGCAGGACGAGCGTCCAGCCGCGCTCGGGCAGACCCTCGTCGCGCACCAGATGACGGTGGAGGATGTCCAGCCCTTCCAGCTGGGCCTCGTAGGGATCGGGAACCCCGTCCGCCGGCCGCAGGTGCCGGGACAGCCCGAAACCGGGCAGGTCGGGTGCCAGGCAGCGGGCGTGCGGGGAGAGCCGGTGCAGCAGCTTGCGCCAGACGTAGCTCCACGACGGGTTGCCGTGCAGGAAGAGCACCGGTTGTCCGGAGCCGAGGTCGAGGTAGTGCTGTCCGGTGGCCGGCACGCGCCGCCAGTGACGGGGGGCGGGGTAGCCCGGCAACAACTGTCGCGGTGCGGCGGCTTGCGAAACCGGGTCCGGGAAGCGGGCTGCTCGTGCGCTCACCATCGGACGAGAGCCAGGCCGAAGCTGAAGCCGCTGGCCAGGCCGATCATCGTCACCAGGTCCCCGCTCTCGATGCGGTCGGTCTCCCGCGCCTTGACGAGCTGCAGCGGGAGGGAGGCCGCCGCGCAGTTCCCGTGCTCGGCCACCGCGGGCATGCACCGGTCCTCGGGCAGGGAGAGCAGGTCGAGCATCTCGCGGTACTGGGGCATGGCGATCTGGTGGAAGGCGACGAAGGCACTGCTGGAGACCGCCTCGAGCTCCCTCCCGGCGGTGGCCAGGATCCGGGGAAGCGCGTCGAGCGCGCCCTGGCGCAGGTCCCCGTTCAGGCGCAGTGTGGTGTGGTCGTCGTGCACGGAGAGGTGGTGCATGCTTCCCCCGCCGGCCACGGTGCAGGCCTCCCACGCGTCGGAGTTGCTGACGAACCGCAGGGCCAGGACACCGGGGTCGTGTTCGCCCGCGGGGCCGGCGGTGAGCAGCATCGCCGCGCCGGCGTCCGATGCCGTGTAGCCGGGCAGGGCCCTCAGGAGGGCCTGGCGGTCGGGTGCGTGCCAGCGGGTGGCCAGGGTCGCGGGTTCGCCGCAGGCGATGAGGACCGTGCGGTAGCGGCCGGACTCGATGAACGAGGTGGCCACCTCCATGGCGTTGAGGACGCTGTTGCAGGCGTTCTTGACGTCGAACACCGGGCAGGACGCGCCCAGTTTCGCGGCCACGAGGTGGGACGTGGCGGGTTCGATCAGGTCCAGCGCGGTCGAGGCGAACAGCAGCAGATCGACGTCGCCGATCTCCAGTTCCGTCTCGGCGAGCGCCTTGCGCGCGGCTGCCACGGCGAGGTCGGAGGCGTTCTCGCCGTCCTCGTGCACATGGACTCCGCGGACCCCGGTGAGGTCCTCCAGCAAACCGGGCGGTGGCGCGTACCCGCCGGTCCCGGCGATCTTCGTGCGGATTTCGTCCATGGTCCGGTAGCGGGAGGGCAGATGAACGGAGACGGCGGCGATACGGGCACGGAAGGCTTCGGGCACCGCGTCACCGTAGCCGCACCCTTCATGTCGCCGGACCGAAAAGCCCTTTGTACGGCTATCTTCACTACAACGAGTGGTTAGCACCGGCTTTCTCGCACCCCGCTTCTGTTCGCTCGACTACCAATTGCCTGCAATCGGCGTGAGATTGCGGGGACTTGGCATGCATCAGCTCGAGCGGGCCGTGGCGGTGGTGGGGGTCGGCTGCCGGCTTCCCGGAGGGATCACGGATCTGGACGGACTGTGGTCCGTACTGCGCGACGGGCGGGACGTGGTCGGCGAGATGCCCGCCGACCGGTTCCCCCGGGACAGAACGGTCGACCCGGGAGCCGTGCGTCCCGGCCGCAGTTACACCGCCGCCGGCGGGTTCCTCACGGACGTCGCCTCGTTCGACGCCGCCTACTTCGGCATGTCGCCCGCGGAGGCCCGGCACATCGACCCGCAGCAGCGGCTGCTGCTGGAGATGGCCGCCGAGGCCCTGGACGACGCAGCCCTGCCCGCCGAGTCCCTGGCCGGCTCGGACACCTGCGTGTACGTGGGCGTCTCCGACCCCGGATACGGGGTGACCCTCTCGATGATGCAGGACCACACGAGTCCGCACACCATGCCCGGCGCCACGCTGTCCATCACGGCGAACCGGCTGTCGTACGCCTTCGACCTGCGCGGGCCGAGCATGGCCGTGGACACGGCCTGTTCCTCCGCCCTGGTCGCCGTGGACCGGGCCTGCCGCACCCTGCGGGAGGGCGCCTGCCGGGTCGCCCTGGCCGGCGCCGTCAACGTGCTGTCCACCCCCTACCCCTTCGCCGGGTTCTCGTACGCGGGCATGCTGTCCCGGCGCGGACGCTGTGCGGCGTTCTCCGCCGACGCCGACGGTTTCGTCCGCGCGGAGGGCGGCGCGGTGCTCGTCCTCAAACGCCTCAGTGACGCGGTGGCCGACCAGGACCGCGTCCACGCCGTGCTCGCCGCCACCGGCAACAACACCGACGGCCGCAGCACCGGCATGGTCGTGCCCAGCGCCGAGACGCAGGAGGCGCTGCTGCACGCGGTCTACGCGGAGGCCGGGATCGACGCGGACGACCTGGTGTACGCCGAGGCCCACGGCACCGGCACCCAGGTCGGGGACCCGGCGGAGGCCGAGGCCATCGGCAGGGCGCTGGGCCGTCGCCGCCGCGGTGGTCCGCTGCCGATCGGCTCGGTGAAGACGAACCTCGGTCATCTGGAGCCCGCCTCCGGGATGGCGGGGCTGCTCAAGGCGATTCTGGTGCTGCGTCATCACACGGTGCCCGCGTCCCTGCACGCCCTTCCCCTCAACCCCGCGATCGACTTCGACGGCCTCGGACTGGCCCCCGCCGTCGAACCCGTCCCCCTGACGTTGGGGGAACGGTCCGCCGTGGGCGTGTCCTCCTTCGGTTTCGGCGGAGCCAACGCCCACGCCGTCGTCACCCTGCCGCCCGCCGCCCGGCAGAGCGGACCGCGGCCCGCGCCGGACGGGCGTCCACTGCCGCTGGTCGTCTCCGCCCGGTCCCCCAAGGCACTGAAGCAGATGGCCGCCCGCATGGCGGAGCGGCTGCGGCAGACCCGCCCCGATGAGTTCTACGACCTGGCGCACACCAGCACCGTGCGGCGCACCGCGCACCCGTACCGCGCCGCCGTGCTGGCCGCCGACCCGCGGGACGCCGCCGGGGAGCTGGACCGGCTGGTGGCCGCCGAGCCCGCCCGCGGGGCGCTCGTGCGCACGAGCGAGCGGGACGGCACCGCGTTCGTGTACTCCGGCAACGCCTCCCAGTGGCCGGGCATGGCCGCGGACCTCCTGGAGCGCGAACCGGCCTTCCGGGGGGCCGTCGAAGAGGCCGACGCGGCCCTGGCACGCCACCTGGGCTGGTCGGTGGCGAAGGAACTGGCCCGCCCCTCCCCCCGGACCTGGCAGCGCACGGAGATCGCCCAACCGCTCCTGTTCGCCGTCCAGGTGGGCCTGACCGCACTGCTGGCCTCGCACGGCGTGCGTCCGCGGGCGGTGGCCGGCCACAGCGTCGGAGAGGTCGCCGCCGCCCACGCCGCCGGCGTCCTGACCCTGGACCAGGCGGCCCTGGTGATCGCCGAACGCAGCCGTACCCAGGGGCTCACGGCGGGCCGGGGCCGCATGGCCGCCGTGGGCCTGCCGGAGGAACGGGCCCGGGAGGAACTCCTGCGCCACGGCGGCACCCTGGAGATCGCGGGAATCAACAGCGAGCGCGACGTGACCGTCGCCGGTGACGCCGACGAACTGGCATCCTGGGGCACGGAGTTGCACAGTCGCGACGTCTTCTTCCGCGAGCTGGACCTGGACTACGCCTTCCACAGCCGTGCCATGGACCCCATCAGGGAGCCGCTGCTCGACGCACTGGACGGGCTCGCCCCCGCCCCGGCCCGGATTCCCTTCGTCTCCACCGTCACCGGCACCCCGCTGAGCGGACCGGAACTCGACGCCGGCTACTGGTGGCGCAACGTCCGCGAACCCGTCCGGTTCGCCGAGGCCGCCGCCCACCTCACCGCCGAGCACGCCGACGTCCTGGTGGAGATCGGCCCGCACCCGGTGCTGCGCTCCTATCTGCGCCGCACCGGCGCCACCTGCGTGGCCACCCTGCACCGTGACGGGGACGGCGTACGCGAGACCGCGGCGGCCGTCGCCGCCGTGCTCGCCGCCGACGCCGGGACCGACTGGCGACGGCACTTCCCCCGCCCGGGCCGTGTGGTCGACCTGCCCGCCTACGCGTGGCAGCACGAACGGTACTGGCACGGCTCCCCGCAGGACCTGGTCATCAGGGCCACCGGCAGCGGCATGCTGGACCATCCCCTGGTGGGCGAACGGATGCCCGCCCCGCACCCCGTGTGGCACGGCGCCGTCGAGCCGCAGCTGGTGCCCTGGCTGGGCGACCACCGGATCGGCGACGACGTGCTCATGCCGGCGGCCGCCTACGTGGAGATCGCGTTGAGCGCCGGCCGGCGGGCGCTGGACCGCCCGGTCGAGGTGCGGCATCTGGAGATCGGCCGTCCGCTGTCCGTGCCGTGGCCGGATCCGACTCCGGTCGCCCTGCAGACCGCGGTCACCCCGGACGACGGCTACCTGACCGTCAGCGTCCGCGAGGAACACGGCGGGGAGTGCCGGCCCGTCGTGCGCGCCCAGGTCCGCACCCTGCTCGGCACGGCACCGCCCCCGCTCGACGTCGGCGCACTCCGGGCCCGCTGCCACCGGGGCATCGACGGCCCGGACTTCTACCGGGCGTGCCACGACATCGGCCTGAACTGCGGGCCGGCCTTCCAGCTCATCGACCGCGTCGACGCCGGCGACGAAGAGGCACTCGTCTCCTACCGGCTGCCGCACGCCGCCGACGCCTACACCGCCCATCCGGTCCTGCTCGACGCGCCGCTCCAGGCCACCGTGGCGCTCGCCGGGCCGGAGGCGGACTCCGCCGCCTTCCTGCCGACCGTGTTCGGGTCCGTACGCGTGTGGCGCACCCCCTCGCCCACCGGTGTCGTGCATCTGCGCCGGCGCAGCCGCAGCGTCAACGAGATCTGCTGGGACATCACCTACGCCGACGCGGACGGCACCGTCACCGCCGAGATCGACGGCTGCCGCACCCGCCGCGGACACCTGACCGAGCACACCCCGCTGACCGTCCAGCGCACCGTTATGCGGGCGGCGCCGCACCCGGACACGCCCGCCGCGCCGTCTCCGCTTCCCACGCCCGCCGAGGTGGCACGCGTGGCCGAGCCGCGCGTCAGTGCCGCCCGCGCCGCACTGCGCGACAGCGGCCACGACAGGTTCGTGTCCGCCGCCGAACGGGCCGGCGCCCACTGCTGGGCCGAGACGCTGAGCGGTCTCCTGGCCGACCCCGCCGTCCCCTTCTCGACGGCCGATCTGGTGGCCGGGGGCATGCAGCCCCGGCACCGGCGGCTGGCCCGGCTGATGCTGCCCCTGCTGGCCGAACACGGGCTCGTCCAGCCGGCCGGGGAGACCTGGCAGCTCACCGGCGTCGAGACCGGGTCCGAGGAACTGCTGCGCGGCCTCGTGGAGGACCATCCCGCGTTCGGCGCCGAGACACTGCTCCTCAACCGCCACCTGCGCCGTCTGCCCGACGTGGTGCGGGGACTGGCCGACGCGCGCGACCTCCTGCCCGCCGGGGACAGCGCGTACGAGCAGCTCGGCGAAACCGGACCGGCCCACCGCTTCGCCCACCGTGCCGCGCAGGCACTGCTCGCCGACATCGTCGCCCGCTGGCCCGCCGACCGCCCGCTGCGCGTCCTGGAGATCGGGGCGACCACCACCGCTCTGACGGCCGCGGCACTGCCCGTACTCCCGGCCGACCGGACCCGGTACACCTGCACCGCCCCCACCGGCAGCGGGCTCACCCGCGCCGAACACCGCTTCGCCGCCCATGACTTCGTCGACTACCGCGCCCTGGACCCGGACACCGGCCTGGTGGACCAGGGCATGCCCCGGGGTGGCTTCGACCTCGTCCTCGCGGGCGACGCGCTGCACGCCACCACCGATCTGGCCATGACCCTGCGCCGGCTGCACGCCGTGCTGGCCCCCGGCGGACATCTGCTGGCCGTCGAACCGCACCGCTCCCGGTTCCAGGCCCTGCGGTCCGGGGCCCTGGACGACTTCTGGGAGCGCGGCGACCACGACCTGCGCCCCACCTGCCGTGTCCTGCCCCGCGACCGGTGGGCACCGTTGCTTCGACAGTGCGGTTTCTCCGGTGTGGCGCAGACCGGGCCCGAGGACCGTTCCGTCCTCCTCGCCGCGGCCGACCACCACCACGCCGCGGGCCACGAAGCACCGCGAGCGGCGCCCGCCGCCCCCTGGGTGATCGCCGTCGAGGACGACACGGAGACGGCGACCGCACGGGCCCTGGCCGCCCGCCTCGGGAAGGCCACCGTGATCACCGCCGGTGACGATGCCGCCGTCTGGAGCGGGGCCCTGCCGGAGGACTCCGATCCGCACGTCGTCCTGCTGCTCGCCGAAGCCGGGCCGCACGAGGCCGTCACGCGAACCACCCGCCGCGCGGCCCTCCTGCGCGCCCTGGCCGCCGCCTGCGACGGCCTCAAGGGGGGCACGAGTCCACAGGTATGGCTCGTCACGCGTCCGACCGGTCTCCTCCCGGCCCCGGAGCAGCCTTCCCACCCGGTCGACGCGGCCGTCTGGGCGGCCTGCCGCACCCTCGCCAACGAGCGTCCCGACCTGTGCGTGAGGCGTCTGTCGTGCCACCGCACCGGTGACGCGGACACCGACGCCCGCCGCCTGGCCGGAGAGTTCCTCGCTCCCGGCGGTGACGACCGCAGCGGCCAGGAGGACGAGATCGTCCTGACCGCGCAGGGCCGGTTCGTGCCCCGGCAGGTCCAGCACCCGGCTGCCGAGTCCCCGGCCGCACCCGCCCGCACGCCGTTCATCCTGGAGGCCCGTGACCCGGGCCTGCACCGGCGGCTGGTCTGGCGTCAGACAGAGCTTCCCGAGCCCGGGCCGGGCGAAGTGGCCGTCGAGATGCGGGCGGTGGCCCTGAACTACCGCGACCCCATGCGAGCCAACGGTCTGCTACCGCCCGAAGCGGTCGAGAACAGCCCCCTCGGTCGCGGGCTGGGCACCGACGGAGCCGGCGTCGTACAGGCCGTGGGGCCCGGGGTGGAGGACCTGAAGCCCGGCGACCGGGTCTTCGGCCTCATGCCCGCCGCCCTCGCCTCCCACACGACGACTCCCGCCGCCGCGGTCGTCCGTGTTCCCGACGGGATGGGCTTCGCGGAGGCCGCGACCTTCCCCGTCGCCTTCCTGACCGTCCACCACACCCTGGTCCATCAGGCTCGGCTCTCCGCCGGGGAGACCGTGCTCGTCCACGGCGGAGCCGGAGCGGTCGGCCTGGCCGTCCTCCAGTGCGCCCGTCGGCAGGGCGCCCGCGTCATCGCCACCGCCGGCACGGAGACCAAGCGGGACCTGCTGCGCACGCTCGGCGCCGAGCACGTGCTCGACTCCCGCAGCCTGGACTTCGTCCCCCGGGTACGGGAGCTGACCGGCGGCCGGGGCGTGGACGTCGTGGTGAACTCCCTCAGCGGCGAGGCCATCGCGCAGGGCCTCGACCTCCTGCGCCCCAACGGCCGCTTCGTCGAACTCGGCAAGCGGGACATCTTCCTCAACAACCCGATTCCGCTGCGCCCCTTCGACCGCAGTCTCACCTTCATCGGCTTCAACCTCGACGCCGTCGTCGACTCCCCCGCCCTGCGCTCCCGTCTCCTGGCGGACTTCGGCGAACTGGTCGCCTCCGACGCCTACCGTCCCCTGCCCCACACGGTCCATCCGGCCGCCCGGGCCGACGAGGCCTTCCACCTCCTGCAGCACTCCCGGCACACCGGAAAGGTCGTCATCACCTTCGACCCGCTGGACGAACCCGTCCCCGTGGAGCCCGCCCCCGGCACCGTCCGGCTCGACGGGGACGGCACCTACCTGATCACCGGAGGACTGAGCGGCCTCGGCGCCGCCACCGCCCGTCGGCTGGCCGACCACGGAGTCCGGCACCTGGCCCTCCTCTCCCGCCGCGGACCCGACGCCCCCGAGGCACCGGCCCTCCTCCAGGAACTCGCCGACCGCGGCGTCCACGCCACCGCCCATGCCGCCGACGTCACCGACGAAGCCGCGCTGAGCCAGGTCATCGACGCCGTGGACGCCACCGGGCACCGCTTGTGCGGCATCGTGCACGCGGCGATGCACATGGACGACGCGGTGCTGTCCGACGTCACCGACGAGCGATTCGCCGCCGTACTGGCGCCCAAGGCGGCGGGCGCCACTCTGCTGGACCGTCTCACCGCCGACCGCGGTCTGGACCTGTTCCTCGCCTACTCCTCCGTCTCCGCCACCATCGGCAACCCCGGCCAGGCCGCCTACGCGGCGGCCAACGCCTACCTGGAGGCGCTCGCCCGGGCCCGGCGAAACGCCGGTAAACCGGGCACGGCACTGGCCTGGGGCCCGATCGGTGAGACCGGCTATGTCGCCCGCAGCGGTATGGAAGCCGCCATGACCGAGCGCGGCCTCGAACTCCTCACTCCCGCCGAGACCCTGACCATCGCCGGCCGTCTGCTGGCCACCGGTACCGACGTCGCCGGAGCGGGCCGCTACCGCTGGGGGGCCGCCCGCCACCTGCTGCCGGCCCTGGCCACGCCCCGCTTCGCCCGCTTGGCCTCGTGGGGCTCCGTCGCCTCCCCGGACGCCCGCAAGGACCTGCTCCGGACGCTGGCCGGGCTTCCGTCGGACGAGGCACGGCACAGGATCGTCGAGACGCTCGCCCAGCTTCTCGCGGGTGTCCTGCAGACTGATCCGGCCGACATGGACCCCACGCGCAGTGTCACCGACTTCGGACTGGACTCGCTGCTCGGCATGCAGTTCCTGGTCCAGGCAAGGGATCTCTTCGACATCCGGCTGGCCCCGGCCGACCTGGCAACCGGCCGCACCCTGGCCCACTTCGCGCAGCTGATCCATCAGCGGCTGGGCCTGGACCCCGCCGAGCAGGAGTAGACCGACATGAACGCCCGCTGTGCCGAAGTCCCGGTACAGCGGGCCGGAGCGGCCGGGAGGGCCGGCCTGCGACCTGCTGCCGTGGCGCCGGGAACCCGTCCGAGCCGGCACACGGGCGCCACCCGGCGGCCATGCTGCCCGGGTGCGGATCCTCAGCGGGCCGCGAGCACGGCAGCGACTCCTTCGTGCTGCTGCTGAAGGTGATCGACTCGCAGGCGTACGGCCCGGACGTCGTCGAGCTCGTCGGGGACGTGACCCGGGCGGCGACGAGCCCCCTGCCGGCACCGGCGCCCACACCCCGCGACTCCCACCGGGCCCGAGCCCGGTGCGCAGCTGACCTTCTCCTCACCCGCGGACGGCCCGTCGTGGCGTCCGATCCGCCGCGCGGCGCGAGCAGTGATCTCCGGCTGCACCCCGCGTATGCCCCTGTACGGTCGCGTGCGTCCGTCCTGACCACCGCAACGTATCGACACAAGCGGCAGGCACACCTACGACACGCACCTTTCGGGCATTAGCCCTATTTACGGCGTTCGCGGGGCCGGGGTTCACGCCTCCGCGACTTCGCCGTACAGCTGCGAGAGCTCGGGCACGCCGTCCTCCGCCCACGCGTGGCCGGACGCCACCACGTCGAACTCCCGGCCGGAGGCCAGGCGGACGACGGGCTGCCCGTCGGACCGGATGGACCAGGCGGCACCGGGCACGGTGCGCACGATCACGGTGCCGAGGTACAGACCGGCGTCGTTGCCGAGCCAGGCAAGGATCTCCTCGTCGCTCCGCCAGCGCGGCAGCATCTGGTCGAGCTGCTCCAGCGAGAGCTCGGAGTCGTCGAGCCGGACACCCTCCCGCACGGCCTGCGAGCGCAGCAGGTCGCAGTCGGCGAGCAGGTCACCGATGCCTTCGGCGTCGTGAGCCCGGGTGTCCTCGCGCCGCCTGCCCAGGAAGGGGAAGTTCATACCTACAGACTGTCATTCATACCGCCATGTGCACCACAGGGCACGCGGGGGAGCCGGGAGCCGGGGTGCCTACACGTCCAGGTCGACGACGACCGGCGCGTGGTCCGAGGCACCCTTGCCCTTGCGCTCCTCGCGGTCGACGTAGGAGTCGGTGACCGCCTTGGCGAAGGGCTCGTTGCCGTACACCAGGTCGATGCGCATGCCGCGGTTCTTGGGGAAGCAGAGCTGGCGGTAGTCCCAGTAGGTGTAGGGGTGGTCGTACTTCAGCGGGCGCGGGACCACGTCGGACAGTCCGGCGCCGCGCAGGGAGGCGAGGGCGGCACGCTCGGCGGGGGTGACGTGGGTGGAGTCGTCGAAGGCTGCGCGGTCGTAGACGTCGTCGTCCGTCGGGGCGACGTTGTAGTCGCCCAGCACCGCGAAGGGGCGGCTGCCGGTCGCGTCGCCCTCGACGGCCGCGCGCAGCGCCTCGAACCACTGGAGCTTGTAGGCGTAGTGAGGGTGCTCGACCTCGCGGCCGTTGGGCACGTACACCGACCAGACGCGGACCGGGCCGCAGGTGGCGGAGATCGCCCGGGGCTCCTGGACGCCGTCGTATCCCGGGTCGCCGGGCAGGCCCTTGACCACGTCCTCGAGGCCCACGCGGGAGAGCACCGCCACGCCGTTCCACCGGCCGGTGGCGTGCACCGCCGCCTCGTAGCCCTTCTCGCGCAGCTCGTCGAAGGGGAACTGCTCCTCGGCGACCTTGGCCTCCTGGAGGCAGAGCACGTCGGTGCCGCTGCTCTCCAGCCAGGCGAGCAGCCTCGGCAGGCGGGCGGTGATCGAGTTCACGTTCCAGGTCGCGATGCGCATGTCCCACAACCTACCCGGCGGCACTGACAACCCGGCCCGGGTCCCCGTCCCGCCGTCGCGACGGGTCGCGCCTCACACCCGGGCGGAGTCCCCGGGGCTCAGGCGCAGGTGCTCCGAGCCGCCCAGTTGTCCGATCTGGCCGTCGTAGATCGGGCGGGCGAGGTCGGCGAGGAGGGCGTCGTGGATGTCGTAGGCGCGCTGTGGCTTCACCTCGCGGACGTAGTCGATGACCTCGGAGATCTTGTTCCACGGCGCCATGACGGGGAGCATCAGTGTCTCGACGGGACGGTCGGGGACGGTGAGGGCGTCGCCGGGGTGGAAGACCTTGCCGCCGTCGACGAGGAAGCCGACGTTGGTGACGCGCGGGAGGTCCGGGTGGATCACCGCGTGCAGCTCGCCGTGCACCTGCACGTCGAATCCGGCGGCGGTGAAGGTGTCACCGTGGCCGACCGTGTGCACGCGGCCGGGGAACGCCGCCGAGATCTTGTCCGCGACGGATTCCAGCGTCCAGATCCCGGCGGCCGGGTTGCTCTCCATCGCGGCACGCAGCCGCAGCTCGTCGAAGTGGTCGGGGTGCTCGTGGGTGACGAGGATGACGTCCGCGCCGAGGGCGGCGTCCTCCTCGCTGAATCCGCCGGGGTCCAGGACGAGCGTCTGCCCGTCCTTTTCGAGGCGGACGCAGGCGTGCGACTTCTTGGTGAGCTTCATGACTCCATCCTGCCGCCGCACACCGGCTCCCGGCTCGGCGGGACTCACTCCGGCGGCGTGGTCTCCTCGCGGATGACCTGCTGCGCCACCCGGAAGGCGCCGCTCGCGGCCGGTACGCCGCAGTAGACGGCCGCCTGCAGCAGTACTTCCTTGATCTCGTCCGGGGTGAGGCCGTTGCGCAGGGCGGCCCGGAGGTGGGGCGCGAGTTCGTCCAGGTGGCCGCCGGCGACGAGGGCGGTGAGGGTGACGCAGCTGCGGGTGCGCCGGTCCAGGCCCGGCCGGTCCCAGACCTCGCCCCACGCGTACCGGGTGAGGAGCTCCTGGAAGTCCCCGGAGAACTCGTCCGCCCGCGCCAGCGCCTGGTCGACGTGCGCGTCGCCGAGCACTTCGCGGCGCACCTTGAGTCCGGCGCCGTACGGGTCGGGCCGCCCCTGCGCCGGTGTCCGCGGCGGTACGACGGCCGGAGCGATCTCGGCGATGGGCGGCGCGGCCTGCGGCGGCGGGGCCGTCGCCGGCTGGGCGGGGGCGGCGGAGACCGCGGGGGCCATGGGGGCGGCGGTGTGGGCGGGCACGGGAACGGCCGGGACGGCGATCTGGCCCGTGGAGGCGTCGTGGGCGGTCTGCCAGGCGGTGCTGAAGTGCCGCACCAGCAGGTCGGTCACGGCTGCGGGCTGCTCGACCGGCACCAGGTGCGACGCGCCGGGCACGACGGCGAGGCGGGCGTCGGTGATGCCGGCGACCAGGGTGCGTGCCTCGGCCGGGCCGGTGACCTGGTCGTCGGAGCCGACGAGGACGAGAGTCGGGGCGCCCACGCGGCCGAGTTCGCCGCGCACGTCGAAGGCGGCCAGCGCCTCGCAGGCGGCGATGTAGCAGCCGGGGTCGGTGGTGCGCACCATCTGCACGGCCCACTCGGTGATCGCGGGCTGGGCGGCGGCGAACCCTCCGGTGAACCACCTCTCCGGCGAGCTGCGGGCGATGGGGTCGAGCCCGTTGGTCCGGACGATCACCCCACGCTGGCGGAACTCGTCGGCCGTGCCGAACCGCGGTGAGGTGGCGATCAGCGCGAGGGAGGCGAGGCGTTCGGGATGGCGCAGCGCCAGTTCGACACCGACGGCACCGCCGAACGCGCAGCCCGCGTAGCCGAAGCGCTGCACGCCGAGTCCGTCGAGTGTGGCCAGCAACCGTGTGGTGATCTCGGCGACGGAGCCCGCCGGGTGGGCGGGGGCGCCTCCGTGGCCCGGCAGGTCGAAACGGAAGATCCGCCAGTGCTGCGCCAGCTCCGGCACCTGCCGGTCCCACATGTGCCATGTGGTACCCAGTGAGGGACCGAGGATCAGGACAGGTGCGTCTTCTGGCCCGTCAAAGCGGTATTGCAGGGTGTTCGGCGGTGTCTCACTCACGCCCCAGACCCTCTCACGTCTCACGAAATCTCACACAGCCCGGGGAAGCCGGCGGCTCGATGCACCCGCGGCTCGACTCGTCGGGCACTGCCGACGGCCTCGTCGATCGAGGCTGAGCCTCTCAGCGTGTACGCGCGCCCCTGACGCAGCGTGACCTGCTGGCCGCGCTCTCGCTCGGTCCTCACGTCGTCGCGCTGCTTCCTCCATCAGCACAGCTGCCGGCTGTCCCGAGTTTGCAGCAAAGCATGTGATGCCGCCCCGAAGGACGGGACAACGTAGCGGGAAACCTTTCGGGCCGCTCCGATCACCACCTGAGAACCACCCTTAGAAACGCCGCCGAACTCACGCACGACCCTCCACCTCACCATGCAGGCCGTCCCATGTAGTGGCGGCTTCGCGGAGGTCTTCCACATCTGGCTTCACGTACCACTTCTTCGTGGTCTTCACGTTCGTGTGCCCGGCCCACCGGGCGAGGATGTGATCCGGCACGCCGTTGTTGGCAAGGAAAGTGAGGCAGGAGGCACGAGCGTCGTAGAGACGTACTCTGCGCGGGCCAAGGACCTCCATGAGCCGGTACGCGCGCCTGCGGAGTTGCTTGATCGTGAAAGCCTCCCCGGTCTCGTGCACCACGACGTATCCGGAGTCCGAGTAAGCCTCACCGAGGACGAGCCTCTCCTTGGCCTGGAGAGCCTTGAACGTTCTGAGGGCCATCAGTACTGGACCCGGCAAAGGAAGATCACGTTCTCCGGCCATGGACTTGGTGTCCTTTTCCACGACGTATCGATTCCCCATCATCGTCCGAGTGTTGGCTATGGTGATCGTGGCATTGTCCAAGTCGACGTCCTCCCATCGAAGTCCGCAGACTTCAGCAGGACGCAGACCCATGAGGGACAGCAGAAGGGGAGCATATTGATCAGAAACTCATTGAGTTCACTCGTCGAGGACGTAGCGGACGTACTGGCCGCCGAAGTATCCGCGCACGATGTGGGGCGGGCGTTGTCGGCGGTGGATGAACCGGCGGGTTTCGGCGGCGAGTTCGGTCTGGTTCCGGGCGCGGTGGGTGTGGGGCGGGCTGCGTTTGAGGTCGGCGTTTACCAGCTCGTCGGGGTTCAGCTCGGGTGAGTACGCCGGCAGGAAGTGCAGCTCGATCTGGTCCTCGTGGTCGGCGAGCCAGGTCCGGACGGTCTTCGAGCGGTGGGCCGGGTGCCGGTCGACGATCAGGTGGACCTTGCGGTCGAAGTGCCCGGCGAGCCGGTCAAGGAAGCGGCACATGACCTTCGCGTCGAAGGTCCCGGTGAAGACCATGAAGTGCATCCGGCCCTTCGTGCTGATCGCCGACATCGCGTTCACGGAGAACCGGTTCCCGGTGCGGCGGACGACCGGCGTCCGGCCCTGCTCACCCCAGGTACGGCCGGTGACCTGGTCCGAGCGGACTCCGACCTGGTCGGCGAAGAGGACTTCGCCTCTTTCCGCCTTCGCTCTGGCCCGGATCGCCGGCCAGGCCTCCTCGTGCCAGATCCGGACCACTTCCGGATCCTGCTCGACCGCCCGCTTGTCCGGACGCTGGAAGGTCAGCCCCCAGCGTTTGAGGTACTTGGCCCACCCCCGGGTCGGTGAAGCGGACCCGGTACAGCTTGAAGATCAGCTCGCCCACCAGCCCTCGTGTCCACAGCCGACCGGAAAGCCCCAGGCCGGAAGGGGTGTGATCGAGGACGGCCCGCCGGACGGCGGCCTGCTCGGCCTCGGACAGGACCTGATGCTCACCCACCCGGCGGCCACGCGGACGGGACAGGAGGGCGTTCCGGCCACCGGTCTGCCACCTCGCCCACCAGTTGTCCACGGCCCTGACCGACACCTTGAACAGGGCCGCGACCTCTTCCCGGTCCCGGCCCTCCACCAGCGCGGACACCGCCAGCAACCGCACAGCCTCCTGCGCCTCCGGCGACCAGGTCCGCGCATCCCCCACCAGATCACTCACGCACTGACAACGAGCATGAACCCAAAGCGTATCGGATCAAAATAGTGCGCCAGCGTAAGCCCGGAGCCCAAACGGGCACTTTCGGACGGCAATTACACAGTTCTTTCGAATGCGAACGCGCGCGAGTGGTAATGGGGCACGACGCTCCGGGCCTTGCACGGTCAAGCGTGCGTGCCAACCGTCGGGCAGACGCGTGGCGTTGACGTCCTCCACGGCCGCGCGAGGCGGGTCGCCGCACAGCTACCCGTCTGTTTCCGGCGCCCATCGAGTCACCGAAAAGGGTTATTGCCTGATTCGCCTGGGCGGAAATAACGTAGCGAAAACTATCTTTCCGTTTTCTGCGGAGATGGGAACGCCACATACATGCGAAAGCATGGGAGGCCCAAGTGACCACCTCGGCCCACGATCTGCTCGACTGGTCGCCCGAAGCCGTTGTCTTCGACTGCGACGGCACCCTGATGGACAGCGAACGCCACTGGCAGGAGGCTCGCAGCCGGGCCTTCCGGGAGCACGGTCTTCAGCCACCGCCCGGGTTCGCGGAGCAGGCCCTTGGCCTGCACTACGAGGACTGCGGCCGGCTCATGGCGCGGTCCGTGCACAAACCCGAACTGGCCGAGAACCTGACAGCCGCGCTCCTCGACCACTTCCTGGCACTGGTCACCGACGAGCCGGTGACGATGCCGGGTGCGGTCCGGCTCGTACGGCTGCTCTCAGGCCGCCTGCCGCTGGCGGTGGCCAGCAACTGCCCGAGGGTGGTGGTGGAGGGCAGCTTGGAGCGGGCCGGGCTGCTCGGGCACTTCCAGTACCTCGTCGTCCCCGACGCCGGGGACCGGGTGCGCCCCAAGCCGCATCCTGACGTGTACGCCGTGGCGGCCCGGCTCTGCGGTGTCCCCCCGCACCGGGCGCTGGCGGTGGAGGACTCCCTGACCGGTGTGGAAGCGGCCCGCCGGGCAAGCCTGCGGGTCCTGGGCGTCGGTCCCCGGCCGCAGGGCAACGGCGCCACCCGGGCCGACGGGTGGTTACCGTCACTGGACGCTCCCGAACTGCTGGCCTGGGCCCACGCGCTCGGCAGCTCGCGGGGGCCACAAGCGCCTTGAGGGCCGGCCGCGGTCCGACGACGCCAAGCGCTCACCCCCGGTGGGTGCAGAAGGCGACACCCTGGTGGTGCGGAAGGCACCCATGACACCGCCGCGCCGTCGGTCTGCACAACCGGCCTCTCGGGGAGAGGACAGCGGCGACTACCGGTTGTTGTGGCCCGGCAATTCCCGGCAGCAGAACCATGCGGACGCGTGCTGCACCTGAGGCGTAGGCGTGAGCCACGGTCAGCCGTGTCGTCGTGAGTGCCGGCTCGACCGTCGGCGCACGGTGAAGACGCAGGCGAGGACGCCAAGCGCCCAGGCGATCAGGAGGGCGCCCCACAGGGGCATCGTGACCATGGGAATGAGGAGGCGGATCTCGACGCTCGACCGGTTCTCGAAGATGAAGACCAGAGCGATCGCAGTGATCAGGGCGAACGGTACGAGGCGGCGGACGGCAGGGCGGGAAAGAAGCGACCTGTGCGTCTTTTCTGTGCTTGGCTGAGTCATGAGGTGCTCCCCATCTCGCTCCCCCTACGAACGGTGTTGCTTCGGTGTACGGACGGCCCTACTGAAGGTGTGGCGCCCGTCGCGGGAGTTTCCGCATCTGTCCCTTCGTCGAGGTCCGGTTGCTCCGGGCACAGGAGCGGTCGTCCCAGTGCCAGCCGGGTCACGCGAGGCCAGTCGGACGCTGTCCCACGGGGCTTCGGCCTACCAGGGCGGTGGCGTGGCACGCGGACCCGTAGGGCTCCGGGCGCGCTGCGGCACACCACAGGACAGGGCAGAACGACGTGTTCACCGTCGATACCGACCGGCATCGTGGCGGTGTCGGTCTCGATGGTGACCTCGCCGGCGCTGAGCCGGACGAGGCCGCCGGAGCGCGGCCGGCTCGCCAGGCGTGCCGCTTCGGCGGTGCTGCCGACCCGGATGCACACCACTCCCAGGAGCCCCGAGTCCAGCCTCTCTCTGCGCCCCGGGTGGGCTACG
Source organism: Streptomyces sp. NPDC017225 (assembly GCF_044331465.1). Classification (NCBI taxonomy): domain Bacteria; kingdom Bacillati; phylum Actinomycetota; class Actinomycetes; order Kitasatosporales; family Streptomycetaceae; genus Streptomyces; species Streptomyces sp. NPDC017225. The sequence goes on along the minus strand of NZ_JBIRNE010000025.1, from coordinate 47,978 downwards.
TCAATGGCGCGCCCGTAGGAGTTGTTGCCGACTAGCACGGCCTTGAGGCCGGTGACGCGTCGTCCGTCGGCTGTCATCCGCAAGGCGGGCGCGTCCTCGCCGATGAGCAGTCTGGGGAGGTTCTGCAGGATCGTACGGGCCTTCGCGCCCCGGTAGGCGGGGTCGTTGACGACGGACGCGTACGTGCCGAACGAGGCGTTGTCGACGAAGACGCGGTCCGCGGCGTACGCCAGGTCGACGCGGAGTTCCGCACCTCCCGTCAGGGTTTCCAGCGCCGCCACCGGATCGTCGCGGTCGAGGCCGAGGTCAAGGGCGAAGTGGTTGCGGGTTCCGGCCGGGATCACCGCGAACGGCACGTCATGGCGGGCGGCGACGTCGGCGACCAGAGCCTGGGTGCCGTCGCCGCCCGCCACCCCCAGCAGGTCCGCTCCGTCGGCGACGGCCTGCCGGGCCAGCGCGGTGACGTCCTGGCCGGGGTCGAGCACGTGCACACGGCAACCTGCGGCCCGTGCCCTGTCCACCAGGTGGAACCGGTCCACCTTGCCGCCGCCGGATCGGCGGTTCATGAGCACCCAGGGGCGGCGGGGCGTTCCGGCGACCTCTTCGTAGAGGGCGGGAGCAGGGGCCAGGGCCCAACGCGCCGCGACGACGGCCAGTACCCAAAGGCCCAACGACAGCAGGGCGGCCCCCAGCAGGCCGGCCGCGGCGCAGAGCGCGAGGACGGTGAGCGGCGCGGCCACCGAGAGTGCTGTTCCGATGATGCGGGCGACACCGGTATGAGCCAGGGCCCACCACACGCCGACGGCCGCGAGCGCGAGTCCCGCGATGCCTGTCAAAGCCCACACCACGCTGCGCAGCCCGGCGGTGACGAGCGGCACCAGGATGCAGGCCGACAGAGCCAGCAGGGCGAGGCGGGCGAGAGCGGTGCCGCCCTCGCCCCCGGGCGATACGCCCCTGACGCGCCGCCTGCTCGTGTCCGCGCCTCGTGCACCCACGTGTTGGTCTTCCGCTCTGTCACACGTCTAGTCAGGGCTGCGTTCCCCGGACAGGTCGTAGAGGTTGCCGCCGGGCTTGATCACGCTGAGGGCCCAGATGATGAAGCCCGACATGGTGATCATCACGACGGACCACAGCGGGTAGTACGGCACGGAGAGGAAGTTGGCGAGGATCACGAGTGCGGCGATGACCACGCCGGACACACGCGCCCACGTCGCGATCTTGAGCAGCCCGGCGCTGATGATCACGGCGAGTATGCCCAGGACGAGGTGGATCCAGCCCCAGCTGGTGAGGTCGAACTGGAAGATGTAGTCGGGTGTGGTGACGAAGACGTCGTCCTCGGCGATGGCCATGATGCCCCGGAGGATGTCGAGAAGGCCGACGAGCAGGAGCATGACGGCGGCGAAGACGGTCAGGCCGGTCGCCCACGCCTGCCTCGACGAGTGCGTCGGCCGGGTGTGTGTGGCGGTCATCGTGCGCCTCGATTCGTGGCGTGCGGATGGTCAGCGGGCGGAAGGACTGGATGTGGTGGGGGCATGGCCCGCGTGTTCCGCCGGGCCGTGGCCGCTCAGGACCAGGTCCTTCGCCCTGCGGAACTCCTCGTCCGTGATGGCACCCTGATCGCGGATCTCGGAGAGCCGGGCCAGTTCGTCGACGCTGGAGCGCTGTCCGTCGCCCGCGGTCTTCCTGATGTAGGCGTTGAACTCCTCCTGGTGGGCGCGGGCGTGTTCCGTCTCCCGGCGGCCCATGTTCTTCCCGCGTGCGATGACGTAGACGAATACGCCGAGGAAGGGCAGGAGGAGGCAGAACACCAGCCAGCCGGCCTTGGCCCAGCCGCTCAGCCGGTCGTCGCGGAAGATGTCACCGATGACCCGGAAGAGCAGGACGAACCACATGATCCACAGGAAGACCAGAAGCATGGTCCAGAACATGTTGAGCAAGGGGTAGTCGTACGCCAGGTAGGTCTGCGCGTTCATGTCCGTCCTCCGTCCCGGGCGGGCCGTCGTTGCGTACCGAACCTCAGAGTGGTCGTGGGGTTCGGCGCCCGGCATCACCCGGCACGGGTGAGCTGGCCGCCGGTCCGGCGGCTGCCGCCAGGACCGCCATGACGAGCAGGGCGGCTGAGGTGATCCCGAGGACGAGCGCCACCGTGGTGACCGTGGGGTCGTTCCAGAACAACAACGTCAACGCTCCCGCCGTGACGACGGCGCCGGTGGCCCACGTCCGGTGCTTCGCCAGCAGACGTCCCGTGGACCCGGTGTCCACACCACTTCGGTGCAGGGCCCGGCCGGCGCCGGCCGTGGCACGTACGGCCGCCCCTCGGGCGGCACGGGCAGCGCGCCCGGGCCCGTACAGGTACGCGGCCAGCGCGGTGACCACCGCGACGACCAGCAGCGTGCGGGTGCTGTCGTGCAGGAACCGGACGAACGTGTCGTAGACGGCCGCCGCCGCGTCGGGCGGCAGCGCCGCGGGCGGTACCGAGTCCAGGTAGGCCCGGCGCACTACCGCCAGGGCCGCGAGCAGCAGCGCCATCATCGCCCCGACACCGGTCGCGGTGGCCATCAGCATCACACGGTGGGCGGGTGCGGTCCACACGGCGAGCGAGGCCAGGACGGTGGTCAGTACGGGCAGCCAGACGCCGACGACGTTCAGCAGCCGCATCAAGTCCTGCGCCTTGCCCAGCTGCTCCGACTCGAACAGCGTGACCGTCCGGTCGCTGTCCGGGATCGCGGCGGCGGCCTTGTCGAAGCCCGCGTCGGCCAGCCGCGCCTGTACCTGATCGACGACCTCCCCCACGTTCAGCAGGATGGAGCCCTCCCCGGTGCTCAGAGCACCCCGCCCTTCTCCGGTGAGCATGTGCACCACCGCGGCGTGTGACCGCTGGTTGGCACCCTCCCACGCTCGCCGGAAGACATCGCTGGTGACCACGCCGCTGATGGTGTCCTCGGCGGTGGACCGTACGGCGTCGCGCAGTGGGGCTTCCAGGGACTCGGCGCCGTCCACGAGGCGGGGCGGTGCCCCGGCCTCCCGGAGCGTGGCAGCGAGCGAGTCGGTCACCGCCTTCACGTCCACCTGTGCCACCACCCGGTCGGTGAGCCGGTCGGTCAAGGCGTCCTGCACGGCCGGCGCCGACGCCAGCGGCGCCACGGTCGCCACGTACCGGTCGGTGTCGGAGGCGGTTTCCTGCACCCAGGCCGCGACCACGGCCAAGGGGGCGAGCAACAGAGTCAGCAGGAGAAGGACCGAGGAGCCGGCCACGCGGGCCCGCCGGTGGCGTACCGACGCCTGCCGACGCAGAAGCTCGTACTCCGCCCGCTCACCGGCCGACAGGGCGGGGGAGCGGTCGCCAGGCCCGCCGGAGTCGGGCGATCCGGCCGGGGTGGTCGTGGGCCATCGATGTTCCTTCCACCGGCCCGTGGTCAGGTCATGGCAGCCGGCGATCCTGCCTTCGGCGGGCGTGCCCCGCGCAGCGCGGACCGCCACCCCAGGGCGACCACCGCCTCGGCCAGCCCCAGCAGGACCAGCCACAGGCCGAGAAGCCGGGTCAGGGCACGGGCCGACTCCGCGGGCAGCGCGAGGACGACGATCCCGGCGACGACCGCCAGTACCGCCATCCCCATGACCAGGCCGCGGTGCGGCAGATTCTGGGTGACCAGGGCGGTGTAGAGGGTGAGGATGCCGGACAACAGCCAGACCATGCCGACGATCAGTGACAGCGCGGCGATGGTCTGCAGCGGGTTGCGCAGACACAGCACCCCGGCCAGCAGGTACAGCACGGCCAGCAGGAGCCCGGGCAGCCGCTCGTGTCCCTCCCGCGCGAAGACGGCTACGAATCGGAACACACCGGTCAGCAGCAGGTACAAGCCGATGAGGACGGCCAGCACATGCAGGGTCGCCTCCGGCCAGACCAGGACCAGGACGCCGGGGACCAGCGTGGCGACGGCCGATCCCATGAGCCAGGTCCAGGACCGGCCGAGCCGGGTGAGGACGTGCGCAGGATCGTCCATGGCTCCGGGAACCGCCCCGCCGGACCAGCCTCCCCGGCCCGGGGGTCCCGCATCTCGGGGCACGGTCATGGCGCCTCCTCGTGAACCGGCCGGTCGCCGCCGGGCCGTCCGGTGGGGACAGCCCGTGAGCACCGCAGGACTGGTAGGTGTCCGTTCCAGGGTCGGGGCCGGCACCGAGGGCCGGGATCACCCGTCAGGGGTGATCCCGGCCTGACGGCGCGGCAGCGAGGTGGGATTCGGGAACACCTGTCCAACGGGCCCGGACGAGACGAAGAGACGTGAGATGAGCGATACCACCTCAGGAGGCGGCAAGGGCCGCACCTCGTCAGGGCCGCCCCCACGTGGCGGGCTCCGTTCTCGCCGAGCCGCCGGGGCGATCACGGTCGTGCGCGCTGTGTCCGTCGCCGTCGGGCTCGTCATCGCCTACTACCTGCTGCCCCTGGACGAGCGGCTCACGGCCGGTACAGCGGTGCTGCTGGTGTGCGGACTGCTCGCGGTCCTCCTGGTGTTCTGCTGGGAAGTGCGGGCCATCGCACGTTCCCCTCATCCACGCCTGCGAGCCATCGAGGGCCTGGCCGCGACCCTAGTGCTCTTTCTGGTCCTCTTCGCCGGCTCCTACTACCTGCTGGAGCGCTCCGCACCCGGCTCGTTCAGCGAGCCGCTGAACAGGACGGACGCGCTGTACTTCACCCTGACCACCTTCGCCACCGTCGGCTTCGGCGACATCACGGCACGCTCCCAGACCGGGCGAGTGCTCACGATGGCCCAGATGACGGGAGGGCTGCTGCTGGTCGGTGTCGCCGCCCGGATCCTGGCGAGCGCGGTGCAGGCAGGACTGAACCGCCAGCGCCGAGGGGCGACGGCTCCGCCGCGTTCCGCAGCCGGGTCCGTGGAAGAACCGGAGGCCGGACCATGACGATACCCAGCGTCTTCACCGCCTCCCTGCCACCGGCCGAGCGAGCCGCATACGGCAGGAAGGCCCGTAAGCGGGCCTCGCGTTCGTGCCACGGCTGGTACGAGACGGGACAACGACGAGGCGATCCGGTCGACCTGCTGGAACGCCAGTCCGGCGAGCGCGTCCCGGCCCTGGTGCCCATCCGCTACGGCCGCATGCTGGAGTCGCCGTTCCGCTTCTATCGCGGCGCGGCAGCGATCATGGCGGCGGACCTGGCGCCCCTGCCCAGCAGCGGACTCCAGGTGCAACTGTGCGGGGACGCACACCCGTTGAACTTCCGACTTCTGGCCTCACCGGAGCGCCGCCTGGTCTTCGACATCAACGACTTCGACGAGACGCTGTCAGGCCCCTTCGAATGGGATGTCAAACGCCTTGCGGCCGGGTTCGTGATCGCGGCCCGGTCGAACGGCTTCTCGCCCAAGGAACAGGACCACACCGTACGGGCCTGTGCGCGGGCCTACCGGCAGCGCATGCGGGGATTCGCCGGCATGCCGACCCTGGACATCTGGTACGCCCAGGACGACGCCGACCACGTACGGCAGCTGCTGGCGACGGAGGGCGCGAGGGAAGCGGAGCACCGGCTCAGGAACGCGGCTGTGAAGGCCCGCACACGCACCCACATGCGAGCGTTCGCGAAACTCACTCGCGTCACGGCCGAAGGCCGGCGCATCACCCCCGACCCGCCGCTGATCACCCCACTCGCCGATCTGCTCACCGACCCGGCCGAGGCCGGACGGGAGGAGGAACTGCGGTCCGTCGTGAAGGGCTACGCACGGTCCCTGCCGCCAGAGCGCCGGCACCTGCTGCGCCACTACCGGCTCGTGGACATGGCCCGCAAAGTGGTCGGCGTCGGCAGCGTCGGCACCCGCTGCTGGGTACTGCTCCTGCTCGGCAGGGACGACGACGACCCCCTGCTGCTCCAGGCCAAGGAAGCCTCGGAATCGGTGCTGGCGGCCCACACGGGCGGCGAACGCCACGCGAACCAGGGCCGCCGGGTCGTGACCGGCCAACGCCTGATCCAGGCCACCAGCGACATCTTCCTCGGCTGGACGCACGTCACCGGCCTCGACGGGAAGGGCCGGGACTTCTACGTACGCCAACTGTGGGACTGGAAGGGCATCGCGCGACCGGAGACCATGGGGCCCGAACTGCTCTCCCGCTTCGCCCGGCTGTGTGGAGCCTGCCTGGCCAGAGCCCATGCCCGCTCCGGCGACCCCATCGCGCTCGCGGCGTACCTGGGTGGCAGCGACCGCTTCGACCGCGCGCTCACCGAGTTCGCCCACGCCTACGCCGACCAGAACGAACGCGACCACGAAGCCCTGACGGCGGCCTGCCGCTCCGGCCGGATCACGGCCGCCCGGGTGTGAGGCCGGCCGTGGAACGACGAGCGGGCCGACGCACGCCGTCCGTGGGCGTCATTCCGGGAGTTGCCGCATCTCCATGACGCGCAGTCCCAGTGACTGGCAGCGGGTGAGCAGCCCGTACAGGTGGGCCTCGTCGATCACCGTGCCGAACAGGACGGTCTGGCCGGACATGACGACGTGCTCCAGCTCCGGGAACGCGTTGGCCAGCGTCTCCGACAGGTGTCCCTCGATGCGGATCTCGTAGCGCACGAGCGGTCCCTCCACCGGACGGGGCTCGGGACACCGTCCGGGGCTCCGGGGCGGACGGTGTCCTGTGCGACGATCCTGCGCCTTCTCGCCCTCCGGCGCCCTCACCCGGTACAGGTGACTCCGGCGCAGGCCCCGTGCCTTTCAGTGCGTCACGGCGATCTTGACAACGACGATCGCCAGACCGAGCAGTACGTTGACCGTCGCCGTGGTGGCCATCAGCCGCAGTGGGGCGCCCGCGCGGTGTGCCGCGGCGACGGACCAGCCCACCTGCCCGGTGACGGCGACGGACAGCGCCAGCCACAGGGTGCCCTGGACGTCCAGCCCCAGCACGGGGCTGACGGCGATCGCCGCGGCCGGAGGCACGGCGGCCTTCACGATGGGCCACTCCTCGCGGCACACCCGCAGGATCACCCGCCGGTCCGGAGGGCGCCGCGCCAGACGCGCACCGAACAGTTCGGCGTGGACGTGGGCGATCCAGAACACCAGGCTGGTGAGCAACAGCAGCAGAACCAGTTCGGCGCGGGGGAACGAGCCCAGGGTGCCGGCGCCGATCACGACGGAGGCCGCGAGCATGGAGCCGTAGACACCGCCGGTGTAGTCCGCGTGGGCCCGGTGCGCGGCCCGCCGCTCCCGCCGGTCCGTGGACCGCCCTGTCCCTGTCTCGCCCGCGGTCACCTGTGTCTCCTCGCGCTCAGCCTGTCGGGCGGGACGGCCCGGTTGTCCGGCTCCCGGCACCCGGTTCGTGTTCGGACGGGCGGCCTGCCCGGGCGGTCGGAAGACGTGAGGTGACCAGGAAGCTCGCGAGCGCGACGCCGCCCGTGGCCAGGATCGCCGCCTTCAGCCCGTCCAACTGGGCGGAGGCGTAGGAGTCCGTCACGGCGTCGACCTCGGACGGCGGCAGCCCGGCTTCCTCGGCCGCGGAACGCACCTGCTCGGTCGGGACGAAGGTGATGCCGGCCTCCAGACGGACCCCGACCTCGTCCCGGGCGGCCGGGGACAGCCGGGGGTCGTCCGCGACCTGGGTGGTGAAGGCGCCTGCCAGCGCGCCGACCAGTATCGAGCCGATGAGCGCGGTGCCCAGCGACGAGCCCAGATTCTGGGCCGTGAACTGCAGCCCTCCGGCCTCGCTGCGTTCCTCCTCACCGACACCGGACTGCACGACGTTGCCGAGCTGCGAGGCGAGCAGACCGACGCCCACCCCGAGCACGGCCATCGCCCCGGCGAACTGGGCGTCGTCGATGACCGGGTCGATCGTGGCGAGCAGCCACACCACGGCCGCCGCCAGAATCGCCAGGGCCAGCCGCACCACCCGGCGCGGTCCCATCCTGTGCCCCAGCGCGGACCCGCACAGGGAGGTCACCAGCATGGTGGCCGACACCGGCAGCAGGCGCAGCCCGGTCTGGAAGGCGTTGAAGCCCTGCACCACCTGGAGGTAGAGCGGGATGGCGAAGAACAGGCCGAGGAGGATGAGGTTCTGGCTGAGCAGGGTCGTCAGGCCGGCCCGCAGTACGGGCCTGCCCAGCAGGGACAGGTGTACCAGAGGGTCGGTGCCCCGGGCCTCACGTCGCCCTTCCCAGACCCGGAACAGGGCCAGTACGGCGATTCCGGCACCGACGACGAACAGGGTGGGAGAGAAGCCCAGGACGGTGAAGGGAGGGTTGCGGGGATCGACCCAGCCCCAGGTGCTGCTCTGCAGCACCCCGAGCACGCCCAGTCCCAGCCCGACGGCGGAGAGCGCCGCGCCGACCCCGTCCAGCCGGGGTCGCTGCGCGGCAGGGATGGGCGTCGCGATCACCCGCCGGCACAGCAGCACGGCCACGACGACGAGTACCTCACCGGCGAAGACCAGCCGCCAGGTGAGGTAGGTCGTCATCCAGCCGCCCAGCAGGGGGCCGACCGCGATCCCGGCGCCGGCGAGCCCTCCGACGACCGCGTAGGCGATGGCGCGGTCCCGTCCGCGGTACGACTCCGCGACCAGGGCCGCCATGGCCGGCAGCACCATCGCCGCCCCGAGCCCCTCGATGACGGACCAGCCCAGCGTGAGCACCCACAGGCTGGGTGCCACGGCGGTCACGGCCGACCCGACCCCGTAGACGGCCAGTCCCGTCAGGAACATGCGCCGTCGTCCCAGGATGTCCCCGAAGCGGCCGCCGATGAGCATGAAAGCGGCCATGACCAGCGCGTACAGGGTGATGACGGCTTGGATGGCGGTGACCTCCGTGTCGAAGTCCTCGACCAACTGGCTGATCGACACGTTCATCACGGAGGTGTCCAGAACCATCAGGAACTGGGCCGTACCGAGGACTGCCAGGGCCCGCCAGTGCTTCACGTCGTCTCACCTCGCCGGGTCGACCGGTGCGCTGCGGCACGTTCCTCCCATCGCACCTCTGCGGCGGCGCCGCGTGCCTCACCCCTCGCGGGGGAGGTCACAGGAGGCCGAGGTCGCGCGCCCGGCGTACGGCGTCGCCGCGCCGGTTCACCGCCAGCTTCCGGTAGGCGCTCTTGAGATGGGTCTTCACCGTGTTGACCGACACGTAGAGGTCGGCGGCGATCTCCTCCGCGGACATCATGCGGGCCAGCCGTTGCAGCACGTCACGTTCGCGTCCGCTCAGTTCCACCGGCACCAGGAGCGCGGGGTCGGCTACGGGCTGCACCGGCTCGCCGTGCGTTTGTCGTCGGCCGGACGGGAGCCAGCCCTCGGCGAGCTCGTGCAGCGGGGCTGCGGCCAACAGCGGCTCGATCCAGCCTCCTGCCTGGAGGAAAGGACGCCGCAGTCGCTCGCGCCGTGCGTCGAGAAGTGCACGTGCGACGAGCCGGCGGGCGGTGACCGTGTCTCCCGACTCCTGCGCCACCCGGGCCCGCACCAGCACCGCCCCCACGCTCACCGCGGGGCCGGTGCGTCCCTCGGAGCGAACGGCGTCGAGCAGTTCTGCCGCCGCGCGGGGACGCCCCGCGGCGACCTGGATCCCCGCCGCTTCGACGGCGCACACCGGTTGGTCGCCACCGACGCCTTGGAGAAGGCGCACGGCTTCGTCCGGCCGCCCGTCGGTGAGGCAGGCGGCAGAGCGGACGACTGCCGCTTGACTCTCCGCCCAAGGGGACGCCACCGCCGTGGACACGGTCGGCTCCGCAGCCTCGGCGGCGGCGTCCGTTTCACCGTCGTCGAGCAGAAGGCGTGAGACGGTCATGGCCCGGCCCGCCGTCGGTACCGGGTCGTGCTCCCGCGCCGGAAGCCGTGCCGTCTCGTCGAGCAGGACCCGGGCCCGGCCCAGTTCCTGTCGGTCCACGGCCACCGCGGCCAGGACCAGCCGGCCCAGGCCCGCACCGGGGGGCCGGGGCAGCCCCGCCCGCTCCGCCTCGGCCACCGCGGCCAGAGCCCTGCGTTCCGCCCGGCCTAGCCAGCCGTTCAGATAGTCGAGCAGGGCCAGGTGCCCCATCGACTCCACTCGGGGCAGGACGGTGGCGGATCCGCCCGGGGCACCGGCCGCACGGCGCAGCACGGCGCGTGCGTCGTCGAAGCGTCCCTCCCACAGGCGGGCCGAACCCACGTGTGTCATCAGCAGGGCGGTCAGTTCCGGATGCTCGTCCAGCAGGTGGTCAGGCAGGTCCCGGCGCAGTTCCTCGGCCGTCGCGGCGGCTTGCTCGGCCCGCGGAGGGCAGCCGGTGAGCCGGGCGGCGAGTGCCTCGAGCAGGGTGCAGCTCAGCCGGGCTGCCACCGGGCCGGGAGGGTCCTCGGTCTCGGAGAGCTGTTCCCGGGCCCGCCGCAGCCGGTCCAGACCGTGGCCGAGGTCGCGTCGGGCAAGTGCGCCGGCCGCCCGCACGAGGTCGCTCGCCGGGCTCCGCGCTTCGGGCCCCATGCCGGCGAAGAGCTGGGCCAGAGCGTCCGAGCGCAGGCCGGTGAAGAGCTGCCCGATCGCGAGGTCGTCGACGAGCGCGCCGGCGGCCAGGTCGAAGTCGCCGCCCGCGGCCCCGTGGGCGAGCGTCTCCGGGAGGAAGCCGGAACGGCGCAACCATCGCGCCGCTCGCAGGTGCAGCTCCGCTTCCGCACCGGGCAGGCGTTCACGGAGGTGAGCCCGGAGGATCTCTCGGAACAGCGGGTGCAGTCGGTACCAGGAGTGCCCCAGCCGCTCGATGAACGCGTTCTCCCGGTGCAGCCCGGCGAGGAGGCGTTCGGCGTCGGCCCGCAGCGTCAGGGCGTCGGCCAGGTCCGGGCAGAACCGGTCCAGGACGCTCACCCGCAACAGCAGGTCCTGCGTCTCCTCCGTCCTCCCCTTGAGGACCTCCGCCAGCAGGAAGTCCGCGACTGTGCTGTGGTCCGCCTCGAACTCCTTCAGATACCGCTCGGGGTCGGTGCTCTCCCGGGCCGCGAGGGCGGACAGCCGCAGCCCGGCGGCCCAGCCCCGGGTGCGGTCCACCAGGGCGGACGCGGCGGGCTCGGGAAGGTGCAGCCCGTGCAGTCGCAGCAGCGCACCGGCCTCCTCCGGGGTGAAGGACAACTCGGCGCCGCGGATCTCGGTCAGCTCGTCGGCGGCGCGGTAGCGGTGCAGCGGGAGCAGTGGCTCGGTGCGGGTGACAAGCACGAGGCGCAGTCCCTGCCCGGAGTGGTGAAGGACGAACTCCAGCTGTTCCGCGACCTTAGGGAGGGCCATCCGGTCGTACTCGTCCAGCACGAGGACCACGGGGCCGTCGCGGGCGTTCAGTTCGGCGGCGAGCGATGCCAGCAGACCGCCTCCCACGCCGCTCGAGTCCGCCGGCGCCCCGGCAGCGTCAGCTGCCCGCGCCCCGCACACGCGCAGGGACTCGAAGACGTAGGCCCAGAAGACCCCGGGCCGGTGATCGCCGGCCTCTACGGTCAGCCAGGCGACCGGCAACCGCAGCCCCGCGGCCCAGTCGGCTGCCAGAAGTGTCTTCCCTGCGCCAGCCGACCCGTTGACCAGCGTCAGCGGTGTGTGTAGGGCCTGGTTCAGGTGAACGACGAGCCGCTGCCGCCGCAAGAAGGTGGCGGGCCGAGAGGGAAGCGCGAACCGTGTGCGCAGGTACGGGTCCCCCAGCGGGTCGGTGCCCGTTTCGGCCGGTGACCGCCCAGTGCCGTCGGAGGGGCCCACGTCCCTCACGCCCACGGCCCGGGGCAAGGCCCACGCGAGAACGGCACGTTCAGATGGGGCGTCCGACGGACGCCCACCTTCGCGCTGACCGGGATGAGGGTGACGGGTGCGCCCGAGCAGGCGCTCCAATAGCGCATCGTGACGCCCCCTTCCGGCGGCGACCACGCCGCCGCGGTGGCCGGCCGTGGGATCTTCCGAGTCCCAGGGACTCGTGGCAGGTGCCGCCCTGCGGCTGGTACCAGTATCGCTTCCGGCACCTGTCTGGGCATGTGGAAGGCTTGACCGGCCCTGGGCAGGCAAGGAAGGCGATCTGGGCGGCCCACTCCTGGCAACGCTTGCTGGACAAACCGGTCAGGCGCAGCGTAGGGGCGGTTGAACCGCGAGGCACGGGAGGGTTCGGTTCGAGATTACCGTCGGCAGGGTCCTCGCGACCGCCGTCGGCCGTGCCTCGTGGGCTGCGGTGGGAGACTCCATCCTCGTACGGGCCCGTGGGAGCAGGCAGCGGAGCGTTCCAGGCTGCCCACGCGTGCAGCGCTGTGATGTGTGCGCCGTGCGCGGGACGCACACCCGAAGGCGAACCGGACGCTTGTCACCCCGATGGGCGATCCGTCCACGCCCAGCACCAGAGGCCCTGTCCGTGCCGCGGTTCCCCGTACGACGACCACGGGGCACTCGGCGTGTGCGGCGAGCCCGGTCGTCGTGCTGCCGAGAATCAGTTCGGTGAACGGGTTCAGGCCCCGGTGCCCCACGACGACCGCTGCTGCGGACCGGGACTGTGCCAGAAGCACGCTGAGCGGTTCGCCCCGCAGTACCACTGCCGAGACCTTGACAGCAGCTGCCTCTGTCCGCGCCCGGTTCTCAGCCTCCCGCACGACCGAGTCCGCCGCCTTTCTGGAATGGTTCCTGACCGGCCTGGGCGGGGCGGTGTCCCATGGCAGGCGCGGGCAGGGACAGCGTGTGTGCACCACCCGGAGATCAAGGTTCCCTACTTCGGCATCCCGGGCCGCCCAGGCGATGGCATGGAGACTCGAGGCGGAACCAGCCACCCTTACGATCAAGACGCCGCTCAGCGCCTCTCCTTCCGCCTCACGGTCTCTCGAAGCCCGGAGAGAACTCTTCCCCGGCCACGCTCCGGGACGTCGGGTCCTCAGGCCCCACGAGGCTCGGCTCAGCTGGCCGTGCGTCCCCACTGGGATCCGATCTGCTGCCACTCGTCCTCCCATGCCGTGCGTCGTCGACGGTTGAGGACCAGCCTGGCCCCGTAGTAGCCGGCCGCCGCCGTCGTGGCGACGGCGAACGACGAGGCGGCGCCCATGAAGGCGGCGTCCACGCCTGCCTGTGTCACGGTCGGAGGCGCGGGTGTCAAGTTGTTCTGCCGGTCCGTCCAGACCGACACTCGGGAACCCGCCTTGAGTCCTCCGCCGACCGCGGCCTTGCCCGAGTGTCGGGTACCGTCGGACGCAGTCCAGCGCACGGTCGCGTCGACGCGGCCCCCCGTCGTCCCGTCGGCCAGCGCGTTGTGGGGCACGTCCGACACGAGCGTGGCGGTGACGGCGTGGCGTTCCGCGCGTCGCTGCGCGGCGCTGTGGGCGGAGACCTGTGCCCCGAGCACTTCTGCGACGGGGCCCACCAGGGCGATGACGAGCCAGACGATCAGCAGGATCCATGCCTCGAGCACGTCCTCGCGCCGACGCAACGGATTGCGGCGCCAGCGCCACAGAGACCGTCGAATGGTTCTGTTCCCGCGCATCGTGACCACCTCCGGCTGTCGTCTCCAGCCTCACGCCGTGGGATCCGGTGCAACAGGGGCCCTTCGGGCACCGCCCGCGTTCCTCATGGGTCGTCCGGCCCTGATCGTTCGCGGTGCTCCGTAGGACGTCTACGACGCGTCGACGTGCGGACGGCCGACGAGGAGATCGCCTCCCGTCGATGCCCGCAGAGAGCCGACGCAGCCGCCCTGTCAGGCCTGCGTGGCGCGGAACCGCTTCAGCGCCTCCCGTACGAGGCTCGGGAGCGGCAACACACGCGCACCCGCCATGCTCTTCGTGTCCTTCTCCACCACCGTGCGGTTGCCCATCATGGTCCCGGTGTTGGCGATGCCGAGCGGGGCCGCGTCCAGGTCGATGTCCGACCACCGCAGTCCGCAGACCTCCGCCGGACGGAGCCCCATCTGGGACAGCAGCAGCGGCGCGAACAGGCGGCACCCTTCATCGCAGCGACGAAGGCACCCACCTACGAGGCGTTCCATGGCTGGACAACCGCGTGACAGCGCGGTTCAGGGCTCTTTCAGTCTGGCCAGGCCATGTCAACCGAGGTGATGCCGAGACCCGTTCCCGCCTTCCCGCCCCGCACACGGCCTCCATGGAAAGCCCACCGCATCCACGCCACCACGTGGTCCTCCGTGAGTTCCTGCAGCCGGACGTTCCCGAGCTTCCCGCGTACACGATCCAGCGTCACCCGGTAGTCGTAGACCGTGGTCGGCTCCAGGTCTTCGGCCTTCATCACGAGCCACTGATCCAGCCACTCGTTCACGGTGATCTTGTTGGGCGGCACGAACGTCCCTTCGTGCCGCTTACTGGTGATGGGGCGTACTCCGCCATCGCTTCCCCGCCTGCCCGAGGTGCCCCGAACGGCGGCGTGCGCTGGCTGCCACCGCGGCCTTGGCGGAACGTTGAGGGACTGTGTCAGGAACGAGCGCCGCCGCCCGGAAGGAAGAACACGCGATGGCCGAGAACGAGGAGCCCCGAGCCGCGGAACCCGGCATCGCCGCGCGGAACGCCGAGGTCCGTGAGCGCGGTGCCTTCGATGACACCCAGGATTTCGAGGGCGCCCGCCGGGGGTTCGTGGGGACCGCCGAGGACACCGTGGTGCGTGACGGTGAGGGCAACGAGGTCTGGAACCTGACCGCGTACGACTTCCTGGACCGGGACTGCCCTGACACCGCCAACCCCAGTCTGTGGCGCCAGAGCCGCCTGGTGGCCCGGCATGGCCTGTTCGAGGTGGTCGAGGGCATCTACCAGGTCCGGGGTTTCGACCTGTCGAACATGACGATCGTCGAGGGCGAACGCGGTGTTCTCGTGATCGACCCCCTCATCAGCGCGGAGACAGCCGCGGCGGCCCTCGCGCTGTACCGGCGCCACCGTGGGGAGCGGCCGGTGACCGGCGTGCTGTACACCCACAGTCACGTCGACCACTTCGGCGGCGTCAAGGGGGTGGTGAGCCAGGAGGACGTCGACGGCGGGGTGCCGGTCATCGCCCCGGAGGGCTTCCTGGAGCACGCGGTCAGCGAGAACGTGTACGCCGGGACGGCCATGGGCCGCCGCGCCGCCTACATGTACGGGGCCGCCCTGCCCGCCGGTGAGCGCGGACGGATCGGTGCGGGGCTCGGGCAGAGCACCTCCACCGGCGCGGTCGGGCTGATCCCGCCCACCTTGGACGTCACCCGCACCGGGCAGAGCGAGACCGTCGACGGCATCCGGATGACCTTCCAGCTCACCCCCGGTACCGAGGCACCGGCGGAACTGAACATCCACTTCCCCGACCGCGCCGCGCTGTGCATGGCCGAGAACGCCACGCACAACCTCCACAACCTGCTCACCCTGCGCGGCGCCCAGGTCCGCAACCCGCACGTGTGGGCCCGCTACCTCACCGAGGCCATCCAGCTGTTCGCGGGCAGCGTCGACGTGGCCTTCGCCTCCCACCACTGGCCGACGTGGGGCCGCGAGCGCGTCCTGGCCTTCCTCTCCGAGCAGCGGGACCTGTACGCCTACCTGCACGACCAGACCCTGCGCATGCTCAACCAGGGCCTGACTCCGCTGGAGATCGCCGAGACCATCCAGATGCCGCCGAGCCTGGAACGCGCCTGGCACACCCACGGCTACTACGGCTCGGTCAACCACAACACCAAGGCGATCTACCAGCACTACCTGGGCTGGTTCGACGGCAACCCGGCCCACCTGTGGGAGCATCCGCCGATCGAAGCCGCCTCCCGCTACGTCGACTTCATGGGCGGCGCCGACGCCGTCCTGCGCCGTGCCCGCGACTCCTACGCCGCAGGCGACTTCCGCTGGGTCGCCCAGGTCGTCAACCACGTCCTGTTCGCCGACCCCGACAACACCGAAGCACGAGCCCTGCAGGCCGACGCCCTCGAACAGCTCGGCTACGGCAGCGAGAACGGCACCTGGCGCAACTTCTACCTCACCGGAGCCCTGGAACTGCGCAAAGGCCTGGTCGGCACCCCGACCGTGACCGCCTCCCCGGACCTGATGCGCGCGCTCTCCCTCGACCAGCTCTTCGACTCCCTGGCGATTCGTGTGGACGGCCCTCGCAGTTGGCACGCCGACCTCGCGATCCGCTTCCGGGTACGCGATGCCGACCCCATCACGCTGCGGCTGCGCAACGGCGTCCTGGTCCACTCCACCGGAGCGGCACCCGCCGGGCGCGACCCCGACGCCGACATCGCCCTGACCGAAGCCGACCTGCGCGCCCTCCTCCTCGGCAGCGCCGACCTCACCGACCTCGCCCGCCAAGGCCGCGCCGAGGTGTCGGGCGATCCCGGCAGGCTCACCGAACTCCTCGGCCACCTCACCGACCCCGATCCGGACTTCGCCATCGTCACTCCCTGAACCCCCGGTTGCGACACAAGGGAGACACAGATGCCCGGAGACGCCGTACCTCCGGCCCGGGACGGACCGTCCGAGGAGGGCAAACCGTCGGACGGCGGTTCCCGGCAGCGGGAACCGGACGACCGGACGACCCTGGCCAACGAGCGCACCCTGCTGGCGTGGTTGCGCACCGCGCTGGCCCTGCTGGCCGCATCGTTCGCCGTCGTCAAGCTGACCGACCTCACCCCGCGTGGTCTGCGCCTGGCGCTGGGCGCCTATCTCAACACGCTGGCCATGGCCATGGTGGTCGCCAGCTTCGTGCAGTGGCGCACACGCCAGCGCCGCATCAGCGGACCGGAACCACCGGGCCGGCGCCCGGGAGCACCGCTCTTCACCCTCGCGTTGCTGGTCCTCGCCGGCTTCGTCGTCGCCGTCACGGCCCTGGCGCCCTGAACGGCCGGCCGCGACGAGGAGGCGGGTGGTGTGCGGCAGCCGGCGCGGCACGTCTCTCCGCGGAGGGAGGACACGCAGGTGACCGAACGTCCCGGTGGGACGACGCGGTTCCCGGCGCTGCCGGGCCTGGGGTGTTCGCGCGGCGGCCGGGCACACGGCCATGTGCTCGGCACCCTGACGGCGTGGGCTCTGATGGTGCCCGAGTGCGTGGCGTACGCGCAGATCGCGGGTGTATCGCCGCAGAACGCCTTCCACGCCGCGCCGGTGGCGCTGGTCTCCTACGCGCCGCTGGACCGTTCCCGGTTCCTGACCGTCGGGGTCATGTCGGCGGCGGCAGTGCTGTCCCACGCCACCGTCCCCGACGCGAGCTTCGACCCGCGGCACGCTGGGGGCCTGTCCGCCGCGGTCGCGGGCCCCCGGTCGCCGACGCGACAGGAGTGACGACTGACATGCCACACCCCCGCCCCACGGCACTCCATCGCCGCCGTAAGGCAACCTGGCCCAACCGCGGCCTGGCGGTCGCGCTCGCCGGTGGCGGCGCCCTGCTGGGCTGGTGGCTGCCGCGCGCGGAACGTTCCCACTCCCTGGGGGGACTGACCTACGACCCGGCCACGGCCCAGGCCACCCTCGGCGCCATCGCCGCCGGCGCCATCACCCTCACCGGATTCGTACTCACCGCCGTCACCCTCGTCATCCAGTCCGTGCAGAGCATGTCTCCCAGACTCGCGGGAGTCCTTGGCTACTTCGAACGCTCACTGGTGCTCTTCGGCGCACTGACCGGCACGGCCGTCTACACCCTGGTCGTGCTCGCCCAGGTCCGCGAAGACCACGCGCCCCGGCTGTCCGTCACCCTGGCCATCGTCTTCGTCGTCCTGTCCACCGCGGCGATTCTGCGCAGCTTCGCCGGACTGCGCGACCTGGTCACCGGCGGCGGCCTCGTACGGGCCGTCGGCCAGCTCCTGCACACCGCTCTCGACCACGAGTGGCACGATCCGCAAACCCCGCCCTCTTCGACCGGCCCCACACTCCTCCCCCACACCGACACCGACACCGACACCGCCGAGATCCCCGCACCGTACGGCGGCATCGTCCAGCACATCGACGCCCCCGCCATCATGGCGGTCGCCGGCCGCCTCGACCTCCACGTCACCTGCCTCGTCGCCGTCGGCAGCTTCGTCGAACCCGGCGCGCCACTGCTCCGCGTCTCCCCCGCCACCTCCGACGCCACCGTGCGCTCTCTGACCCGCGCCGTGCGCCTCGGGCCGGCCCGTCGCATCGACCACGACCCCGCCTACGGCCTCCGTCTCCTCGTCGACGTCGCCATCAGAGCGCTCTCCCCCGCGGTCAACGACCCCACCACCGCCGTCCAGGCCCTCGACCAGATCGAATCGGCCCTGCTGCGCCTCGCCCACCGCACCCTGGGCACCATCGTCTTCCGGAACGAGGACGGCACCGACCGCCTCACCCTCAGCCGCCCCGACTGGCACGCCCTGCTGGACCTCGCCCTCGCCGAGATCGTCCTCTACGGCGCCGACTCCCTCCAGGTCCACCGCCGCCTGCGCGCCCTCCTCGCCGCTCTGGCCTGCACGCTCCCCTCCCACCGCGCGACCAGCCTGACCCCGTTCCGCGCCACCCTCGACCACACGGTCCGCGCACTGCCCACCCCGGCCCTGACCGACATCGCCGCGATCGAGGACCCTCAGGGGCTGGGCGGCCCGGCCTGACCCGCGGGCGCTCAGCAGCCGGCCCGGGCGGAACCGGCCGGGGGGACACCCCGCGGACCACACCGCGACGCCGACCGGCGGGATCGTGTTGCTGCCCGGCGGAGGCCGCCCCGCTCCCGATACTGAGCACATGCCCGGCCAACTCCGCGCCAAAGTGTTGCCGGACCGGCAACGCCGATCTCTGGACGACCTCCAGCAGGACCTCGATCTTTCGTCCGGGGACAGCCGGTCGAAGCAGTCGGCCTTCTGGACCATGCTCACGCTGTCCGCCGTCATCGCGGCGGGCGGCATCCTGACGGACTCCACCGCCACCGTCATCGGGGCGATGATCATCGCCCCGCTTTCCACGCCCATCATGGGTATCGCCCTCGGTGCCGTACAGCGCCGCCGCACCACCGCCGCCGCGTTCGTGGCCCTCGGGTGCCTGCTGGTGATCCTGGTCGGGGCGGTGGCCTCACTGGTGGTGCCGCAGTCCTACGACCTGCTGACCAACAGCCAGGTCTCGGGCCGGACATCACCGGGACTGCTCGACCTGATCTCCGCCCTGGCCACGGGCTTCGCCGGCGCCGTGGCACTGGCCCGCAAGGACGTCGCCGCGGTACTGCCGGGCGTGGCCATCGCGATCTCCCTCGTACCACCCCTCGTCGTCACCGGCGTCTGCGCCGGCCAGGCGGCATGGTGGCCGGCGCTGGGCGCCCTGGTGCTCTTCCTGTCCAACCTCTTCGCCCTCGTCTTCGCCGGCATGAGCGTCTTCACCGCCCTCGGCTACACCCACACCGCCGGACGGCGCACCCACCACAGGCCACGCCGCGCCCACGTCATGCTCGGACTGCTCTTCGCCGCCGTCCTGCTCCCCCTGGGCGCCAACACGGTCGTCACCGTCCTGCTCAACACCTGGACCCTCAGAGCCGAGAGCGCCGCCGAGCGGTGGCTCTCGCACAGCCCCGGCGCGACGGTCACCAGCGTCGACGCACGCTCCCGCACCCTGTACATCCACGTGCGCGGTCCCAGCGACCTGCCCCCGATCGAAGATCTGCTCAACAGCCTGGAGGGGCACCTCCCCGACGGCATCCCCATCGTGGTCGACAGCACACGGGGCCGGCAGATCACGGCCGGCAAGGTCGGTGGATGAGGCCCTTCGGACGGTGTCTGTAATACCCGAGTAACGGCCTCCGCCTAGCGTCCCGGCTCCCCCGACCCTCCTGCGGAGGAGCACCCCGATGCACCTGTCCCGACCGCCGTGGCGGCACCGAGCGCCCTGGATGGCGGCCGTGTTCGTGGCCACCGCCGTACTGAGCGGACCGTCACCCGCCACCGCGGCCGACGGCGCCACGACAGCGGCCGCCGTCGACCCCGCGCTCACCGCCGCCTTCGCCGACGGCGGCGAGTCCTCCTTCTTCGTCGTCCTGAAGGACCAGGCCGACCTGACCGGCGCCCGCGCCCGCGGCTCGCACGCGGCGAAGGGCAAGGCCGCCTTCCAGGAGCTGCGCGCGACGGCCGAGGACACCCAGGGCCCGCTCCGGTCCTTCCTCGACAAGAAGAAGATCGGCCACCAGGACTACTGGATCACCAACGCGGTTCAGGTCACCGGCGACGACAGGCTCGTCGCCGAGCTGGCCGAGCGCCCGGACGTGGCACGGATCGTCAAGGAGCAGCACTACCGCCTCGACGACCCGACGCCGGACGACTCCCGCGTCACCGCCTCTCGCACCGACGCTGACACCGGCACGGCCGCGACCGCCCCCGAGTGGGGCGTCGCCGACATCAACGCCGACCAGGTCTGGGACCGTTACGAGGACCGCGGCGAGGGCATCGTCATCGCCAACATCGACTCCGGAGTCCAGTACGACCACCCGGACCTGGTCGCCAACTACCGCGGCACCGCGGGCGACGGCACCTTCGCCCACGACTACAACTGGTACGACCCCACCGGGCAGTGCGGCATCTCCGGCGTCCCCTGCGACAACAACGGCCACGGCACCCACACCATGGGCACGATGGTGGGGAAGAACGGCGTCGGGGTGGCACCGAACGCCACCTGGATCGCGGCCAAGGGCTGCGAGTCCTCGGAGTGCTCGGACGAGTACCTGCTCAAGGCCGGCCAATGGGTCCTGGCCCCGACCGACCGCAACGGGCGCAATCCGCGCCCCGACCTGGCGCCGGACATCGTCAACAACTCCTGGGGCGGCGGCAACACGACGTTCTACCAGGACATCATCGAGGCGTGGAACGCGGCCGGCATCTTCGAGGCGTTCGCGGCCGGCAACGACGGCGACGGCACGACCTGTTCGACCGCCCACGCCCCCGGCGCCCAGGCCCCGGCCTACGGGGTCGGCGCCTACGACGCGGACGGCGCGATCGCTTCCTTCTCCGGCTTCGGACCGTCCCTGGTGGACGGCTCCGCCACACCCGACATCTCGGCACCGGGCGTCGACGTCCGCTCGACCTGGCCGGGTTCGGCGTACAGCGTCGCATCGGGTACGTCGATGGCGACCCCGCACGTCGCGGGCGCGGTGGCGCTGCTGTGGTCGGCGGCCCCGTCGCTGATCGGCGACATCGACGCCACCCGTGAGCTGCTCGGCCAGGGCGCCCGGGACGCCGACGACACCCACTGCGGCGGCACCGCCGGGATGAACAACGTGTGGGGCGAAGGCAGGCTCGACATCCTCGCCTCCGTCGACCGGGCCCCGCACACCGCGGGCACCGTCACCGGCACGGTCACGGACACGGACACCGGCGCCACTCTGGCGGGCCTCACCGTGAAGGCCACCGACACCACCGGCGCCGCCCGCACGGTCACCACCGGCGCCGACGGCGGCTACCGCCTCACTCTCACGCCCGGCACCTACGGCCTCACCGTCAGCGGCTACGGCTACGCGGACGCCGCCCCCGCCGAGATCGAGGTCGGCGTGAGCCAGGCCCTGAGCCGCGACTTCGCGCTCATCCCGGTCGCCTCGCACCGGGTCACCGGCACCGTCCTCGACGTCACCGGCGCCCCGCTGGCCGACGCCCGCGTCGAGCTGCCCGGTGTCCCCGTCGACGCAGTCTCCACGGACGACGCGGGCGCGTACACGATCCCGGAGGTCGCCGAGGGCGCCTACACCCTGACCGTGACGCCCGCCGAGCCCGCGCTGTGCAACGGCACCTGGACCGGCACCGCCACCGTCACGGCCGCCGGCCTGACGAAGGACGTCCGGGTGCCCGCGCGGTCCGACGCCTCCGGCACCACCTGCGCCCCGGCCGCCTACTCGTGGGTCGCAGGCAAGGAGAAGGTCGCCCTCAGCGGCGACGAGGACGCCACCACCGTCCGACTGCCCTTCCCGGTGCGGCTGTACGGGGTGTCCTACACCAGCACATCCGTCACCACCAACGGCATGCTCAACTTCCTCGCCCCGCGCGTCGGCGACTACGCCAACACCGCGCTGCCCACGGTCAACAACCCCAACGGCTTCATCGCCGTGCTCTGGGACGACCTGGCCCTCGACAAGAAGTCGTCGGTGCAGACCGCCACCACCGGCAAGGCGGGCCACCGCACCTTCGCCATCGTCTGGAACAACGTCGCCCACGCCACCGGCACCGCCGGCCGCGCCACCTTCGAGGCCGTCTTCGACGAGGCCACGGGCTCCGTCACCCTCCAGTACAAGAAGGTCCCCGACCACGGCGCGGGCGCCACCGTCGGCCTCCAGAACCAGACGGGTACCGACGCCCTCCAGTACACCCACGACCAGCCGGTGCTCGCCGACGGCTCGGCCGTCCGCTTCTCCCAGGGAGCCAAGTGATGACCACCGACCACCCCCGGCGCGCCCTGCGGCTCGCCTCCGTCCTGGTCGCGGCCGGGCTGTGCCTGACCGCCACCCCGCCGGCCCTGGCCGCCGGCACCGGCGACGCCACCGGCGACGGCGAGGCCCGACGGCTCAGCGCCGCCCAGGCCGAGAAGCTCGCCGCCCGCGTCACCCTCGACGCCTACGGCGACGTGCGGGAGACACCGGAGCAGGACACCGCGGCCGCCACCACGGCAGCCGACGCCTCCACGCCGGTCACCTTCACCCCCACCTCCACCCTGGAGGGCGTCCGCGGCATGGGCGCCACCGTGTCCGTGGGCAGCAAGGGCGACTACTTCGCCCTCACCGGCCTGGGCAGCGTCCAGCGCCGCACCGCCGACGGCGACGCGGTGTGGGAGCGGACCAACAGCTCCCTGTACGCGGACTGGCAGGTGAAGCCGCTCCGCCCCTGGCAGACCGAGCCCTACCCGGCCCGCATCCTGATGGGCTACAACGCGGTCTCCCCGTTCTCGCCCACGTCCGACCACGGGTACTCCACCGGCGACCTGACCGGCGACGGCACCGACGACCTGGTCTTCACCGCGAGCGTCGGCGCGGTTCCCTACCGCCCGTTCACCTCACCGGGCTCCTCACTGCCCACCGGCACCTTCGTCACCGTGGTCGACGGCACCACCGGCAAGACCCTGTGGTCGAAGCTGTACGACTACGCCTCCGCGGTCCGGATCGTCGACGGCACCCTGCTGGTCGCCGACGCCCCGCGGATGAGCCTCAACTCCCCCGCCGCCGACACCGCGAAGCTGACCGGCATCCGCTTCTCCTTGGCCGACGGCACGCTGACGCCCGCGTCGACGTGGACGTACGACACCGGGGAGACCGGGTCCGTCAACTGGGGCGACCTCCAGGACCTCGGCACGGGCAAGGCCGTCGTCTCCTGGGACCGGGCCAGGACCGACGACGCCGAAGGTCTGGGCCGCACCCTTCTCCTCGACACCGCGGACGGCACCGTCGCCTGGTCCGCGGACAGCGCGCTCTACAGCCGTCAGCTCCGCCTGGACGCCGGACGCGGCCGGATCGTCGCCGTCGAGCAGGCCGACCCCACGGACGGCGTGCGCTACGAGATCGCCGCGTACGACCTCGACTCCGGACGGCGCGAAACGCTGGACAGCCGGGTCAACGTGCTGCCCACCGCCCTGGCCGTCGGCGCCCTCGACTCCCGCGAGGGCGCCGAGTACGCGGTCTCCGAGTCGTCGCTGGACAACAACCTGTACGTCAACGCCGCCACCGTCCGCGCGCTGGACGGCGACGCCCCCGGCTCGGCGCTGTGGTCGCACACCTTCAAGCGGGACCCCGGCAACCTCCAGAACGGGGCGAGCGTCTGGCGCATCGCGATGGCCGACGGCCGGCTGATCGCCTCCGGGGAGAACGACGAGAAGATCGGCGCGTCCGAGAACGTCGGCGGCGGCCGCCTCGCGGCGCTCACCGTGTTCTCCGCCAAGGGCGCGGTCAAGTGGCAGGAGAGGGGCACCGACGCCTCGCCGATGTACCAGGACGTCGTACGGAACGGGGACAGCACCCGGATCCGGGTCGTCGACCAGGGCGAGAACGTCCGCACCTTCCAGCTGGGCAACGGCAAGCAGCGGTCGGTGACACCGCTCCAGGCCGACATCGGGTACGCCGAGGCCGCCGACCTGGACCGGGACGGCACGTCGGACGTGGTGATGGCCGGTTCCTCGAACGGCGTGTGGGCCTACTCGGGGCCGTCCCTCGTCTCCGGGCGGCCCGAGAAACTGTGGCAGGCGACCGTGCCGGGCGCGGTCCACGACCTGGTGACCGGTGACGTCACCGGCGACGGCCGGCCCGAGATCGTCGTCGCCGCCGACACCGCCGTCGTCGTCCTCGACGGCCGCACCGGCCGGACGCTCACCACGGTCGACGGCGGCGGCGCCTTCGTGCGTTCCGTCACCCTCGCCGACCTCGACCGCGACGGCGTGCGGGACCTGCTGGTGCCGACCGGGACGCTCGACGCCTACGACGGAGCCGGCCACCGTCTGTGGACGTACGCGGCGCCCTCGGACCTCGGCGAGGTCGTCTTCGCCGATCCGTCGGTGGCCGACGGCCGGGTCCACACCTCGTACTCCAAGACGGGTGCGATCAAGCTGGCCGACCCGGAAGCGGAAGCGGTCGCTCTGAACGCCGGGACCGGCGAGGCCGAGTGGCAGGCCGAACCCGAGGCGCCGTCCACGTCGACCGACGGCGTGATCCACGCCGCCCTGACCTACCGGGGCACCTTCGCCTCCCCCGAGATCCCGTACGCGGACGGCCACGCCGTCGTCCACCTGTGGGCGTTCAGGGGGCGGGTCGGCGGCACCGACGCCGTGAGCCTCCAGCAGTACCTGGAGATCCGCGACGGCCGCACCGGCGAGGTCGTGCACACCGCCGTCATCGGCGGACTGTGGACGCACAACGCCTTCTTCACCGACGGCGGCGTGCTGTACCAGGCGGGCACCTCGTCCTTCCGGGCGTTCCGCGGCGAGGGTGAGGAGGACCTGACGGTCCTGGCCGTCCCGCAGTCCTACGCCGCCGGCTTCGCCACCGGGCCCGGCGGCCGCAAGCTGCTGGTCGGCGGCGTGGAGAGCGGCGTCTACGCCTGGGACTCGAACGTCTTCGACACCCCGGGCTCCTACGCGCCGAGCGTCGGCAGCGCCGGACTCATGGGCGGACGCAACCATCTGGCCGCCGACCTCGACGGCGACGGCACCGACGAGGTGCTCTCGCTCAACGGCGACGACTACGGCCGGGACCGGATCGCCGAGGACCTCGGCGGCCGGTACCTGGTCCAGGACAACGGCATCCACCAGGTCACCACGTACAAGCTCTCCTGAGCCGGGGGGCGGTGCTCCCCCCGGTCACCCCCGGGGGGAGCACCCGGTACGTTCGATTACAGTGCGGTCCCATGAAGGCGCGCTTTCCGGACGGTGACGACACCACCGCTCCGCGCTTGCGCCTGCACCTCTTCGGCGGTTTCCGGGTGACCCGCGACGGCGGTCCCGCTCCGGCCGAGCGCTGGCCGCGGCCCGGCGCCCGCGCCCTGGTGAAACTGCTCGCCGTCATCCCCGGCCACCGGCTCCACCGCGAGCAGGCCATGGCGGTGTGCTGGCCCGACGCCGAGCCGCGGTCGGCCGCGGGCAGCCTGCGCGTCGCCCTGCACGCCGCCCGGCACGCCCTGGAACCCGAACTCGCGCCGCGCGCGGCCTCCTCGTACCTGATCGCGGACGGCGGACTGCTGTCCCTCTCCCCCGCGACCGTGTGGATCGACGCCGACGAGGCCGAGGTCGTCGGCCGGGCGGCCCTGGCCGACGGACGGACGGCGGAACTGGCCCGGGCGCTGGAGCGGTTCACCGGCGAGCTGCTGCCGGAGGACCGTTACGCGCCCTGGGCCGCGGACCGGCGCGGGCAGCTCGCGCAGCTGCGCGAACACCTGCTGCTCCGCCTCGCCGAGCAGCACCTCGCTCAAGGGGCCCCGGCCAAGGCCGCCTCGGCCGCCGAGGAGGTCCTCGCCACCAGCCCCGCCGAGGAGGTCGCCCACCGGGTCCTCATCGACGCCTGGCTGCGGCAGGGACTGCGCCGGCGCGCGGTGCGCCAGTACCACCTGTGCCGCGAACTGCTCGACACGGAACTCGGCGTACGGCCCGGCCCGGAGACGGAACGCCTGCACCGCGCCGCGCTCGCCGCCGGCCCCGCCCCCGTACCCGCCGCCTCACTTTTGCCCGCACCGCTGCGGGCGGCCCCCGAGACCCCGCCGCTGCGCGGCCGCGAGGACCTCCTGAACCGACTGCTCGCGCCCGGTGGACCGCCCGTCACCCTGCTCACCGGCGAGGCCGGCGTGGGCAAGACCCGCCTGGCCGGCGAGGCCGCACGGCGGGCCGCCGCTGACGGTACGGCCGTCCTGTGGGGCGGAGGCCAGGAGGCGGAAGGGCACACCCCGTACGGGGCGTTCGCGGAGGCTTTCGACGGCCGCCTCGCCGAACACGATGCCGCCGAACGGGCCCGGGTCGGCGCGGAGTACCCGGAACTGGCCGCGTTCCTGCCCTCGCTCGGCCGGGTCGGCACCGGTGGCGAGCGCAGCCCGGAGGAGGAACGCGACCGGCTGTTCCGGGCCGGCGCGATGTTCCTCGCCGACCTGGCCGCCCGCTGCCCGGTACTCGTCGTCCTGGACGACCTGCACGCCGCGGACACGGGGTCCTTCCAGCTCCTCGGGCACCTCGCCCGGCGGGCAAGGGAACGCGGAACGGCGCTGCGGTTCGTCGTGACGCTCCGGGAGGAGGAGCTCGCCGCCGGCGACCCGCGCCGAACGGTCCTCGCTTCCCTGCTGCGGCAGCGTCTCGCCGTACGCGAGGAGCTGGGCCGGCTCGACGAGGAGGCGTGCCGCGCTGTGGTGCGCGACGCGGCCGGCCCCGGACCGGACGACGGCCGGGCCCTGCGGGTGTGGCGGCTGTCCCTGGGCAACCCACTGTTCGCCCTGGAACTCGCCCGCGGCCCAGTCGACGATGACAACGCTGTCACCCCGGAGAGGGTGCGGGAACTCGTGGCCGACCGGCTCGTACGGCTCGATCCGGACACCCGCCGGGTCGTGGAGGCGCTCTCCGTCGCCGGGGGCGAAGCGGCACTGACCGAGCTGCTGAACGTCGCCGCGCACGGGCTGCTCCCGCCGGTGACCGGAGCGGCCGCGGCCCAGGCCCTTGAGCGCGCCGTCGCGGCCTCCCTCGTCGAGGAACGGCAGGTGGTGGTCGCCGGCAGACCCGAGGCGGGACTGGCCTTCCGGCACCCGTTGGTACGACTCACCTGCTACGAGCAACTCGGCGCGGTCCGCCGCCGGGCGCTGCACTCGGCGTTCGCCCGCACCATCGCCCAGCGCCGCCCGGACGCCGTCGACGCCCTCGCCTCGCACTACACGCGCGCCGACGACTCCCGGGCCGCCGAGTACCTGCGCCGGGCCGCCGAGCGCGCCGCCGGCCTGTACGCCAACGACACCGCCGACCGCTACTACCGGGACCTGCTGGCCCGGCTCGACGTGGACGCGGCCCGCGCCCGGCTGGCCCACGCCCATGTGCTGCGCAGGATGGGCCACTTCGAGCGGGCCGCCGACGCGCTGCGGCCGGCCCTCGCCGAATTCGAGCGGCGCGGGGACCACGACGACACGGTGCTCACGGCGGCCCTGCTCTCCGAGACCCTCGTCAAGACCGGTGCCCCGGGCCCGGCCCTGCGGACCCTGGGCGAGCATCCGGTCACACCGGACACGGCCCCGGCCCCCGCGGCCGGCCACCACCTGGCCCGGTCGGTCGTCCACTGCGTGCAGGGCCGGTACGGGGCCGGCGCGGAGGCCGCCCTGGACGCCCTGACGGCCGCCCGTCTCGTACCCGACGCGCCGGGCCAGGCACTGACGGCACGCGCCCACGCCCTGCGGGCGGCCAACCTCGGCCTGGCCGGCCGCTTCGACGAGGCCCGGAATGCGGGCGCCCTGGCGCTGGCACCGGCCGAGGCGTACGGCGACCCGACACTGCTCGGCTCGGTCCTGTCGACGGCACGGGAGAACGCGCGCCGGGCCGGCCGGCTGCGCGAGGCCGTGGACATCGGTACCCGCGCCCTCGGTCTGTCCGAACGGTCCGGAGATCCGACCGCCGCCGCGTTCGAACGTGCCAATCTCGCCGAGCTGTGGCTGCTGCTCGAAGAACCCGGTCCGGCCCGGGACCTCGCCGGACGGGCCGTCGCGGGTGCGGAATCGTACGACGCCTGGTGTCTCCCGTACGCCTTGGTGACGCTGGCGCGCGTACACGCACGCGACGGCGCGGCGACGAAAGCCACCATCCTTCTGGACCGTGCCGAGGGGGTCGTCTCCGCACAGGGGGACCGGCAGGCCGAGCACGAAGCACGCACCGCCCGCGCCGAACTCGCCCTGCACACCGGACGCCCGGAGGACGCGCTGCGCGTCCTCGACGGTCACACGGACGGCGCTCCCGTCCTCACCGCCTGGGCCCGTCTCCTCACCGGCAACCCCGAGACCGCCCTGAGCCTCGCACGGACCGAGGTGACGCGGACCTGTCGCACGGGGGAGCGCCTCGCCGAGGTGGAGGCCCGGGCAGCCCTCGGAGCAGCCCTCGCCCGGCTCTCGCGTCCCGAGGAGGGCACACGGCAACTGGATCGTGCCCGATCGCTGGCGCGGGCGCTGCCCTACCCGGCCGGGGCCCGCTGGGTGAGGTGGGCACGCGAGCTGGCGGAATCGGCGCGGTGACCACCGGGCACCGTTCCGCACACCATCCGCGTGCGCGGACCGGCATCCGCCTCTGCACCGTCCCCGGCACTCGCCGCGCCGGGGCACTGCTCCGGTCCCGCTCGGACGCCCCATACAACGCGGGGGTGTAGGAAACCGGTCTGACCAGGTTGAAGACCTCGCGGGCGGCATACCGCTCGAGGGGTCGGACAAGTTCACGCCGGCTCTTGCCCTCCTGGGTGCGGCGTTCGTCATACGCCTGGGCGCGGGGATCGACCCGTAGGCGTGTGAACACGATGCGGTGTAGGGCCGCGTTGGCCCGGCGGTCACCGCCGTAGTTGAGTCGGCGCGTGCTCCGACGCACGGAGTACTCGGTGGGGCTGACTCAGCAAAGGGCGACAAAGGACGCCTCGCTGTCCAGTCGCCCGGGTTGTCCCCCATGGTGATCAGGACAGTGACTGCGCTGTCCGGACCGATGCCCACCGGTTCGAGTAGCTGCGGGGCGTGGTGCTCGGCGAGCATGCGCAGCGTCATGCGGTGGCCTGGGCCACCGCGTCCTCGTCTCCCTCACCACCGGGTGGGCCGAGGCGCGCGCAGGTGCGGAACAGCTCGGCGTTGCCGAGGCCCGACAGCCGTTCCCGCAGGGCGGGGTCGGCGATGACCAGGACGGCCTTGAGCTGGTTGACCGCCTGGGTGCGGGCCTTTACCGCGGAGCGGGTCCGACTTGCCGAGCGGACGGCGGGCCGAGCGGTCGGGCCGGTTCACTTCGGACACCTGGATCTGCTGAGCGAGCGGATAACGGGACAGGCCCGCACCGAAGGTGCCCGTGCCCTCCACGCCGGCTCGGCGCGCCGTGCCCCGTTTGCTGGCTCAGACGAGCAAATGTCGGTAGTCGGCCGCCGTCGCCGGATAGGACTCGGTTCCCAGGACCTCACCCAGTGGGGAGATCACGGCCGCGACATGGACTTCGCCGTGTGTGTCCACGCCAGCACGACCTCCCGCCGAACGGCGGACCCGTATCGGAGGGGGAGTTGTGCTTTCTACTCGTCCTACTCGTCCTACTCGTCATGGTGGTTCACCTTCCGCGTCGTGAGGTGCTGAGCAGCCGGCACTGACCCGGGCGGTCCGAACTGTGATGGCGCCTGATCATCGGCAAAGCCCCTACGGGGACACGCCCTGTGGCTCGGCCGCGAAGCAATCGTGCTCGGCGCCACGGCGATCAACTCGTGCGTACAGCGGGGACTGTTACTGCGTTCAAACACAGGAACGGCTGGGCGCTGGTCGTGAAGGCCGGGCACGACATGTCATCGGAAGCCGAACCGGAATGAGTGGAGTCGCGACGAGGTCTGGACGATATCCGCTCACCGGCCCTCAAGGATGCACTACCCATGCCTGCCTCAAGTTCGCTCCCGATAAGCCTTGTCGAGGGCGGCCAAGGCCGCTTCGATGTCCGTGGTCCCGGAGAACAGAGCTTCGACCTGGGCAAAATGTGTCTGCTGGACGGCGGAGTTCCGCCAGCGCTGATCCATGAAGGGAACGGTGGTTCCGGCCTTCTGCCGCTCCGCGACCTCCCTGATCGCGGGGTCGACGGTGAAGGAGGCGTTCGGGATGGCGGGCAGGGTGGCGCCGGAGCGGTTGTACAGGTTCTGTCCGCGATCGGATCCCAGGAAGTCGATGAAAGCGAGGGCCTCCTTGCGGTGTGGAGTGTCGGGGTTGAGGCCATAGGCGGCCGATACCGCACCCGGCATCCGTGTGTCGTCGGGGTCATCTGTGGCGGGCAGTGCGGTCATGCGCAGTGTCAGGCCGGGGGCGGCGGCACGTAGCTCGGACAGTACGCTCGCGACCTGGACGACTCCCACGGCCCGGCCCGTGGCCACCTGGTCGAGTGTCTCCTCGTACGTCGTGTCCAGTGGGTCGGCGTTGAAGCAGCCGCGCTCGTCCATCTCCATGTATTTACGCAGGGCGGTTCGCCAGCCGGAGCCGGCGAAGGTCATCTTGCCGAGTTCCATGTCGTTGTCGAAGTCTGGTTCGTCGGCGTAGACGGTTGTCCCGACCAGGGCGTAGGTGATGAGTTGGGTGACCCAGGGGGTGGCGTTGCCCAGGGCGAGGAGGACCTTGCCGTGGTCGCGGGCCTTGTCACAGAGGGTCAGGAGTTCTGTCCAGGTCCGGGGAGGTGCTCCTCCGATGGCGTCCAGAGCTTCCGTGGAGAAGACCGTTCCGATGCCGCTGAAGGTCACAGGTACCGCGAACGTGCTGCCGTTCACGTCAGTGACCGGTTTGACGCCTATGGGCATCGTGAGGTTGAAGCGGCGAAGGCTCAGGTTCTCCAGCAGGTCGTCGTGGACCAGCGCGGTGACGGAGGCGGGATTGCCGTTGCCGGGCCAGACGGTGAACACGTCGGGGCCGTCACCCGCGCGGAGCTGGCCTGGCAGTTTCTGCTGGAGGTCGCCGGTGTCGGAGTAGTCGATCGTGACGTGTGTGTCGGGGTTGAGGCGGTGGAACTCGGCGACAACGGCGTCCATCGCGGACTTGTCGGTGGCGCTTGCCCTGACGGACAACTCGACCGGCCCGTCCTGTTCGGTACCGAACGGGCCGCATCCGGTGGTCGTGGTGGCCGCGAGCGCCAGGCTGATGGCGAGGCCGAGCAGGTGTGAGGTGCGTGTCACGGACGGTCTCCGGGCGGGAAGGAGGAATGAGGTTGGCCGGCGCGAGGCGTGGGGTGTCAGGGCTGGGTCGGCCGGCGGCGGCTCGTGTGACGTTCACTCGACCGCGCAGCGGTCACACGAGCCGCCCGCGCCCCAGGGGGCCGACGGTGGTCAGCCGAGTGTGAGGGCACGCTGTGCGGTGACGGCGCGGGAGGAACGCGCCGTCGCGAAGGTGTAGACACCCGGGGTGAGCGTCATTGCGCCCGACGACCAGACGCTGAGGTCCTGGACCGGGATCGTCAGGCTCAGTCGCTTGGAGCCGGCTGCTGGAAGGGTGACCTTCTGGAACGCGACCAGGCGGCGAGGCTCCGCCGCCGCCGAGGCGGGAAGCGTGGCGTAGACCTGGAGGACCTCTGTGCCCTCGCGCCGTCCGGTGTTGGTCACGGTGACCTCGACGATGACCTGCTGGGCGGCCTTGTCGTAGGTGGCTTCCAGGGAGCCGTGCGCGAAGGTCGTGTAGGACAGGCCGTGGCCGAAGGGGAAGCGGGGTTCCTGCTTCCTGGCGTCGTAGAAGCGGTAGCCGACGGCGATGCCCTCGTCGTAGGAGACGGTGCCGTTCGTGCCCGGGTAGGTGGCGGGGGTGGTGCCAAGGCCCTGAGTGGCGTCGGTGGGGAAGGTCACCGGGAGGCGGCCGGCCGGGTCGCTGTCGCCGAAGAGGACGGCGGCGATGGCGGTTCCGGCACCGCGGCCCGCGTACCACGCCTGCACGACGGCCTCCACGTCGTTCAGCCAGGGGGTGGCGACGGGGCCGTCGGTGTTGAGTACGACGATCGTGCGGGGGTTGGCGGCGGCGACGGCGGTGATGAGCTGCTCCTGGTCTCCGGGCAGTGCGTATCCGTCGTGGTCCATGCCCTCGCCGGCGACCCGGTTGACGAAGACGACGGCGGCGTCGGCCGCGCGGGCCGCTGTCACGGCGGCGAGGATGAGGGACTCGGGTTGCCAGCCGAAGGCCAGGCCGCACGTTCCGGGCTCCGCGGTGGCGTTGTTGTAGGTGATCTCCACGGTGACGGCGCGTCCGGCGGTCAGTACGGCGGTTCCCTGGAGCGGGTAGTCGTAGGGGCCGAGGAAGAAGCGGGCCATCTGGCGGGTGCCGGAGACGACCGTCCGACCGTCGATCTTCAGCGTGGTCGTCCCGGACGGCAGCAGGGAGAAGCGGTGCAGGCCGGTGGTGGTCGGCGTCAGCGTGCCGGTCCACTTGGCCGACCACACCTGCGGCAGGCCCTCGACGGGGGCGGCGGTGAAGTCGACGGTGGTGTCGGTGCGGGTCGTGACCGGTGTGCCGGTGCCGTCGGCACCGGCGTAATAGCTCGCCCTCAGTCCGGCCGCCCCGGTGGGGGTGCGCAGGACGGTGGAGGGAACCGTGGTGAGGGGGAGGTCACCCTTGGTCCCCTGGGCGTGTGTGACCTTGACGGAGCTTCCGGCGCGGGCCCGGATCGCGTCGAGCGGGGTGGTCCAGGTCCCGGGGTCCACGTACGTGGAGCCGGACACGCCGGTGAAGGTGTCGGACCCGGCCGGGCCGATGACGGCGAGCGACTTCACCGCGCTGGTGAGCGGCAGGGCCGCGGAGCGGTTGGCGAGGAGCACCGTCGAGGCGACGGCCGCCTCGTGCGCGAGGTCCTTGTGCGCCTGGGTGCTGACGTTGCCGGCGGGTGCGGGGACGGGGTGGTCGAAGAGGCCGTTCGCGAACATGGTGACGAGGATGCGACGGGCCGCGTCGTCGAGCCGGGCGGCCGGTATCGCACCGCCGGTGAGGGAACCAGCTGGGATCTGGACACCGCCGGGGCCGAGCCCGGCGAGGTCCATGCCGGCCCGGGCGGCGGCGACCTGGTCGTCCCCTGCCCAGAAGTCGGGCACGGTGTAGCCCTGGAGGCCCATGCCCTTCTTCAGGTCGTCGAACAGGCCGGTGTGCCGTGTCGCGAACGTGCCGTTGATCTTCGGGTACGCCATCATCACCGAGGTGGCGGGGGCGGCGGCGATCACGCGACGGAAGGGCGCCTGGTAGTACTCGTGGAGCGCTCTGTCGGACACTTTGGTGTCGATGAAGAAGCGGTTGACTTCCTGGGTGTAGGCGGCGAAGTGCTTGAGGGTGGCCGCCATGTGCTGGGACTGGATGGCCACGGTGAGGGCGGCGCCCAGCCGTCCGACGAGCACCGGGTCCTCGCCCATGGCCTCGGCCTGACGGCCGAAGTGCCAGGTGCGGGTCAGGTCGATGGTGGGGCCGAGGGCGTTGTTGTACCCCTTGGCCCGGCCCTCGGTGCCGATGGCCTCGCCTATCCGGCCGGCGAGCGCCTCGTCGAAGGTGGCCGCCTGGGCCACGGGTACGGGGAAGGCGGTGACGCCCGTCTCTCCGCGCAGCCCCGCAGAGGCGTCGACCATGGTGAGGGCGGGGATGCCGAGGTGGGCCACGGCGGCGAAGTCGCAGCGTATGAGGGCCTCTTTCTCGTCGGCCGTCATGCGGGCGAGCAGTTCGGCGGCCCGGTCCTGCGCCACGGACCGCGGCGCGGCGACCGCTCGGTCGGTGACCGCGGGGGCCATGCTCGCGGCCAGGGCCGTGAAGGCTGCGGCAGAGAGGAACGTTCGTCGGTTCACAGCGGCTCTCCGGACTGAGATGGCGGCAGTACGACGCGCCGCCGCGGGTTGGGGGAGGTGAGGCCGGCCGAGGGGTCAGGTCACGGCCGGCCTCGGCTCGATGGGGCTCTGGGAGAACCGCGTGGTCGCGGAGCCCCGAGGGATCGCATTTCCCTTTTTTCACTTCTCGGCGGCAGAGTGCTCGCCGCGTCCCACGGTGAACTCTCGGCGCCACGGCCGTATTCGGCCACGAAGTTCTTCCCAGCAGGCTGGAAACTATGGCCTCCTCCGATGCAAGGTCAACCCTCCGGGACCTCCTCTTTAAAATAGGCCCTGACCAGCAGGTTCCTGCCTTGGAATTTTAATGGCGCCCTGAAATTTCAATTGAACGGACCGATGGAATTCTCTGCCATCGACGCCCTGGATGATTTGAATTCGCGAGACAAATAGCAGACACATAGCAGCCCGACGCATCGCGTGATGCGTCGGGCTGTCCCTGTTCGCGTACGGGAGACGGTCAGGCCGCCGCTCCGAGTTCCGCGGTGTCCAGGACGTGGTCGCCCGGCCCGAGGGCGAGGGGTGCGCAGCCGGGGAGTTCCACTGTGGCCGTACAGCCTTCCGGCACCGTGATGTCGGCCGTCATGCCGGTGGCGGTGAGTTCCCAGGACAGTGCGGCCGTCCCGTAGGGAGTCTCGTGGCGGACACGGGCCCAGCTGATGCCGCCGCCCGGGCGGGGGCGGAAGGAAAGCCGGCGGTAGCCTGGGGCGGTGGCGCTGATACCGCCGACCACCCGGTGCAGCCAGTCGGCGACGGCTCCGAGCGCGTAGTGGTTGAAGCTGGTCATGCCGCCCGGGTTGAGGGTGCCGTCGGGCCGCAGGCTGTCCCAGCGCTCCCAGATCGTGGTCGCCCCCATGGTGACGGTGTAGAGCCAGGAGGGGCACTCGGTCTGCAGCAACAGCCGGTAGGCGACGTCGAGGTGACCGTTGTCGGTGAGGGCGTCGCAGATGAGCGGGGTGCCGACGAAGCCGGTGGAGATGCGCGCGCCGTCGGCGAGCACGATCTCGGCGAGGCGGTCGGCAGCCGGTCCGCGCTGTTGCGGCGTGAGCAGGTCGAAGGCGAGGGCGATCGCGTACGCGGTGGCGCTGTCGCTGGTGAGGCGGGCCGAGGGCAGGACGTACCGTCGCCGGAATGCGTCGGCTGCCTCGGCGGCGACTCCCGCGTACCGTTCGCTGTCCGCGTCGAACCCCAACTCCTCTGCGGCCAGGGCGAGATGTCGCGCGGAGTGGGCGAAGTAGGCGGTGGCGACCAGGTAGCGGTCGGTACGGCCTGCGGCCGGGTCGTCCGGTGGGGCGGCAGGGTCGAGCCAGTCCCCCAGCTGGACGCCGGTGTCCCACAGGCGGGTAGGACCGGCGAGGCGTTCGACCAGCTCGACCCACGCCTTGGCCATGGGGTAGTGGCGGCGCAGGAGTTCCAGGTCGCCGTAGCGCTGGAAGAGCGTCCAGGGAGTGAGGGTGGCGACGTCGCCCCATGCGGCACCGGGGTGGATCGGCGTCCACATCGGTTCGCCCGGGATGACGGGGACGTACCAGGGGATCGTGCCGTCCGGGAGCTGTTCGAGGCCGACGTCGGTGAGCCAGGAGTCGAGCAGGCCGGCGCAGTCGTAGAGGAAACTCGCCGTCGGGGCGAAGACCTGGATGTCGCCGGTCCAGCCGAGGCGTTCGTCGCGCTGGGGGCAGTCGGTGGGCAGGTCGACGAAGTTGCCGCGCATGCTCCACACGACGTTCTCGTGCAGGCGGTTGACGAGCGGATCGCTGCACTCGAACCATCCGGTTCGGCGCATGTCCGTGTGGTACACGCGGGCGGTCACCTGACCTGACGTCATGTCGCCCGGCCAGCCGGTGATCTCTGCGTAGCGGAATCCGTGCAGGGTGAAACGGGGCTCCCAGGTCAGTGGTCCCACGCCGGAGAGGACCAGGGTGTCGACGGACGTCGCCTCACGCAGGGGGCGGGTGGCCAGCTCGCCGTCCTGGAGGACTTCGGCGTGCCGCAGGGTGAGGGTGGTCCCGGCCGGTCCGTCGACGGTGACCCGGAGACGGCCGACGAGGTTCTGCCCGAAGTCGAGCAGGTGACGCCCGTCGCCGGTGCGGGTGACGGTGACCGGGGTGACCTCCTCGGTGCAGCGCACGGGCGGTCCGAGAGGAGCGACGAGGGTGCCGGCATCTCGTGCGCCCGTGCGGACCGGCGTCCAGTCCGCCGTGCCGGCCGCGGACGGTGTGGCCCACGCGGGATCGTGCAGGCGGGCGTCGAAGGTCTCCCCTTCGTACAGGCCGCTGGTGAGGATCGGGCCGGGCGCCGCTTCCCAGGTCCGGTCGGTGGCGACGACCTGCGTGGTGCCGTCGTCGTACTCCACCTCCAGTTGGGCGATGAGGGACTGGTCGGTGCCGTAGATGTTGCGGGTGCCGCCGTCGAAGCCGTACTTGCCGCGGTACCAGCCGTCGCCGAGCCAGGCACCGACGGTGTTGGCGCCCTCGGTGAGGTGGGCGGTGACGTCATGGGTGCGGTACCGCAGCCGGTGCGGATAGACGGTCCAACCCGGTGCGAGCGCCTCGTCGCCGACGCGGTGTCCGTTGATCTCCACCTCGTACAGGCCGTGAGCGGTGACGTAGAGGCGTGCGCGGGCAATGGGCCGGTCGAGACGGAAGTCCTTGCGCACGCGGGCGGGGCGGCGCTCGCCCTCGGGTTCCTCGTCCCAGTCGGCGCCCACGGGTACGGCCTGCCAGTCGGCGGCGTCGAGGAGTCCGGCCTCGACGTCTCTCGGTGTGCTCCACTCCGAGGGGCCTGCGGCGTCGGGGGTCCAGGCGCGGACGCGGACGGTGGCGCGTTCCCGGGATGTCAGGGGGTCGCCGGGCCACGGCACGAGGACCTGCTCGGCGCTGTCGACGCGCCCGGTGCGGCGGATGCCGCCACGGCGTTCGAGTTCCAGCTCGTACGACACCTGGCGGCCGGTGCCTGCGGGCAAGGTCCAGGTCAGCCGGGGGGAGGCGACACCGATACCGAGTCCGTCCGGCAGGTGCTCGAAGCTGACCGGGGAGGGCTGAGGGGGGAGCAAGGGGCGACCCTTCTTTCACGTGTGGTCACAGTCGGGAGCGTGACGGGTGGGCGCGGCGAACTCCCCGGAGCCGAGTGCCGGGGAGACGGCAGGCCGGGGCGAGGACCGGGTCAGCCCTTCAACGCTCCCGAGGTGAGGCCCTTCATGACCTTCTGGTTGAGGAAGAGGTAGATCACGAGGGTGCCGAAGACGTTGATGCAGATGGCCGCGAAGAGGGGGCCGTACTGGGTGGCGCCGAAGTCGCCGGTGAAGTTGAGCAGGCCGACCTGGATGGTGCGCAGGTCCTGGTTGTTGGTGAAGGTCAGCGCGATGAGCAGGTCGTTCCAGATGAAGAAGAACTGCACCAGGCCGACGGTGAGCAGGGCGTTGCGCACCAGGGGGAGGCTGATGGTCCAGAAGGCGCGCAGGATGCCGGCGCCGTCGATCGTGGCGGCCTCGAACAGCTCGCGGGGGACGCTGCGGTAGTAGGTGGCCATCATGAAGACGGTCAGGGGCAGGCCCGTGCCGGTGTAGGTGAGGATCAGCGGCCACAGCGTGCCGGACAGGCCGGTCTGGAAGTACACCGTGAACAGGGGCAGCAGGATCATCTGCGGCGGGACCATCATGCCCGCGAGGAAGACCAGCAGAGTGAGGCTGCGGCCCTTCCACACCATGACCTGCAGGGCGAAGCCGGCGGCGGTGCCCATCAGCAGCATCAGCGCGAGCGCGGGGACGACGGCGAGCAGGCTGTTCTGCACGTAGAGGCCGATGTTGCCGGTCGTCCACGCCTCGGTGTAGTTGCCCCACTCCCAGGTGGTGGGCAGGCTCCAGGTGGAGTTGTTCAGGTAGTCGTCGTTGGACTTCAGCGAGGTGAGGAACATCCAGATCATCGGGTAGACCTCGACGACCAGCAGGAGAGCGACGACGACCTTGACCCACAGGCGGCTTCCCGGACGGCCGCGCCGGGCCCGCGGGGCACGCACGGGCGCCTGCCCGGAGCCGCCTGCGGAGGTCTTCACGGGTGTGTCGATGGTGGCCATGACTCTCAGCCCTCCGTGAGGTCGCGCCGCGAGACGCGGTAGACGACCAGGCTCACCAGCAGGCACACGACGGTCAGCAGCAGAGCGATCGTGCTGCCGTAGCCGTAGTCGCTGTAGGTGAACGACGTCTGGAACATGTACAGGGTCAGCGGGGTGGTGCCCGTGCCGGGACCGCCGTTGGTCAACGCGACGATCGAGTCGAAGACCTTCAGCGTGCCGTTGATGCTGAAGATCAGCGAGGACATCAGGACCGGCAGGGACAGCGGCAGCACGATGTGGCGGACCAGCCTGAGCCCCGTGGCTCCGTCGAGGCGGGCCGATTCCAGGACCTCGTCGGGGATGTCGACCAGGCCGGCGAAGAGGAGTACCGCGTAGAAGCCCATGGAGCGCCAGATGTCCATGGCGATCAGGACCCAGAAGGCGCTGCCGGCGCTGCCGAAGAAGTCGATCGAGTCGATGCCCACGGCGTTGAGAAGGGAGTTGACCGGGCCGGTCTGCGGGGCGACCTGGAAGAACTTCTGGAAGAGCAGGCCGACGGCGACGGTGGGCAGCACGACCGGGAAGAACACCAGGGTGCGGACGAGCGCCGAGGCGCGCTTGAGGAAGAAGACGTAGAGCAGCGCCAGGAGATACCCGGCGGCCACCTGCCCGGCGGTGACGACGACGGCGTACTTCAGGGTGAACCAGAGCGCGTCGTGGACGGCCGGGTCGTCGAGGAGGCGGGAGAAGTTGGCGACGCCGTTTCCGGTGAAGCCGTTGATCGTGTTGCCCTTGGTGAAGGAGTACCCGAGTGACCACACCATCGGGACCAGCATGATCAGGGAGTAGACGA
Source organism: Streptomyces sp. NPDC017225 (assembly GCF_044331465.1). Classification (NCBI taxonomy): domain Bacteria; kingdom Bacillati; phylum Actinomycetota; class Actinomycetes; order Kitasatosporales; family Streptomycetaceae; genus Streptomyces; species Streptomyces sp. NPDC017225. Next base: position 9,237 of record NZ_JBIRNE010000025.1, on the reverse strand, counting down.
GGAGGGCGGGACCGAGCAGGATCGCGATGGCCCTGCGGTCACCGAGTACGCGGTGCATGGGTGGTGTCCACTTTCTTCGGAGGGACGGGGACGGCCCGCGCACGGCGGGGCGGGCAGGAGCGAGCGGGCCGTCCCCGGCCGGTCACTGGGCGGCCAGCGCGTCCTGAACCGTCTGCATGAACTGCTCGGGGCTCGTGCTGCCGCTGACCAGACCCGCCGCGTTCTGCTGGCTGACGGTGGTTGCCTTGGTGCTGAACAGGGCCTCGAACCACAGCACGTTCTGCTTCGAGGCACTGATGGTGTCCCGCACCTGGGTGGTGACCTCGTTCGCGTCCTTGACCTCGGTGTTCACCTTGAAGCCAGAGATGGAGCCGTGGTCCTTCAGCGCGGTGGAGCCGTAGTTCTTCGCGATGCAGGACACCCAGTCGCCGGTCTTCTTGTCGAAGGACTTCGAGGCGAAGGTGATACCCAGGCCGACGTTGGACGGGTACTGGTCCACGGAGCCCTTGCCCCCGGCCACCGCCGGGAAGGGCATGAAGCCGGTGTTCTCCGCGCCGATCTTGTTCTGCTCGTCGTCGGAGATGTTAGCCAGTGCCCAGCTGCCCATGTAGAACATGGCGGCCTTGCCGGTGAGGAACTGGTTCATCGCCGTGTCGTAGTCGATGGACCCGACACCCTTGCCGAAGTAGCCCTTCTTGCCGAGGGCCGCGACCTCCTCGGCGGCCTTCACGTACTCCGGGTCGGTCAGCTTCGCCTTGCCGTCCGCCACCTTCTGCAGGGCATCGGGGCCGAGGCTGCGGTAGAGGTAGCCGCTGATGAGACGGGTGAGCGGCCAGCCCTGCTGACCGGAGGCGGAGAACGGCTGGACGCCCTTCGCCTCCAGCTTCGCCGCGGCCGACACCAGCTCCTCCCAGGTGCCCGGCACCTTGATCCCGTTGTCCGCGAAGACCTTCTTGTTGTAGAAGATGCCCTCGATGTTGTACTCGTACGGCAGGACCTGGAGTTCCCCGCCGTACAGGGCCTTGATGGTGGAGACGGCGGCCGGCTCCAACTGGTCGAGAACGCCCAGCTCCTTGAGCTTCGCCTCCAGGTCCGCGACCTTGCCGGACTTGGCCAGCTGCTGGGTGAGCGCCGGGGCGTTGCCCGCCGCGAACTGCACCGGCAGCGCGTCCTGGCCGGCCAGCAGCTGGAGCTTCTGGTCCAGGCTCGCCTGCGGAACGGTCTCCACCTTCAGCGGCAGAGCGTCGTTCGCGGCCTTGCACTCGCCCTTGGACATGGTGGTCAGCGCCGTCTTCACGGTGGTGTTCTCGGTGACGCTCAGGTAGTCGAAGTTCTCGGGGGCGGAGGAGGAGCCGCCGGCCCCGCTGCCGCCGCACGCGGTGGCGAGCAGCGCGAGCGAGGCGGTGCCGGCGGTGAGCAGGCTCAGTCGCGCACGACGGGCGCGGGAGGTACGAAGGGGCACGAAGGACTCCCAAGGATCATGACGAGCGGGGCGAGGTGCGGGAAACAGCGCCAGGGGCGTAGTACGGGGCCCGGCAGCACGCGGGCAGCGACCCGGCAGAGCCGTGTAAAACGTTCTTCACAGCGAGTGGGCAACACCCTGCACCGCTCCCCCGCCACCGTCAAGACACAAGCAGGTAACACCGTGGTGATCAACGAAGGGCTTGACGGACAGCGGGGAGTAACGTGTAGACCGTTACACCAACGACTACTTACTTCGGGACGTGGACCATGGACGGGGCTTCCGCAGCCAAGCCGAACAAGCGCGTGACCATCACCGATGTCGCCCGGCACGCCGGGGTGTCCACGGCCGCCGTCTCCAAGGTGATGCGCAATGCCTACGGCGTGAGCGAGGCCATGCGGGAGAAGGTCCAGGCGGCCATCGCCGACCTGGGCTACCGTCCGCACGCGGCGGCGCGAGGGATGCGCGGCCGGACCTACACCATCGGCGTACTGCTGGACAACGTCCGCAACGCGTTCTTCGCCGACATCCTCGACGGCATCCGGGACGAACTCCGCCACACCGACTACACGGTGCTGATCGGCGCGGCCGGCTTCGACCCCGAGGAACAGGCCAGGACCATCCGTTCCCTGGTGGACCGGCAGATGGACGGACTGATCCTCATCGCCCCGGGGACACCGCGCGCGGAGGTGCTGGACACGGCCGCTTCGACACCGACCGTGGTCATCGGGCACCACGACGCCTCCGACACCTACGACTCGGTCGTCGACGCCGACGACCTCGGCGCCGGTCTGGTGGTGGATCACCTGGTCTCGCTCGGCCACCGTGACATCGCCCTGGTCTCGGCCCCGGGCACCCGGGCAAACAAGTGGAAGCGCACTCCGGAGGCCGTGCTGAGCGAGGGCTATCTGCACGCGATGCAACGGCACGGACTCGACCGGTTCGCGCGGGTCCACCACACCGCCTACTCCGACGACGGCGGCTTCAAGGCGGGCATGACATTGCTGACGGCCGACCGTCCGCCGACCGCCGTGATGACCGGTGCGGACGTCGCCGCACTGGGCGTATACCGCGCGGCGCACGAACTCGGGCTGCGCATCCCCCGGGACCTGTCGCTCGTCGGCTACAACAACACCGCGCTCGCCGCCCTGGCCCCCGTGCAACTGACCAGCGTGGACCAGGCGGGGCACACCATGGGCTCCGCCGCCGCCCGGATGCTCGTCGAGCGCGTCGAAAACCGAAGGGACAGAGCCATGCAGACCACGATGACCCCCCGTCTGGTGGTGCGCTCCACCACCGGCGCGCCGCAGGGACGCTAGGCCGTGGACCGGCGACCGACCGCCACTCCCCCAGCTCACCGCGAACGTGACTCCGACGGAGCGACGGCGGTGGCCGGACCTGTCGGCCGCCCACATCCCCGGGTCGGCATCAAGGACGTGGCGCGGGAGGCAGGCGTCTCGCTCGGTACGGTCTCCAACGTCCTCAACCGGCCCGAGATCGTGTCCGAGGGAACGCGCTCGCGCGTCCTGGAAGTGATCGACTCCCTCGGCTACGTCCGGGCCGAGGGCGCCCGGCAGTTGCGCGGCTGGGCCTCCCGGGTGATCGCCGTCATGGTGCTCGACATGGCGAACCCGTTCTTCACCGCGCTCGCCTCCGGGGTGGAACAGGCCGCCCGTGAGGCGGACCTCGGCGTCATGGTCTGCACGGGCGCCCACGATCCGGCAGAGGCGGCACGTCACCTGTCGCTGATCACTTCGCACCAGGTCCGCGGTGCCGTGCTGGCCTCCGGCGAAGGAGTCGGGCGCACCGTCGCGGCCTTCCGCCGCAACGCCGTGCCCTTCGTCGTGGCCGACCAGTACGCGCCCCAGCCCGCGGCATGCTCCGTCGGCATCGACGACGTGGTGGGCGGACGGGCCGCGGTACGGCACCTGCTCGAACGGGGCCACCGCTCCCTCGCCTACGTCAGCGGCCCCGACCGCCTCCAGCAGGTGAGGGACCGCCGCCGCGGCGCCCTCACCGCGATCAGCGAGTCCGGCCTGCCGTCCACCGCGCTGAGAGAACTGTCCTGCGACACCCTCACCGTGACGGCCGGCAAGGACGCCGGGCACCGCATCCTCGGCCTGCCCGAGCGGCCCACCGCCGTCTTCTGCGCCAACGACCTGCTCGCCCTCGGTGTCCTGCAGGCCCTGTACGAGGCCGGTCTGAGAGTGCCGGACGACATCGCCGTGGTCGGGTACGACGACATCGAGTTCGCCGCGTCGGCCGTGGTACCGCTCACCTCGGTGCGACGACCGGCATCCGCTATGGGACGGCAGGCCGGCCGACTGCTCATCGAGGACACGGCCCACGGAGTCAGGCACACGCACCGCCACGTCGTGCTGCAACCCGAACTGGTCGTACGCCGGTCGACCATGGCGGCTCCCGCTCGCTGAGCGGGTCGGCTCGGGGCCGTGGGGAGCGATGACGGGTACGGCATGGAAAACGAGCACGGCGAAACTCCGGCCGACGGTACGGGAGGGTCGACCGCGGAGACGATGATCATCTCCGGCTGTCGGATAGAGACGTCGAGCAAGAGCGCACCGACGGGCCCCGTCCGAGCATGCGTCCTGCCGGCCGGCCCTGCCCACCCCCACCGTCATTCACTTTACGGATGGATTCCATCCATAACGTGAATAGGGCCCTCCGTTCACGTGCGGGGCCTCGCTCATCCCACGGTCTCGTCGGCCATCCGCCTGCCGACCCGGGCTGCCGTCTCCCGCAGCCAGATGTGCGCCGCGTCGTGCGTGTGCACCGGGTGCCACCACAACGCCTCCCGCAGCGGCACCGCCTCGTAGGGCGGCTCCACCACGCGCACGGCGGCGAGTGGCGCGAGGAGCCGGGCCAGGCGGGCCTGGATCAGGGCGATGCGCCGGGTTCCGCTGACCAGCAGCGGCATGATCTGGAAGCTGTCCACGGAGACCTCGACCCGGGGCTCGATGCCCAGCATGCCGAGCTGGCGCACCGCCGGGGCGTCGTAGGTGCGCTGGTAGGTCACCCAGGGCAGCCGGGCCAGGTCCTCCCGGGTCAGCCGGTCGTCGACGCTCGGGTGGTCGTCGGCGACGAGGAAGACCCACCGGTCCTGGTAGAGGTCGGTGGCGGGGAAGTCGCTGATGACGCCGTGCGGCATGAGCAGGCCGTCGGTGGTGCTCAGCAGGGTGTCGGTGGCGTCCACCACGGTGGTCGGCGTCTGCGCGAAACGCAGCCGGATGCCGGGGGCCTCCTGGTGCACGACCCGGGCGAGTTCGGCGCCGAAGACGGCGACCGCGTAGTCGGACGCCACGAGCTTGAACTCACGGCTCTCCTTGGCCGGGTCGAAGTCCGCCTGGCTGGCGAAGAGCCGTTCCAGCAGGTCGTAAGCGGTGGACGCGCGGTCGAGGAGGACCTGCCCGAGGGCGGTGAGTTCGTAGTGGCCGCCGACCCGGGCCAGCAGGTCGTCGTCGAAGTGCCGGCGCAGGCGGGAGAGCGCCGCGCTCATCGCCGGCTGGCTGAGGCCGACGCGCTGTCCGGCGCGGGTGACGTTGCGCTCTTCGAGGAGAGCGCGCAGGGCGACGACGAGGTTGAGGTCCAGGCGACTGAGATTCACGGCGGCTTTTCTCGTTGTTCGGCGGTGACCTGCGGAAATTCGACTCATGGATGACTGTCATCCACGGAATCTATTTCCCTGATCGCGGGTGGCGAGTCCAGATTAGTGCCATCGCAATCAGGAGGACATGTCCGTGAAACCTGAAGCCGCGTCCGCCCTCTTCGCCGGACCCTTCGCCCTCGCCACCCTTTCGGCCCTCGACGGGGCCGCCTTCCCTGCTCTCGTCACCTCCGACGCCCAGGTGATCGACCTGCGGGACGCCCTGGACGACGCCGACCTGAGCGTGCGGGACCTCCTGGACGACTGGGAGGCGGTGCTGCCCCGGTTGACGGCCCTGGCCGGCGACAGCGCGCCACGACGCGCGCCCCTGGCGGACTTCCGGGTGCACGCACCGGTCGAGCCGCGCCAGGTGTTCCAGTCCGGCGCCAACTACCGGCAGCACGTCATCGACCTGCACGTCGCGCACCGCGCGCCCGGTGACGACCGGCCGGAGGCAGAGCGGCGCGCGGAGGCAGCCGAGATCATGGACCGGCGGGCCGCCGAGGATCTGCCGTACGTGTTCATCGGGCTGCCGAGCGCGATCACCGGTCCCTACGACGACGTCGTGCTGCCGTCCTGGGCGAAGAAGCCCGACTGGGAGCTGGAACTGGCCGCGGTGATCGGCCGCCCGGCCCACCGGGTGTCCGTCGAGGAGGCCCTGGGCCACGTCGCCGGCTACACGATCGCCAACGACCTGACCGACCGCGCCACCGTCTTCCGCCGGGACATGCCGCAGATCGGGACCGACTGGCTGCGCAGCAAGAACGCCCCGGGCTTCACGCCGCTCGGACCCTGGATCGTGCCCACCGCCTCGATCGCGAACCCGGGCGACCTGCGCCTCAACCTGAAGCTCAACGGCGAGACCATGCAGGACGAGTCGACCAAAGACATGATCTTCGACGTGGCGCGGATGGTCTCCTACGCCTCGCAGACCGCCCGCCTCCTGCCCGGTGACCTGGTACTCACCGGCTCCCCGGCGGGCAACGGCATGCACTGGGGCCGGCTGCTGCGCGACGGTGACGTCATGGACGGTTCCATCACCGGGCTCGGTGCCCAGCGCACCCGATGCGTGGCGGAGGCGGCTCGATGACGCTGGACCGCACCGACCCCGAGGGCTCGATCGCCCGGACCGCGAAGGCGTGCTCCAACTGGAACCGCTGGGGCGAGGACGACGTGCTCGGCACGCTCAACTTCCTCGACGAGGCCAAGCGCCGCGAGGGCGCCGCCCTGATACGGCGGGGTACTAGTTTCTCCCTGTCCCAGCGCTTCGACATCGACGGCCCGCAGAAGGGCTGGCGCAAGCGCACCAATCCGGTGCACACCATGCTGGACACCGGCACGGACGCGGCCCTCGGCAACCAGGGCCTGCCGCACGGCATCGGCGGCGCCGACGACGTCATAGCGATGCCGCTGCAGTGCTCCACCCAGTGGGACGGGCTCGGGCACATCTTCGACCACGGCAAGGCGTGGAACGGGCGCCCGGCCGAGCAGGTCGTCACCTCCGACGGCGACCAGGTCACCGGCATCGAGCACATGGCCCCGCACGTCGCCGGACGCGGAGTGCTCCTGGACGTCGGCCGGGTCGTCGGTGAGGACGGTGAGCTGCCGGACGGCTTCGCGATCACCGAGGAGCACCTGGCCGCGACCGCCGAGGCGCACGGTGTGCGGGTGGGGCGCGGCGACATCGTCCTCGTCCGCACCGGCCAGCTCGCCCGGGTGCGCCGCGACGGATGGGGCGACTACGCCGGCGGGCCCGCGCCCGGGCTGTCGTTCACCACGGCGGGCTGGCTGCACGGCAGCGAGATCGCCGCGATCGCCACCGACACCTGGGGCTTCGAGGTCCGCCCGAATGAGTTCGAGCACGCCTTCCAGCCGCTGCACCAGGTCGCCATCCCCCACATCGGCCTGCTGATCGGCGAGATGTGGGACTTGGACGCCCTGGCCGAGGACTGCGCGGCCGACGGGGAGTACGCCTTCTGGCTCACCGCCGCACCCCTGCCCATCACCGGGGCCGTCGGCTCACCCGTCAACCCGATCGCCGTCAAGTAACCAGCGGAACAAGGGAGTTCCCCATGAGCAAAGCCCGTAAAGTCCTGGTGATCGGCGGGGGCGCGGCCGGCAATGCCGTCACGATCCTGCTGCGCCGCGCCGGGTACGCGGTGGACCTGATCGAGGCCAAGGACGACTGGAACGCCACCGCCGGCTCCGGCATCACCCTCCAGGGCAACGCCCTGCGCGTCCTGCGCGAACTCGGCGTCTGGCAGCAGGTGGAGGCATCCGGATACGGCTTCGGCTCGGTCGGCATCACCGCCCCCGACGGCACCGTCCTGCACGCCCAGGACGACCTGCGCACCGGCGGCGACGACCTGCCCGCCACCGTCGGCATGCAGCGCCCCCGGCTCCAGCAGATCCTCATCGACGCCGTGCGCTCCAGCGGCGCCACAGTCCGCCTCGGCACCACCGCCGAGATCCTGGACCAAGACGCGGACGGTGTCTCCGTGCGCCTCTCCGACGGCACCGAGCACCGCTACGATCTCGTGGTCGCCGCCGACGGCCTCGGCTCCCGCACCCGCGCCGCGATCGGCATCACCAACAAGCCGGAACCGACCGGCATGGCCATCTGGCGCATCGCCGCCCCGCGTCCGGCGGGCGTCGTCCGTACCGACCTCGCATACGGCGGCCCGGCCTACATCGCCGGCTACTGCCCCACCAGCGAGACCACCCTGTACGCGTACGTCGTAGAGGCCAACCGTGACCGCGCGTCGATCCCGCCGGAGTCGTACGCCGACGAGATGCGGCGCCTGATCTCCTCCTACGGCGGCCACTGGCCGGAGATCACCGAGCACATCACCGACCCGGCGAAGGTCAACTACACCTGGTTCGACCGGCTGCTGGTCGAGGGCTCCTGGCACCGCGGCCGGGTCGTCCTCGTCGGCGACGCCGCACACTGCTGCCCGCCCACCCTCGCCCAGGGCGCCGCACTGTCCCTGGAGGACGCCTGGGTGCTCGCGCAGATGCTGACCGGGACCGACGACTGGGACGACGCGCTGTTCCAGGCGTACTACGAGCGGCGGATCACCCGCGTCCGCCCGGTCGTGGAGGCGTCCGTACAGATCGGGCAGTGGCAGCTCGACGGGGTGCGCGACGCGGATGTGCCCGGCCTGATGGGCCGCACCATGACCCTGCTCCGGGAGTTGCCGTGACCGCCGAGAACGCGCCCACCGCCGTGACCGCGGCGAACGCGCCCACCATCGACGTGCACGCCCATGTCCTGCTGCCCGAGGTCGAGGCGCTCGTCGCCGGCCTGCCCGGCCACGCCGAGGCCAAGGAACTGGACGCCCGCCGCAACGGCCCCGCCGCCCTCGCCGTCAGCGGCCCCATGGTCCGCGAGCGCATCCCGCGGCTGACCGACGCCGCCGTGCGCCTGGCCGCGATGGACGCCCAGGGCGTGGACGTGCAACTGGTCAGCCCCTCCCCCTCGCACTACCACTACTGGGCCGACGAGGACACCGCCGAGAAGCTGTACCGGCTCGCCAACGAGGCCACGGCCGCACACTGTGCAGCCGCCCCCGACCGACTGCGCGGACTCGGCCTGGCCCCGCTCCAGCACCCCCAGCAGGCGGTCCGGGCCCTGGACCACGCCCTGGAGCAGGGCCTGGACGGGGTGGAGATCTCCAGCCACGCCCCAGGACGCGAGCTGTCCGACCCGGCCTACGAGCCCTTCTGGACCCGGGCCGGGGAGACCGGCGCGCTCGTCTTCCTGCACCCCTTCGGCTGCACCCTGGACGAGCGGCTGGACCGGTGGTACCTGTCCAACACGGTCGGACAGCCCACCGAGAACGCCGTCGCGCTGTCCCACCTGATCTTCTCGGGTGTGCTCGACCGCCACCCGGGGCTGACCCTGATCGCCGCGCACGGCGGCGGGTACCTGCCCACCCACATCGGCCGCTCCGACCACGCCTGGTCGGCCCGCTCCGACGCGGGCGCGGGCTGCGCGCACCCGCCCAGCAGCTACCTGAAGCGGCTGTACTTCGACTCGCTCGTCCACGACCCGCACGTACTGCGGGAGTTGATCCGGGCCGCCGGGGCGGACCGCGTCCTGCTCGGCTCTGAC
>NZ_JBIRNE010000024.1:71197-92052 GCF_044331465.1 Streptomyces sp. NPDC017225 | reverse complement strand
GGGCGGGGGGGGGGGGGGCGGGGGGCGGGGGGGGGCGGGGGGGGGGGCCGCCCCCGGCCGCGGCCGCGGGGGGGGGGGGGGGGGGGGGGCGGGGCCCCCGCCCCCCGCCCCCCCCCCCCCCCCCCCCCCCCCCCCCCCCCCCCCCCCCGCCGCTCAGGAGGTGTGCCGGGCGGCGTTGGCGAGGATCGCGTCACGCAGGTAGACGGCGAAGCCCGGCCGGGCCGCGTCGAGGTTCTGCGTGAAACGCTCGTCCGACACGTACATCTCGCCCAGGCAGGTGTGCATCTCGTACCCGCAGTCGTAGTGGTTGCGGGCGATCCCCTGCCGGTGGTCCTCGGCGGCGTCCATGGCCCCCTCGGAATCGGCGGGCTCCCCGGCCTCCATCAGGGCGACGAAGCGACGGGTGAGCTCGTCGACCTCGTTCTGGATGCGCTGCCAGTCCTCCTTGGTGTACGAGGCGGTCCGCTGCTGCGACTGGCGGTAGGCGTCGGTGTCGCCCCAGCGTTCCCGCGCCTCCTCCTGGTGCTCGTCGGGGTCGAAGTCGCCGAAGACCTCGAACTTCTCCTCGGGCGTGAGGTTGATGCCCATGTTGCGTGCCTCCATGGCGTGCTCCACGGCCGCCGCCATCTTCTCCAGCTTCTCGATCCGGGCGGTCAGCAGCTCGTGCTGGCGGCGCAGGTGCGCGTGCGGGTCCGCGGCCGGATCGTCGAGCAGGGCGGCGACCTCCTCGAGCGGGAAGCCGAGCTCCCGGTAGAACAGGATCTGCTGCAACCGGTCGAGGTCGGCGTCGCTGTAGCGCCGGTGGCCCGCGTGGCTGCGCTCGCTGGGTACGAGCAGGCCGATGTCGTCGTAGTGGTGCAGGGTGCGCACCGTCACTCCGGCGTAGCCGGCGACCTGTCCCACGGAGTAGCTCACTTCCGCTCCCTTCTCTGACGCCCTCCACGCTCCCCCCTCACGTGACGTGAGGTGCAAGTCCGGCGCGGACCCGGGTGCCGGACCGCGAACGCCCCGCCTTGCGCGGCGTCCGGCCCCGGTGACTCCCGTGTCCCCCATGTCCCCCGTCGGAGCTACTCGGAGCTGTCCACCCAGGGGTGATTCGCACATGCCGCCGCTCTCGTAGCGTTCTCGGCAGGTCGCGGAAGGCATGCGGCCGACGCCATACGGAGGTCACCATGAGTACCACGCGCACCGAGTCCCCCCAGCCCATGCTCCAGAAGGGTGGCCGCTTCCTCCGGTCTCCCCTCGGCTGGATGCTGACCGGGATAGTGGGTGTGGGCCTGGCGTCCAGCCTGGTCGCGGCGGGTGGAGTGGTCGCCATCGTGGGTGCGGCCGTGGCGGTCGTCATCTACTGGGCGGTCATGCGCCACCTCGCCCGGCGGGACGTACCGGAGATCGCCAGGTCGGGGGCCGTGACCCAGACGTTGTTCGGTGTCGCGATCGGCTTCGCCCTCATCACCGTGTCGATGCTCACGCTCCTCACCGAGTTCTCGTTCGACGAACGGCCCGGTAACGGCCTGTCGATCGTGGCGAGCATGGCCGCGATACAGGTCGGCGCCGCCGTGACCGAGGAACTGCTCTTCCGCGGCCTCGCCCTCCAGGCGCTGGAGAAGCTGTGCGGCAGCTGGGCGGCGCTGGCGATCACCGCGGCGCTGTTCGGCGGACTGCACGCGGCCAACCCGGGCGCCACGCTGTGGAGCTCGACCGCGATCGCCATCGAGGCCGGCGTGCTCCTCGGTGCCGCGTTCCTGTGGACGCGCAACATCTGGTTCGTCGTGGGCCTGCACTTCGCCTGGAACACCGGCCTGGGACTGATCGGCATCCCCGTCTCCGGCCACGCCTCGGAGGGTCTGATGACCACCACTCCGACCGGCCCCGACCTGGTGACCGGCGGAGACTTCGGCCTCGAGGCGTCGATCGTGCCCATCATCATCAGCGTGCTGATCGCGATCCCCATGCTCATCGCCGCCCACCGGCGCGGCAACCTGGTCCCCATGCGCCGCAGGCAGGGCTGACCACCCGGTACCCGACGGCCACGAGATCTCGCCCCCGCTCACCCTACGAGCGGGGGCGAGATTGTCGGCGGTCCTCCGCGCCGGACCGGGGCCCGGACGCGATCGACCGCGTACTGGAGCAGACGGAGGCCAAGGCGGACGAGGCAGCCTTCCCCTCGATGCCGGTTCGTCGTGAGCTCCGGCAGAGGACGCCGCACCGGACGCCCCGGTCAGAACCCGGCTTCACGCCGGACCCTTCCCCTCAAGCGGGTGGAACCCGGCGAGCGGGAACCTCGAAGACGAGTTCGCGACCGTCCTCCTCGTCCCACTGCTCTCCGACCTCGACGAAGCCGAAACCCGCGATCGTGGCCAGGGATGCCACGTTGTCGGGACTGATCGCCGCACGCACGGTCGTCACCGTGCTTTCGGCCGCTGCCCGGCGGAGCAACTCGATCAGCACCGACCGGGCATATCCCTGGCGACGGAAGTCGGGAGCGACGGAGTAGCCGATCTCGACCATGCCGGCCTCGTCAGGTGGTCCGTGGAACCCGGCATGTCCGACGACGAGCCCCTTGTCACCGACGACCGCCTGCCGCACCATCCACCGCGCCCGGCCGGGGTCGGCGGCCATCTGGTCGAGCCGGAACCGCCACAGCCACCGTGCTCCGTCGGTCAGGAAGTACTCGGTCAGCGACACCCCGGCCACCCGGCCGGCTTCGGCAAGATCGCCGTCGAGCAGAGCGGCCATCGCCCCGCCGGACAGCTCGACACAACGTACGGACTTCGGACTCCGGGTGGACGGTCCCCAGTGACCAGCTTCATCTGTCATCTGCGGATACTCGCCGACCCACCCGCAGGCGTCCAACGATTTCGAAGCACCCCGACAGCCACCCCACGACGTCATCCACCAGCAACGCCCCGCCCGGTGAACCTTCCCGGTCACAGCACCTGGCCAGTGACAGTCCGGCTCGTGGGGGACGCCCGCCCCGCACGCGTGCTCCGGCCCGCCCGCGGCACGCCGACGCTCAGCGGCTGAGCCGGCCGAACCTCGCCACCGCCAGCGGGAAGAACACCGCGAGCAGGGCCAGCGGCCATCCGACCGCCGCCCACACGTGGCCGGACTCGCCGCCGGGGCCGCCGAACAGGTCGCGGACGGCCGTGGCGGTCTGGGACATCGGGTTCCACTCGACGACCGTGCCCAGCCAGCCCGGCATGGAGTCCGGCGTGGCGAAGGCGTTGGAGAGGAATCCGACCGGCCAGACCAGGATCTGCACCGCCTGCACCATTTCGGGCCTGCCCGCCACCAGGGCCAGGAAGATGCCGATCCAGAGCATGGCGAACCGGAAGAGCAGCAGCAGGCCCACCGCGCCCAGGAAGGCACCCGGACCGCCGTGGGCCCGCCAGCCGAGCGCGTACCCGACCGCGATCAGCACGGTGAGACCGAACGCCGACTGGAGCATGTCGGCGGCCGAACGGCCGACCAGGACCGCGCCGTTGGTCATCGGCAGGGAGCGGAAGCGGTCGACGACGCCCTTGTTGAGGTCCTGGGTGACGGCGATCATGGTGCCTTCCAGGCCGAAGGCCATGGTGAGGGCCAGCATCCCGGGCACCAGGTAGTCGACGTAGTCGCCGCTCACGCCCCGGCCGCCGCCGACCAGGTAGCCGAACATCAGCAGCAGCATGACCGGGAAGACCAGGTTGACGACGACCGTGACCGGCTGCCGCCCCCAGCGGGCCAGCTCCCGGCGGGTCATGGTCCACGAGTCGGTCAGGGCGTACGTCATGGGTCTCGTGACGGTGCCCGTGCTCACTCCGGTACTCACACTGCCTCCTTCGTGCGGTCGGTGAGGTGCAGGAAGACCTCGTCCAGGGTCGGGCGGCGCAGGGCCACGTCCTCCGCCTCCAGGCCGGCCTCCTCCAGCGCCCGTACGACGCCGGAGAGCGCCGCCATGCGGTCGGTGACCGGTGCGCTGAGCAGCCGGCGGTCGGCGTCGACGCGGACGCCGGTGAGCGGCAGGAGGGCGGCCGCGGTGTCCAGTTGGCCGGCGTCGCGCAGGACGACGTCGACGCGGTCGCCGCCGGTGGCGGCCTTCAGCTCGTCCGCCGTGCCGTCGGCGACCACCCGGCCGGCGTCGACGACCGAGATGCGGTCGGCGAGCTGGTCGGCCTCCTCCAGGTACTGGGTGGTGAGCAGGACCGTCGTACCGCCGCCGACCAGGGAGCGGACCGAGTCCCACACCTCGGCGCGGCCCCGCGGGTCCAGGCCGGTGGTCGGTTCGTCCAGGAAGAGCACCTCCGGCTCGGTGATCAGGGACGCGGCCAGGTCCAGGCGGCGCCGCATTCCGCCGCTGTAGGCGCTGACCGGCTTGCGCCCGGTGTCCGTGAGGTCGAAGCGCGCCAGGAGTTCGTCGGCACGCGCGCGTGCCCGCCGGGCGCCCAGGTGGTGGAGGCGGCCGAACATCTCCAGGTTCTGCCGGCCGCCCAGCTCCTCGTCGAGCGCCGCGTGCTGGCCGAGCAGGCCGATGCGCAGCCGTACGGCGTACGCGTCGGTGGCGACGTCGTGTCCGGCCACCTCGGCCCGGCCCGAGTCGGGGCGCAGCAGGGTCGACAGGATCCGGACCAGCGTCGTCTTGCCCGCGCCGTTCGGACCCAGCACCCCGTGCACGGTGCCGCGCGCGACCGTGAGGTCGAGCCCGTCCAGCGCGCTCTTGCCGCCGTACTTCTTGCGTGCCCCTTCGACGATGATCGCCGTGTCGGCCACTGATACCCCCAGTTAGTCAAAGTTGACTACTCGTTCCGCTCGGAACCGTATCCCCACTGAACGTGTTAGTCAAACTTGATTAGTTGATTGATTTTCACGAGCTGCCGGACGTGCTGGGCTGCCGGACGTGCTGGGCTGCCGGACCCCATCGGTGGGCGGGCCTGGGATCAGCCGCGGTCCCCCGGGTGCGGCTCCTGCGTCGCGTACGGGTTGCGCTCGCCCTCCGCCAGGACGCCTACGAACGGCTCGCCCTCACCCGCGAAGGTGTAGGCGCCCCCACGGATGCGTTCGATGAGCGCGCGGGTCCACTCGGCGCCGGTGTCGGCCGAGTGCACCCAAAGGTTCATGATCTCGCCGATGTGGCCGAGCTGCCCGGGCCCGTCCTCGGGCGTGTAGTACTCGGTGACGGCCCTGCGCCACTCCCCGATGGCCCGGACCCGCTCCTCCAGGAGGGCGAGCACCTCCTCGCGCTCCAGGTCGACCATCAGGCCGATGCCCGCGGAGAGCACGTCCGGTTTCTGGTCGTAGGCCGTGAGGGACGCGCGCAGGCTGCTGAAGTACTCCTCGGTGCCCGCCTTCGTGATCTCGTACTCCGTGCGCGGCGGGCCGCCGGCGGTCGACGGGGCGATCTCGTGCGCGTGCAGCAGGCCCTGCTTGGCCATCTGCTTCAGCGCGTGGTAGATCGAGCCGGGCTTGGCGTTGGACCACTCGTGCGCGCCCCAGTACTCCAGGTCGTTGCGCACCTGGTAGCCGTGGGCCCGCCCGTGCTGACGGACCGCGCCGAGCACCAGGAGACGGATCACTGACATGGGTCCAGACTAGGCGGGAGTGCCCTGCTCCCTGGCCACCAGGTCCCAGGCCGAGGCGCCGTCCAACGACTCGCGGATGATGTCGGCGTGGCCTGCGTGCCGGGCCGTCTCGCGGATCAGGTGCAGACAGAGCCAGCGCGTCGAGACGCGCTCGTCCGGCGGGAACCAGGGTTCGTTCGGCAGCGGGAAGGTGTCGTCGAGGCTGGGCACCGAGCGGACGAACGCCTCCGTCTCGGCGGCGACCTTCTCCCAGTGGGCCAGCTGGGAGGCGACCGTCTCGTCGCCGACCAGGGCGAAGCACTCGTGCCAGTTCGACTCGTCCCGTGCGACGGCCGGCGGCTCCTGCTTGGCGCGGGCGATCCAGCCCTGCTCGACCTCGGCGACGTGCTTGAGCAGTCCGGCCAGGGACAGCTCACTGGCGCTGGGCCGGGACGACGCCTGCTCGTCCGTCAGGCCCAGCACCGCCCGGCGGATGCCGCCGCGCTGCTCCGCCAGGAAGGACAGCAGCGCTCCGCGCTCGTCGCCCCGCTCTTCGGACCGCACGTGGGTGACCATGGCCGGCCGCCTTTCGTCGAGGCCGGGGGCGTTTCCCCCTGACACCGGCCAAGCTACGGACCCTTGCGGTCAAATTCCGTCCGCAAGGGCCCGTCCCGGAGAAACGAGGAAGAGGCTTCAGAGGGGAGAGGGGAAAGGGGAAAGGGCAGAGGGCAGAGGACGGTTCAGAAGGGGAAGGCGCTCCGGCCGTGCTGCACGGAGATCCACTTCTGCGTGGTGAAGGCGTCCAGCATGGTGTCGCCGTTCAGGCGGCCGATACCGGACTGCTTCTCGCCGCCGAAGGGCACGATCGGCTCGTCGTGCACGGTCCCGTCGTTCACGTGGAACATGCCGGTGTCGATCCGCTTGGCGAAGTTGACGCCACGCTCGATGTTCCCGGTGTGCACGGCGCCGCTCAGGCCGTACGGGGTGTCGTTGACGAGGCGTACGGCCTCCTCCTCGCCGTCGAACGGGACGAGGAAGGCGACCGGGCCGAAGACCTCCTGCCGCAGCAGGGCGGAGTCGGCGGGCAGACCGGTCAGGACCGACGGCTCGACCAGGTTGTCCGTGGTCGTGCCGCGCACCAGAGCGGTCGCGCCCGCGGCGATCGCCTGCTCGACGACGCCCGAGAGCGCGTCCGCCTGGGAGGAGTTGATCACCGGGCCGATGACGGTCGAAGGGTCGCGCGGGTCGCCGGCCTTGAGGGTCTTCACCTTGGCGACGAACTTCTCGGTGAACTCGTCGGCCACCGAGCGGTCGACCAGGACGCGGTTTGCGGCCATGCAGACCTGCCCCTGGTGGACGAACCGGCTGAAGACGGCGGCGTCCACCGCGTAGTCGACGTCGGCGTCGTCGAGGACCACCAGGGCGCTGTTGCCGCCGAGTTCGAGGACCGAGCGCTTGAAGTTCGCGGCGCAGACGGTGGCCACGTGGCGGCCGACGGCGTCGGAGCCGGTGAAGGAGATCACCTTCGGCACCGGGTGCTCCAGGAAGGCGTCGCCTATCTCCGCGATGTCGGTGACCACGACGTTCAGCAGGCCGCCCGGCAGACCGGCGTCCTCGAAGAGCTTCGCGACCAGGGTGCCGCCGACCACCGGCGTGTTCTGGTGCGGCTTGAGGACGACGCCGTTGCCGAGGGCGAGGGCCGGGGCGACCGACTTCAGGGAGAGGAGGAAGGGGAAGTTGAAGGGGCTGATGACGCCCACGACACCCACCGGCACCCGGTAGACGCGGTTCTCCTTGCCGTCGACCGGGGACGGGATGATCCTGCCCTCGGGCGCCAGCGACAGGTGTACCGCCTCGCGCAGGAACTCCTTGGCGAGGTGCAGTTCGAAGGCGGCCTTCAGGCGCGTGCCGCCCAGCTCGGCGATGATCGCCTCGCTGATCTCCGCCTCGCGGTCCTCCACGAGCCGCAGCACCTTCTCGAACACCGCGCGGCGGGCGTACGGATTGGTCGCCGCCCACTGCTTCTGCGCGCGCTCGGCCGCCCGGTAGGCGGCGTCGACCTCGTCGACCGTGGCTATCGTGATCGAGGCCAGCTTCTCGTTGTCGTACGGGTTGAAGTCGATGATGTCCCAGGAGCCGGTGCCCGGGCGCCACTCGCCGTCGATGTACTGCTGGGCGAGGTCGGTGAAGTACGACGACATGTGTTCCCTCAATCCCCTAGCTGCCGCAGCCGCCGCGAGCGAGCCGCCTGATTGGGCGTCATCGTACTGCTGCGGCAGTGGAGTTGAGGGGCGAAGGGCCCCTGGGCCTCAGGACAGTTGGATGAGCCCGCGCAGCAGATCCCGGCTCTCGTCCGGCCCGGGGCTGTCCTGCTGGAGTTCCTTCAGCGCCGTCTCGTACTGGGTGACGTCCTCGTGCTTGTCCAGGTAGAGCGCGCTGGTGAGCTGCTCCAGGTAGACGACGTCCGACAGGTCGGACTCGGGGAAGCTGAGGATCGTGAACGCGCCACTCTCGCCGGAGTGCCCGCCGAAGCCGAACGGCATTATCTGCAGGCGCACGTTGGGTCGCTCGGACATCTCGATGAGGTGCTGGAACTGGCCGCGCATCACCTCGCGGTCACCGTAGGGGCGGCGCAGTGCGGCCTCGTCCAGGACGATGTGGAACTCGGGGGCGCTCTCGGCGACAAGGTGCTTCTGCCGTTCCAGGCGCAGCGCCACCCGGCGCTCGATGTCCGCCTCGCCGGCGCCCTTCATGCCGCGCCGGACGACCGCGCGGGCGTAGTCCTCGGTCTGCAGCAGACCGTGCACGAACTGCACCTCGTACACGCGGATGAGTGAGGCGGCACCCTCCAGGCCCACATAGGTGGGGAACCAGCTGGGCAGTACGTCGGAGTAACTGTGCCACCACCCGGCGACGTTGGCCTCCTTGGCCAGGGACAGCAGAGAGGTGCGCTCCTGGCCGTCCGTGATGCCGTACAGCGTCAGCAGGTCCTCGACGTCCCTCGTCTTGAAGCTCACCCGGCCCAGCTCCATACGGCTGATCTTGGACTCCGAGGCGCGGATCGAGTAGCCCGCCGCCTCCCGCGTGATCCCCCGCGTCTCACGCAGCCGCCTGAGTTGTGATCCGAGCAGCATGCGCCGCACCACCGATCCGGGCTCTCCCGCGCTCACGTTCGCCAGCCTCCCCAACCGTCTTCAAGGGCCGAAGTCTGCCACTAAAACACTCCGAGCAGTACTCGTCCGGTTACGGAAACGGAATCGAGCCAGGGGAAATGCACAGGATCATGCACGGAGGGGGCGGAAAGCGGGCGTCGAGCGAGGTGAAGGAGGGGCGAAGATGACGGAAAATTTGACCAACAAGCGGTACGGGCAGGTCCATTTCGGTCACGTGCACGTGCATCTGCCCTTGCATCTGCGGAACGCATCCGAAACCATGGTCCCGCACCACCGCGCCGCATCGCTACGACCGCGAATTCCCGGGAGTGCCTCGCATGGGGACGAATGGATCGACCATGCTCGAGCCGTTACGGCAGGGCCTTCCGCCACTCGACCCCGCGGCCGTGTCCAACGCCGCCTCCTGCGCCCTGCCGCCTCGTTACGAAGCGGTGCGCGAGGCCCGGGGGTTCACCCGTAGAACGCTCGACGGCTGGGACACGGGCGACCGTTTCGACGACGTCTGCCTGGTGGTCTCCGAACTCGTCACCAACGCCCTGCGGCACGCCCTGCCGGCCGACACCCCGAGGCGCGGGGAACAGAACGGTCCCGTCCGGCTGCATCTGATGCGCTGGACCGAGCGGCTGGTGTGCGCGGTGCGCGACCCCAGTCACGACAGCCCGGTGGCCCGTGAGACGGACGACTTCTCGGCGGAGTCGGGCCGGGGCCTGTTCCTCGTCGACTCCTTCAGCGACAGCTGGGGCTGGCACCCGCTCGCCGGTTCGCTCGACGGCAAGGTGGTCTGGGCCCTGTTCCGGCTCCAGAAGCCCGACGGGATGATGAACCGGCCGCCCTGCGAGTGACGACGGCTCGCGATCAGCTCGTCATCGGCTAGCGATCAGCTCACCATCGGCTCGTCATCGGCTAGCGATCAGCTCACCATCGGCTCGCGACCGCTTGACCGTCAGCTCGCGACCAGGTGATCGAACTCGCCGTCCTTGACACCCAGCAGCATGGCCTCGATCTCGGCGCGCGTGTAGACGAGCGCGGGACCATCGGGGAAGCGGGAGTTGCGCACCGCCACGGCACCGTCGGGCAGTCGCGCGAACTCCACGCAGGACCCCTGCGAGTTGCTGTGCCGGCTCTTCTGCCAGGCCGCGTCGTGCAGCTGCGTGGCGGCCATGCCGTTGTACACGTCGTGGTCCACAGGTCGCTCCCCGGTGGTGCACTGGCTGATGTGGCCATTGATGCAGTGGTCAACTGATCCGGATCATAACCCTGTTCTTCGTGCAGATGCATGAGCAAATGCACGTGCACGCGCGGTGTTCTCGCGGTTACAGCCGTGACGGTGGCTCTGCCCGAAAGCCCTTGCCCTCTCTGACGCCCACTTCCGGGAAGTCGTTCCCGCGTATGCCCCCGGATTCCAAGAACATGCAACAACATGCAACAAAACCGGGGGCCCGCTCCTGGAGCGGGCCCCCGGTGCGAAACCGACGGACGGGTTTCGGCGCGCAGGTCAGCGCGCCGCGTACGGCAGCAGTGCCGTCTCGCGCGCCCTCTTCATCGCCCGAGCCATCTCGCGGGGCATGGGTCAGACCTCCAGGAGGGTGTCGAAGGCGGGCGGCAACCGCTGCCAGGCGGCCTGCCCGGCGGCGTACTCGGCATCGGTCAGCAGGCAGGACTCCAGGAGCCGCTCCAGGCCGTCGCGGTCGAGACCGGGGGACGTGAAGACCAGGTGCTGGCAGCGGTCGCCGTGCTCGGGATCCCAGTCCAGCGCGGCGGCGGCTCGGCGCACCGGCGGGACCAGCTCCCAGGCGGCATCGGGCAGCGAGGCGAGCCAGGGCCCCGCACTCTCCACGCACAGGGCCCCGCCCGCGGCGTCCCAGTGGAGCAGCGTGTCCCCCTTGCCGGCGAGCCAGAACCGGCCCCGGCTGCGGGCGGCCGCGCAGGTCAGATCCTCCAGCGCCGCGTACAGCCGCTCGGGGTGGAAGGGGCGTCGCCGGTGCCAGACGAGGGTGGCGACACCGTGCGCGTCGGCCTCCGCGGGCAGCAGGGCGCAGGCCGGGTGCTGCGCGGCGGCCGCGGCCTCCACGTCGAAGCCGGCGAGGGCGGCCCGCGCCAGCTCGGAGCATGCTGGAGAGGCCGCGGGTGGGGCGCCCGCCGGGTCGCCGTGGCCGATCGGGACCCGGCGGGCTGTCGGATGCAGCTGGGCCAGCAGCTCCCGGTCCTCGTCGTCGGCCTCCGGGGAGCCGGGGAGAGAGGGCGCGAGGGCGAGGACGGGGGCGTACTCCAGCTGGCGGGCGAAGGTGTCGGCGACGGTGCGCCGGTCGGTGGCCGCGGCGGCGAGGCCGCCCTCGGCGAGGTCGTCGCCGTTGCCCAGGTACGGCAGTACCAGTGCCGGGTCGACGGCGGTGATCACGCCCGTGACGGTGAAGCCGCCGGCCGTCACCACCTCCGCCATCGCCTTGGGCTCGACGGAGTCCCACAGCTCGACGACCGCCAAGGGGGTGCCTCCGGCGTCCGCGAGCCGCTCCAGCTCGGGGACGAGGTCCTCGCGCAGGGCACAGCAGGCACAGTCGTCGACCAGGGGCGCCTCGCCCGCGGACAGGATGCCGGTGGCGTCCCGGACGGTCCGTACGACCGTGCCCGCGGCGGCCGTCGCCAGGTCGTGGTGGAGGACGACACTGCCGGGCACGTCGGCCAGCAGCCGGGCCACGGCCGCCCTGCGGGCGTCGGCGTGCAACCCGCCGACGATCACCACCGGGAGGCCCGGGCGGCCCGGGCGGCCCGGGCGGCCCGGGCGGCCCGGGCGGCCCGGGCGGCCCGGGCGGCTGTCCGGGCGGTCCGGCCCGCTCATGCCCCGCCCCGCTTCCCGTACCGCCGCTCGAAGCGCTCCACGCGGCCGGCCGTGTCCATGACGCGGGCGGTGCCGGTGTAGAAGGGGTGGCTGACGTTCGAGATCTCGACGTCGACCACCGGGTAGGTCCGGCCGTCCTCCCATTCGATCGTGCGCTCGCTGGTCATGGTCGAGCGGGTGAGGAAGGCGTAGTCCGCGGCGCGGTCACGGAAGACGACCGGGCGGTACTCGGGGTGGATTCCCTTGCGCATGACGGGTTCAGCGCTCCTCTCGGAAGTCGACGTGGCGACCGGCGACCGGGTCGTACTTGCGCAGGGTCAGCCGGTCCGGGTCGTTGCGGCGGTTCTTGCGGGTGACGTAGGTGAAACCGGTTCCGGCGGTGGACCGGAGTTTGACGACCGGGCGGAGTTCGTTGCGTGCCATGCTGGTACCTTACTGAAAATGAATTCCATTAGCAGCTATGACCGTCCGGTCTGAAGGAGAGGTACGTCACCGTGTCCGCCCACTGCATGCTGACCGGCACCCGACCCGGCTTCGGCAACCGCATCTCCCACTCCCACCGGCGGACCTCCCGCCGCTTCGACCCCAACATCCAGACCCGGCGCTACTGGCTGCCGAGCGAGAACCGGCACGTACGGCTGCGGCTGAGCACGAAGGCGATCAGGACGGTGGACGCGATCGGTGTCGAGGCGGCCGTGGCGCGCATCCGTGCCCGAGGAGTGAAGGTCTGATGGCGAAGAAGAGCAAGACCGCGAAGAACGAGCAGCGGCAGGCGACCGTCGCGCGGTACGCGGCGCGCCGGGCGGAGCTGAAGGAGACCATCCGCAGGCCGTCCTCGACGGAGGCCGAACGGCTCGCCGCCCAGCGGGAACTGCGCAGGCAGCCCCGCGACGCGAGCCCCACGCGCGTACGCAACCGCGACCAGGTCGACGGGCGTCCGCGCGGCTACCTCCGCGTGTTCGGACTGTCCCGGATCAACCTGCGTGAGCAGGCACACGCCGGACATCTGCCGGGAGTTCGCAAGTCGTCCTGGTAGGCCGCCCTGGCGTGACTTGCTGGTAACTTGCGGCTGTCCTGGGGCCGCCCCGGCCGTCCGGCTACAGCTTGGAGCTTGCGGTGACGTTGGTGACTGCGGAAAGTTCGGCGAGCACGGCGAACGCGACGAGTACGGCGAACACCTCGAGTACGTCCACAGGTGCTTCCACAGGTGCTTCCACAGGTGCGCCGGAACCGCGCCGGCGGGCGGCCCGCCGGTCCGTGCGGGCCGCTGCCGTGGCCGTCGGGCTGATGGGCGTGCTGACGCTGACCGCTTGCAGCGACGGAGGTGACTCCGACGACGGCGGCACGGGCGGGGGCTCCGGCGGCAGCACGGGCGGGGGTGACAAGTCCTCGGCCGCGCCCAGTACGACCGCGAGCGCCGAGACGGGCGGCGGCAGCGGCGGGTCCCCGTCCGCCGCCGCGGGTGAGCTGGAGGGCAGCTGGCTGGCCACAACCGGCGGCCAGGCCGTCGCGCTGATGGTCACCGGTGACAAGGCCGCCCTCTTCGCCACGGGCGGGACCGTGTGCAGTGGCACCGCCGGCGAGGACTCCGGCACCCGGACGATCCGCCTGAAGTGCACCGACGGCAGTGACGACCGGGCCACGGGCACCGTCGAGTCGGTCGACGGGACATCACTCGAGGTGGCGTGGCAGGGCGGCCTCGGCGAGGAGACGTACACCAGGTCGGAGGGCGGCTCACTGCCTCCCGGACTGCCGACCGCCGGTCTCGGCTCCTGAACGGAACAGGGACGAAAGGCCATCGACCGACGCACGCACGGCCATCGACGACACACGCACGGCCGTCGACGACACACGCACGGCCGTCGACCGACGCACGCACGCGCGGCCGGGGACAACGCACGGGCGCCCGGAAACGCACTGCGGGCACCCCGTAGCCGCACCATGACCGCCCCATAGACGTAACCACGGGCGCCCGCGCCAGGGTGACGTGACGGTGACGTCTAGGGCAGTGGTCGCCGGCGGTCGACCCGCGCCTGGTCGGCCGCTCGGGTCCCCTCCGTCCAGCCCGCCGCGTCGCCGGCGCCGCGCAGGCGGGTCGTCGTCGTCTCCGGGAACATGCGCTCCAGCCGGTCCGTCACCGCGACCTGGCGGGAGGCGAGGACCGGCAGGAGGTCCACGTCCGTCGCCGTGCCGGACTCGGCGGTGGCCGCATCCGTCGCCGCCCGCAGCCGGGTGCCCGCGCGGTGGGCGTAGGCGGCGAGGAACGACTGACGGAATGTCTTGGTCCGCTTGCGACCGACGGCGCGCTGTGCGGCCTCCGCCCTGGTCATCGCCGCCTCGGCCTGCACCAGAAGCGAGGTGTAGAGGAGTTCGACCGCCTCCAGGTCCGCCTCGAAGCCGACGACGGTGGAGAAGCCGAGGGGTTCGTTCCACACGGCCCGGCAGTGGTTCGCGTCGGCCACCGCGTCCAGCAGCACAGCCTTGGCCTGCTCGTACGGTGACTCCACCCCGATCCGGCAGGCACCGGGGGCATCGGGCGAGGGAGCGTGGGCCGACAGCAGCGCCTCGTCGATGCTGTGCCGCGCCATCAGCTCCTGCGCCTTGGCGCTGAGCGCCTCCGCCTCCTCCGGATACCCGGTCGCCTCCGCCTTGGCGAGCAGGGCGCGGATGCGGGCGAGGGTACGGGACTCCGGCCTGTGCTCCCGACGGGAGTCCCCCGCCGCCCCCGCGGCCCCCGGCTCCAGGGGCTCCAGGGTGGGCAGGCGCAGCAGCAGGCGGTACAGCTCCAGTACGGCGGTGGCGTGGGAGAAACGGTCGGCGCGGGGCGGCGCCTGGTCCGGTACGTCGTCGAGCTGCGCGGTCCAGCGAGGCCCGCGCGGGCGGTCGTGCGGCGCCTGCGCGCGGATCAACGCCGCCACCAGCCGTACGTGGATGCCGTCCAGCTCGCGCCGCACGATCCGGACGAGGTCGGCGGGCTGCCAGCCGCGCCGCCAGGCGGTCGCCACGAACTCCTCACCCCGCCGGGCGAGTTCCGCGTCGGCCGCCGGGTCGGCCGCGAGCAGCGAGGCGGCGGTGTCGAGGGCGTCGTCTGCGGCGTCGTACAGGGCGGTCTCGAAGGCACGGTCGACGGTGCGGGGCGTACTCACCCGGCGATGGTGCCACGGTCGCACGCCCCGGGCGCACGGCCGGGAAACAACTGTCAACCACTGGTTGACAGTCGTAGGGGCGCAACCTACGGTTGACACATGACGACGAACCCGAGCACCACGTCATCCGTACGTCTCGACGAACTCATCACCGCGATCAAGAAGGTGCACGCGGAGCCGCTCGAACAGCTCCAGGACGCCGTCATCGCCGGCGAGCACCTCGGTGAGGTGGCCGACCACCTCATCGGACACTTCGTGGACCAGGCCCGGCGTTCGGGCGCGTCCTGGACGGACATCGGCAGGAGCATGGGTGTCACCCGGCAGGCGGCGCAGAAGCGCTTCGTGCCCAAGGAGTCGGCCGACCTGGACGCGAGCCAGGGCTTCAGCCGCTACACGCCCCGCGCGCGCGACGCCGTGATGGCCGCCCACAACGCGGCCAAGACCGCCGGCTCCGCCGAGGGCCTGCCCGAGCACCTCGTCCTCGGCCTGCTCACCCAGCGCGAGGGCCTCGCGGTCAAGGCGATCGCCGCACAGGGCGTGACCGCCGACGCGGTCCGCGGGGCGGCGACCGCGGCGCTCCCGCCCGCCGTGGCGGAGGTCCCGGAGCTGGTGCCCTACGGCCCCGCGGCCAAGAAGGTCCTCGAGCTCACCTTCCGCGAGGCCCTGCGCCTCGGCCACAACTACATCGGCACCGAGCACGTCCTGCTGGCCCTGCTGGAGCACGAGCACGGCGAGGGCGTACTCAGCGGGCTCGGCCTCGACAAGGAGACCACCGAGCGCTACGTCACCGAGGCGCTGGCGGAGTTCATCGAGGTGACCGCGGAGAAGGAGCCCGGGCGGGACGAGGGCTGAGGCCCCGCGGGAGAAGGCCGGTCCCGGCCAGGAGGGGGCCGGGCCCCACTCACGGTCACGGTCACGGGCACGGCGAAGGCTGACGTCCCGGCCCCGGCCACGGCGGGGGCCGTTGTCAGACCCTCCTGCGAGACTCGCGACATGGCCGACCGGTGGGTGCTCGCCGTGGCCGAGGACGGTGGCGTGGAAGTCGCCCCCCTCGGCCCCGACGGGCTGCCCACCGGCCCGGTGCGGCGGGAGGCCGATCCCGCCCAGGCCGTACGCGGCAGACCGGACGTCGCACGCTGGGTGTGGCGGTCCACCGCCGAGGTCGCTCCGCGTCTGCTCGCTGCGGGGGTGCGAGTGGAGCGGTGCTACGACGTGGAGGCCGCCGAGACCCTCCTGCTCGGCCACGAGGGGCGGTACGGGGAGCCGCGTTCGGCCGCCGCCGCCCTGGCCCGGCTGCACAGCGGTCCCGTGCCGCCCGATCCGCCGCAGCGCGCCGCCGAGCCGGGCGCGCAGTCCCCGCTGTTCGAGCCCCAGGCCGTTCGCCTGCCCCTGGGCGACCTGCTCGCCGTCTACGCCGAGCAGCAGCGCCGCCACGACCGGTCCGCGCACCCCGACCGGATACGGCTGCTGACTGCGGCCGAGTCGGCGGGCATGCTGGTGGCCGCCGAGATGAACCACGCCGGACTGCCCTGGCGGGCCGATGTGCACCGCGAGGTACTGCACTCCCTGCTCGGCGAGCGGTACGCGGGCGGGGGCGAGCCGCGCCGCCTGGCCGAGCTGGCGGAGGAGGTGTCCGCGGCCTTCGGACGCCGGGTGCGGCCCGACCTGCCGGCGGACGTGGTCAAGGCGTTCGCGCAGGCCGGCATCAAGGTCGGCTCCACCCGCCGGTGGGAGATCGAGTCGGTCGACCATCCGGCCGTGAAGCCGCTGATCGAGTACAAGAAGCTGTACCGGATCTGGGTCGCCCACGGGTGGTCCTGGCTGCAGGACTGGGTGCGCGACGGACGGTTCCGCCCCGAGTTCCTGGCCGGCGGCACCGTCACCGGACGCTGGGTGACCAACGGCGGGGGCGGTCTGCAGATCCCCAAGGTGATCCGGCGGGCCGTCGTCGCGGACCCGGGCTGGCGACTGGTCGTCGCCGACGCCGACCAGATGGAACCGCGCGTGCTGGCGGCGATATCCCGCGACCCAGGGCTGATGGAGGTGGCCGGCCGGGAGAGCGACCTCTACCAGTCGGTGTCCGACCGCGCCTTCTCCGGCGACCGCGCCCAGGCCAAACTCGCCGTTCTCGGCGCGGTCTACGGCCAGACCTCCGGCGACGGCCTGAAGAACCTCGCCGCGCTCAGACGCCGCTTCCCCAAGGCGGTGGCGTACGTCGACGACGCGGCCCGCGCGGGCGAGGAGGGGCGGCTCGTGCGGACGTGGCTGGGGCGCACCTGCCCACCGGCGGCCGGCGCGGCCGACGGCGCCGAGGAGGCGGGCATGCCGCAGGACGACCCTTCCGTCCCCTCCGACGCCCTGGGCCGGACGCAGGAATGGGTACCCGGCTACGCCTCCACCAACGCCCGCGCGCGGGGCCGCTTCGCGCGTAACTTCGTCGTCCAGGGCAGCGCCGCCGACTGGGCCCTGCTGCTGCTCGCCGCACTGCGGCAGGCCCTCGCGGACAAGGCGGCTGAGCTGGTCTTCTTCCAGCACGACGAGGTGATCGTGCACTGCCCGCGGGAGGAGGCCGACACCGTCGTCGCGGCGATCCGGGAAGCGGCGGAGCTGGCGGGCCGGCTGACGTTCGGCCGGACGCCGGTGCGGTTCCCGTTCACGACGGCGGTGGTGGAATGTTACGCCGACGCCAAGTGACCGGCCTCGGACCTCTTCGCGCCGGCGTCAGCAGCAGCCACGCGCCGAGGTGGACGAGGACAGACCTCGGGGGGCCTGCGGCGGACGGGTCACACCCGGTCGCGGAGGCATTGACCCGGGCCCTGAGAAGGCGACCGATCGCCCGGTCCCGCTGCCGGGACCCGGTGCCGCCGCCGCGCCGGTCGGGGTGATCGCCGTGTCCGCGAACCGCGCTCCCACGCCGGGCCGGGGCCGCACAGGCCGGGCAACGGTCCCTCAAGCCGCCTTCGAGGCCACCGTTGTGTGAGGCACCCCGTCGCCAACCAGCGCCTCGGGAAAGGAAGTCCACACATGGACGAGCAGAGGGTCGCGATCGTCACGGTTCCTCGTCCGGCATCGGGACCGCGCCCATCGACCGCAGGTAGTCGTGGTTGGCCTCGCTCGCCGTGCCGATGACGGTGCTCGCTCCCCACGCCAGAGCCAGCTGGACAGCGAAGGTGCCCAGGGCGCCCGCCGCCGCGTGGATCAGCACCGTGTCACCGGGGCCGACCTTCATCTCGCGCAGGCACATGTGCGCGCCGACTCCGTTGGCGGAGAAACCGCCCGCGATGTCCCAGGGCATGCTCTTCGGCTTGGCCGCGACCTGCTCGGGGGTGACCACCACGTACTCGGCGTAGGCGCCCGGAGTGCAGTACCCGTAGACGTCGTCCCCTACCGAGTGCCCGGTGACGCCTTCGCCCAGCTGATCGACGACGCCCGCGTACTCGTTGCCGGGTACCACGGGGAAGGAGTTGTCCACCGTCGGTGTCGGCGGCGCCCAGCCCTCCCTGATGACGGTGTCGACGTGGTTGACGCCGGCCGACCGCACGCGGACGCGCAACTGCCCGGGGCCGGCCTGAGGAGTGGCGGCCTCTGTCGGCGTAAGGACCTCGGGCCCGCCGAAGGAGGCCAGGGCGGCAGCCTGGGGGCTGCCCGGACGTCAAGGACAAGGCCGTGGACGGCGCCGCGGCACCGTAGCGGCCGCTCCCGGCCGGCGCCCCGGCACCCGCTCACCGGTGTTCGAGCACGTCTCAAGGACAGGACAGGGCACGGCTGGACCGGCTGTCGGGGCCCTGCGGCCATGGTCATGAGCACGCGGAGCCGAGAGCCGACCGTTTCGACGAGGTACGCGGCTGGACCCGCGACGCATGGGCCATCAGCCACGAGGAGGAGCACTGCTTCCGGGTGGTGGCCCTCGCCGTGCAGGCCGGCAACCGCGAGGTGACCGGCTGGACGCAGCCGCTCTTCGAGCCGGTCGCCACGGGCGTGACCGCCTTCCTCACCCGCCGGTTCGACGGCGTCCCGCACGTGCTCGCGCACGCCCGGCTCGAATCCGGCTTCCGGACACCGTCGAGTTCGGCCCCACCGTCCAGTACACACCCGCCAACTACGGCCACCTGCCCGCGGCCGACCGGCCCCCGTTCCTGTACCGGGTCCTCGCGTCGGCCCCGGAACACATCCGCTACGAGGCCCGTCACTCCGAGGAGGGCGGCCGGTTCCTCAACACCGAGCCCCGCTACCTGTTCGTCGACGCCGAAGACCTCCGCACCGACGTGCCCCCGGCTACGTCTGGGTCACCCCTGGGCAGCTCACCTCCCTCGTGCGGCACGGGCACTACGTCAATGCCCAGGCCCGTACGCTGCTGTCCTGCCTCGACGCCGGGGCCGTGTCGCTCTGATGGGACCGCTGAGGATCGGCGTACTGGGCTGCGCGGAGATCGCCCGGCACCGCATGCTTCCGGCCATGGCCGCGTCGGCGGACATCGAGATCGCCGCCGTCGCGAGCCGTGACCCGCGGTGCGCCCGGGAGACCGCACGGCCCTACGGATGCCGCGCGGCCGGCGACTATCAGCAGGTACGCGACGACCCGGCCGTCGACGCCGTCTACGTACCGCTGCCGGCGTCCCTGCACGCCCGGTGGACCGAGGCCGCGCTCACCGCCGACAAGCAGGTCCTGGCTGAGAAGCCGCTGCAGCCGGGGCCTGGGCCGACGTCGGCACTTGCCGGCGCGGCGCCTCGATACCACCCGCTGGTGTGACTGGTGCAGAAGACGCGCCGCTATGTCAAGAGGCTTTGAAGGGCTGCCCGTCGGGTCGTCGCCCCGTGCCCTCGCGTCCGTAGCGTTCCAGGCTTCGCCCCACTACCCCTAAAAGGTGGGGGGAAAACCGGGGGGACCGGGCAAAGACCAGAGGAGCCGAGCCCTTGTATGCATACAGAGATCGCGAGGTCAACGGCGCCCGAGCGCCGTTGGCCCGTCCGCCCCGGACCACACCCGGGGCCGCCGCCGGCGCGTTACTCTCCCTCTCGGCCATGCAGGCTCAAGCGGGCAACGCCGCGACGGCGGCATTCGTGTCCGGTGCCACGCCCGTGCAGCGCGCGCCCCTTACCGTGCAGCGCGTCGACGAAAGACGCAGGAAGCGGGATCGGTCACAGCTGACGGACGATGAGCTGTACCAGCTGGCGCTCGAGAGAGAAGCCAGGGCGCACGCTCGAGCCCTGGAACGCGAGGACGACGGGGACCTGCCGTACGGTCCGATGGACGATCCGTTCGGCGGGCACACCCTCAGGAAGGGGCACGTGACCGACAAGGGTCCGCTCGCCGTGACGAACAAGAAACAGCACCCCGGCAGCATCAAATTCAGCGACAGGTACTACGAGGATCGCCCTGGCAAGGACGCGGGCTTCATGTCCTACCTGACCGACGAGGATCTCGCTGTCACTCTGGATGTGCTGGAGAACAAGCCGCCGGACCAGGATGCGATCGACAGCATGGACCCCACCCGGCGCCGTGCCAGCTCCACACTCTACGGCGCCTCGTATTCGGAGAATAAGCGCCGCGAGGGTTCGAACAAGGCGTTGCGTTCCGCGCTGAGGCGCCAAAAGAGCGGCAAGACTCTCCGTGAGAATTTCAAGGACGATTTCCCCATGGCCGGATCCGCGAAGTACGACGGGTCCTCCTACGGCGCGCAGGCATACCCCAAGGCGCAGTCCGGCAAGGTGAAGCTGTCCATGGGGGCACGCGACACCCTGCTGGAAATGTCGGAATCCTCCGACGAAGACCGGGGCCGGCTCCCCGCGCGCGAGCCGGAGATCGTGGACGTCAGACCGCCACGCCGCTCGGCCTCGATCGGACCCGACTTGTACTCGGGTCAGGAGGAGCCGACAGACCGGCGTTCACGGCACTACCCGCCGCCGTCGAACCAGGGGTACTACCCACCGCCGTCCTCGCGCTCGGACCAGATTCCGGGCGGGTCGTTCGAGCCGATCATCATGAGCGCCGAGCCGCCGCGCGAGCCGCGCCGCACGTCTTCCCGGCGCCGGTCCCGGTCGTCGTCGCGCCCGCCGCAGCACTCGCTTCCGCTGCGTCCGGCACCCGAGCCGTACGAGCCCTCGTACGGAGACGACCCGTCGCCCTTCGCATCCCCGTTCAGCGCCGGCCCACCGCCCAG
>NZ_JBIRNE010000024.1:0-71099 GCF_044331465.1 Streptomyces sp. NPDC017225 | reverse complement strand
ATGCCCTTCCGGCCGTCCCCGTACGGAGGCGGCCCGTCGTCCTACGCATCCCCGTACAACACCGACCCACCGCCCATGCCCTTCCGGCCGTCCCCGTACGGAGGCGGCCCGTCGTCCTACGCATCCCCGTACAACACCGACCCACCGCCCATGCCCTTCCGGCCGTCCCCGCACGGAGGCGGCCCGTCGTCCTACGCATCCCCGTACAGCGCCGGCCCGGCGCCCGCGCCGTACCCGCCCTCGCGCCACGAGGCCGAGCCGCCGCGCGCGGAGTCCGTGTACATGGTCGACGGCCGCCGTTGCATCTTCCGCGGCGGCCGTTACATTCCGATCGGGTGACGGGCTCCTTCCAGCGACGGGACTGACATGCCGTCACGCCCGTAGCCCGCCGGGCGGCCCCGCACAGGACCGCCCGGCACCGCTCCACCAGCGCGGCCACGACCGAGTACGGCCACTCCACCGTGCTCCATCGCCATGCACCGCACCCCGCTGAAGACCAGACGTCCGCTCCGAGACACAAGGCATCACCAGCAGCCCCAGGACCGCTGTACCGATGCTCCCGAGCCTGTCAGACATGGCAACGGCTCGCAGGGGTCGAAACGAAGTCACGGAATGAAAAAGCCCCAGGTCACAGACAGTGTGACCCGGGGTTTCTCGGAGCCGCCTTCGGGATTCGAACCCGAGACCTACGCATTACGAGTGCGTTGCTCTGGCCATCTGAGCTAAGGCGGCGCGCTGCGGACCTATGGTGCGATCAGCAACGTCGGTAAGTCTACACAGTTTCCCGGGGTGCTTCGTAACCGCCCCGGAGGCCAGGGTTCCGGGGCGGTCCGGGGTCGGCTACGAGCAGCGTTTGCCGTCTTCCGGCGGGGTGCCGCGCAGCAGGTACGTGTTGATCGCGGAGTCGACGCAGGCGCTGCCGCGGCCGTAGGCGGTGTGGCCGTCACCCTCGTAGGTGAGGAGGCGGCCGGAGGAGAGCTGGCCGGCCAGGGCTTCGGCCCAGCGGTACGGGGTGGCCGGGTCGCGGGTGGTGCCGACCACGACGATCGGGGTGGCACCGGCCGCCTCGATGCGGTGCGGCTCGCCCGTGGGCCTCACCGGCCAGTACGCGCAGTTCAGGGAGGACCAGGCGAGGCCCTCGCCGAAGACCGGGGACGCCTTCTCGAAGTCGGGGAGGGCGTCGCGCACCTCGTCCGGGGAGGAGAAGGCCGCGGGGAGGTCGAGGCAGTTCACGGCGGCGTTGGCGAACATCAGGTTGCTGTAGCCGCCGTCGGCCTCGCGCTCGTAGTAGCTGTCGGACAGGACCAGCAGGCCGGCGCCGTCGTTCTCCTTCATCGCCGAGGTCAGGGACTCACGCAGCTGCGGCCAGGCGGCCTCGTCGTACATCGCCGCGATCACGCCGGTGGTGGCGAGGGATTCGGTGAGCTCGCGGCCGTCGGCGTCACCCGTGGGGACCGGCTTGGCGTCCAGGTCGTCGAAGAAGGCCTTGAGGTTCTTGCCGACCTGTTCAGGGGTGGTCCCCTTACCGCCGAGGGGGCAGTCGGGCTGCCGCACGCAGTCCTTCGCGAAGGACTGGAACGCCGTCTCGAAGCCCGCCGTCTGCTCCAGGTTCAGCCGGCGCGCGGGCAGGGACGGGTCCATCGCTCCGTCCAGGACCAGGCGGCCCGCCCGGTCGGGGAACAGGCCGGCGTACGTCGCGCCGAGGAAGGTGCCGTACGAGGCTCCGACGTAGTTCAGCTTCTCGTCGCCCAGCACCGCCCGCAGTACGTCCATGTCCCGGGCCGCCTCGACGGTCGACACGTGCCGCAGCAGCTTCGGCGCGTCCGCTCCACAGCCCTCCGCGAACCCCTTGTACGCGTCGACCAGCTCGGCCGCCTCACCCTCGTCGTCCGGGGTGACGTCCGTCCGCGTGTACGCGTCCATCCCGCGTCCGTCGAGGCATTCGACGGGCTCGCTGCGGGCCACGCCCCGCGGATCGACCGCCACCATGTCGTACTGGGCGCGGACCTCCTGCGGGTAGCCGATGCCGGCGTACTGCTGGAGGTAGCCGATCGCCGAACCGCCCGGTCCGCCCGGGTTCACCAGCAGCGAGCCGAGCCGCTTGCCCGGGCCGGTGGCCTTCTTGCGGGCCACGGCGAGCCGGACGTCTCCCTCGGTCGGCTTCGCGTAGTCGAGCGGGGCCTTCATGGTGGCGCACTGGAAGCCGGGGACGCCGCAGTCGCGCCAGCTCAGCTTCTGCTCGTAGTACGGCGTCAGCGCGGAGGGCGTGGCTTGCGGCAGCGCGGCCAGGGTCGCCTTCGCCGCCTCCGTCGAGCCGGCCGCCTCCGCCGCCGAACCGGCGGACGTCGACGCGCCCCCGGCCGAGCAGGCGGTGGCGAGCAGCGCGGCGGCCAGCAGCGTGGCTCCGGTACGGGTCCTGCCGGTGCGGGTCCTGCGGTGGGTGCGCCTTGTGTGCATTGAGCGAGCGTAACTCTCGGCGACACCATCGTCGCAGTGCGTGCTCTGCGTGCCTCGTAAGAGTTACGTCGTCAACCGGCGGACGTGGCCTCCAACGCTCTGGCGGGTCAGCCCTCTCTCAGCGCCATCGTCATCGCCTCCACCGCGAGCAGCGGCGGCACATTGCGGTCGAGGGCATCCCCGCAGGCCGCGATGGCCTCGATACGGCGCAAGGTGGACTCCGGTGTGCCGGCGCGGGCGAGGCGCTCCAGGGCGTCCTCCGCGTCGGTGTTGGCGATCGCCACGCGGGACCCGAGCTGGAGAGCCAGGACATCGCGGTAGAAGGCGGTGAGGTCGGTCAGCGCGAGGTTGAGGCTGTCGCGTTGGGTGCGCCTGCTGCGTCGCTTCTGGTTCTCCTCGAGTTCCTTCATCACGCCTGCCGTGCCGCGCGGCAGCCGACCGCCCTGGGCCGCGCCCAGGGCGGCCTTCAGTTCCTCGGTCTCCTTGGTGTCCGTTTCCTCGGCCAGCTGCTTGGCGTCCTCCGCGGCGGCGTCGACCAGTTCCTGGGCGGCCTTGAGGGCGCTGCCGACGTCCTCGACGCGCAGCGGGAGTCTCAGCACGGCGGCCCGGCGCTCGCGGGCGGCCGGGTCGGTGGCCAGGCGGCGGGCACGGTCGACGTGACCCTGGGTGGCCCGGGCCACGCCGGCTGCGACGTCCGGCTCGATGCCCTCGCGCCGTACGAGCATGTCGGCGACGGCACCGACCGAGGGCGTGCGCAGGTTCAGGTGGCGGCAGCGGGAGCGGATCGTGGGCAGGACGTCCTCGACGGACGGGGCACACAGCAGCCAGACCGTACGCGGGGCGGGCTCCTCGACGGCCTTGAGGACGGCGTTGGCGGACTTCTCGTTCAGCCGCTCGGCGTCCTCGACGAGGATGATCTGCCAGCGGCCGGTCGCCGGCGAGGTGAACGACTTGCGGACCGTGTCGCGCATGGCTTCCACGAGGATCTGCGCGCCCACGGCGACCACCGTGCTGACGTCCGCGTGCGTGCCGATGAGCGCCGTGTGGCATCCGTCGCAGAAGCCGCAGCCGGGGACACCACCGAGGGCGCGGTCGGGGCTCACGCACTGCAGAGCGGCGGCGAAGGCCCGCGCCGTCTGCGTCACCCCCGCACCGGGCGGGCCGGTGAACAGCCAGGCGTGGGTCATGCTCGACGCCTCGGGGAGCGGGCCGTCGGCCGCGGCGGCGGTGACGAAGGCGTCGGCGTCCCGGGCAGCGGCGGCGAGCTGCTCGCTCACCTTCTCCTGCCCGACGAGGTCGTCCCACACGGTCATGGGTCACACCGTCCTTCCGTCACGCTCCGTCACGCTCCGTCACACTCCGCCGCACTGCTCCGCGCCGCGTCCTCCATTGTGCGGTGCGGCACTGACAACGCGTGTCGGGCCGCCCGGGAGCCCGGGAGCCACCCCGTGGCCCTGGGGGCCCTGGGGCCACGTCGCCTGAGGGCCACATGGCCCCGGAGGCCACCCATGGGCCCTGAGGGCCACATGGGCCCGAGGTCGGCGGCCGGCGGTCGGCGGCCCGGCCGGTCAGCGCCGGCCCCGGCCCTTCCCCCGGCGGCCTTCGTCATCGCCACGGCCGTCGCCCCTGCCATCGCCACGGCTGTCACCCCGGGCGTCGCCCGGGCCGCCTCCGTCACGCTCGCCGTCGCGCGGGCCGAGCAGCTCGTCCGCCAGCGTCGGCAGGTCGTCCAGCGGCGTCTCCTCGGCCCAGTCCGGGCGCGGCCTGCGGGGCGGTGCCTGGTCCGGGTCGATCCGCGGCAGCTCGCGCGTGCGGTCCTGGGGTTCCTCGGACCGGTCGGTACGAGCGGCCGGGCCCTCCTCGCGGAAGTAACCGGGCGGCACCCGGTCGGCGGGGTCGTCCTCGCGTACGGGGGGCAGGACCGCCGTCTCGTCGGCGGCCCGGGGCTCCACCGCGGGCAGCACCGCCGTCTCGTCCGCCGCACCCGGCACCGGCGGCATGGGCAGCTCGGTCGTCACCTCGGACTCGGATTCGGGCTCGTGCCCGGACTCGCGTTCGGAGGCTCCCGGTGCCCCGGGCGCCCGGCCGTCGTCGCCGCGCCCGCGCCGGACGGCGTCCTCGGCGCCACCCCGGTCGTCACGGGAGTCGGCCGAGTCCCGCACCGGCCGCAGTACCGCCGTGTCCTCCACCGGTCCGCCCGAGGCGTTCGTCGGGGTCACGACCGGCGTCGGCACGGTCATCGCGTCCGAGGGGCGCGAGGCAGCCGGAGCGGGCGGCGCCGGACGGGGCGCGTCCGCCGCGGGAGGTGCCGTCGGCTTCGGACCCGCCGCGGCCGCTGCCGCCGCCTGCTCCGCCGCCCGGCGGGCCTCCTCGGCCCGCATCAGGGCCTCCTCGGCCTTGCGCTGCTTCTCCAGGCGCCGGGCCTCGGCCTCGGCCCGCAGCCGCTCCTCCTCCTCGGCCTGCTTGCGGCGTCGCTCCGCCTCGGCCCGCAGCCGCTCCTCCTCCTCGGCGCGCGCCTTCTCCTCCGCCAGGAGCCGTGCCCGCTCCTCCTCGGCCTTGCGACGGGCCTCCTCGGCCCGCTGGCGGGCCTCCTCAGCCTGCCGTTCGGCCTCGCGCCGCTGTGCCTCCTCCAGCTCGCGCCGCTTGCGCTCCTCCTCCTCGGCGCGCAGCCGCTCCAGCTGTTCGAGTCGCTCGCGCTCCAGGCGCTCCTCCTCGGCCTTGCGCGCGGCCTCTTCCTCGGCCTTGCGGCGCGCCTCCTCCTCGGCCTTGCGGCGCGCCTCCTCCTGGGCCTTGATCTCGGCCTCGGACAGCGGCAGCACCTGGTCGAGCCGGTGGCGTACGACGGTGGTGACGGCCTCGGGCTCCTGGCCCGCGTCCACGACGAGGTAACGCCCGGGGTCGGCCGCGGCAAGGGTCAGGAAACCGGAGCGCACGCGCGCGTGGAACTCGGCGGGCTCCGACTCCAGCCGGTCGGGCGCCTCGGTGAACCGCTCGCGCGCGGTCTCCGGCGGGACGTCCAGCAGGACGGTCAGATGCGGTACGAGCCCGTCGGTCGCCCAGCGGTTGATGCGGGCGATCTCGGTCGGCGACAGGTCGCGGCCGGCGCCCTGGTAGGCCACCGAGGAGTCGATGTACCGGTCGGAGATGACCACGGCGCCCCGCTCCAGCGCGGGCCGCACCACGGTGTCGACGTGCTCCGCGCGGTCGGCGGCGTACAGCAGTGCCTCCGCGCGGTGCGACAGGCCGGCACTCGACACGTCCAGCAGGATCGACCGCAGGCGCTTGCCCACCGGCGTCGCCCCCGGCTCGCGCGTCAGCACGACCTCGTGGCCCTTGCCCCTGATCCACTCGGCGAGGGCCTCGGCCTGGGTGGACTTCCCGGCGCCGTCGCCGCCCTCCAGAGCGATGAAGAAGCCGTTCGACACGGGCGTCGGCACCGGGTCGTCGCCGCCGAGCAGCGCGTCCCGCAGGTCGTGCCGCAGGGGGACCCCGGAGCGGTCGTCGACCTTGGCCAGTACCAGCGCGGCCACCGGCAGCAGCAGCGCGCCCAGCAGCATCAGGATGAACGCGGCGCCGCCGTGCGCGAAGACGAACCTGCCGTTCTCCAGCCGGTGCGGCCCGATCGAGGCCGCCACCACGGGCGCGACGACCGCGCCGAGCGCCACGTACAGGCGGACGACCGCGTGCAGGTGCTCCGTGGTCCGCGCCCGGCGGTGTTCCTCGGTCTCCTGGTCGAGCAGCGTGTGCCCGGTGTTGGCGGTCACGCCCGAGCCGACGCCCGCCAGTGTGAGGAGCAGCAGCACGGTGGTGTCGTCCGGGACGAGCCCGGCGGCCAGCAGGGCGACGCCGACGACCGCGATCGCCAGGGCCAGCAGCCGCCGGCGCGACAGGGACGGCAGCAGGGCGGGAGCCGTTCGGATACCGAGGACGACACCGCCGGTCAACGCGCCCACCATCAGGCCGTACAGCACGGGGCCGCCACCCAGGTCCTTGGCGTGCAGCACCGCCACGGCGACCACGGCGGACACCACGGCGGCGACCGCGGCGCAGGCGACCA
This sequence comes from Streptomyces sp. NPDC017225, assembly GCF_044331465.1. NCBI lineage: Bacteria > Bacillati > Actinomycetota > Actinomycetes > Kitasatosporales > Streptomycetaceae > Streptomyces > Streptomyces sp. NPDC017225. Next base: position 64,585 of record NZ_JBIRNE010000024.1, on the reverse strand, counting down.
CCAGCAGCGGGAGGACGCCGGTGCGGCCCTTGTCGACGCCGGTGCCGCTCTTGGGACGGCGCATGCCCTCCAGCGGCGACCGCGCGCGCGGTGTGCGGATCCCGGGCAGCTCCAGGAAGGACACCACGGACAGGGACGCGGCGAACAGCCCGGCCGCGACGTACGAGCCGAGCGCCGCCTGATGCTCGGCGAACCAGTCGATGCCGGCGCCCAGCAGGTTGTTCAGCAGTCCCGCCACGACCAGCACGGCGCCGGCGAGGGGGATGGCCACGAAGCCCGTACGCAGCGACAGGCGGCGCAGGGTGTCCATGTGGTCCGGCAGCGGTCGTACCGTCGCGCCTTCCAGCGGCGGCGCGAGCAGCAGCGCGGGGGCCGCGCTCTCCCGGCACACCGTCCAGAAGCGCTCGGCGACGCCGGTGACGAAGACGGTCACCAGGAGGACGGCGAGCGCGTCGTCCGGCGTCCAGTCGATCCACAGCGGAGCGACGATCAGCAGCGCGGCCCGCAACCCGTCGGCGCCGACCATGGTCCAGCGCCGGTCGAGCGGTCCGTCCGGTGAGGTGAGTGAGGTGAGGGGTCCGAGCAGGACGGCACCGAAGAGCAGCGTCGCCAGGATGCGTACGCCGAAAACGGTCGCCACTGCGAACGCCACGCCCCGGTAGCCCCCGCCGAACGAGCCCGCGCCGATCGCGGCCTGGACGGCTAGGAGGACCAGCACCAGGAGGGCGAGGATGTCGCCGACACCCCCCACGAGCTGTGCGCTCCACAACCGCCTCAACTGCGGGCGGCGCAGCAGGGCGCGGACGGCGCGCTCGCGGGAGTCCGCGACCAGGGCGTCGTCCGGGGCGGGGTGAGTGGCCGTTGGCTGCTCGGCTCGCGTCATGCGTTCAGCCTATCTGCCGTCGCCGACAGTCCGGCGTGTCCGGCCGAACGTACGCACGCCCCGACATCGAAATGATGCCGGGGCGTTCGTTTCGCGAAGAGCGCGTGGAGGGCGTGGCGTGTGTGGCATGCGTGGAGGGTCGGCGGGCTCAGCGGCTGCTGAGCCGGGCTCAGTCCTCCAACGCCTCCGACGCGGTGGCCTTCTTGGCGGCCGTCTTGGTGGCCGTCTTCTTCGCCGTGGTCTTGGCCGTGGTCTTCTTCGCGGCCGTCGTCTTCGCCGCCGCCGTCTTCTTGGCCACGGTCTTCTTCGCCGTCGCCTTCTTGGCCGGGGCCTTCTTGGCGGCGGACTTCTTCGCCGTCTTCTTGGCGGGCCCCTTGGCGCGCTTCTCGGCGAGCAGCTCGTAGCCGCGCTCCGGCGTGATCTCCTCGACGCTGTCGCCGGAGCGCAGGGTCGCGTTGGTCTCGCCGTCGGTGACGTACGCGCCGAAGCGGCCGTCCTTGACCACGACCGGCTTCTCACTGACCGGGTCGGTGCCCAGCTCCTTCAGCGGCGGCTTGGCCGCGGCCCGGCCACGCTGCTTGGGCTGGGCGTAGATCGCCAGCGCCTCCTCCAGCGTGATCGTGAAGAGCTGCTCCTCCGCCTGGAGGGACCGCGAGTCCGTGCCCTTCTTCAGGTACGGGCCGTAGCGGCCGTTCTGCGCGGTGATCTCGACGCCCTCCGCGTCGGCGCCGACGACACGCGGCAGCGACATGAGCTTCAACGCGTCGTCGAGGGTCACCGTGTCCAGGGACATCGACTTGAACAGCGAGGCCGTACGCGGCTTCACGGCGTTCTTGCCGGTCTTCGGGGTGCCCTCGGGGAGCACCTCGGTGACGTAGGGGCCGTAGCGGCCGTCCTTGGCGACGATGGCGTGGCCGGTGGCGGGGTCGGTGCCCAGCTCGAAGTCGCCGCTCGGCTTGGCGAGCAGTTCCTCCGCCAGCTCGACGGAGAGCTCGTCCGGCGCCAGGTCCTCGGGGACGTCGGCGCGCTGGTGGTTCTCGGAGTCCTTCTCGCCGCGCTCGACGTACGGGCCGTAGCGCCCGACGCGCAGCACGATGTCGTTGCCGACGGGGAAGGACGACACCTCGCGCGCGTCGATCGCGCCGAGGTCGGTCACGAGCTCCTTGAGGCCGCCGAGGTGGTCCCCGTCGCCGTTGCCGGCGTCGGCCGCGCCGCCGTTGCCCGTGCCCTCACCGAAGTAGAAGCGGCGCAGCCACGGCACCGCCTGGGCCTCGCCGCGGGCGATGGCGTCGAGGTCGCCCTCCATCTCGGCGGTGAAGCCGTAGTCGACGAGCCGCCCGAAGTGCTTCTCCAGGAGGTTGACGACGGCGAAGGAAAGGAAGGACGGGACGAGTGCCGTGCCCTTCTTGAAGACGTAGCCGCGGTCCAGGATCGTGCCGATGATCGACGCGTACGTCGAAGGGCGGCCGATCTCGCGCTCTTCCAGCTCCTTGACCAGCGACGCCTCGGTGTAGCGGGCCGGGGGCTTGGTGGCGTGGCCGTCGACCGTGATCTCGTCGGCCGTCAGCGCGTCACCCTGGGCGACCTGCGGCAGCCGGCGCTCGCGGTCGTCCAGCTCGGCGTTCGGGTCGTCCGCGCCTTCGACGTAGGCCTTCAGGAAGCCGTGGAAGGTGATCGTCTTGCCGGAGGCGCTGAACTCGACGTCCCGGCCGTCGGAGGCGGCGCCACCGATCTTCACGGTGACGCTGTTGCCGGTCGCGTCCTTCATCTGGGAGGCGACGGTCCGCTTCCAGATGAGCTCGTAGAGCCTGAACTGGTCGCCGGTGAGTCCGGTCTCGGCGGGCGTGCGGAAGCGGTCGCCCGAGGGGCGGATCGCCTCGTGCGCCTCCTGCGCGTTCTTGACCTTGCCGGCGTACGTCCGCGGCTGTGCGGGGAGGTAGTCGGCGCCGTACAGCTGCGTGACCTGGGCGCGGGCGGCCTTGATCGCCGTGTCGCTCAGGGTCGTCGAGTCCGTACGCATGTACGTGATGTAGCCGTTCTCGTACAGCTTCTGGGCGATCTGCATGGTCGCCTTGGCGCCGAAGCCGAGCTTCCTCGAAGCTTCCTGCTGCAGCGTCGTCGTACGGAACGGGGCGTACGGCGAGCGGCGGTACGGCTTGGACTCCACGGAGCGGACCGCGAAGCGCGTGTCCTCCAGGGCGGCGGCGAGCGCGCGGGCGTTCGCCTCGTCGAGGTGGAGGGTGTTCGCGCTCTTGATCTGGCCCAGGGAGTCGAAGTCACGGCCCTGCGCGACACGCCGGCCGTCGACGGTCTGCAGGCGTGCCACCAGCGACGACGGGTCGGAGGCGTCACCGGCGCGGCCGGTCGCGAAGGTGCCCGTCAGGTCCCAGTACTCGGCGGAACGGAACGCCATGCGCTCACGCTCCCGCTCCACCACCAGGCGCGTGGCGACGGACTGGACGCGGCCGGCCGACAGCTTCGGCATGACCTTCTTCCAGAGGACCGGCGACACCTCGTAGCCATAGAGGCGGTCGAGGATGCGGCGGGTCTCCTGGGCGTCGACGAGCTTCTGGTTGAGCTCGCGCGGGTTGGCGACGGCGGCGCGGATCGCGTCCTTGGTGATCTCGTGGAACACCATGCGCTTGACGGGGATCTTCGGCTTGAGGACTTCCTGCAGGTGCCAGGCGATGGCCTCGCCCTCGCGGTCCTCATCGGTGGCGAGGAAGAGCTCGTCGGAGTCCTTCAGCAGGTCCTTGAGCTTCCTGACCTGCGCCTTCTTGTCAGCGTTGACCACATAGATCGGCTGGAAGTCGTGTTCGACGTCCACACCGAGGCGGCGGACCTCACCGGTGTACTTCTCGGGCACCTCCGCGGCACCGCTGGGAAGGTCGCGGATGTGCCCGACGCTCGCCTCGACGACGTAGCCAGGGCCGAGATAGCCCTTGATCGTCTTCGCCTTGGCAGGCGACTCGACGATGACGAGTCGGCGGCCGCCGTTCGCGGTCTCGCTGGTCGGGGACAACTTCGCTCTTCTCTCCGGTCGACGCTGGGCCTCCCCAGGCCGTGTTCCCGGGGTCGGGGTCGTGCTGCGTTTCGGTCGTGACGCTGCGGAGTGTGACGGTACCTCCCGCCCCCGTGTCAAACGGGAAAAGCCCGCAACGGCCACTCGAACGGTAACCCGACGAACCCTGTTCCTGCCGCCCGGAGTGTTTACGGGCCCTGATGTGTGTATCCGGAGCGCGATCCCCCGATTACTCGGGCGGGGGCGCTACCGGGGGCCGGAACCGGCCGCTCACACGTGCGTCAGGCACCATGCCCCGAGGGCGAGAGCGGCCACCGCGGCGACGCTCGCGACGGTCGCCGATGCGACGGGGCTCACACCGTGCGCGACCGGCCGGCCGTGCCGGACCCGCGTCGCGGTCCACACCAGCAGACCGGCCCCGAACAGGGCGAACACCATTCCCGCGAAGATCGCCGGCCCGCTCTCCATGGTCCCCGTGCCCCTTTTCTCCAGCCTGCGCGTGTCCAGCCTTCGGGAGGCTGTCACGCGACGGCGGCGGGCAGGCGAACCCAAGGTGAACGGCGAGCCGACTGCCCCCGCGCGTGGCCGGTTCCGCGCCGGAACCGCGCTTTTCCCTACGTCGCCGCGGAAGCCAGGGATCCGCCGGCCGTACGACGATGGGTTGAGGGCGGGCATGGGGCGATGGGGACGGGGCTGGGGCTGGGACGTGTGGCGCGGGGCCGGGGACGGGGCGATGGGGCCGGGACCGGGGACAGGGACGTGTGGCGCGGGGCCGGGGATGGGGCGATGGGGCCGGGACCGGGGACAGGGACGTGCGGCACGGGGTCGGAGTCGGGGTCGTACGGCGCGGGGCCGGGGAGGTACGGCGGCCGGGGACCAGGGACGTACGGCGCGGCCAGGACCGGGGAGCGGCCGGGGACCAGGAACGTACGGCGCCCCAGGGGCCGGGGACGCACGGCCCCTGGGGCGCGGGGCGCGGCGGGGCCGCCGACCGGGTCCTCGCGGGCGGGCCGTGTCAGCGCCGTTCAGCCGCGCGCAGCAGCCCCGTGGCTCTACGCGGGTTCGAGGAACCCCTGTTCCACCAGCAGCCGGATCTGCGCGGGCGTGCGGTCGCGCAACGCCACCGGGTCCTCGCCCACCAGCTGGGCGATCGCGTCCAGGATGCGGCCGGCGCTCATGGTGCCGTCGCAGACGCCCGCGAAACCGGCGCCGACGGTGTCGACCCGGGTGGCCCGGCGCATGCCGCGGTTCTGGCGCAGGACGACGTGCTCCGGGTCCTCGGCGCCGGGCAGCCCGACCTGCTCCTGGACGACCTCACCGGCCAGCGTGAAGTGCGCTTCGAGCAGGGCCGCGTCGTCGTGGGCACGCAGGTAGTCGACGCGGTCGAAGTGCGCGCGCACGGTCTCGCCGAGCGGCTGCTCGATCGGGTGCGGCCACTCCTCGGTGGTGATCGAGGGCTCGGCGGCACCGGTCCGGCGCAGCGTGATCCAGCCGAAGCCGACGCCCCTGACCTTGCGCGCCTCGAACTCGTCCAGCCACGCGTCGTAGTGCGCCTGGTACTCGGCCGCGTCGCCGCGGTGGTCGCCCGCGTCCCTGAGCCACAGCTCCGCGTACTGCGTGACGTCCTGCACCTCGCGCTGCACGATCCAGGCGTCACAGCCGCGCGGCACCCAGGAGCGCAGCCGGTCCGTCCAGTCCTCCCCCTCCACGTGCTGCCAGTTGGCGAGGAAGTGCGCGAACCCGCCCTCGTTCAGACGCTCCCCCGTCTGCTGAACGAGCGAGCGGCACAGATCGTCCCCGCCCATCCCGCCGTCGCGGTAGGTGAGGCGGGCGCCCGGTGAGATCACGAACGGCGGGTTGGACACGATCAGGTCGTACGTCTCGTCGTCGGCGACCGGCTCGTAGAGCGAACCCTCCCGCAGTTCGGCGGCCGGGGCCCCGGACAGGGCGAGCGTGAGCGCGGTGATGTGCAGCGCGCGCGGGTTGACGTCGGTCGCCGTCACGCGCGTGGCGTGCGCGGCGGCGTGCAGCGCCTGGATGCCGGAGCCGGTGCCGAGGTCGAGGGCGGCGGAGACGGGCGTACGGACGGTGAGGCCCGCGAGGGTCGTGGAGGCGCCGCCGACGCCGAGGACGACGCCCTGGGCGTGGTTGCCGATGCCACCGGCGCCGCCGACCGCGCAGCCCAGGTCGGAGACGATGAACCAGTCCTCGCCCCCGGGCCCGCCGTACGGCCGTACGTCCACGGTGGCCGCCACCTCGTCGTCGCCCGCGCGGACGAGCCAGCCGCTCTCCAGGCACGCGTCGACGGGCAGCAGGTCCGCCACACGCGCGTGGCGGGCGGGTTGCTGGAGCAGGAACAGCCGTACGAGGAGTTCCAGCGGCGTGTCGCCGCGGGTGGCCCGGAGCGCGGGCACGGTCTCGCTGCGCGACAGCGCCGCGTAGGCGGGGGCGCCGAGCAGCTCCAGCAGTCCGTCGGCGGTGAAGGAGGCCCCGAGCAGGGCGTCCCGCAGCCGGGCTGTGACGTCGGGGCGGTCGGCGGAGGGCAGGGGGGACAGGCTGGCGTTACTCACTCCCCCATTGTGGCCCCGCGACCCGCACCCTGCTGTGGTCCCGCGGCCCGCGCCCCCGCCCCGCGCCCGTGCGGCTCAGGTCAGCCGGCCGTGGCCGAAGGCGTCACCGAGGCCGACTTGCAGCTGGCCTGCTTGGCCATCGCCTGGCCGACGTCGCCCTCCTCGAGGGTCTTCAGCGCGTCGCTGCCGCTCTTGCTGAGTTTGTTCAGCTCGGTGGCGATGTCCTTGAGGCCGTCGGCGAACTTCGCCTGGTCCTTGGTGTCGAGCGCCTCCACCTGCTTCCTCAGGGAGGCGTACGACGAGGAGAGGCCGTTGAGTTCGGTGACCGCGTCCTTCTGCTTCTTCTCGCCCTCCTCGACATCCGGTGCCCCGGCCTTCTGGACGGCGCCGCCCATCGCCTTGTAGGCGTCGGACATGTCCTGGAACGCCTTGGCGTCGGTCTTCTGGACCTCTTCCGGCGTGCTGTTGTCCGAGGTCTCCTTCTGGATCGCCGCGTTGGCCGCCTCGATCTTCTTGGCCTGCGGCTGCACTCCGTCGCAGACCTCCTTCGCCCAGGAGTCCAGCTTGTCGTTGTCGTCGTCGCTGCTGCATCCCGTCAGCGCCAGTACCAGTACCGCACCGCCGGACAGTGCGGCCGCGAGCTTCTTGTTCACCGGATTGGTCCCTTCCATGGCTCTCGGCCCCGGAACATACACGCCGGATGGGGGACATCCGCAGGACGAACATCCGTTAGGACCGTATTGCAGCCATTTGCACCAAGAGAGATAAGGCTCACGATGAAGGGCGCGCGCACGCACGACACGGGCGTACGACGCGTCAATACGCGCCGTACGCCCGCCTTTTGACCCGCGCCTCCTCGGAGGCTTCGAGCCCGGGTCTACGAAACCACCGCCGGATCCGCCGACTTGGGTTCCTGGTCGGTGTCGCCCTCGTCACCCATGACGATCCCGCGCCGCTTGGACACGTAGACCGCGGCGGCGATGACGGCGAGCGCGACGAGGGCGATCCCCACCCGTACACCGGTGCTCTCGTCGGCACCGTAGGAGAACTTGATGATCGCCGGAGCGATGAGCAGCGCCACCAGGTTCATGACCTTCAGCAGGGGGTTGATCGCCGGGCCCGCGGTGTCCTTGAACGGGTCGCCGACCGTGTCGCCGATGACGGTGGCGGCGTGGGCCTCGCTGCCCTTGCCGCCGTGGTGACCGTCCTCGACGAGCTTCTTGGCGTTGTCCCAGGCGCCACCGGAGTTGGAGAGGAACACCGCCATCAGGGTGCCCGCGCCGATCGCGCCCGCCAGGAACGCGCCGAGCGCGCCCACTCCGAGCGTGAACCCGATGAAGATGGGCGCCATCACGGCGAGCAGCCCGGGCGTGGCGAGTTCCCGCAGGGCGTCCCTGGTGCAGATGTCGACGACCTTGCCGTACTCCGGTTTCTCGGTGTAGTCCATGATCCCGGGACGCTCCCGGAACTGCCGCCGCACCTCGTGGACCACCGCGCCCGCCGACCGCGACACGGCGTTGATCGCCAGCCCCGAGAAGAGGAAGACGACCGCCGCGCCCGCGATGAGGCCGACCAGGTTGTTGGGCTGTGAGATGTCCATCATCAGGGTCATCGGCGCGCCCTCGCCGCTCAGTTTCTCACCCACGTCCGCGGCGCCGGTGGTGATGGCGTCGCGGTACGACCCGAACAGGGCCGCCGCCGCGAGGACGGCGGTGGCGATGGCGATGCCCTTGGTGATGGCCTTGGTCGTGTTGCCGACCGCGTCCAGGTCGGTGAGCACCTGGGCGCCGGCGCCCTCGACGTCGCCGGACATCTCGGCGATGCCCTGCGCGTTGTCGGAGACGGGCCCGAAGGTGTCCATGGCGACGATCACACCGACCGTGGTGAGCAGGCCGGTGCCGGCCAGCGCCACCGCGAACAGCGCGAGCATGATCGACGTACCGCCGAGCAGGAAGGCCCCGTAGACGCCGAGGCCGATCAACAGGGCGGTGTAGACGGCGGATTCGAGGCCGAGCGAGATACCGGCGAGGACGACGGTCGCGGGGCCCGTGAGCGAGGACTTGCCGATGTCCTTGACGGGGCGTCGGGTGGTCTCGGTGAAGTAGCCGGTGAGCTGCTGGATCAGGGCGGCGAGCACGATGCCGATCGCCACCGCGACGAGCGCGAGGATCCGCGGGTCGCCGTCCCGGCCGGCGATCGCCGCGTCGGTGACACCGTCCAGCTCGGAGTACTTCCCGGGCAGGTAGACGAAGACGGCCACCGCCACCAGCACCAGGGAGATCGCCGCGGAGATGAAGAAGCCCCGGTTGATCGCGCTCATGCCGCTGCGGTCGGACCGCCTGGGCGCCACCGCGAAGATGCCGATCATGGCCGTGATCACGCCGATCGCCGGTACCAGCAGCGGGAACGCCAGCCCGGAGTCCCCGAAGGCCACCTTGCCGAGGATCAGCGCGGCCACCAGGGTCACGGCGTACGACTCGAAGAGGTCGGCCGCCATGCCCGCGCAGTCGCCGACGTTGTCGCCCACGTTGTCGGCGATGGTCGCGGCATTGCGCGGATCGTCCTCCGGAATGCCCTTCTCGACCTTGCCGACCAGGTCGGCGCCGACGTCGGCGGCCTTGGTGAAGATGCCGCCGCCGACCCGCATGAACATCGCGATCAGTGCGGCACCGAGGCCGAAACCCTCCAGGACCTTCGGCGCGTCGGCGGCGTACACCAGCACCACGCAGCAGGCACCCAGCAGGCCGAGCCCCACCGTGAACATGCCGACCACGCCGCCCGTGCGGAATGCGATCTTCGTGGCTTTGTGCGAGACGAGGGTGAGATCCTTTTCGGGTTCGCCCGGAGCCGGTGTCGCTTCCCGCGCCGCCGCGGCGACGCGCACATTGCTGCGTACGGCGAGCCACATGCCGATATAGCCGGTGGCCGCCGAGAAAGCCGCGCCGATCAGGAAGAAGATCGACCGTCCGGCCCGCTGATTCCAGTCGTCGGCGGGCAGCAGCATGAGCAGGAAGAACACGACGACGGCGAATACGCCAAGCGTGCGAAGCTGCCTGGCCAGATAGGCGTTGGCGCCTTCCTGGACGGCCGCCGCGATCTCCTTCATGCTGTCGGTTCCCTCGCCCGCCGCGAGCACCTGGCGTACCAGGATGCCCGCGAGCACCAGCGCGGCCAGCGCGACGACCGCGATGACCGCGACCAGGACGCGGTTCGAATCGGTCAGCACGGCGGCTGCGACAGTCGAGGTGTCGCCCAACTGATGAGGGGTGGAAAGCTCCGCCATTCGTCCTCCTTGACGCTTGGGCTGAGCTCAAGATGTGGACGGGATTGTAGGTACCGGAACCTGATCAAAACAGTGCACGACAAAAGGAATTACCCTGTCAACCCAAAGGACCCAGAAGTAGTAATGGCCTTCCGGCATTAACGGCGATCACACGGTGTTCGCATTGTCGTGATCCATTTCTCGCGCGAATCCGCTCGTGAATTAATTCACCTGGCGCTCGCACGGCACCACTGTATGCGCGGACCGCGGACCTCGCCTTCCGCACATGACGAAGGGCCCTACGAGGTAGGGCCCTTCGGGTGACTCGCGTGTGACTTTCGTGGTCCGCCCGAGGCGTCGGACGACCGGGGTGGGTGTCAGACCGGCGGCAGCACCGCCGGCGCGGTCGGCCAGGTCATGCGGATCAGTCCGCCGCCCTCGCCGGCCGTGACCTCCACGTCGTCGACGAGTCCGCTGATGACAGCGAGACCCATCTCGTCCTCCTCGGCCTCCACGTCGTCGACGGCGCCCGGGTTTCCGGCCCCGGGTACCGCGTGCGGCGCCTCGTCGCCGACCTCGATGGAGAACTGCTTCTCCTCCTCGATCAGCGACACCTTGACCGGCGCCGTGATGCCGACGTGCTGATGCAGACCCACAGCCCGCGTGCAGGCCTCGCCGACGGCGAGCCTGACCTCGTCGAGGACGGCCTCGTCCACTCCGGCCCTGCGTGCCACCGCCGCCGCCACCAGACGGGCGGTGCGGACATGCTCGGGCAGCGCGCTGAAGCGGAGTTCGACGGTGGCCATGCATCCCCCTCGGAACTACGGGCGTGCTTTCGAGAGTCCGGGCCGCCGACAGCCCGGACCTCGCTTGTTCTTGTGGTCCCGGGCCCGAGAGCCCGGGACCGGTCGTCAGTCGGTGGCCGCCACCGCTTCCTCGACCGAGGTGTGAATGGGAAACACCTTGGTGAGGCCGGTGATACGGAAGATCTTGAGAATGCGCTCCTGGTTGCAGACCAGGCGCAGCGAGCCCTCATGGGCACGCACCCGCTTCAGTCCGCCGACCAGCACGCCGAGCCCGGTGGAGTCGAGGAAGTCCACGCCCTCCATGTCTACGACGAGGTGGAAACTCCCGTCGTTCACGAGCTCGACCAGCTGCTCTCGCAGCTTGGGCGCGGTGTATACGTCAATTTCGCCACCGACCTCGACGACCGTACGATCGCCGACGGTACGGGTCGACAGGGACAGGTCCACGGATCCTCCAGCACCTTGCTATCGAGCGGGTCGCCCTTCGGGACACCTCGGCTTGAAGCCCCCAGGACGGTTCGCCAGCCGCGATGGCATTCAATCACTTACCGGCAGGCGTGCACGACGCCTTGGTCCCATTGTCCGTCACGCCAGTGACAGACTCGGTGCCGATGGCCAAGAATCACCGATCCGATCGACCCCCGGCGGAGCCCGGCTCCCGGCCGGGTCCGGGCATGGTCCTGGACCGGCTCGCCGGGGGCCCGAACCGGGCTACGCGCATCACTCATACGGAGCACTTGCCCCCGCGTGCGGGCCGTCATGCCGTCTGGCCGGACCGGATTCGGCCGGAGGTCGTCGCGGCGGTGCGGGCCGCGGGCATCGAACACCCCTGGGCCCACCAGGCACGCGTGGCCGAGCACGCCCTGGACGGCGACTCGGTGGTCGTCGCCACCGGCACCGCGTCCGGCAAGTCCCTGGCCTACCTGGTGCCGGTGCTGTCGACACTGCTGGACGGCTCCGAGGCCCCCAACGGACGGGGCGCCACCGCCCTCTACCTGGCCCCGACCAAGGCGCTCGCCGCCGACCAGTGCCGATCCGTGAAGGAACTTTCACAACCCCTGGGCACATCAGTGCGGACCGCGGTGTATGACGGCGACACTCCGTTCGAGGAACGCGAGTGGATCCGCCAGTACGGCACCTACGTGCTGACCAACCCGGACATGCTGCACCGCGGCATCCTGCCGTCCCACCCCCGCTGGTCCTCCTTCCTGAAGTCGCTGAAGTACGTCGTCGTCGACGAGTGCCACACCTACCGCGGCGTCTTCGGCTCCCATGTCGCCCAGGTACTTCGAAGATTGCGCCGACTGTGTGCGCGCTACGGCGCGTCGCCCGTGTTCCTGCTCGCCTCCGCCACCTCCGCCGAGCCCTCGGTCGCGGCCGGCCGGCTCACCGGCCTGCCGGTGGTCGAGGTCGCCGACGACGCCTCACCGCGTGGTGAACTGGTGTTCGCCCTGTGGGAACCGCCGCTGACCGAGATGGAGGGCGAGAAGGGCGCGCCGGTCCGCCGCACGGCCACCGCCGAGGCCGCCGACCTGCTCACCGACCTCACCGTGCAGGGGATGCGCTCGATCACCTTCGTACGCTCCCGGCGCGGCGCCGAGCTGATCTCGGTGATCGCCAAGGAACGTCTGGCCGAGGTCGACCGCTCCCTGCCCCGGCGCGTGGCGGCGTACCGTGGCGGCTACCTCCCCGAGGAGCGCCGCGCCCTGGAACGCGCCCTGCACTCGGGTGAACTCCTCGGCCTCGCGGCGACGAACGCCCTCGAGCTCGGCCTCGACATCTCCGGCCTGGACGCCGTGGTGATCGCCGGCTACCCGGGCACCCGGGCATCACTGTGGCAGCAGGCGGGCCGGGCCGGGCGCTCCGGGCAGGGGGCCCTCGCGGTGCTGGTCGCCCGGGACGATCCGCTGGACACCTTCCTCGTCCACCACCCCGAGGCCCTGTTCGACCAACCGGTGGAATCGACGGTCCTCGACCCCGACAACCCCTACGTCCTCGCTCCCCACCTGTGCGCGGCGGCGGCCGAGCTGCCCCTGACCGAGGAGGACCTGCCCCTCTTCGGCCCGGCCTGCGAGGAGCTGCTCCCCCAGCTCGAGGAGGCCAGACTGCTGCGCCGCCGGACCCGCGCCTGGCACTGGACGCGCCGGGAACGGGCCGCCGACCTGACCGACATCCGTGGAGAGGGCGGACGGCCGGTCCAGGTCGTCGAGACCGGGACGGGCCGGCTGCTGGGCACGGTCGACGCCGGCGCCTCCCACACGACGGTCCACGAGGGCGCCGTGCACCTGCACCAGGGCCGCACGTACCTCGTCCGCTCCCTGGACCTGGAGGACTCCGTCGCGCTGGTCGAGCAGGCCACCCCGTCGTACTCCACGGTCGCCCGCGACACGACGGCCATCTCGGTCCTCGAGACCGACACCGAGGTCCCCTGGGGTGACGGACGCCTGTGCTACGGCTCCGTCGAGGTCACCAACCAAGTGGTCTCCTTCCTGCGCCGGCGGCTCATCACCGGTGAGGTCCTGGGCGAGACGAAACTCGACCTCCCTCCCCGGACACTGCGCACGCGCGCGGTGTGGTGGACGGTCACCGAGGACCAACTGGACGCGGCCCGGATCAACCCGGAGATCCTCGGCGGGGCCCTGCACGCCGCCGAGCACGCCTCGATCGGCATGCTGCCCCTGTTCGCGACGTGCGACCGCTGGGACATCGGCGGCGTGTCGGTCCCCCTGCACCCGGACACACTGCTGCCGACGGTTTTCGTGTACGACGGCCACCCGGGAGGCGCGGGCTTCGCAGAGCGCGCCTTCCACACCGCCGTCGACTGGCTCACGGCCACCCGGGAGGCCATCGCCTCCTGCGAGTGCGACGCCGGCTGCCCGTCCTGCATCCAGTCCCCCAAGTGCGGCAACGGCAACGAGCCACTGCACAAGCGGGGGGCCGTACGGCTGCTCACGGTGCTGTTGCGCGGGGCGGCGGGGGCGGGGGCGGACCGGGGCCCGGCGGTAGGTCCGTAGTCCGGGTCGGCGAGACCTGGTCCGGTGGTACGCCCGTGGCCGGGCCCGCTCTCGCCCGCGCCTCCGCAGCGAACGGCCCCCGGCCCGAGGCCGCCGTCACGTCCGAGACCTGGCCGGTGAGCACGCACCGCACCAGCCGCGTCCCCTGGGCCCGCGCGATCCGGTCCGCCCGGGCACACGCCGCCGTGCCGCCCCGTGCCCAGTGGTCCGCCGCCGCGAGCGCCGCCAGATCGGCACCACCCGCCGCACGATGCCGGGCCACGACGGCCTGCCCCAGGGCCAGCACGATGCCGAACACCACGCACAGAACGGCGATGGCACCGACACTCCACACCGTGGCGGACCCTTGGTCGGATCTGGGGCCGGGATCGGGATCGAGGCCGGGATCGAGGCCGGGATTGGGATCGGGGCCGGGATCGAGGCCGGGATTGGGATCGGGGCCGGGATCGAGGCCGGGATTGGGATCGGGGCCGGGACCAGGACCGAGACCAGGACCAAGACCGAGACCGAGACCAGGATCGGGATCGAGCCCGAGACCAGGATCGGGCCCGAGGCTCCGGTCGGTCACCGCCCCGGGCCGGACGCCGCCCCTCATGGCCCCACCCCCACCGTCTGCTCCACCGAAGCCACGGCCTCCTCCCGTACTTCGAAGGGCAACCCGTGCAACGCCGGTGGCTCGGCCACCACGATCACACGGACCCGGCCCTCCTCCCGGCTTACCGTGACCCGCGCCCCGCGCGGTGCCGCCTCTCTGGCGATCTCGACGACCGCGTCGGCCGGATCCTGCCGGGCCGCCGCCCGGGCGCCCGCCCGGGCGGCGTCCACGCACTGGATCTGAGCGGCCACCACGAGCAGCCCGCACACCAGCGCCATCGCGAACACCACCAGCACCGGCAGCACCACGGCCGCCTCCGCCGTCACGAACCCGCTGTCGGAGCCACTGCCGTTACGATCGCCTGGACGGCCGCCGGAGCCGCTGTCATGGTGGATGCCGGAGTCTCCGCGGACCCGATTCCCGGCTCCCCGCTCACATCCGCGCATCGAGCGCCTGCTTCACGATGCCCTGCAGTTCCGCGCTGACCGCGCCGCTCGTCACCACCTTGTAGAGGACCACGGCGAACGCCACCGCGGCGACGATCCCCATCGCGTATCCGAAGGGTGCCAACTCACCCACCCTTGGGAGTGGCCCCCGTGGTAGCAAAACCGCAGGTCAGCGCGCTCGCTTCACCCGCTCACTCGCTGTACGGCATGAACCCCACCACACCCCTGCGCGGCCTCAGCGTGCTTCGCCTCAGCGTCCTCACCGACGAGACGACTAGTCCGGAGCGACAGCGCGGCGCGAACGAGGATGCCGCCCGCGCACTCGGCATCGACCTTGCCGACCGTGAGGCCGTGGACCTCGGAGTCAGCGCGAGCAAGACAACCCCCTTTGAGCGTCCGGAACTTGGCTCATGGCTGGAGCGTCCGGACGACTGGGACGCCCTTGTGTGCTGGCGCTTTGATCGACTCGTGCGCAGCATGGCCGACGTATTCGCGCTGGCCGAATGGGCAAAGGCACATCGGAAAATGATCGTCTTTGCCGAGGGTCCGGGCGGCCGTCTCGTACTGGACTTCCGCAACCCGCTGGACCCGATCACGCACCTACTCGTGATGGTGTTCGCGTTCGCCGCTGAAATGGAAGCGCAAGCAATCCGCGAGCGGGTCAACGGCGCACAGGCTGCAATGCGCACGATGGAACTCCGCTGGCGTGGCGCGCGTCCGCCGTACGGCTACATGCCCAAAGAACTGGAAAGCGGCGGGTGGACCCTGGTCCAGGACCCGAAAGCAGTGAAGGTAATTGAGCGGATCATGCGTGATCTGTTCTCCGGTAAGACGGCTAGCGCTGTTTCAACCGACCTGAACACAGAAGGTGTCCCGAGTCCGCGCGATCACTGGAGCATCCGGCAGGGTCGGAAGACCGGCGGAAAGACGGGCGCGACCAAGGGCAAGAACGTGAGCCGCGAAAAGTTCTCATGGCGACCGGCCATGCTTTCTCGGCTCATGCGCTCCCACGCGCTGTTGGGCTGGAAGACGCACGACGGAAACCCGGTACGAGACAGCAACGGCGCACCGGTCATGTCCACCACTGAGCCGATCCTCACCCGCGAGGAATACGACGCTATCGGCGCGCTGTTGGACTCCCGGAAAACCAAGCAGACTCCGCGCAAGGACAGTAAGGCTCTGCTGTTGGGCATCATCTTTTGCACGTCGTGCGGCGGTCGCGTCTACGCCGACTTGCAAAAGGGCACGTACAAGTGTGGCTACTCGTCGCGCGGCCAGCAGTGCGAACGGCCGGTGAACGTCCGTATCGGCTGGGCAGAAAACCGCGTCGAAAGCAAGTTCCTTGCCGCTGTCGGTGGACTCCACGTGACCGAGGTGAAGGAAATCGCGGGATACGACCCGGCCCCCGAAATCGCCGCAACGCTGGCCGAATTCGAAGAACACCAAAAGCAGGAGGGACGGCAGCGGAGTAGCGCAGCGCGGGAGGCATGGCAGCGACGCGCGGACGGCCTTGACGCACGGCTGGCCGAATTGGAATCCCGCGAAAAGGTGGAACCGACGCGGGAAGTCGTGGTCACGAACCGCACCTACGCTGACGTTTGGGCCACCGCTGATGTGACCGCGCGGCGGGAAATGCTGACTGAAGCGGGAGCGCGGTTCATGGTCAATCGTCTTCAGCCGAAGAAGCCGGAGCACCGTTCGCGGTTCACGATCAGCGAGACGTTCCACGCGGACGCTGCCGACTTCCTGAATGCCGCAAAGGAGGATGCCGCATGAGCGCCGTACTGCGGGCCGAGGTAGACCGGCTGTCGGCCGAATTGGCCAACCTCACCCCCAAGGGACCTCGGGCCTACCGCTCTTGGCTGTTCCTCTCGACAGCGGAGCGGGCCGCCGAGGTGCGCGAGTCGGCCGAACGGAACCGCGTTGAACGGGAGTTGCGAGGGGCCGAGGACCGGCTAGCCGAGTACGAGCGCATGCGGGCACTACTGGCACCCGGCGCGTTCCTCACGTGGACGCGGGCACGGTACGGCTGTAAAGCCGCGTAAGCGTCGCTGAGAGCCTTTCAGGGGCCCGGTGGGGAAACTCCCGCCGGGCCCTTTTGCGTGCCGCAGGACAGCGCACAGAGCCTTTGCCGACCGGCCAGCGCCGAGGCACGAACCCCGGTTGCCGACAACGGGCCCAAGGGAGGGCACAGACGGCCGCCTGCGCTGCTCTCGAGGGCTCACTGGCCATGGGTGCCGGTCCTCCCCGGATAGGCCGTTAGGGAGCCTCCCGCAGAGCTGTAACCAATTAATCACTCACCGTAATAATCGGGATTCGCCGGCGGTTCTGATAACGGATTGGTAACGGCCTTGTCGGCAATGCCCGTTCCGCCGCCAATGCGGTTTACCAACTCGCTCTCTGTATCCCGAGGGCAGCGAGTGCGCTAACTCAATCGACGTCCACTGAGTTAACCGCGCTCGCTGTTCCTCCCATGGAGTCTTTACCGACTCACTCACTTCACAGTGAAGGCACCCGCCGAGGGTGCCTCTTCTTTGGCTCGAATTCCGATCGATCGGAGGAACCGACATGCATGACAAGTGCAAGTGCGGAATCCCGCTCAAGCCCTACTGCGGAACCGGCACGCGCCCCAAGTGGTGCAGCCGCTCATGCCGAGACCGCGATTACTACCAGCGGAAGACATACGGCATCACCCGCTAACCACACCTCAACGTTGAAGTGTGCTACCCGAGGAGAACCCGAAATGACCGAAGCAGAAAAGCAGCGCGCCCGAGTAGACGCACTAATCGTCTGGGTTGAGGAACGGTTGGAAACCCTCAACGACTACGGCCCCGGTGCGCTGCCGAATGACCAACTGATTTTCCCCGATCCGCACCGGACGGCCGACGCTCCCGAAAGCAAGCCACGCCGTAACCGCACCGACCGCAACACCGCCGCCGCCCTCGCATTCCTGGAGAATGACAAGTGACCACTTTCGATGACGCTTACTGGACCCGCCAGCGCGAGCTACTAGCCATTGACCCCGAGGTTCGGCACGTGAACTACGCGCGGTTCATTGCCGACCAGTGCGGCCATGAGCTACGCCACGTGCAGCACGTTGGTTGGTACCGCTGGAATGGCCGTATCTGGGAAGCAACCGGCGACGACGGCGCAGCCATGCAGGCCGTGACGGACGGCGCAAAGCAACTCATGCGGCGCGGGGTCGAGAACTCCGCCGATATGGGTTGGTGCTCCGCAGCGTCTAGCAAGATGCTTGTTAACTTCCAGCGGCGCGCAATGGTCGCCGAAATGGCCGTCCTCCCGCAGCTTCACGCGACCGTTGACGAACTCGACGCACAACGGCACCTAATGACATTCCGGAACGGCACCGTGGATCTCCGCACCGGGGAACTCCGCGCGCATGATCCGGCCGACATGCTGACGCAGTGCGCCAATGTCGATTACATGCCGGACGCCGAGTGCCCGCGCTGGCTGCGATTCGTTGAGGAAGTGTTCCCCGGCGACCCGGATATGCAGCGCTACTACCAGACGTTCCTAGGCATGGCGATTACCGGTGAAGTCCGCGAGCACGCGCTAGGCGTTTGGTACGGCGAGCACGGCCGGAACGGCAAGGGCACCACGATTCGCACCATGCAAAAGGTGTTCGGTCACGATGTGGTCCATGAGGTGCCGTTCACCATCTTTGAGAACGTGCGCGGGCAGGCAGTGCACACGGAGCAGATTGCAGCGCTGCGGGGAAAGCGGCTAGTCGTCGCGCAGGAAGGAAACCAGGGTGTGCCGATGAATACGGCACTACTCAAGAACCTATCCGGCGGGGACCGAATCAGCACGCGCCACCTGCACGGAAAGGTGTTCTCTTTCGACCCCACGTTTACCATCGTGCTGGCCACGAACTACCTACCGGAATTCGGTTCCGGCGGTGCTGCACTGTGGGCCCGGACAAAGGCAATGCTGTTCGGTGTCTCGTTTGCCGACCGGCGCGACCCGGACCTAGAGCCCACCATTCAGGGACCCGAGCGTGAGGGCGTGGCCGCATGGGTTGTCCGTGGCGCTGTGAGCTACTACAGCGACGGCCTACGCGACCCGCTGAGCGTCGTTGCAGCGACCGAGCACCACAAGGATGAGGTGGACCCGCTCAAGCCTCTTGTGGGCGAGGTGTTCGAGTACGACGACGACAGCGAGGTACGCCGTTCCGACTTTAACCGCGAGTTGAAGGAATGGCGCGAAGACAACGGCGATAAGTCGGCCAAGTATTCTCCGAGCAACGTCAAGAACCACCTAAAGACGAACGGCGTTACCGAGGTGCAGCGCAAGGGCAAGGGTTGGATGTACCAGGGAATTTACCTGCTGTCCGACGTACCCGCGCATGTCGCTAAGGCCGAGGCGAACGGCCCCGGTATTTTCGACCAGACGCACGGCTGACAGCGGGAAAGGCCGCTTTAGCGGGAGGGGGTAACAGAAAAGTTGTTACCTGTACCTAGCTCCTATATACGTATGGGAAGAAGGTACAGGTAACAAGAAATCTGTTACCCCCCTCACGCTTTCGCGGCATTCCCGCTGTCCCCCAGCCGGCTGGTATCGATCGGGTAACACAATGCCGGTCGGCATGCGTTATTCCGGGGAATCCCGCGTTTCCGCTTTACGAACTCTCTCTCTGTAACGTGAACGGTGGTAGTTCGGCGTTACCGGGGTCTGTGTCTCCTCATGTCGGCGCGTGGTCGGTTGTCTTCTCCAACAACCGGCCCGCCCGTCGGCATCACACTTCAACGTTGAGGTGTGACCCCCCGAACTCCACCCCTGCGGATGCAGCCGCAACCCCCCTTAATCTTCGGTGAGTTGAAGTCTCGCGCGCATAAAGCGGCGGACTCCTTACCGGTGGGCCCCCTCGCCCGCTGTGGTCTCTGCATAGACCCGGCGCGTGAGGGGGCCTTTTTTCGTACCCGAAAGGACACCCCATGACTGCCCCGATCATTTCCCTTATTGCGTTCACCGACAGCCTTGGTGCCGTAGAAAAGCGTCACCTGCCATCCGAGGTATTCGGGCACGTCTACCCGGTCCGGCCGGGATTCCAGCTGTACTTTTCGAATGAGACGTACCTAGACCCCGAGGACCGGCAGCTAGTGATTGACGCTGCCGACGACCTAATGGCAGCCATCACCATTGCGATGAATACGGCGGCCATTGCCGCTGATGAGGCGGCCGACCGTGGCTGAAGCGCACGACATGACGCAGGGCGGCCAGGGTTCGACCTCCCGCTTTAACACGGCGGGCAATCAGGACCCCACCGAATCCGCGTCACGCAACCTCGCTGCCCGTAGGCGAGAGCAGATCGCCGGAATGCTGACCCCCAGTCATAACGACATGATGGCCGAGCATTACGAGGAGCGCGCCGCACGCAAGGAAGCAGACCAGCGAGAGCTAGAGGCATACCGCGCCCAGCAAAAGGAAGATGCCGAATGGCGAAAGCGCGAGGAGTGGCGCGACCGCTGGATGGCGTCGGACGAAGCGCGGGACCTAACCGTCAGTCCATATTCCGACCCTGGCGAGGAACTAGACGCAGCGCGTAAGCGCCACGCCGATTTCATGCAGCGCGCCGAGGGTGACGAACTAGCCGCCCAAATCATCACCCGCGCATACCACTACTGAGGAAACCCAATGACCGAGATCAAGACCCCGGAAGACCTACTAACCCCGAACATCGAATTCATGATGCGCAACCAGCGTCATGGAGTTCTAGCGCCAAAGGTGGCCGAGGACCGTTGGCAGGCCGTACAGGCTGTTGTAAGCGAAATGGACCGGCTAACCGAGCTGTTCTATGAGCGCACCGAGGCGGCCGAGGACGCGCGCCTAGCAGCCGTTGCCGCACATGCCCGCGCTGCGAATTCCGGTAAGGCCGTCCCCGCTGGAATGGGTGCCAAGGTCCAGGACGCCAAGCTAGCCGTAGACGGCACCCTTACCGCATTCCGCGCCAACCTTCCGCGCCTGTCGGCCGCACGGCGTGCCTATGACGCGCTGTTCGATGACCGCAAGTTCATCACGGAATACCGCAAGGCTGTATCGGCTGAATTCCTCAAGCGGCGTGACGCTGCGGTGAAGGCATTCAAGGAACTAGATGCGCAGATTCCCGCGCTGGCCGAGCTATACACGCTGCTTGGCGATTTCACGCTAAACGGCCTGCTCGGTGATGTGGTCGCAGATATCGAGTTCAACGGCGAACCAGCGAGCGGGAACCTGTTCACCGAGAACCACGACAGTTGGGCCGCGCCAAAGCTGAGTGAGGCACTGAGCGCCGTTCGCCGGTACGTGCTCAGCGATGACCCGGTAAAGGGTGGCACGCTGCTAACGGAGGATCTAGGCACCATTACTGACGCCCTCCCCGAGCTAGCCGACCAGCGTTACGAGGAATGGCAGGACAATCTAGCGGCCGGTCGTATGGCAATGCGCAAGGCAAGCCCATACGGAAGTTACAGCCACTAGGGCGTTTGATTTGCGGGGTCGGTCCTCGGACAACCGGCCCCGCTCGCTGTCGAGAAAGGGCGTAGCCATATGGCATGGGAGACAAGCAACCGGCGCGAGCGGCTACCGGCCAATTGGGAGCGTCTACGTGCTCGCGCAATTCGACGCGCGGGGGGTCGCTGTGAGGGGGCCCTACTCGATACCGGCCAGCGCTGCGAGGCAAAGGGCACGGACGTTGACCACATCACCCCCGGCGATAACCACGACCTAAGCAATCTGCAATTGCTGTGCCGCTGGCATCACACACAGAAGACACAGCAAGAGGCAGCAGCAGCGCGAGCAATCAAGAGGGCGGCCGTTCCAAAGCAGGACCCCACCGGGACGCGATATGAACCCATGCCTGATCCCTGGTGACCCTCGATGCGCGCTGCGATTCACTCCGAATTCGCCTTGGATATCACGCTAGGTGAGGGGGCTTAGCGTCACGCTGAGTGGCTAAAGGGGTGGGGCCCCCCTCCCTTTAGGCCCCTTTCCGGATCGCTAGCGTATAGCAGCTCTCTCCCTGTACGGGTTACAGGGTCGCCGAACGCCTCCGCCGTTACAGCGTGTGATACCGCCTCGGCTCTCGCTGATCACAGAACGCATTCACCACACCTCAACGTTGAAGTGTGCCCACAAGCCACCGGCGATTAGCTCCCGCCGGTTAGGGGGTTGCCGCTCCCGAGGGTTTCTCTCCTTTCCCCTCGGTTGCAGCGGCACCCCCGCATTTCGAAAGGAACCCACAATGAGACTTCCCCTGTATGCACGAATTGCAGCGACGGGCGGCCGACCGGTTGTCCTGCTCGCTGCGCTGGCCATGTCCGCACCGGGCGAATACCGACTAGCCACGCTGGCCGGTTGGTCCCCGTACGTGGCCGTCCTTATGCCGCTGGTGCTGTCCGCCTATGCGGCCGTCGCTTCGGTCATGGCCGCTACGTGTCCGGACAGCCGGTCGGCAAAGGCCGGTGCCGGAATGGCGCTTGCACTCGCTCTGACAGCGCAGGTAATCGCGCACCTGATCATGTCCGGCTACGTGTCGGTTGGGCCGGTCCTGGTGGCCGCTGTGTCCGCTGTTCCGCCGCTTGTGGCCGGTCACCTAATGCACCTTGCAACGGTCGGTCGTAAGAGCGCTGAGCGGCCATCTGAGAGCGTCCCGGACAACGGGCCGACCGAGGGGCCGTGCGTGCCGCAGATGGCCGTACAGAGGCACGTAAGCGCGCCGGACAGTTGGCCACCCGCCGACCTATGGGCCGACTTTGAGGACAGCGCGCCGGACACGGCCGGACAGCCGGACACTCCGCCGAGTCCCGAGGTGATCCGTACCGCTGTGGCCACGCTGTCCGCCAATGGCCGCAAGGTAACCGGCCCCATGCTGGCCGACCATTTCGGCGTGTCCGACCGAACCGGCCGCCGCTATCTCGCAATGGCCGCTAACCGAATGGAGAACGTGAATGCCTGATTACCGCGCATGTCGCCGCCCCGGTTGTTCGCGGGGGTGTCCGGCGCAAAAGAACCGAGGACGTAAGCCGTACTGCAATGTGTTCTGCGCGCGCTGGCACCGGGCATTTCTTGCGTTCAACGAAAACGGAGCGGCCCCCGGACGGGACAGCGCAACGGATGCAGTGCTATTCGCTGGCTTGCTTTCGCTAGGGCTCGATGACAGAACCGCACCAGTGCTGTTCGAGTTGGCCGAAAGCTACGGGCGGGCAGCATGAACCGCGAATGTCAGCGGCCCGGCTGTAGCGGTGTCTGCTCTCCGGAGTGTGCAAGGTGGCATCAGGCATGCACGATTCTTGCCGGTGCGACGATTGATCAGAATGCGGCGCGAGTGCTGTTCCGCTGGCTACTGGTGGACCACCCGCAATGTTCGTCCAAGTAGAGAACAACCCCGCTCCTCGGCGCTGTCGAGAATGCGGCCGAATGCTCAGCGTGCGCCGTTTCCGTATCGACTATGACGACCCGGGATTCCGCGCTGCCCGCTGTCTCGATTGCGAGAACCCTGCCCCGTTCACGTTGCCAAGCATTTGGTAGGCCACACCTCAACGTTGAAGTGTGCTTGACCCCCGATGACCGTTCGCGGCCGTCGGGGGTTTCTTGCGTTTCGGGAGTGCCTTCGATTGAAAGGTGAGATTTTCGCCGGCTGCGGGCGCCTGGATTGCCCTTGGCCAGTGTTCCCAAGGGTTTTCGCCGCCATCGATTCTTAGGCCGCAGCGTCGAGAACGGCCCGCACCTCGGGTACGTCGGCGTACTCAGCGAGCCGTGCCAGCACCACCCGGACCCGTTCCGCTGTCCGCTCGCTGGCCACGTCCGCCGACAGCGAGATAACCCGTTCCGCCGTAGCTGCCGCTTCCTCGGGTTCGTTCGCGTCGGCGTAAGCCACGGCCAACCACGAGAGATATAGCGCTAGTTCGCGCGTGTGCGTCGCGTCGTATTTCCCGAGGACTTCCCGCAGCAGTGGCACAGCGCGGAGCGGTCGGCGTAGCTCGGTATAGACGCGCGACTCCATGACTTGCAATTCACCGGCATCTACCCAATACAGGTATGCCGGTTCCTCGGTTTCCTCGCTGTCTTCGCTGAGTGCTTGGCTTGCCTCCCCGAGGGCGCGCATTGCGTGTTGGGCATTCTCGGTTCCCCCCGCTTTCGTGGCAGCCCACGCCACCCGATCGAGGTACAGCGCGCGAGCCTTTGCCGGTGCGTCCGGTCCGGCCCCGTCGAGTGCGGCGCGAGCTAGGTCTAGGCCCTCCAACTGCCGTCCGGTGTTGGTGAGTTGATAGGCCAGCGAACCGGCGAGATTCCCGGCTAGCGTCCGGTCCTCTGCCTGCGTCGCCGCGCTGAGACCTAGCCGGTAGATGCGCTCAGCTTCCGCATGCTGGCCAGCGTCCGACGCGATCCATCCGGCGATCTGCGCCAACTCGCCTATCTGCACCAGGAGTTGACGGCCGGTCGTTTCGGTGTACGAGTGTTCACGGAAAATTCGAACAGCCTTGCGAAGCTCCCGCAGTGCGGGCCGCATGAGATCCCCACCGGCCAGCACGTCATCAGCGAGCCGCAAGCCGTGCACCCGCTGTTGCAAGTCGGCCACCTGGACCATGCCGACACGGCCCCCTGTACGGCCACTCAGCGGCGCTAGCGGGTCCTCGGCGGGCAGGAAGTCGGCCAGCGTGGGGAGCGGCGGTTCAGCGGGCACCTGTGGCGCTGTGAGGGCATCCACGGGGACGGCCAGCGCCGCAGCGAGGAACGGCAGCCATTCGCGCGGCGTGCGCTTCCCGGTTTCCCACCGGCTGACTTCCTGTCGGCCGACCGGATCACCGACCACACCGGCCGCCCGGCAAACCTCCCGCGCTAGCCGTGCCTGACTCCACCCGAGGCGGTCACGCTCGCGCCGGATGTTGGCCCCGATTCCGCTGCTCATGACTCCAGTCTGGCCGACAGTTGGCCTACACGTGGCCGCTAGTCAGAGATCCATTACGGCCGGACGCTGGACGCCGAATTGCCGACAGACGGAACGGCGGACCGATGGCCACTCAGGAGAGCACCGCGACAGTCACCACCCCCGAGCCGGTACCGGGGTGCGCGCACTGCGACAAGGTGGCGCAGGACCGAGACCGAGCAAAGGCGAACGGCGACGGAAGTGCGGTGAGTGACTGCAATGTGCGGTTGCGCCGACACCTCGGGGACACGCACGCGTGAAGCCACAGAAACGCCGTACGCGCGTTCTCCCGGACCCCGAGCTAGTCAGCCTCATAGACAGCGCGGGAAGTCCTTACGCGGACTCTCCAGACGGTTGGTGGACGGAACGCGGCGGCGCGCTGGATACCCGCTCGGGAGTGGTCTACTTCCCGCCGGGCAGTAATCCGCCGCCGTGCCCGTTCCCGTGTGACTCGTGCAAGCGCAAGGGGAGACAGTGAGGGACGTTGATAGGTGGTTGCGTGAACCCCGGCGCGGACCGGTGGACCCGGAACGGTGCATCGTGTGCGCGTCGCTGCGCGGGCAGGTGATCGCGGCCAATCGCACCAATGACGCAATGCTGGGATTGGTGACGCTGTCTGCCATGCGCACCCATCGGACTTTCGGTCATCAGGATTGGGTGAAAGAACCGGCCCGGTCCGCGTAATCCTCCGGCCCTTCCGTGACCGACGCCGACCAGCGCGGGAGGGACGGTTCCCCGGCCCCGTTCGTGTGCTTCCCCCGTGGCGCGCGAACGGGGCTTCTCCTGCGCCTAGTTGCTGGTCAGCGGTACTGTGGGGAAGTCATCACCCTTTGGATACTCGGAAGTGACCATCCCCGCGTCCCGCCGCGCCGTACGCACTGCTCCGCCCACCCAGGCACTCAGCCGCGCCCATACTGCCTTATCCGTCTTATCCGTCTTATCCGTCTTGTGCATCACAACCCCCGTAAGGTCCGTTCCCATTGCTCGCTTGCTCGTCCGTCTGTCACTCGGCGGTCACCCGCCCATGGGCTCGGCGCCCGCCCGCTCCGGTCCGTCAGCCACCTCCTCCGTCCCCCAACACCCCACCCGCGAGGCCGATCAGCACCGGCAACACGCCCACCGCGATGAACGCGGGCAGGAAGCACAGCCCCACCGGTGCGGTGACCATGACGGCCGCCCGGCGGGCCCGTGCCGTCGTGGTCCGGGCCCAGTCGGCACGGGCCTGAGCCGCGAGCCGGGCGACCGGACCGGCCGCGGGCAGGCCGGACACGTCGGCCCGTTCCAGCAGCCGCGCCAGCGGCCCGGCGCCCGGGATCGCGGCCAATGAGCGCCAGCAGCCGCCCGGTTCACCACCGAGCCGGACCTCCGCCGCGCCGCGCACCAACGCGTGCCCGACAGGGCCGCCGAGGGCGTCGCCCACCGCCTGGGCCGCGGCCACCGGCCCGGCGCCCGCCGCGATACAGGCCGCCAGCAGGTCGGCGGCCAGCGGCAGTTGGCGAGCGGCCTGGGCGGCCACGGCCTGCGCCGCCTCCGTACCGACGGCCGACCGTCGGGAGCGCCGGTGCCACAGCCCTGCCGCGCCCACCAGCCCCACCACGACGCCGGTAACACCCCCGACCAGGGCCCACCCCGCACCCACCGTGCCCACCAGCGGCAGCCATCCGCGGACGGCGGCCAGCACCTCGGCTCGCCGGGGAGCGGCACGCGCCGGTTCCGGGGCCAGCAGCCCGGTGAGCCGCCTGCGTACCGCCCGCTCCCGCCGCACGGCTCCGAACCCGCGCGCCAGCCATCCGGCGACCAGGACCGCCGCCACCACTGTCCACACCACGGCTCCCAGCCTGTGGACGACATCCCCGTTCACGACACCGCCTCCGCTCCCCGCACGATCCGCGACACCCACCACACGCCCACGCCCTCCAGCACCCCGCCGGCCAGCAGACAGCCCAGCCCGGCCCCGGTGTGCAGCAGCACGCGCAACGGGTCGGCGCCGAGGGCGCCACCGAGCAGAAGGCCCAGGACCGGCAGGCCGGCGAGCATCACCGCCGTGGCGCGAGCGCCCGCCAACTGGGCTCGCAGGTCGGAGCGCTGGTCCCGTTCGGCGCGTAGCGCGCCCTCCAGCCGGTCGAGCCCGGCCGCGAGTCCGGCGCCCTGGTCGACGGCGACCCGCCAGCACGCCGCGAGCCCTCGCAGCCCCTCGGCACCCGGTTGCCTTGCCGCCGCCGCTAGCGTCCCCGGGACGTCGCCGCCGAAGCGGGCCGCCGCCAGCACCGCCGCCTGCCCGTCACCGAGTCCTCCGGAGTCGTGAGCGGCGTACAGCAGCGCCTCGCCCGGCTGCCGCCCCGCCCGCACCTCCCCGGCGAGCGCGCCGCACAGCGCGATCACCGCGTCCTGCCCGCGCTCGCGGTTCCGCCGCGCACGGCCCGCCAGCCGCGTTCGCCGCAGCATGGGCACCCCGGCCGCTCCCGCGACGACCGGCAGCACCGAACCGCCCAGCACCGCCAGCACCAGCCCGGCCACCAACGACCACCACTCGGGCCTCAGCCGGCCACGGACGCGCCTCAGCCCGTCCGTCATCCGGCGCACCGTTGGCGGCCCCGTCCCGGCCGCCCCGCCGGCCAGCACCAGTCGCGCCCGCCGCGCCCCGGAGTGCCAGCCGCTCCCGGCCAGCCACGCCGCCGCCGACAGACACGCCAGGGCCACACCCGTCGACAGCCAACCCGTCCCCGTCACCTGTGCGCCTCCAGTCCACCGGCACGCGTTTCGAGCGCGTCACCGCGCAGCAGCTCCCGCAGACGCTCCCAGCCTCGCTCGGCCACGAAGGCCTCCGCGCCCCACCGCAGCGCCGGCACCGTCCGCACCAGCCCCGACGGGTCGCGCTCCAGTACGTGCACCTCGGCGATGCGGCGTCGTCCAGTTCTGTCCCGTACCAGGTGCAGGACCACGGAAAGGGCCGCCGCGAGCTGGCTGTGCAGAGCCGCCCGGTCGAGTCCCGCGGCCGTGCCGAGTGCCTCCAGCCGGGCCGGTACGTCGGCGGCGGCATTGGCGTGCACCGTCCCGCAGCCGCTGTGACCGGTGTTCAAGGCCGCCAGCAGGTGCACCACTTCGGCGCCGCGCACCTCGCCGACGACGAGCATGTCCGGTCGCATGCGCAGCGCCTGCCGCACCAGGTCCTCCAAAGTGACCAGGCCAGCTGCCTCCTGGTTGGCGGGTCTGGTCTCCAGGCGGACGACGTGCGGATGGTCCGGCCGCAGTTCCGCCGAGTCCTCGGCGAGCACGATGCGCTCGTCCGGTCCGACGAGTCCCAGCAGCGCGCTCAGCAGCGTCGTCTTACCGCTGCCGGTGCCGCCGCTGACGAGGAAGGACAGCCGTGCTCCCAGCAGCGCGCGCAGGACTCGGTCACCGCCGGGCGGCACGGTGCCCGCCGCCGCCAGTTCGTCGAGCGTGAACGCGCGGGGCCGGACCACCCGTAGCGACAGACAGGTGCAACCGACGGCGACCGGGGGCAGTACGGCGTGCAGCCGGGTGCCGTCGGGCAGCCGGGCGTCCACCCACGGCCGGGCGTCGTCGAGCCGGCGTCCGGCGACTGTGGCAAGGCGCTGCGCAAGCCGCCGTACGGCGCCGGCGTCCGGGAAGGTAACCGTCGTCAGTTCCAGGCCGCCGCCCCGGTCCACCCAGACCCGGTCCGGGGCGGACACCAGCACGTCGGTCACCGACGGGTCGGCGAGCAGCGGTTCCAGCGGCCCGCTGCCGACGAGCTCCGACCTCAGCTGCTCGGCGGCACCGAGGATCTCGGCGTCCCCGAGCACCCGCCCCTGCTCCCGCAGGGCCTGCGCCACTCGGGCGGGCGTCGGCTCGGCCCCGCTCTCGGCAAGCCGGCGCCGGACGCCGTCGAGCATGCCGGGGGCGGGCCCCGGGCCTCTCCGGGTGGCCTCTGCCCGAGGCCACCCGGACATCGGCCCCGTGGACGGCCCATGGGACGCACTCGCCGATGCGGAGATCCCCCCGGAGACCGGTCTCGGGAGGATTCCTGACGCAGGTTCCGAGGACCACCCGGAGCCCGCTCCCGAGCAATCCAGAAAGGGCGCTCCAGGAGACTCCGGGGAAGCCGCCCCCGGACACTCAGGGGAAGCCGCTCCCGAGGACATCCTGGAAGCCCAGCCCGGGACCACCCGCCCGGTCAGCTCTACGTTCGTCTCTACGTTCGTCCTGGTGGCCCGGCGGCCCGGCACCCCGATCGCGGTCCGCCCTCCAGGCATCCCGGGCATCCCGGGAGCCGCGCCCGGCGCCCGGTCATCGGCCGGACCCGGTACCCGCTCCTCGGCGGGGCCCGCTGTCGCCCCGGAGTCGGTCCCTCCGGACACCCGAGGGGCCGGCGCCACCGCGGACTCGCCGACAGCCGGCTCCGGCCACCTGCCTCCTGCTCCCCCGGCCGCCACACCACCAGCACGCGTGCCGTCACCCGCCCTCTCCGGGCTCACCGACGCCTTCACGCCACTCCTCCCGTCTCGACCAGCGCCCGCTCCCAGAACCCCCGGCAGAAGCGCGCCAGCGGCCCGCGTGCGGACGCACCCGGAGGACGCTTGCTCTCGGTGGCGCGCAGGAGCCCGGACTCGACGGGCACCTCACCGGCCAGGGGCAGTCCGAGCAGCCGGGCCACCTCCCGGTCGTCGAGACCGGAGGCGTACGGCCCGCGCACCGCGACGCGGAGGTCGCGCAGGACCATGCCGACGGCCGTGGCCACCCGGTCGGCCGCCGCGACGGCCCGCAGTTCGGCCGGTACGACGAGGAGCCCGACGTCGAGCTGGGCGAGCACCTCGGCGACTCCGTCGTCGATCCGGCGCGGCAGGTCGACGACGACCGTGCCGCCCCTGCGCCGCGCCGCCGCGAGCACCGCCCGTACGGCCTGGGGCGGCACCGTGACTCGGTCGCCCCGGTCCCAGCTGAGCACCCGCAGCGAGTGCAGCTCGGGCAGCGACTCCTCCAGGGCGCCACCGCCGACCCTCCCGCGCGAGGCCGCGAACGCGGGCCACCTCAGCCCCTCGGCCGTCTCGCCGCCGAGGAGGACGTCGAGGCCCCCGCCCAGCGGATCGGCGTCCACGAGGAGGCTGCGCAGCCCCTCTCTCGCGGAGGTGACAGCGAGTGCGCAGGCCAGGGTGGACGCTCCGGCGCCGCCCCGGCCGCCGATCACGCCGACGGTGAGAGCGGGTCGTCCGACGCCCTCGGCGACGTCGGCGATGCGGTCGACCAGCCACTGCTCGCCGTCGGGCAGCATCAGGACGTGGTCTGCGCCGATCTCGACGGCCCGCTGCCAGACCCCCGAGTCGTCCTGGTCTCGGCCCACGAGGACCACTCCTCGTCTCCGCGCGGCACCGCGCACGCGCCGTGCCGCGTCGTCGCCGACGAGGACCAGCGGTGCGGCCTCCCAGCTGCCCCGCTGTCCGGAGGAAGCGGGCGCCGCGGGCACCGAGTGGTGCACCTCCGGCGTGGCGCCGGCCGCCGCGCACAGGCGCAGCAGGTCGTCGAGGAGCTCGGTGTCCTCGGTGACGATCAATGGTCCGCTCTGCCGCCCTCCGGCGGCGGACGGTGGGTCGTGGGTGATGGTTCCGGTCATGACCTGTGTCCCCCTTCGTCGCGACTCCCGCGGTCGCGCCCGACATCTGTGATCTCGCACAGCCCTTGCGGCCCCGCGATTCCTCACCGTGTGGAGAACCGGCAACCGGTCCCCACACGAACGGCCGGCGTGAACGCCCGAGGTGAACCCGACTTGTACGTCGGCTTGGACTTCGGTCGATCCCGGCCGTACGCGCCCTGCAAACAGAACCGGCCGTAGAACTCGGCGCGGCCAGGACGCATGGGAATCACGATGCGGCGATCCGAGAAATCGTGTGGATCTTGGTCAAAAACTGTGGGCCACTCGATGGTTGTGAATATCGCCTTCACTCGAACCGGTGAGTCCCCGTCACCCCTTGCACCCTGCGGAAGGGCTCCCGCAGCGCAGCGTTTCAACTACTCTCCGCATTCAGTCATGCCCATGACAACGCTGCTCGGACGCCATCACGGCGAGCAGCCTGGAGCGGGATGAAAAGAGGAAAAACCCACCCGGACATGCGACGACCCCCGCCGGGGGGGAGAGCGGGGGTCGTCTTCCACGGCCGACTCGGGGGGGGAGGAGTCGGACCGGGTTAGCACGGTCGCGAACGATCCGTGACTTCCATGGTGTACCCGAGAGCCATCTCAGGCAAACCCACACGCCCCACCTTACGCCGAATGGGCTGCGCCTATGCTCGGGGTCGTGGAAAACCACTCCTTGCCCCACTCCATGCCCCGCGCGGCGGCCTTCTTTGACCTGGACAAGACGGTCATTGCGAAGTCGAGCACGCTCACCTTCAGCAAGTCGTTCTACCAAGGCGGGCTGATCAACCGCAGGGCTGTCTTGCGTACCGCATATGCCCAGTTCGTCTTCCTCGCGGGCGGGGCCGACCACGACCAGATGGAGCGGATGCGCGAGTACCTCTCCGCGCTCTGCCGCGGCTGGAACGTCCAACTGGTCAAGGAGCTCGTCGCCGAGACCCTGCACGACCTGATCGACCCGATCATCTACGACGAGGCCGCCTCCCTGATCGAGGAGCACCACACCGCCGGCCGCGACGTCGTGATCGTCTCCACGTCGGGCGCCGAGGTCGTCGAGCCGATCGGTGAACTCCTCGGCGCGGACCGGGTGGTGGCGACGCGCATGGTCGTCGGCGACGACGGCTGCTTCACGGGAGAGGTGGAGTACTACGCGTACGGTCCGACCAAGGCGGAGGCGATCCGGGAGCTGGCCGAGTCCGAGGGGTACGACCTGACCCGCTGCTACGCCTACAGCGACTCGGCGACCGACCTGCCGATGCTGGAGTCCGTCGGCCATCCCCACGCGGTGAACCCGGACCGGGCTCTACGCCGAGAGGCTCTCGCGCGCGAGTGGCCGATTCTCGATTTCCATCGCCCGGTACGGCTCAAGCAGCGGATCCGGGGCTTTTCCGTACCGCCCCGCCCGGCTCTCGTCGCCGCCGCCGCGGTGGGCGCGGCAGCGGCCACCGCGGGCCTCGTCTGGTACGCGAGCCGACGACGGTCCTCGGCGGCCTGACCGGCCCGGCATGACACAGCCCGACCCGGGTCGGCGGACCGGTCCACGGTGGCCTGCTCCAGCGGGCCCGTTCCACCTTTCACCCGCGTATGAGCGCGAAAGTAAAGAAGTGCGGCCCGCACTTCCACTTGCCCCGGGGCAGGAGTACAAAGGACTCAACGGCCCGCGAGACCAAGGACATCCGAAAGGATCACCTTAAAACCGCATTTGGCCCCACGGACCGCGCATGAACACAGGGCACCCACGCGACGTCGACCCGTCGATTACGGGCCAGCCGCACCAGGTGACGGGCGAAGCTCCCGACCTGATGGGCAACATATCGAGGACGCCTGGTAACCCGGTGGTCATGCCAGCGGCGGTACGAGCACTCGTACCGCCGCATTTCTGTCGCGCCTCTCATCTCGCTCGTGTCTTACGCCGCCCCGCGCTGGAGCGCCTCGCACACCGCCGTCGACTCGCGCGCGCCCAGCTCGACCGCCCTGCCGCAGTGCGCGATCCACGCGGCCATGCCCTCCGGGGTGCCGGAGGCGTAGCCGTCGAGCGCCGCCAGGTAGGACGCGCGCCCCAGTTCGGCATGGCCGACCTCGGCCGGGCAGACCGATTTCGGGTCCAGCCCGCTGTTGATCAGGACGATGCGCTCGGCCGCGCGCGCGACCAGACCGTTGTACGAGGTGAAGGGACGCAGCGCCAGCAGCTCACCGTGCACGACGGCGGCCGTCACCAGCGCCGGCGCGGTACCGCCCCCCATGACCAGCCCGGCCAGGCCGTCCAGACGGCCGTGTGCCTCCTCGGCGTTCGGCAGCGGCAGCTCGACGAGCGGCTCGTCCACCGGCTCGCCCTCCTGCCGGGGCCGTCCCACCTGATCCGCCTTGTCCGCGGCCGCCACCAGGTGCAGCCGGGCCAGCACCCGCAGCGGGGACTGCCGCCAGATGAACAGCAGCTGCCCCGCCTCGGCGGTCAGCCGCAGCGCCGCGCCCACCGCGCGCGCCTCGTCGTCGCCGCTGAAGTCGGTCCGCCTTCGCACCTCCTCCAGTGCCCAGTCCGCCCCGGACAGCGCTGCCGAACCCCGCGCGCCGCGCAGCGCGGCCTCGGAGGTGATCTCGTTACTGCGGCGCCGCATGATCCGGTGGCCGTAGACCCGGTCCACGGCCTTGCGTACGGACTCCACGGACTCGGCCACGCCGGGCAGTGCGCCCAGGGCCGCGAGCGGATCGGCGGTCGCGCCTGTCGTACTCATGGGTACGACCCTACGCATCCCGGCGCCACACCCCACGAATGAGTGGTCTTCTTCACGTACGCCCAGACCCTCGCACCACTCATGGCTATGTCGCGACTACCCTTGGTGAACATGAAAATTGCTTTCGTCGGGAAGGGCGGCAGCGGAAAGACCACCCTGTCCTCCCTGTTCATCCGCCATCTCGCCGCCACCGGTGCACCCGTCGTCGCGGTCGACGCCGACATCAACCAGCACCTGGGGGCCGCGCTGGGCCTCGACGAGGCGGAGGCGGCCGGGCTGCCCGCGATGGGCGAGCACCTCTCGCTGATCAAGGAACATCTGCGCGGCACCAACCCGCGCATCACCTCCACCCAGAAGATGATCAAGACGACTCCGCCCGGTGAGGGCTCGCGTCTGCTGCGGGTACGCGAGGACAACCCCGTCTACGACAGCTGCGCCCGGCCGGTGGAACTCGACGGCGGGGCCGTCCGTTTGATGGTGACCGGGCCCTTCACGGACGCCGATCTGGGAGTCGCCTGCTACCACTCCAAGACGGGAGCGGTGGAGCTGTGCCTGAACCACCTGGTCGACGGCCGTGACGAATACGTCGTGGTCGACATGACCGCGGGCTCGGACTCGTTCGCCTCCGGCATGTTCACCCGCTTCGACATCACGTTCCTCGTCGCCGAGCCGACCCGGAAGGGGGTCTCCGTCTACCGCCAGTACAAGGAGTACGCCCGCGACTTCGGCGTCACCCTGAAGGTCGTCGGCAACAAGGTGCAGGGACAGGATGATCTCGACTTCCTCCGCGAACAGGTCGGGGACGACCTGTTGGTGACCGTCGGGCACTCGGACTGGGTGCGCGCCATGGAGAAGGGCCGGCCGCCCCGGTTCGACCTCCTCGAGGACGCCAACCGCCGTGCGCTGGGCACCCTGCACACGGCCGCCGACGGGACGTACGAGCTGCGGGACTGGGAGCGCTACACGCGCCAGATGGTCCACTTCCACCTGAAGAACGCCCACAGCTGGGGCAATGAGCGCACCGGGGACGACCTGGCGGCGCAGGTCGACCCCGGGTTCGTCCTCGGCGAGGGCGTCGTCGCACCGGCGTGACGACAGCCTCGCCGCCGGCGCCACTTGCACCGCTGACGCCGCTCTGTCCCTTCCGGCGCATGGACTGCTGATGCCCTTTCTGCCCCTTCCGCCACGTGCATTGCTGACGCCGCTTCTGTCCCTTCCGCCACTGCCGCTGCTTCCGCCACTTCCGCCGGTCTCCCCGGACCGCCGGTCTCGCCGGTCCCCGCCGGGACGGGTGGCTACCGCTCGGCGGCCGGCGCTCCGGGCACGCCCTTCGGTGCCGGTGCCGGCTCGGCTGAGAGGAAGGACGCCCAGCCCTTCTTCGGGGCCTCACCGACGTCCAGCGTGCGCAGCTTCTTCAGGACCTTCGGGTCCTGGGCGTCCAGCCAGTCCGCGAGCTGCCGGAAGGAGACACAGCGCACCTCGTCCTTGGTGCACACCTCCTCGATGACCTCCTCGATGGCACGCATGTACGTGCCGCCGTTCCAGGACTCGAAGTGGTTGCCGATGATCAGGGGCGCGCGGTTGCCGTCGTAGGCCCGCTGGAAGCCCTGAAGCAGGCCGTCGCGCATCTGGTCGCCCCAGAACTCGTGCTTGGCGGGGTCGCCCTGGGTAGTGGTGCCGGACTGGTTGACCATGAAGTTGTAGTCCATGGTGAGCTGCTCGAAGGTGTGCCCGGGGAACGGCACGAGCTGCATCGACAGATCCCACAGCTCCTGCTTCTTCTTCGGCCAGACCTGGTTGTTCACACCGCTGCTGTCGTAGCGGAAGCCCATCTCACCGGCTGCCCGCGTGAAGTTCTCCTGGCCCTCCAGGCACGGGGTGCGGGCGCCGATCAGCTCCTTGTCGTAGTCGAAGGGGAGAGGGGCCGCGTTCCTCATCCCCGTGTTGGTCTTCCATGTCTTGACGAACTGCTTGGCCTGGCGGATCTCCTCCTTCCACTCCTCGACGGACCACTCCCCGACGCCGCCGCCGCTGCCGCAGAAGTGGCCGTTGAAGTGGGTGCCGATCTCGTTGCCCTCCAGCCACGCCAGCCGCAGCTGCTTGACGGTGTCGGCGATGCCCCGCTCGTCGTTGAAGCCGATGTCGGAGCGGCCCGGGGAGTGCTGTGGCGGCCGGTACAGATCCCGCTTCTCCTTCGGCAGCATGTACACGCCGCTGAGGAAGTAGGTCATCGTCGCGTCGTTCTCCTTGGCCACTTCACGGAAGTGGGAGAACAGTCTCTGGCTGTCCTCGCCCGCGCCGTCCCAGGAGAAGACCACGAACTGCGGGGGTTTCTGGCCGGGCTTGAGGCGTTCGGCCCGGGGCAGGTGCGGCTGGGCACCGGTGTACGCGGTGGAGCCGTCGCCGATCAGCCGGACCGCGTTCTTGGGCGCGGGCGCCGCTTTCCCCTTCTCCTTCTCCTTCTGCGGACCGTTCGTCCCTTCACCGGAACCGTTACCGCTGCCGATCGCGCAACCGGCGAGCGACGCGGCGCAGACCGCGGCGGCGATCGCGGTACGCGCGGCGATCCTGTGGGTGGCGGCCATGTTCCGCCCACCTTCTTCCTTCTCTCGGGCTCACGCCGACGAGGCGTTGTCGGGCGCTGAGCCGGGATGTGCCGTCAGCGCCGTCAAGGTGGCACGTATGCGAGAAGGAATTAGTACGACAAGCCGATGAAATACCCCATTCACTCGCTTGAGCGATTCATTGCTCCATTTGATCGAAAAGTCTATGCCTCCTCTTTACTCTGGATTACGATCCATTTACTGAGTGCGACCACCAGTCGCCCGGACATCCCGCTGCTGAACGCCGTGACCCACGGCCGCGAATCGTCCCCGCCCAGCGCGGGACCCCCCATGACCGCGACCGCGCAGCCCCGGAGGAGACGGGAAACATGTCAGCCTGCGTCCCTGCCCGCGCCGATTCGGCCCGAACCAAGCACGTCCATCCACCCCACAGCCCGCCGCCCGGCGGCCCTCGGCGCTTCCGTGTCGCGGGCGCCGATCTGTCGGCCTCGATCGCGGTCTTCCTGATCGCGCTGCCGCTGTCCCTCGGTATCGCCCTCGCCACCGGCGCTCCCCTCCAGGCCGGCCTGGTCGCGGCCGCGGTGGGCGGCATCGTCGTCGGATGGCTCGGCGGCTGTCCGCTCCAGGTCAGCGGCCCCGCCGCCGGCCTCACGGTGGTCACCGCCGACATCATCGTGCGCTACGGATGGCGTACGACCTGCGCCATCACCGTGCTCGCCGGGCTCGCCCAGCTGGGCCTCGGCTGTCTGCGCGTGGCACGCTCCGCGCTCGCCGTCAGCCCCGCCATCGTGCACGGCATGCTCGCCGGCATCGGCGTCACCATCGCCGTCGCCCAGTTGCACATCGTCCTCGGCGGCACTCCCCAGAGCTCCGTGCCCGACAATCTGCGCGCCCTGCCCGCCCAGCTGGCGAGCCCCAGACCGGCCGACCTCGCGGTGAGTGTGCTGACCCTGACCCTGCTGCTGCTCTGGCCGCGTGTCCCCGGCCGGACCGGGCAGCTTCTGGGCAAGGTCCCCGCCGCCCTGGTCGCCGTCGCCGGCGCGACCGTCGTCGCGGCCCTCGCCGGGCTCCGCCTGCCCAAGGTCGACCTGCCGTCCTGGAGCAGCCATGCCCTGGCCACGCTGCCCGACGGCCCCGTGCTCGGCCTCGTCGCCGCCGTCCTCACCACCACGCTGGTGTGCAGTGTGCAGTCCCTGCTCGGCGCGGTCGCCGTGGACAAGCTGGTCGCCGCCCGGCCCGGCCTGACCGGGCGCGTGAAACGCTCCAACCTCGACCGCGAGCTACTCGGGCAGGGCGCCGCCAACATCGTCTCCGGGTCGCTCGGCGGACTGCCCATCGCCGGTGTGGCCGTGCGCAGTTCCGCGAACGTGGGGGCGGGCGCCGTCAGCCGGAACTCCACGATGCTGCACGGCGTTCTCGTAGTGATCGCCGCACTGCTGATGGTCCCGGCCCTGGAGTTCATCCCCCTCGCCGCGCTCGCCTCCCTGGTCATGTTCGTCGGCATCAAGATGGTGTCCCTGAACCACATCCGCACAGTGACCCGCCACCGTGAGGTGCTGGTCTACGCGGTCACCACCTGCGGCGTGGTGTTTTTCGGTGTCCTGGAGGGCGTCGCGCTGGGCATCGCCGTGGCCGTCGGCGTCGCCCTGCACCGCCTGACCCGCACCCGGATCACGCACGAGGAGACGGAGGGAGTCCACCACGTACACGTGCGAGGCCAGTTGACGTTCCTCGCGGTGCCAAGGCTCAGTCGAGTCC
The DNA here is from genome assembly GCF_044331465.1 of Streptomyces sp. NPDC017225. Lineage (NCBI taxonomy): Bacteria > Bacillati > Actinomycetota > Actinomycetes > Kitasatosporales > Streptomycetaceae > Streptomyces > Streptomyces sp. NPDC017225. Next base: position 27,377 of record NZ_JBIRNE010000024.1, on the reverse strand, counting down.
TGCACCACGTCCCCCAGGGAGCGGACGCCGTAGTGGAGTTGGACGGGTCGTTCATGGACCACGCGGCGTACGAGACGCTGCAGGACTGGCTGAAGACGCACACCGCACAGGGGGGCTCCGTCGACATCACCGGCCGCCGGCCCGGCACCCGTATCTCCGAACCGGCCGACGTGGACGGCTGCCGCTGCCGCCCCTGGACACCCTGGCGCAACCACCAGTGCGAGCACCCGCGGCAGACGCCCCGGCCCGGCACCGGCCGACAGGACGGCGTCGGAGCGACCGCCGGCACGGCGATCGGCCACCCGAACAGCGCAGGCAGCCCAGGCAGCCCAAGCGACCTGAACGACCCCGCCGGCCCGAGCGGCCCGGGCGGTCACGTCAGACCTGGCAGGCGCACCCGGCCCGGTGGGTCAGGCTCACCCAGTGGGGCCAGCGGACGGGAACTGGCGCGTGGCATCAGCGCGTTCCAGCGAAACACCGCCCCGCTGGTGCGCGGCGAGCTGGCCCGGCTGGCACGTGAGGGGCAGCAGCCCTCCCAGCTGTTCCTGACCTGCGCCGACTCGCGGGTCGTCACGTCGATGATCACCTCCAGTGGCCCCGGAGACCTCTTCGTCGTGCGCAATGTCGGCAATCTCGTGCCGCTGCCCGGCGAGGAGAGCGGCGACGACTCGGTGGCCGCCGCGATCGAGTACGCGGTGGACATCCTCAAGGTGCGGTCCATCACCGTGTGCGGGCACTCGGGCTGCGGGGCCATGCAGGCCCTGCTCAGCGCGGAGCCCGGGGGTGCGCAGACCCCGCTCAAGCGGTGGCTGCGGCACGGGCTGCCGAGTCTGGAGCGCATGCCCGAGGACGAGGACGCCCGGCCTCTGCTGGCCGGACGCCGGCCCGCCGACGCGGCCGAGCAGCTCTGCCTGGCCAACGTGGTCCAGCAGCTGGAGCACCTGCGCGCCCACGACGCGGTGTCCCGGGCCCTTGGCGCGGGCGACCTGGAGCTGCACGGCATGTACTTCCACGTCGGCGAGGCCCAGGCGTACCTGCTCTCCGGGAGCACCGGGGACGGAGTGTTCGAGCTGGTCCTGGAGACCGGCCTGACCGCCTGACGGCCCGAGCGGACGAGGAGCCGAGGCGCGCGGAGTGTGAGCGGCGTTACGGACGCTGAACCCCGCGCCCTCGGCATCCGTGGGTACGGATGACCACTGGTCACGAAGACGGGCCACGGCGAGATAGGTCTAAACCAATTTCCCGTCGACCCTTGTCACCGGCCCCCCGGGTCTGATGAGGTGTGGCCTGGGACACAACGGACAACCCTGAGAATGGGAGATGTCGTGAGCAACGAATCCTTGGCCAACCTGCTCAAGGAAGAGCGCAGGTTCGCGCCCCCCGCCGACCTGGCCGCGAACGCCAACGTCACGGCGGAGGCGTACGAACAGGCCAAGGCCGACCGGCTCGGCTTCTGGGCCGAGCAGGCCCGCCGGCTGACCTGGGCCGAGGAGCCGACGGAGACCCTCGACTGGTCCAACCCGCCGTTCGCCAAGTGGTTCAAGGACGGCAAGCTCAACGTCGCCTACAACTGCGTGGACCGCCACGTGGAGGCCGGAAACGGCGACCGCGTCGCCATCCACTTCGAGGGCGAGTCCGGCGACAGCCGCGCCATCACCTACGCCCAGCTCAAGGACGAGGTCTCCAAGGCAGCCAACGCCCTGTTGGAACTGGGCGTGCGGAAGGGCGACCGGGTCGCCGTCTACATGCCGATGATCCCCGAGACGGCGATCGCGATGCTGGCCTGCGCCCGGATCGGCGCCGCCCACTCGGTCGTCTTCGGCGGCTTCTCCTCGGACGCCCTCGCGACCCGCATCCAGGACGCCGACGCCCGTGTCGTCATCACGGCCGACGGCGGCTCCCGGCGGGGCAAGCCGTCCGCGCTCAAGCCGGCCGTCGACGAGGCCGTCGAGCGCGCCGGCATCGTCGAGCACGTGCTCGTCGTCCGCCGCACCGGCCAGGACGTCGCCTGGGACGACTCCCGCGACAAGTGGTGGCACGAGACCGTCGACCGGCAGTCCGCCGAGCACACGCCGGAGGCGTTCGACGCGGAGCACCCGCTGTTCATCCTGTACACGTCCGGTACGACGGGTAAGCCCAAGGGCATCCTGCACACCTCCGGCGGTTACCTCACGCAGACGGCGTACACGCACTGGGCGGTCTTCGACCTCAAGCCGGAGACCGACGTCTTCTGGTGCACCGCCGACGTCGGCTGGGTCACCGGGCACTCCTACATCGTCTACGGTCCGCTCGCCAACGGCGCGACGCAGGTCATGTACGAGGGCACCCCGGACACCCCGCACCAGGGCCGGTTCTGGGAGATCGTGCAGAAGTACAAGGTCTCCATCCTCTACACCGCGCCCACCGCGATCCGGACGTTCATGAAGTGGGGCGACGACATCCCCGCGAAGTTCGACCTGTCCTCGCTGCGCGTCCTCGGCTCGGTCGGTGAGCCGATCAACCCCGAGGCGTGGATCTGGTACCGCAAGAACATCGGCGCCGACGCCACCCCCGTCGTCGACACCTGGTGGCAGACCGAGACCGGCGCCATGATGATCAGCCCGCTGCCCGGCGTCACAGAAGCCAAGCCGGGCTCCGCCCAGCGCGCGCTGCCCGGCATCTGTGCCACCGTCGTCGACGACGAGGCCAACGAGGTACCGAACGGCGGCGGTGGCTACCTGGTCCTCACCGAGCCGTGGCCGTCGATGCTGCGCACCATCTGGGGCGACGACCAGAGGTTCATCGACACCTACTGGTCGCGTTTCGAGGGCAAGTACTTCGCCGGTGACGGCGCCAAGAAGGACGACGACGGCGACATCTGGCTGCTGGGCCGCGTCGACGACGTGATGCTCGTCTCCGGGCACAACATCTCCACCACCGAGGTCGAGTCGGCGCTGGTCTCCCACCCGTCGGTGGCCGAGGCGGCCGTGGTCGGCGCCGCGGACGAGACGACCGGGCAGGCCATCGTGGCCTTCGTGATCCTGCGCGGCACGGCGGCGGAGACCGAGAGCCTGGTCGCCGACCTGCGGGCCCACGTCGGAACCGCCCTCGGCCCGATCGCCAAGCCCAAGCGGATCCTGCCGGTGGCCGAACTGCCGAAGACACGCTCCGGCAAGATCATGCGGCGCCTGCTGCGCGACGTGGCGGAGAACCGGCAGCTCGGTGACGTCACCACCCTGACCGACTCCACCGTCATGGACCTCATCCAGACGCAGCTCCCGGCCGCGTCCAGCGACGACTGAGCCCACGAGGACTGAGCCAAGAGGACTGATCCACGACGACTGAGCAACGTGGACTGATCCACGAGGACTGATCCGCCTGCTCCGAGGGCACCCGGCGAAGGATCCGCCGGGTGCCCTCTTTCGTGCGGAGTGCCCCTTACGCACCGTAGCGGAGATCACCCGGCACCCTCGACGCAGGTTAGGTAGGCTAAGAAACGCGTAAGAGACTCAACAAGATCCTCGAAGAACATCACCTCGAAGATCCTCATGGTGTGCCGGGAAGTCTGGTCGGCGAGTGTTCCGTGCTGCCCACCGACCGGAGGTTCTCCCCGTGACCGCGCCCCGCCCCCCTCGCAAAGCCTTCGGACGTCTGTCCCTCCCGGAGCGGAACTACGTCGCTGAGGCGCTGCGCACCGAGACGGTCGGCGGTGTTCTCCTGCTCGTCGCCGCGGTCGCCGCGCTCGTGTGGGCGAACATACCGGCGCTGAGCGACAGCTACGAGAGCGTCAGCCACTTCCACTTCGGCCCCGAGGCCCTCGGCCTGGACCTGTCGGTCGCGCACTGGGCCGCCGACGGCCTCCTCGCGATCTTCTTCTTCGTCGCGGGTATCGAGCTCAAGCGCGAGCTCGTCGCCGGTGACCTGAAGGATCCGAAGGCCGCCGCGCTCCCGGTGGTCGCGGCGCTGTGCGGCATGGTCGTGCCCGCGGTCGTCTACACGGTCACCGCCACTGCCGGCGGCGGTTCCCTGTCCGGCTGGGCCGTGCCCACCGCCACCGACATCGCCTTCGCGCTCGCCGTACTCGCCGTCATCGGCACGTCCCTGCCGAGCGCCCTGCGCGCCTTCCTGCTGACACTCGCCGTCGTGGACGACCTGTTCGCCATCCTGATCATCGCGGTCTTCTTCACCGAGTCGATCAACTTCGCCGCGCTCGGCGGCGCGCTCGTCGGTCTCGTCGTCTTCTGGCTGCTGCTCCGCAAGGGCGTCCGCGGCTGGTACCTGTACGTACCGCTCGGCCTCGCGATCTGGGCGCTGATGTACAACAGCGGCGTCCACGCCACCATCGCCGGCGTCGCGATGGGCCTGATGCTGCGCTGCCACACCCGCGAGGGCGAGAGCCACTCCCCCGGTGAGCACATCGAGCACCTCGTACGCCCCCTGTCGGCGGGTCTGGCAGTGCCGCTGTTCGCCCTGTTCAGCGCGGGCGTCGCACTGTCGGGCGACGCGCTCGCCGACGTGTTCACCAAGCCGGAGACCCTCGGCGTCGTACTCGGTCTCGTCGTCGGCAAGACGCTGGGCATCTTCGGCGGCACCTGGCTGACGGCACGCTTCACGAAGGCCTCGCTCAGCGACGAGCTCCAGTGGGCCGACGTGTTCGCGGTGGCGACCCTGGCCGGCATCGGGTTCACCGTCTCGCTGCTCATCGGCGAGCTGGCCTTCGAGGGCGACGAGGCGATGACGGGCCAGGTCAAGGCCGCCGTCCTCACCGGCTCGCTCATCGCGGCCGCCCTGGCGACGGTGCTGCTGAAGGTACGGAACGTCAAGTACCGCAAGATGATCGAGGACGAGGAGCGCGACGACGACCTCAGCGGCGTCCCGGACGTCTACGAGCAGGACGACCCCGCGTACCACCTGCGCGTGGCCGCGATCTACGAGAAGAAGGCCGCCGAGCACCGCCGGATCGCCGACGAGATGGAGTCGGCGCGGCTTGCCGAAGTGCCGGGCGGGGCAGGCGATGAGGGCGACGGTCCGGCATGATCTGACGAGACGGTACAAAAGACGGACCGTACGCGCTCGGGCCGCGGCAGTCAGGCAGCGCCCGGCAGCCACGGAACCGTACGCAGATCAGCCAGGAGAAGAGGGAGACCGCGATGAGCGCACCCGACGGCAGCCCGGTCGGCACCGAACGCAGCATCGGCCAGCTGTTCGCCTCGGCGACCACCGAATTGTCGGCGCTCGTGCACGACGAGATCGCGCTGGCCAAGGCGCAGCTGAGGCAGGACGTCAAGCGCGGTGCGACGAGCGGCGGGGCGTTCTCGATGGCGGGGGCGGTACTCCTGTTCTCGCTGCCGATGCTGAGCTTCGCGCTGGCCTACGCCATCCGGACCTGGAGCGACTGGAACATGGCGGTCTGCTTCCTGCTGTCCTTCGCGGCGAACGTCCTCCTCGCGGCCCTCCTCGCGCTGATCGGCATCGTCTTCGCGAAGAAGGCCAAGAAGGGCCGCGGCCCGCAGAAGGTCGCCGCCTCGGTGAAGCAGTCGGCAGGCGTACTGCACAACGCCAAGCCGCACCCGCGGCCGGAGCTGCCCTCGGACCGGTCCCCCGAAGCCATCGAGGCTGTGGCACGCTCGTCCTCATGACGGACCCCGCCAGCCCCATGGGGCAGCCCCCCTCGGCGCAGCACCCCACCTCGGTCGTACGGCTCGGCATCCCGGGCGGGCCCGAGGTGACCCACCGGGACGTCGCCGCCAATGGCGCCCGCTTCCACATCGCCGAGCTGGGTGACGGACCGCTGGTACTGCTGCTGCACGGCTTCCCCCAGTTCTGGTGGACCTGGCGGCACCAACTGGTGGCCCTCGCGGACGCCGGTTTCCGCGCGGTCGCCATGGACCTGCGGGGCGTCGGCGGCAGCGACCGCACCCCGCGCGGTTACGACCCCGCCGGCCTCGCCCTCGACATCACCGGCGTAATCCGCTCCCTCGGCGAGCCGGACGCCGCGCTGGTCGGCCACGACCTGGGCGGCTACCTGGCCTGGACGGCCGCCGCGATGCGGCCCAAGCTCGTACGGCGGCTCGCGGTCTCGTCGATGCCGCACCCCCGGCGCTGGCGCTCGGCCATGCTCGGTGACGTCCGCCAGACCCGGGCGGGATCCTACGTCTGGGGCTTCCAGCGCCCCTGGATCCCCGAGCGTCAACTGACCGCGGACGACGGCGCGCTGGTCGGCCGGCTGATGCACGAATGGGCGGGACCGCGCCCCCTCGACGACGAGGCCGTGGACGCCTACCGCCGGGCCATGTGCATCCCCTCCACGGCGCACTGCTCGGTCGAGCCGTACCGCTGGATGGTGCGTTCCCTCGCCCGCCCCGACGGCATCCAGTTCTACCGCCGCATGAAGCGGCCGGTGCGCGTGCCGACCCTGCATCTGCACGGTTCGCTGGACCCGGTGATGCGGACACGGAGCGCGGCGGGGTCGGGGCAGTACGTCGAAGCCCCGTACCGTTGGCGGCTGTTCGACGGCCTCGGGCACTTCCCGCACGAGGAGGACCCGGTCGCTTTCTCGACCGAGCTGATCAACTGGCTGAAGGATCCCGAGCCCGATCGGTGACCGGACGGTGACCTGACGAACGCGCCCGGTATCCGGATCAGAACGCTTGTCCTACGAACGGCCACTTGCCCGACGCATAGGCCAATTGGGCGCCGGGATAACGGTTACCGACCTTGGGGCGGGGGCACACGTCCGGGTATGGGCTGGACGCACGACTACAGTGACGTAGCACGCGACGGCCGCTCCACGAGCGGCGTAAGCACCCACCGACGAGGAGGCACCCCGCAACTGGCGGGTGCGGACCCACGGGTGGGCATCCCGCACATCCTGCGCCGCCGGGCCCGCTGGGTATCCGTGCGCCTGCGCCATCCACGCGGCTGAGCGCCGCGCAGGCGACCACGACTCGCGGGCGCAACGGGCGCAACGGGCGCTGTACGACCGGCGCACGCGCCTCAGCAGCCGGGCACCGCGCGGACGATGGCGATGACGACCGCGATCGCGCGGCCCCCGGCTCCGAGGGCCCCTCCTAGAGCGCGCAGCTGTCGCTGTCCACCTGCTGGTTGGCGGTGCGGCCCTTCGCGATGTCCTCGCGGATCTCGTCCGCGGTGAGCGCGTAGCCGGTCTCGGCGTCGTCGAGGGACTTGGCGAACACCACGCCGTAGACCTCGCCCGCGGGAGTGAGCAGCGGGCCGCCGGAGTTGCCCTGACGGACCGTCGCGTACAGCGAGTAGACGTCGCGGTGGACGGTGTCGCGGTGGTAGATGTCCGGTCCGTTGGCCGTGATGCGCCCGCGTACGCGCGCGGCGCGGACGTCGTACGCCCCGTTCTCCGGGAAGCCCGCGACGATCGCCCCGTCGTGGCGGCTCGCGTCCTCCTCGGCGAACCGCAGCGCGGGCGCCTCCAGTTCCGGCACGTCCAGTACGGCGATGTCACGCCGCCAGTCGTAGAGGACGACCGTCGCGTCGTACAGCCTGCCCTCGCCGCCTATCTGCACGGTGGGCTCGTCGACGCCGCCCACGACATGGGCGTTGGTCATGACGCGGCGGTCGTCGAAGACGAAGCCGGTGCCCTCCAGGACCTTGTCGCAGTCGGTGGCGGTGCCCATCACCTTGACGATGGAACGCTTGGCACGGGCCGCGACCGGGCTGCCGGCCAGCGCCGGGTCGGGCGCCTGGACCACCGGGATCTGCTCGCTGGAGAAGGGGCTGAAGACCTGCGGGAAGCCGTTCTTCGCGAGGATGGAGGAGAAGTTCGTGAACCATGTGTCGGCCCCTGCGGGCAGCGCCCGGGAGACGCCCTGCAGAACCGTGGAACCGCGGACCTCCTTGCCGAGGGTCGGCAGCGTGGTGCCGGCCAGCGCCGCGCCGATCAGCCAGGCGACCAGGAGCATCGCCACGACGTTGACCAGCGCGCCACCGGTGGCGTCCAGGGCACGGGCCGGGGACCAGGTGATGTACCGGCGGAGCTTGCTGCCGAGGTGGGTGGTCAGGGCCTGGCCCACGGAGGCGCAGACGATGACGACGACGACCGCGACGACGGCGGCGGTCGTACTCACCTCCGCGTTGTCCGTCAGGACGTCCCAGACGACCGGCAGCAGATAGACGGCGACGAGGCCGCCACCGAGGAAACCCGTCACCGACAGGATGCCGACGACGAAGCCCTGGCGGTACCCGACGATCGCGAACCAGACGGCGGCCAGCAGCAACAGGATGTCCAGCACGTTCACTGATTCAGGCCCCGCCCTGTCGTCCTACGCTCACACCGGTCACCCTGTCATGACCGCCAGTCCAGCGGGACCTGCTTATCCCTGTCCCAGGGCCGCTCCCAGCCCGCGAAGTGCAGCAACCGGTCGATGATGCCGGCGGTGAAGCCCCAGACAAGCGCCGATTCGACCAGGAACGCCGGTCCTCGGTGACCCCTGGGGTGGACGGCGGTCACTCTGTTGGCGGGGTCCGTGAGATCGGCCACGGGGACGGTGAAGACGCGCGCGGTCTCGTTCGGGTCGACGACGCCCACTGGGGTGGGCTCGCGCCACCAGGCCAGTACCGGGGTGACGACGAAGCCGCTGACCGGGATGTAGAGCTTGGGCAGAACGCCGAAGAGCTGCACGCCGGCCGGGTCGAGCCCGGTCTCCTCCTCCGCCTCGCGCAGAGCGGCCCGCAGCGGCCCGTCGCCCTGCGGATCGCCGTCCTCCGGATCGAGGGCGCCGCCCGGGAAGGCCGGCTGACCGGCGTGTGAGCGCAGGGTGCCGGCCCGCTCCATGAGCAGCAGTTCGGGTCCGCTCCCTGCCTCGTCGGCGCCGTCACCGTTGGCGTTGGTCTTGCCGTCGCCGAACAGGATCAGTACGGCGGACTGGCGCCCCGCGCCGTCCTCCGGGGGCAGGAAGCGGCTCAGCTGTCCGGGCCGCACCGTCTCGACGGCCCGCACCACCGGGTCCAGCCAGCCGGGCAGGCCCTCCTTGCTGAGGATCCCGCCCCGCGTGTGCCCCTGTGTGTCGCTCGCCCGTGTCATCGCCACCCCCGTTCTGCCGATTCCAACGCCCGACGCCGCCGAGATCGTTCCGTCACCCGGCCCCCAGCGGAGGCGCCGGGGTCCCGCCCGCGTCCAGATACGCCTGCGGCGGATTCAGACGCTGGCCGGGGAACCCGCCCTTCTCGTACTTCAGCAGCTTCTTCGCCTTCTCCGGGTCCGTCTCGCCCTCGCCGTACGCCGGGCAGAGCGGGGCGACGGGACAGGCGCCGCAGGCCGGCTTGCGGGCGTGGCAGATCCGGCGGCCGTGCCAGATCACGTGGTGGGAGAGGTCCGTCCAGTCGCTCTTGGGGAAGAGCGCGCCGACGGCGGCCTCGATCTTGTCCGGGTCGGTCTCGTCGGTCCACTGCCACCGGCGCACCAGGCGCTGGAAGTGCGTGTCCACGGTGATGCCTGGCCGGCCGAACGCGTTGCCGAGGACGACGAAGGCGGTCTTGCGGCCGACGCCGGGCAGTTTGACGAGGTCTTCGAGACGCCCGGGGACCTCACCGCCGAAATCCTCCGCCAGGGCCTTGGACAGCCCTATGACCGACTTGGTCTTGGCCCGGAAGAAGCCGGTCGGTCGCAGGATCTCCTCGACCTCCTCGGGGTTGGCGGCGGCCAGGTCCTCGGGGGTGGGGTACTTGGCGAAGAGGGCGGGCGTCGTCTGGTTGACGCGCAGGTCGGTGGTCTGGGCGGACAGCACCGTGGCCACGACCAGCTGGAAGGGGTTCTCGAAGTCCAGCTCCGGGTGCGCGTACGGATAGATCTCGGCGAGCTCGCGGTTGATACGGCGGGCGCGGCGGACCAGCGCGGTGCGCGACTCGGCGCGCGGCGTCTTCGGGGCGACGGTCTTCGCCGGGGCGACGCCCTTGACGGCGGCCGCGGCCTTCTTGGGAGCGACGGCGGGCTTCTTGGCGGGCGCCTGCTTCTTGACGGGCGCCGCCCCCTTCCTGGCCGATGCCTGCTTCTTCGCGGGCGCCGTCTTCTTCACAGATGCCGGAGCGTTCTCGGCGTTCTTCTTCACGGCACCCTTCTCCGCAGTCACCCTCTTGGCAGGCGCCGCCCTCTTTGTCGCTTTCGCCGATTTCCTACCGCCATCGGGGCCCTGTTCGCCCACAGCGGAATCGCGACGTACACCCACCCGCGCAGCCCCCTCGGCCTGTGCTCTCACCGGCGATTTGGACACCCGGCCAGCCTACGGCCCGACACCGACATCTGCCCCGGACCTCGAAGATCGGCGTCCAATTGGACCCCTGCCGCGTACCCCAGGACACCAGTGCGGCATCCTTGTGACAGATCACACTGTTTGGACTGTCCGGCAAAATGGGCACCACGGACCCCTGGTACACCGGGGGAACAAGATCCTCTGAGCCGGTCGACAAGGAGAGAACTCGTGGACGACGTTCTGCGGCGCAACCCGCTCTTCGCGGCGCTCGACGACGAGCAATCCGCGGAGCTTCGTGCCTCCATGAGTGAGGTGACCCTCGCCCGCGGCGACACACTGTTCCACGAGGGGGACCCCGGAGACCGCCTCTATGTGGTCACCGAAGGCAAGGTCAAGCTTCACCGCACGTCCCCGGACGGGCGCGAGAACATGCTGGCCGTCGTCGGCCCCAGCGAGCTGATCGGCGAGCTGTCGCTCTTCGACCCGGGCCCGCGCACGGCCACCGGCACCGCGCTGACCGAGGTCAAGCTGCTCGCCCTCGGCCACGGCGATCTCCAGCCCTGGCTGAACGTCCGCCCGGAGGTCGCCACCGCGCTCCTGCGCGCGGTCGCCCGCCGCCTGCGGAAGACCAACGACGCCATGTCCGACCTCGTCTTCTCGGACGTCCCCGGCCGTGTCGCCCGCGCCCTGCTGGACCTGTCCCGCCGTTTCGGCGTGCAGTCCGAGGAGGGCATCCACGTCGTGCACGACCTGACGCAGGAGGAGCTGGCCCAGCTGGTCGGCGCGTCCCGCGAGACGGTCAACAAGGCACTGGCGGACTTCGCCCAGCGCGGCTGGCTCCGCCTGGAGGCCCGCGCGGTGATCCTGCTGGACGTGGAGCGGCTGGCCAAGCGCTCCCGCTGACATCCCGGGCCGGGCAGTCCCGGCCGGGCAATCGGGCAGACCTGGTCGGGCGCCCCGGCCGGGCAGAACTGGCCGGGGCGAACTGGCCGGAGCAGAAGTGGCCGAAGCGGAAGTGGCCGGACCGAACCGATCGGGCGCCCCGGCCAGGCAGTCCTAGTCGGGCAGCTGGATGAGGCCGTGCTCGCCCAGGTACTCCAGCTGTGCCCGCACCGACAGTTCCGCCGCCGGCCACAGTGAGCGGTCGACGTCCGCGTACACGCGGGCGACGACCTCGCCCGGCGTCCGGTAACCGTCCTCCACGGCCGTCTCGACCTGGGCGAGGCGATGGGCCCGGTGGGCGAGGTAGTACTCCACGACGCCCTGGGCGTCCTCCAGGACGGGACCGTGGCCCGGGAGCACCGTGCGCACCCCGTCGTCCGCCGTGAGCGACCTGAGCCTGCGCAGGGAGTCCAGGTAGTCGCCGAGACGGCCGTCGGGGTGGGCCACCACCGTCGTACCGCGGCCCAGGACCGTGTCACCCGTCAGGACCGCCTGGTCCGCCGGGAGATGGAAGCACAGGGAGTCGGCCGTGTGCCCGGGGGTCGGTACGACCCTCAGCTCCAGTCCGCCGACCCCGATCACGTCACCGGCGGCCAGCCCCTCGTCGCCCAGCCGCAGCGCCGGGTCAAGGGCCCGTACGTTCGTACGCGTCAGCTCGGCGAAGCGCGCGGCGCCCTCCGCGTGGTCCGGGTGACCGTGCGTCAGCAGAGTGAGGGCGACGCGCTTGCCCGCCCGCTCGGCCGTGTCGACGACGTTCCGCAGGTGTGCGTCGTCCAGCGGGCCCGGGTCGACCACGACGGCCAGGTCGGAGTCCGGCTCGGCGAGGATCCAGGTGTTCGTCCCGTCCAGGGTCATCGCGGAGGCGTTGGGCGCGAGGACGTTCACCGCGCGCGCGGTGGCCGGGCCCGACAGGACGCCGCCGCGCGGCTGTCCGGGCAGTGCTGCTGCGTCCGTCATGCGGGGGCTCCCCCGGTCGGGTCGGAGGGGGTCGTCGGCGCCTGCGCCGTGCTGGTCGGCACGTGCCGGGTGAACTCGTCGTGTCCCGGCCAGGAGAGCACGATCTCGCCGCCCACCAGCCGCGCCCGGGCCAGCACCGGCGTCATGTCGCGGCCCGGAGCCGACGCGAGCGCCTCGGCCGCCGTACCGCACGCCGCGAGGCCGCGCAGGGTCGCGATCGTCGGCGGCATCATCAGCAGCTCGCCCCTGTCGTACCCGGCCGCCGCCTCCGCGGGGGTGATCCACACCGCGCGGTCGGCCTCCGTGGAGGCGTTGCGGGTGCGCTGCCCCTTTGGGAGGGCGGCCACGAAGAACCACGTGTCGTAGCGCCGGGACTCGAACTCCGGGGTGATCCAGCGGGCCCAGGCGCCCAGCAGGTCGGAGCGCAGTACGAGGCCCCGGCGGTCCAGGAACTCCGCGAAGGACAGCTCACGCTCGACCAGGGCGGCCCGGTCCGCCTCCCAGTCCGCGCCCGTCGTGTCACCGACCACCGAGTCGCCGGTCGGCCCGGCGAGCAGGACGCCCGCCTCCTCGTACGTCTCGCGTACGGCCGCGCAGACGATCGCCTGGGCGCCCGCCTCGTCGACGCCGAGCCGATCCGCCCACCACGCGCGCGCGGGGCCCGCCCAGCCGATGTCACGGTCGTCGTCGCGCGGGTCGACACCGCCACCCGGATAGGCGTACGCGCCCCCGGCGAACGCCATGGAGGCACGGCGGCGCAGCATGTGGACGGCGGGGCCCGGCCCGCCGGCCCCGGCGCCACCATGGGTGCCGTCACCGGTGCCGCTTCCGGTGTCCTTGAGGAGCATGACGGTGGCGGCACGCTTCGGGGTGACCGGGGTGAGGGTCCCGGCCGTCAGCGCGCGGATGCGATCCGGCCACTCCCGGGGGTACCACTGACCATTCGCGTGACCACCCACCTGATCATTCGCCCGACCGTTCGCCATGGCCGGAGGCTATCCGGTGACGGGCGGATGTTCGAGTGGCCCCCGGGCCGGACGAGGTCAGGCGGGGGCCGTCCCGGAGAGGCCGCCCGCAGGGCCGTACGGGCCCCGTACAGGGCCTGTGACGGCGGTCAGCCGGGGAGTGCGGCCAGCCACTCGGTGAGCAGCCGGTTCGTCTCCTCGGGGCGCTCCTGCTGGAGCCAGTGGCCGCAGCCGTCGAGGAGGTGCGAGGCGGTCAGGCCGGGCAGGGTGGCCGGATACGCCTCGATCGCGTCGGACAGCCAGGTGGCGGAGGCGTCCCGGTTTCCACCGAGGAACAGCGAGGGCTGGGTGATGGGGGCGCCCTGGTGAGAGGCCAGGTCGGCCCAGTCGCGGTCCATGTTGCGGTAGCGGTTGAGGGCGCCGGTCAGGCCGGTGCGCTCGAACTCCCCGGCGTAGACGTCCAGCTCCTCCTCGGTCAGCCAGGACGGCAACGGGCCGTCCGGGAACCGGTCGCGCATCCTGCCGCCGGGGGCGACGAAGTGCGGGTCGGGCGCGTCCGGGGCCGGCATCGTGTCGCCGGACAGGGCGGCGTAGAGGCCCGCGAGCCAACCGCGCACGTCGGGCTCGATCTCGGCCTCGGCCCGGCCGGGCTCCTGGAAGTAGGAGACGTAGAACTCCTGGCCCGCGAACGGGCCGGCCGGGTCGCTCATGCCGGCGAACACGTCGCTGGGCTTCGGCCCGCCCGGCGGGGTGTACGGCACGCTCAGCAGGCCGACCGCGCGGAAGACGTCGGGCCGCAGCAGCGCGGAGTGCGCGGCGATGTTCGCGCCCCAGTCGTGGCCGACGATCACCGCGGACCGCTCACCCAGGGCCGCCACCACGGCGACGCTGTCGGCCACCAGGTCGAGCATCCGGTACGCCTCCACCGCGTCGGGCCGGGAGGAGCGCCCGTAGCCGCGTACGTCGACGGCGACGGCGCGGAAGCCCGCGGCGGCCAGCGCGGGGAGCTGGTGGCGCCAGGAGTACCAGGACTCGGGGAAGCCGTGGACGAGCAGGACCAGCGGTCCGCTGCCCTGCTCCACCAGGTGGATCCGGCCGGCCGGTGAGGGCACCAGTCGGTGGACGGGCCGCTGCTCGGTCGTCCACCGCTCGGTCGTCCGTTGTTCGGTCAGGGGCTGCTGGGTCATGGCTCCTCCTGGGGCACGCGGTCGGTCCGGCGCCCGGACGGACCGGGACCGGGACCGGCGACAACGACCGCTTCCCGCCCCGTACGAGGCGCCGAACCCGATCCTGCGGGGGCAAGGCCGCGAGGGCGAGGTTTGTTGCCGGCCCGGCAACGCCCGCCCCGCACCGTCCCTACGCCTGGACGAGCTCCACCTGGACCTCGACCTCCACCGGCGCGTCCAGCGGCAGTACCGCCACGCCGACCGCGCTGCGGGCGTGGACGCCCTTGTCGCCGAGCACCTCGCCGAGCAGCTCGCTGGCGCCGTTGATCACGGCCGGCTGGCCGGTGAAGTCGGACGCGGACGCGACGAAGCCGACGACCTTCACCACGCGCGCGATGCGGTCGAGGTCACCGGCGACGGACTTCACGGCGGCCAGGGCGTTCAGCGCGCAGGTGCGCGCCAGTTCCCTGGCCTCGTCCGGCGTGACCTCGGCGCCCACCTTGCCGGTCACCGGAAGCTTCCCGTCCAGCATCGGCAGCTGGCCGGAGGTGTACACGTACGGGCCGGACCGCACGGCCGGCTGGTACGCGGCCAGCGGCGGAACCACCTCGGGCAGCGTCAGGCCGAGCTCGGCCAGTTTCGCCTCCACGGCGCTCACGCCTGCTTCTCCCGCTTCAGGTAGGCCACGAGCTGCTCGGGGTTGTTCGGCCCGGGTACGACCTGGACGAGCTCCCAGCCGTCCTCGCCCCAGGTGTCCAGAATCTGCTTCGTGGCATGGACGAGCAGCGGCACGGTTGCGTATTCCCACTTGGTCATGTGGCCGACTCTAGCCGTTGCCCGGGACGCCTCGGCGGGCCGACCGCGGCGAGGTTGTCCACAGCCCCGGGCGTACTCGGCGCGCGGACTGGTTACGCTCGAATACGTGAGCAGGCTCCAGGTCGTCAGCGGCAAGGGCGGAACCGGCAAGACCACGGTGGCCGCGGCCCTCGCGCTGGCCCTGGCCACCGAGGGGAAGCGCGCGCTTCTCGTCGAGGTCGAGGGTCGCCAGGGCATCGCGCAGCTCTTCGAAACCGAAGCGCTGCCTTATGAGGAGCGGAAGATCGCCGTCGCTCCCGGGGGCGGGGAGGTGTACGCCCTGGCCATCGACCCCGAACTGGCCCTTCTGGACTACCTCCAGATGTTCTACAAGCTGGGCAGCGCCGGACGGGCCCTGAAGAAGCTCGGCGCGATCGACTTCGCGACCACCATCGCGCCCGGCGTCAGGGACGTCCTGCTGACCGGCAAGGCGTGCGAGGCGGTGCGGCGCAAGGACAAGAGCGGGCGGTTCACCTACGACTACGTCGTCATGGACGCCCCGCCGACCGGGCGGATCACGCGCTTCCTCAATGTCAACGACGAGGTGGCCGGTCTCGCGAAGGTCGGCCCGATACACAATCAGGCACAGGCCGTGATGCGGGTGCTGAAGTCGCGGGAGACCGCCGTGCACCTGGTGACGCTCCTGGAGGAGATGCCGGTCCAGGAGACCGCGGACGGCATCGCCGAGCTGCGGGCGGCGCGGCTCCCGGTGGGGCGGGTCATGGTCAACATGGTCCGGCCCGAGGTACTGGACGCGGCCGGCCTGGAACTCGTACGGAGCACACCGCGTACGGCACTCGCCCGTTCCCTTTCCGGGGCCGGGCTCGGCGGGGCGCGGCGGGGCGGGCACGCCGAGCGGCTGGTGGACCCGCTGCTCGCGCAGGCCGAGGAGTACGCCGAGCGGTACGCGCTGGAGCAGGAGCAGCGGGCCGCTCTGACCGGTCTGGGCCTGCCGCTGCACGAACTCCCGCTGCTCGCCGAGGGCATGGACCTGGCGGGCCTGTACGAACTGGCCACCGAGCTGCGGAAGCAGGGGATCGCATGAGTCCGGACCCGGCCGCCCGGCACCAGGAGGGCGCGCGCCGCCTCTCCCACACGCGCGTGCTGGACGTCGATCCGCTGCTGGAGGATCCGAAGACCCGCATCGTGGTGTGCTGCGGATCGGGCGGCGTCGGCAAGACGACCACCGCGGCGGCCCTGGGTCTGCGCGCTGCCGAGCGCGGCCGCAAGGTGGTCGTTCTCACCATCGACCCGGCCCGGCGGCTGGCCCAGTCCATGGGCATCGACTCGCTCGACAACACCCCGCGCCGGGTGAAGGGCGTCGACGACGCGGCAGGCGGTGAGCTGCACGCCATGATGCTCGACATGAAGCGCACCTTCGACGAGATCGTCGAGGCGCACGCGGATCCCGAGCGGGCGGCGGCGATCCTGGGCAACCCCTTCTACCAGTCGCTCTCGGCGGGCTTCGCGGGCACGCAGGAGTACATGGCGATGGAGAAGCTGGGGCAGCTGAGGGCCCGGGACGAGTGGGACCTCATCGTCGTCGACACGCCGCCGTCCCGCTCGGCGCTGGACTTCCTGGACGCCCCCAAGCGCCTCGGCTCCTTCCTGGACGGCAAGCTGATCCGCGTCCTGCTGGCCCCGGCGAAGGTGGGCGGCCGGGCCGGCATGAAGTTCCTGAACGTCGGCATGTCGATGATGACGGGCGTACTGGGGAAGGTGCTGGGCGGGCAGTTCCTGAAGGACGTGCAGACCTTCGTGGCCGCAATGGACTCGATGTTCGGCGGGTTCCGTACGCGCGCGGACGCGACGTACAAGCTGCTCCAGGCGCCCGGGACGGCGTTCCTGGTGGTCGCGGCCCCGGAGCGGGACGCACTGCGCGAGGCCGCCTACTTCGTGGAGCGGCTGGCCGCCGAGGACATGCCGCTGGCCGGTCTGGTGCTCAACCGGGTCCACGGCAGCGGCGCCGACGGGCTGTCGGCCGAGCGGGCGCTCGCCGCCGCGGAAAATCTTGAGGATCCCCGCATTGTGGATCAGGACGGCGGGAAAGCTGGAGTTCGTAACTCTCCCAACACGTACGGCAGTTCAGACTCTTCCGAGTCCGCCGCCGAGCCCAGGACCGACCCCGACCGCGAACCCGAGTCCGACACCTCTCCCGAGGCTCCCGACATACCGGAGCGATCCGTCGACCAGCTCACCGCGGGCCTGCTGAGGCTGCACGCGGACCGGATGCACATGCTCGCCCGCGAGCAGCGCACGCGGGACCGCTTCACCGCGCGCCATCCCGAGGTGGCGGTCACCGAAGTGGCCGCATTGCCCGGCGACGTGCACGACCTCGCGGGGCTGCGGGAAATCGGCGTCCGTCTCGCGACGGACCGGCCGGAGCTGCCCGAGACGGAGGCCTGATCCAGCCGAGACGTCCGTACCGAGGCATCCGTACCGTTGCGCCCAGCCACGGCGCCCGTACTGGGGCGTCCGTCCCGTGGCACCCCTATTGGGGCGTCCGTCCCGTGGCGTCCGTACTACGGCGTCCGTACTGCGGCGACCCGGCCACGGCGCCCATACCGAGGCGCCCATACTGTGTCGTCCGCATCGGGGCGTCCGAGCCAAGGCGCCCGAACCGATGCCCCTGAACCGAGGCCCCTGAGAACGGGACCGTCCGAGCCCGAGCGTCCGGGGGAGCCCCGGCCGGCTCAGCCCACAGCCGCCACGTAGCTCTCGTAGAGCTCTTCGTCGTCGAGGGGCACGATGCCGACCCCCCGCTCGTACTCCGTCCGCGCCGTCTCCAGCAGGTGGCGCCAGGAGGTCACGGTGGGCCGCCGGCGCAGCAGTGCGCGGCGTTCCCGCTCCGTCATGCCTCCCCACACGCCGAACTCGACGCGGTTGTCGAGCGCGTCGGCCAGGCACTCGGTACGCACCGGACATCCGGTGCACACCGCCTTGGCCCTGTTCTGCGCTGCTCCCTGAACGAACAATTCGTCCGGATCGGTAGTGCGGCAGGCGGCCTGCGCACTCCAGTCGGTTACCCAGCCCATACCGGCGCCGTCCTCTCCCGAATCGAGGCTCCCCCACGGCGGCAGCGGCATATTCACCGCCGCCAGTTGAGGACGTTACGGAAGGTGGGCACAGCGCAACACCCCCTTCGGGCCCAATCTTGAATGGCCCGAACGGACTATGGGTAAGCGGCAGATCACCCGGGGGAGTGAGCTGGCGACATGCGTGATTATCCCGGCATTCGGGTCATGTCTGCTGCGCCACAACGGACACCAGTTGACACACAAGGCGGATTCGGACACGCATCCCACACGCCGCGGCACGCGCCCGTACACACCAACGCGCCCCCAGCGGGGCCCCTCAGAAAAAAGTCGAGCGGATCCGGAACGATTCGGGGTCACCGGACGTATTGATACGTAGCCGCGCTGCTGTGACAGTTGAGTGCAGCTTAGGCCAAGGCATATACGCGTGTCCGGCGAATGAGAACGTAGGCTGCCTCCATGCCAAAGAAGCGCTCGGGCGGTGGTCTGTCGCCAACTCAGCAGGCCGCCAAGTTCCTCGGTGTCAGTGTCCTCGCCGGAGCAGTGCTGGCCGGCATCGCGTTGCCCGCCGTAGGCGCGCTGGGTCTGGCGGCCAAGGGGTCGGTGGAGAGCTTCGACGCGCTCCCGGCCAACCTGAAGACTCCCCCGCTGAGCCAGCGCACCTCCATCCTCGACGCCGACGGCGGCACCATCGCCACCGTGTACTCGCGCGACCGCACGGTGGTCGACCTGAAGGACATCTCGCCGTACCTGCAGAAGGCGATCGTCGCGATCGAGGACTCGCGCTTCTACGAGCACGGCGCGGTCGACCTGAAGGGCGTCCTGCGCGCGCTCAACAAGAACGCGCGCAGCGGCGAGGTCTCCGAGGGCGCGTCCACGCTCACCCAGCAGTACGTCAAGAACGTCTTCGTGGAGGAGGCGGGCGACGACCCGACGAAGGTCGCCCAGGCCACCCAGCAGACCATCGGCCGCAAGATCCGCGAGCTGAAGCTCGCGATCCAGGTCGAGGAGGAGCTGGGCAAGAAGAAGATCCTCGAGAACTACCTGAACATCACCTTCTTCGGTCAGCAGGCCTACGGCGTCGAGGCGGCCGCCCAGCGTTACTTCTCCAAGTCCGCCAAGGACCTCAACATCCAGGAGTCCGCCCTCCTGGCCGGCATCGTCCAGTCGCCCAGCCGGTACGACCCGGTCAACGACGAGGCGGAGGCCACCAAGCGGCGCAACACCGTGCTGCAGCGCATGGCCCAGGTCGGCGACATCTCCCGGGCGGAGGCCGACAAGGCCCAGAAGGCACCGCTCGGGCTGAAGGTCAGCCGGCCCAAGAACGGCTGCATCACGGCCGTGAAGAACTCGAGCTTCTTCTGCGACTACGTACGCGAGGTGTTCCTCAGCGACCCGGTCTTCGGCAAGACCCGCGAGGCCCGGTCCAAGATCTGGAACCAGGGTGGCCTGACCATCCGCACGACTCTCGACCCGCAGGCCCAGGAGTCGGTGCAGGCCTCCCTGAAGAACCACGTCTACCAGTCGGACTCGGTGTCCGCGGCGACCACGCTGGTCGAGCCGGGCACCGGCAAGATCGTCGCCATGGGCCAGACGAAGCCGTACGGCTACGGCAAGAACGAGACGGAGATCAACTACTCGGTCGACGCGGCCCACGGCGGCTCCAACTTCGGCTTCCCGACGGGTTCGACCTTCAAGCCCTTCCTCGCCGCCGCGGCGCTGGAGGAGGGCGTGCCGGCGACGAAGGAGTACTCGTCGCCGTACGACATGGACTACCCGAGCCCCGTCCAGACCTGCGGCAAGCCCTGGATCAACGACAACAACTACCGCGTCGAGAACGAGAACGAGACGGAGGTCGGCCCGTACCGTCTGAAGGACGCGATGGCCCTGTCGGTCAACACGTACTTCGTGCAGATGCTCTCCGACATCGGCCTGTGCCCGGTGGCCAACATGGCGGACAAGCTGCACGTCCTGCAGGGCAACGGCGACAAGCTGCCGCAGAACCCCTCGGCCCTCGCCCTCGGTTCGGTCGGTCTGTCCCCCCTGACGATGGCGAGCGCGTACGCGACCTTCGCCTCGCGCGGCATGTACTGCACGCCGGTCGCGATCGAGTCGATCACCCAGAAGGTCGGCAACAAGCAGCAGACGCTCGAGGTGCCGAAGTCGACGTGCTCGCGGGCCATGAGCGAGAAGACCGCGGACACCGTGAACACTCTGCTGCGCGGCGTGGTCGACTCCGGTACCGGTAAGGAGGCCGGCCTGACCGACCGCGACAACGCCGGTAAGACGGGTACGACCGACGAGCGCAAGAACGCCTGGTTCGTCGGCTACACGCCGAACCTGTCGGGCTCCGTCTGGGTCGGCAGCGCCTCCCAGCAGGTCGAGATGAAGAACATCTCGATCGGCGGCGTCACCCACGCGCTCGTCTTCGGTGGCGCGGTTCCGGGCCCCATCTGGAAGGAAGCCATGACCGGCGCCCTGGCGGGCAAGGACTCTCCGTCCTTCAACCTCGTCGACATCCCGGAAGGCGACAAGGACAAGGACAAGGACAAGGGCCGGGGCGACGACGAGGGCGACCGGGACGACGGCGGCAACGGTGACGAGGACAACGGCGACGCCGGTGCCGTCGGCGGACTGATCGGCGACGGAAACAACGGCGGTGGCGGCAACGGAGGAACCGAGCCCAACCCGGACTTCACCATCCCGGAGGGCTTCATCCAGGGCCCGGGCAACGGTCCCGGGGGACGCCGCTGACCCGACACCCTGTTCCGGCCGGACCCGGCGGGGACAGTCGCTGACCCTTCACCGCGTCCCGGCCGGACCCGGCCGGGACAGCGCGCGAACGACGGACGGTCCCTTCCCCGACATGGGGGAAGGGACCGTCCGCCCGTTGTCCGAGCCCGATACCCGGGTCAGCCCGCCAGCAGCCTCTTCACCGCGGCCGCCACCCGGCCGCCCTCCGCCTGCCCGGCCACCTTCGGGTTCACGATCTTCATCACGGCACCCATGGCACGCGGCCCCTCGGCACCGGCGGCCCGGGCCTCCTCCACCGCCTGGGCGACGATCGCGTCCAGCTCGTCGTCGGACAGCTGCTGGGGCAGGTAGGCCGCGAGCACGACACCTTCCGCCTTCTCCCGCTCGGCCTGCTCCGGACGGCCGCCCTGCGCGAAGGCCTCCGCCGCCTCACGGCGCTTCTTCGCCTCGCGGGTGATCACCTTCTGCACCTCGTCGTCGGAGAGCTCCCGCTTCTCCTTCCCCGCGACCTCTTCCTTGGTGATCGCGGAAAGCGTCAGCCGGAGCGTGGAGGAGCGGAGCTCGTCACGCTCCTTGATCGCGGCGTTGAGGTCGTCGTGCAGCTTCGACTTGAGCGTGGTCATGGGGCTGATTGTCGCAGGTGCGGGAGGAAGAACGCCTGCCGATTTACACGCCCCCTGGCGTGGCCCCCGCCGATCCCCCGTCGGCCCCCGCGAGTCCGCCGTGAGTCCGCCGTGAGTCCCCCGTGCGGTCGGCTCCCGCCACCGCTTCTGACACGATGGACTTATGCGCGCGCGATACGGAGTACCCCTGGGAATCACGGCGGTTGGCGCCGCCGGTCTGGTCTACGCGGCGGGCTTCGAGGCCCGCTCGTTCCGCCTCCGACGGGTGACGATCCCCGTTCTGCCCTCCGGTATGCGCCCGCTGCGCGTGCTGCAGGTCTCCGACATCCACATGGTCGGCGGCCAGCGCAAGAAGCAGCGCTGGCTGCGCTCGCTGGCCGGGCTGCGCCCCGACTTCGTGATCAACACCGGCGACAACCTGTCCGACCCGGAGGGCGTCCCGGAGGTACTGGACTCCCTGGGGCCCCTGATGGAGTTCCCGGGCGCCTACGTCTTCGGCTCCAACGACTACTACGGCCCGAAGCTGCGCAACCCCGCCCGTTACCTGATCGAGAAGGCCCAGGGCCGCCACGGCCTGAACGGCAACACGCCGGCCGAGGGCGCTGTCCACAACCCGTGGGAGGAGCTGCGCGACGGCTTCGACGCGGCCGGCTGGCAGAACCTCACGAACACACGCGGCACTCTCAAGGTCGAGGGTGTGTCCGTCGAGCTGACGGGACTGGACGACCCGCACATCAAGCGGGACCGGTACGCGGAGGTGGCGGGCGGCCCGTCGGGCACGGCGGACTTCTCGATGGGCGTGGTCCACGCGCCGTACCTGCGCGTCCTCGACTCCTACACGGCGGACGGCTACCCCCTGGTCCTCGCCGGCCACACGCACGGCGGCCAGCTGTGCATCCCCTTCTACGGCGCCCTGGTCACCAACTGCGACCTGGACACGGAGCGCGTGAAGGGCCTGTCCACGCACACGGCCGAGGGCCGTACGGCCTACCTCCACGTGTCGGCGGGCTGCGGTACGAACAGGTACACGCCGGTACGTTTCGCCTGCCCGCCGGAGGCGACGCTGCTGACGCTGGTGGGACGGGAGCGCTGACCGGCGAGAGCACGGAATCGACGGACGGGCAGGGCCCACCCCGGACCGGGACCGGGGGCCGGGACCGAGGGTCGTGACCGGGGCCGGGGTAACCCACACGGCGCACCCATATCGCCCGCGATGTCCGGTCTGCCTAGCGTGAGGCCATGACAGCCCCGATACCCAGGGACATCCCGGACCTCCCCGCAGTCCCGGGTCCGCCCAGACTGCTGCCCTCCCCCGTCCCGGCGACGGCCGTCCTGCCTCCCGTACGCCGCCCGCTCGCCGCCGGATTCCGCGCCCTGACCGCACTGCTGGCGCTGACGGGCGTGACCGTCGAACTCCTCCTCGGAGGCCCGCCCACCAGAACCCTGAGCCACTTCACCACCCAGAGCAGCATCCTGCTGGCGCTGGTCCTGCTCGCCTCCGCCCGCCGCGCCTGGTCCGCCCGCCGCCCCCTGCCGGGCGCCCTCACGGGAGCGGCCCTCCTCTACGTCGCCGCCGCCGGCCTCGTCCACCACCTGCTCCTGGCCAACGCGGCGAGCCCCTTCGCCCTGGCGGAGGGCACCGGTACGGGCACGGGCTGGCACTCGGTCGCGGCCCACCTCCTGAACACGGCCGTCCCTGTCGCCGCGGCCCTGGACTGGCTCCTGCTCACCACCCCCGGCCGCCTGCACCTGCGCCAGGCCACCGCATGGCTCCTCTACCCCCTGGCCTACCTGGCCCTCTCCCTGGCCCGCGGCGAGCTCCTCCTCCCCGGCACCCAGGACCGCTACCTCTACCCCTTCCTCGACGTCGACCAGCATGGTTACAAGGGCGTCCTCGGCAACTCCCTCCTCCTCGGCCTCTCCCTCTACGCCCTCGGCGCCCTCCTCGTGGCCCTGGACCACATCCGCCCGAACCCGCTCCGCCGCCGCTGGTAAACCGGATTTCACCTCCGGCCGCCGGTGGGCTAAAGTAAACGACGTCGCCGCGACGAGCAGCGACAATCGGGGTGTGGCGCAGCTTGGTAGCGCGCTTCGTTCGGGACGAAGAGGTCGTGGGTTCAAATCCCGCCACCCCGACAGTGAAGTACCAGGTCAGGGGCCTGATTCGAGAGATCGAATCAGGCCCCTGACTGGCTTTGTAGATCGTTTGGGAGAAACCTGGGAGACGATCTTGGTCGGGGTCTCCCAGGCGGGTGCACGGTGGGGAGTGGGTGGCGCGGCCGTGAAGTCCGGCCCTCCTGTGCGTTCGTGAATCGCCACCGCTCATCGACCGGATACGTACCTCGTACTCAGGACGGCAAGACGACATGGTTCGCACCCCGTTAGGATCACGCCCATGGCCGCTCGACTCACCGCGAACAGCTCAGACCACGCCTTCCGGTCCCGAGCACTCGCACGGCGGATCCGATCGCTGCGCGAGGAGCGCGGATGGTCCGTGGAGCTTCTCGCCAAGGAGGCGGGAGTCGGCACGAGCACGCTGAGGCGGCTGGAGAGCGAGGGAGCAATCCAGCCGAGTTTCTTCACGGTGGGCGACATCGCGGAAGCGCTGAATGTGCCGTTGGAGGAGCTCTTCCGGCAGGCGAAGCCGGCGCCGGGGCTCTGGTCCGCTGGGTACGAGGGGCGCGACATCGATTCGTTCGTCTCATCCCTGCTGGACTGCGACATCCAGGTGGTGGCCGACGTCCGCCTCACCCCGATCAGCCGCAAGCCCGGCTTCAGCAAGACCCGCCTGGGGCAGGCGCTCGCCGGGGCCGGCATCGAGTACACCCACCTGCGCGCGCTGGGGAACCCCAAGGAGAACCGAGCCCCGTTCTGGGACGGCCGCGTCAGCGTGGGACGAGCCCGGTTCCGCAGCGTGCTGCGGTCGGACGAGGCTCAGACGGATCTCGATCGCCTGGCTGAGCACGCCACACAGTCCCGTGTCGCTGTGCTGTGCTTCGAGAAGGACGAGGAGCGTTGCCACCGCAAGGTCGTCCTGGACACGGTCCGCAAGCGGGCCTCTGTGGACGTGCGCCCGCTGGCCTGATCCGGGCGATCCCTCGTGTCGCCGGTCTTGACCGGCGAGGGCTGCTGTCTTCCCATCTGAACCGGGGCGATTCAGTGGAAGGGGGGACAGCATGGCCGACGACCGGCAGCGTGCCAGGATCATGATCACGGTCAAGACGTATCCGGAACTGTCGTCGAAGTATCGGGAGACGAGCTGTGTGGCCGGGATCCGGCTGGACCAGGGACGCCCGCAACATGTGCGGCTCTTCCCGATCCCGTTCCGGCTGCTGGAGCAGGGCGCGCAGTTCGCGAAGTATTCGATCGTCGAGGTCAACGTCCGCCCGCACCACAGGGACAGGCGTCCCGAGAGCCTGCGACCCGATCTCGACACGCTGGAGGTCATCGAGCAGGTTCCGACTTCTGACGGCTGGAAGCAGCGGTACTCGTACGTCGAGCCGCTCGTCGCACAGTCGCTCTGCGCCATCAAGCGCGACCAGGAGACCAACGGGACCTCGCTCGGCATCTTCCGGCCGGCGGAGATCACCGACTTCCGGCTGACGGAGGCGGAGCCCTGGCCCGCCGGGAAGGCCGCCCTCGCGGACCAGCTGGACCTGTTCGACCAGGACCTGCGGCGCTTAGAGTGGGTGCCGCTCGAGTTCCGCTATCGCTTCCGCTGCGCGGACGACGCCTGCACGGGGCACGACATGGGGTTAAAGGATTGGGAGGCCGGCGAGTCCTACCGGAGGTTCCGGCGCACCTACGGCGAGCAGGCTGTCCTGGACAAGCTGCGCGAGCGGTGGTTCGAGCGCATGGTCACCCCTGATCGGGCGGTCCACTGCTTCGTCGGCAACATCGCGGCGCATCCACGCACGTTCATGCTGCTGGGGCTCTTCTACCCCCAGCGGAACGTCGTCGACTTCGTCCAGGACGACCTGTTCTCCGTCTAGACGGTGCGGGCGTCAGGCAGCTGTGAGGAGGCGGTCCAGCACGCGCACCGGCGAGCGAGGACACATAGCCCGGCGGGCGGCCAGGGCCGCTTCCCACTGCTCGGTCAGGCCGGCAAGGCGGCGGCGACGCATCCCCGGGGTCACGTGTGCGTAGCGGGCCGAGACGGAGCCGTCGAGGTAGCCCATGCGCTCGTCCATGAGGACCTTCTCCGTGCCGAGGTCCTCCATGACGGTGCGGTGGGAGTGACGCAGGCCGTGCGGGGTGAGGCCCTTGGCGACGGGGAGCCAGCAGGCGTCGGCCCGCTGACTCGCGCCACGACCACGGGCGGGGACGCCCGGCCAGGGCTCGCCCAGGAGTGGGACGGGACGCGGCTCCTGGGGAGCCTTCTTCGGGTACCAGCCGGTGGCAGCCGGCTGGAAGGGCCAGGTGGCGAAGCCATTGCGGCGCCAGTGGGCGGCCTCTTGGGAGGGGGCCGCGTTGCGTACGAAGCCGAGCTCGGCGACGGCGAGTTCGACGCGGACGCGCGTCTCCTCCCGTACGCGCTCGGGGTGGTTGAGCACGTTGGAGACGGTGCCGGTGGAGACTCCGGCGCGGCGGGCGACGTCGACAAGCTTCGCGCCGCCGTGTCCAGCGGTACGGGCGGCGCCCTGGCCTCGGAAGACGTAGATCTTGCCGTGGCAGGGGCACGGGGTCGGCTTCGTACGGGCGATGTGGTCGGCGACGAGGGCGGACAGCCAGTCCGTGGCGTCGATGGTGCGGTAGCTGTCGTCCTTCGGCGGCACGCGCACCAGCTCGCCGGAGTCGAGTTCGTACAGCTGCCACTCGACGCGGACGACTCCGGGACGGGCGAACTCCGTCTCCAAGCCGACGATCTCGCCCCACCGCATGCCGGTGTACGTCTTGAGGATCACCGCCACGAACTCGTCGTCCCGGCCGGAGAGCAAGGCCGCCCGCTCGGCGAGCAGCAGAGCACCGAGCGGGTCGGTGATGACCTTCTCGGGGCCGCGGTCGCGGGAGCGACCTGCGCGCTTGCCACGCCCGCGCCGCCGGGCGGCTGGGTTGGACGTGATCAGGCCCTCGTCGATCGCGTCCTCGAGGATGAGGTGCAGGGTGGAGCGCCAGGTCTTCACGCTGGAGGCCGCGTACACGGCCTTCTCCGCCTTCTCCCAGCGCTCCACGTCGGAGCGGAGGATGCCAGAGAGGGACTTGCCCGCGAAGGTGGGGAGGAGGTGCTCCTCGATGTGGCGCCGGTAGTTCTGCATGGTGGACGCGGCGAGGTCCTGGTCTGCGTACCAGCGGCTGGCGTACTCGCCGAAGGTCTCCTGGCCGGCTGCGGGGTCCCGCCACTCTCCGCGGCGGACGGCGACCTCCTCGGCGTCGGCTGCCTGCTTGGCCTCCCGCTTGGTGGCGAATTTGACCACGTCGCCCGTCGGGTCGGAGACGGTTCCGTACTTTCCGTCGGCGAGCTTGTAGCGGCCCCGCCAGTAGGTGGCGCGCTTCTCCGCGTACCCCAAGTGTTCCCTCCCTTCTCTCGCTGGGGCTGTCTAGGCGGTGATGTCGTACTGGGACTGGGTCTTGAGCAGCCGACGCGGTGGCCGTGCGGTGAACACGGGTCCAGACGAGGCGGCGCCGGGCTCGCGGGCAACGGGCACGGGGACGGGTAGGGAGGCCGGCGGCACCGGGCGCTGCCGGGGACGTGAAGGAATTTCCTCGTGCAGCCGCACGATTTCCCCGACGTGTTCCGCGGTGAAGCGATAGGCACCGCCCACGTACGTGAAGGGAATGAGTCGGCGCCTAGCCTCGCGCTTTCATGAAGCGGGCTGTCCGGCAGGTGGTCAGGAAAGCAGAAAGTGCCTCTGACCAGCAAGAATGAGGATTGTCGAGGTCC